>NZ_DASXWU010000034.1:0-52599 GCF_036503465.1 Nocardioides sp.
CGCGCTCTGGGCGATGTACTCCCTCGGCCTCGATTGGGAGGCGGTGGACTTCTTCGAGTTCATCGCCGACATGGCCGCCCGCGACCAGGACCTCCAGATCATGTACGGCATCGGCGGGGAGCGCGAGCTGGAGGAGCACGAGCTCGACCACCTGCCGGGGTACGCCGGCTCCCGGCCGGTGCGCGTCGGCAACGCGGCGTACTCCCAGCGACAGCACGACGTGTGGGGCGCCCTGCTCGACTCGGTGTACCTGCACTCGAAGGCCGCTGACCACCTCGACAACCGGATCTGGCCGATCCTCGACAAGCAGGTCGGCGAAGCGCTCAAGCACTGGCGCGAGCCCGATGCGGGCATCTGGGAGGTGCGTGGCGAGCCGAAGCACTTCACCTCCTCGAAGATCATGTGCTGGGTCGCCGTCGACCGCGGCGCCAAGCTCGCCCGGATGAACGGCGACGACGGCAAGGCCGCGGAGTGGGAGCTCGCCGCCGACGAGATCAAGCAGGACATCCTCGACAACGGGGTCGACGAGCGCGGAGTCCTCACCCAGTACTACGGCGGTACGGCGCTCGACGCGTCCCTGTTGCTGGCGCCGTTGCTGCGCTTCCTGCCACCCGACGACCCGCGCATCCGGGCCACCGTGATGGCGATCCGCGACGAGCTCACCGTCGACGGGTTGGTCCTGCGCTACAAGGTCGAGGAGACCGACGACGGGTTCAGCGGCGAGGAGGGCACGTTCACGATCTGCTCGTTCTGGATGGTCTCGGCGCTGTGCATCATCGGCGAGCACCACCTCGCCCACCAGCTGTGCGCCAAGCTGCTGTCGTTCGCGGGTCCGCTCGAGCTCTACGGCGAGGAGATCGACCCCCACAGCGGTCACCACCTCGGCAACTTCCCCCAGGCGTTCACCCATCTGGCGCTGATCAACGCCGTCCTGCACGTGATCAACGTGGAGACCGACGGTGGCCTCGAGGGCCGTACGCCGTACTGACACCCCCTACACTGACGCCGCAACACGGCAGCACCGACGCACGCCGACGAGGGGAGGCCAGGTGCCTGGCGCCACGGGGAACGACGACACGATGCGCCTGCGTGCGACGCTGTCGGCGATCGCTCCCGGCACCGCGCTGCGCGACGGCCTCGAGCGCATCCTGCGCGGGCGCACCGGCGCGCTGATCGTTCTCGGCCACGACCGCACGGTCGAGTCGATCTGCACCGGCGGGTTCATGCTCGACGTCCCGTTCACCGCCACCGGGCTGCGGGAGCTGGCGAAGATGGACGGCGCGATCATCGTCGACCGCGACCTGACCCGGATCACCCGAGCGGCCGTGCACCTGATGCCGGACCCGTCGATCCCGTCCGAGGAGACCGGCACCCGGCACCGGACCGCCGACCGGGTCGCACGACAGACCGGATTCCCGGTGATCTCGGTGTCGCAGTCGATGCAGATCATCGCGGCGTACGTCGGGGAGACCCGGCACGTGATCGAGGGCTCCGCCGCGATCCTCTCGCGCGCGAACCAGGCGCTGGCGACCCTGGAGCGCTACAAGCTACGCCTCGACGAGGTGTCGGCCACCCTGTCGGCGCTGGAGATCGAGGACCTGGTGACCGTCCGCGACGTCGCGGTCGTCGCGCAACGGCTGGAGATGGTGACCCGGATCGCCCGGGAGATCGAGGACTACGTCCTCGAGCTGGGCACCGACGGCCGCCTGCTGTCGCTGCAGCTCGAGGAGCTCGTGACCGGCGTCGACCAGGAGCGCGAGCTCGTCGTCCGCGACTACCTTCCGGCCGGCCGCCGTGCCAAGGGACCCGAGGCGGCCCTCGCCCGGCTCGAGGGGCTGTCGTCGATCGACCTGGTCGACCCCGCGTCGGCCGCGCGGGCGCTGGGTCTCGGCGAACATCTCGACGGCGCCGTCGCGCCGCGCGGCTACCGGCTGCTCGCCAAGGTGCCACGTCTTCCGTCGACCGTCGTCGAGCGACTGGTCGAGCACTTCGACACCCTGCAGAAGCTGCTCTCGGCCGGGGTCGATGACCTTCAGGCGGTCGACGGCGTCGGCGAGCTGCGTGCCCGCAGCGTCCGCGAGGGTCTCTCCCGGCTGGCGGAGTCGTCGATCCTGGAGCGCTACGTCTGATCGCGGGGCTTGGCGAATTCCCCGCTCAGGCGGGGCGTTCCGCACATAGTGGGGCAAATCTGCGCCAACAAGTGTCGAAGTCCCCGATCAGGCGGGGAATTCGGTGCCTGCCCGATCTCAGCCGGCGGAGGGGTGCTTCTTGTGGTGGCCGTTGTGCGAGTGGGCCGTTCGGGTGACCTCGGGCGGGCTGGGCGCGGTGAGCAGGAAGGTGACGTCCTGGGGGCGGCCGGCGAGGGCGGCCACGTGCAGGTGATAGGTGCCCGGGAGCGCCCACTCGGTCCGCACCGGGCAGCCCGGCTCGGAACGCCGCGCGTCCCATGTCAGCGTGACCCGGGTGGGTTGTGACTGACGGAGCACGAGGTCCTGGGTCGGCACGGCGCGGGCACAGTCGTTCGTGGTCCAGATCAGGTCGTTGCCCGAGGTGATCTTCAGCGCGATCGTCCGCCCGGACAGCTTCCACGTGCAGGCCGGCGTGTTCAGTGACGTCAGGTCGAGGACCAGGGAGATGTCCCGCCCGGCGATCGGCTTCGGGACCGACGGGGTGATCGCCACGTCGCTGGCCGCGCACGGCCCCGACGGCATGGCGACCGGCGTGACCGGGTCGTCGGCCTTCTTCGCCCGGTGGTGCTGGCCCGTGCCGGTAACCTTCGCCGAAGGCCCGTACGACGACGGTTCACCGGTGGACGAGTCGCCCGGCGTCGCGCCGCCGGTCGCGCTCGACGTGGCCGCGACGTTCCGGGCCGCATCGTCACCGGACGAGCCGTCACTCGAGCCGCCGAGCAGCTTCGCGATGCCCACGACGAGCAGCACGGCGATGCCGAGCACCATCAGCCGGCGCACCCAGTAGACGCGCGCCGGCAACGGCCCACGCGTCATCCCGCTCATGGGAAGCACGCTAGTCAGCGCGAGGACGCGCACGCGGTTGCACACGCGAGCGAGGACATTCCGATCCGGCGGAGTCGGATCGGAGGCCCGCCGCGCAAGCCGCTTACGATCACCTGCGTGTCCGAACTCCACACGCCGGTGCTGCGCTGGTACGACGCGCATGCGCGCGACCTGCCCTGGCGGCGTACGTCGGCGACGCCGTGGGGGGTGCTCGTCTCGGAGTTCATGCTCCAGCAGACCCCGGTCGCGCGCGTCCTGCCCGTGTACGACGCCTGGCTGGCGCGCTGGCCGAGGCCGGTCGATCTCGCCGCGGAGCCCGTCGGCGAGGCGATCCGGGCCTGGGGCCGGCTCGGCTACCCACGCAGGGCGACCCGGCTGCACGCGGCCGCGGCCGCGATCACCCATGAGCACGCCGGCGAGGTGCCCGACGACTACGACCGGCTGCGCGCCCTGCCGGGCGTCGGCGACTACACCGCGTCGGCGGTGCTGGCGTTCGCGTTCGGGCGCCGCCGGGCGGTGCTCGACACGAACGTGCGCCGCGTGCTGGCCCGCGCGGTGGGCGGCTCGGAGTTCCCGCCGGCGGCCGTCACCGCGGCCGAGAAGGCCGTGGCGCTCGCCCTGCTCCCGGACGACGAGCCGAAGGCCGCGACCTGGTCGGTCGCCCTGATGGAGCTCGGGGCGCTGGTGTGCACGTCCAACGCACCGGATTGCAACGAATGCCCGCTGCGCGACTCGTGCGCCTGGCGCTGCGCCGGGCATCCGGCGTACGACGGGCCTCCGCGACGCGGACAGGCCTGGGCCGGTACCGACCGGCAGTGTCGCGGCCGGCTGATGGCGCTCGCCCGCGAGGCCTCCGGCGCGGTCAGCGCCCGCGGCCTCGAGCGCGTGTGGCCCGAGGCCGGCCAGCGCGAACGCTGCCTCGACTCGCTCGTCAGGGACGGGCTGCTGGTGCGCGTCGAGCGAGGTTACGCGCTGCCGGCCTGAGCCTCCCCGCCCCAGCGCGCGGCCACCGCGTCGGCGAGGTCGCGCACGGCACGGCGCTGGTGAGCGGTCGAGTCGAGGGGCTGGTCGAGCTGCAGTCCCATGAACGTCGCGTCCACCAGGATCGTGGCCTGGCGGGCCGCGGCCCGGCGCAGCCCGGCCCGCGCGAAGTGATCCGCGACGGCCGACACCCAGTCGGCGTTCGCCTCACGGACCGCGGTCGCGTACGGCTCTCGACCGAACAGGCCGAGGGCCGCCGCCTCGACGTACAGCCGCTGGCAGCTCTGCTGCGGACCGGTCGTCACCGCGCGCCACAGGTCCAGCACCGCCGAGCGGAGGTCGCGCGGTGGCGCCAGCTGACGCAGGGTGCGAACCGATCGCGCACTGGTCGTGCTCAGGATCGTCGCGACCAGGTCGTCCTTGTCCCGGAAGTGGTAGAGCAGCATCCGGTCGCTGGTGCCGACCGCCTCGGCGAGCGGCCGGAGACTCAGCCCGATCAGCCCGTGCTCGAGCGCGTAGTCGGTGGCCGCCTCGGCGAGCTCGTCACGTCGTCCTGGCACGGGACCTCCTCGTCGCTTCCAGGGCCGCGTAGCAGATGCTACAGTAGAACGAGTGTAGCGACCGCTACACACGTCTTTCGAAAGAGTGAGCACCATGTTCAGCCCGTACGTCGTCCTGCTTGCCGCCATCGGCATCGAGGTCGGCGCGACCACCGCCCTGCCCCGCACTCGTGGCTTCCACGACCTCCCCTGGTCGCTGGCGGTGATGGGCGCGTACATCGTGTCGATCTGGATGCTGGGCCTCGTCGTGCGCCAGATGTCGGTCTCGGTGGCGTACGCCGTGTGGTCCGGGCTCGGCACGGCCGCGATCGCGGCCCTGGGCGTGCTCGTCCTCGGCGAGCGGATCGACACGGTGAAGGTGCTGGCACTGGCGATGATCGTCGTCGGCGTCGTGCTGCTCAACCTGCACGCCGCCCACTGAGCTCACCGCAACCGGCCGACCCCCCGCTGCAGCTTCCCGATCACCTTGGGCGCGCGCTTGTCCTGGACGCGCGGGCGGAACACCCGCTTGGGCGCGTCGTACGCGCGTCGCAGCAGCTCGCGCAGCTGCCTGATCTCGGCGTCGGCGGGCCTCGGTCGGCGCTCCCCCTCGTCGGGATGCGCCTCGACCAGCACCCGCAGCCGCGACAACGTGTCGAGGTCGTCGAGTGCGTAGCGTACGTAGAGACGTTCCAGCATCTCGGCGGTCGCGGCCTCGGGGAGGTCGAGCGCGAGCAGGGCAGCGATGGAGCGGGCGAGTGGTGCCCGCTTGTGGTGCTGCCGGACGTCGTCGCCCGACGAGAGCAGCGCCATCCACTTGCGGACGAACTCCTCGCTGTCGTGCGACTCGTAGTGCAGCAGCGTGAGCCCCGGATCGGTGACCGATGCGACACGTTCACCGGTGCCGGTGTCGATGACGTGATGGACGCCCAGGGCGAGGTCGCTCGAGGGACGGACCCCCGGCTTGCCGGTCATGTGCCCCCGGAAGTACGACCGCTGCTTGGGCTCCGAGATCACGCCGAGGACGTGCAACAGCTGGAGCTCCTCGTCGTCGAGGAGTCGCTTGAAGAGCGTGGGATCGGACGTCGGGTGCAGCCGGCTGACGGCCTCCAGGGGCAACAGCCGTACGACGCGGGTCCTGCGGTCGAGGCGGTCGAGGGCTGTCCGATCGATCCGAGCGACCTCGTCGCCGTCGAGCACGAACATCCACTCGGCCCACGGGAAGCCCGCCACGAGTCGCGAGACCAGGGCGGCGTTGTTGATCTGCCTCTCGTTGAGCCCACCGGGATCGAGCTCGCCCCACCACTCACCGTGCGCCCTCACGTAGGTCACGTCGGGGTGGTCGTCGAGGTGGGCCTCGACGTCCGGCAACGGAGCGTCGAGGAACAGCACCAGGTGGTCGATGCCGCCGATCAGGTTGCGGCGTACGAACTTCTCGACATTCTCCCGGGAGTCCTTCACCGTCGTCGCAGAGATGATCACGCAGCCTCCTCCGGTGTGCCGATGCGCGCCCTGTCGAGGCTGCACCCTCTCACGGCAGGCCCGGACGCCTCCGGCCTCGGGCTGGTCACAACCCCTCCTGCAGACGCGCCACGAGGTCGCCGATGTCACGCGCCGCGCCGCGGGGGCGGAAGCCGCGCTTCTGGACCGGGCGGGCCCGTTCCAGCAGCAGCCGCAGCTGCCGGACCGCCTCGGGTGAGGAGTCAACCGAGCGCTGTAGGGCGTCGGCGTCCACCTCGACCAGGACGCCGAGACGCTGGAGCAGGTCCACGTCGTCGGCGCAGTGCCGCTCGTACAGCCGGTGCAGGAACGATCGTCGGTCCTCGTCGTCGAGATCCAGCCGGGACAACGTGCGGATCGCCGCCGCCACCGCTGCCCGGTGACCACGCTGGCCGACCGACGCGCCCGAGCTGAGCAGGGCCATCCACTTCCGCACGAACTCCTCCCCGCTCGGCGACTCGTAGTGCAGCACGTGCAGCCCCGGCGCCTCGGCACGCTCGACCCGCTCGCCCTCGAGATCGAGCACGTGGTGCACGCCCAGGGCCAGGTCGGGGCGGGGGCGTACGCCGGACTTGCCCCGGGTGTGCCCGCGGAAGTACCGCATGTTGCTGGGCTTGGCGAGCTCGCCGAGCGCGGTGATGACCCGCAGCTCGTCACGGGAGCAGAGGCGCTTGAAGAGCGTGGGGTCGCGTTCGGGCCGGAGCCGCCCGACCGCCTCCAGCGTCTGCAGCCGGACGGCGCGCGCGTCGGGGTCGAGAGCGTCCAGCTGGGTGCGGTCGATCCGGGCGACCTCGTCACCGTCGAGGTGAAAGAGCCAGTCGGCCCAGGGCATCCCCCCGAGCAGTCGCGATGTCACCGCCGCGTTGACGACCTGGCGGGCGTTGAGTCCCTGGGAGTGCACGCCCTGGTACCAGTCGGCGTCTGCCATCACCGCTGTGACGTGCGGATGACCCTCGAGCAGCGCCTCCACCTCGGGCTGCGGCCCGTCCAGGAACACCACCATGTGGTCGATGCCGCCGGCGAGGTTGCGGCGTACCCACTTCTCGACGTTCGCCGCCGAGTCCTTCAGGGTGGTCACCGACAGGATCACCGAGGCACCCTAGTCCGAACGCTGCCGGAAATGCCGCCGGCCCGGTCGTCACCACCTCGCGGTGGGACGACCGGGCCGGGGGATCAGTCGCTTCGAGAGACTCCGGTCAGTCCGTGCCCGTGGACTTCTCAACGTCGGTCGGGCCGGGCGTCTCGGCGTCGCCCTCACCACGGCCCGCGGGGCCGACCGGCGGCTCGGCGCCGACGGTCTCCAGCGGGGGCAGGTCGGGCAGCTCGGCCATCTTCTGGCCCTTGAACGTGAATTGGGCCGTCGGTTCGTCGCTGTCGACGTCGACCAGGACGATCTGGCCCGGGCCGACCTCGCCGTACAGCATCTTCTCGGCCAGGACGTCCTCGATCTCGCGCTGGACCGTGCGACGCAGCGGACGAGCGCCGAGGACCGGGTCGAAGCCGCGCTCGGCCAGGAGGTTCTTCGCCGCCTGGGTGAGCTCGAGCGACATGTCGCGGTCCTTCAGCCGGACCTCGACCGCCGCGATCATGTTGTCGACCATGTGGATGATCTGCTCCCGCGACAGCGGCGGGAACACGATGATCTCGTCGACGCGGTTGAGGAACTCCGGACGGAAGTGCTGCTTGAGCTCCTCCTGCACCTTGTTCTTCATCCGCTCGTAGGAACCGGCCGCGTCGTTCGACTGGGCGAACCCGAGGTTGAGGCCCTTGGCGATGTCCTTCGTGCCGAGGTTGGTGGTCATGATGATCACGGTGTTCTTGAAGTCCACGACCCGGCCCTGGGAGTCGGTCAGGCGACCTTCCTCCAGGATCTGCAACAGGCTGTTGAAGATGTCGGGGTGGGCCTTCTCGACCTCGTCGAAGAGCACCACGCTGAACGGCTTGCGGCGCACCTTCTCGGTGAGCTGGCCGCCCTCCTCGTAGCCGACGTAGCCCGGAGGCGAGCCGAACAGCCGCGAGACGGTGTGCTTCTCGCTGAACTCGCTCATGTCGAGCTGGATCAGCGCGTCCTCGTCGCCGAAGAGGAACTCCGCGAGGGTCTTCGACAGCCAGGTCTTACCGACACCGGACGGGCCGGCGAAGATGAACGAGCCGCCGGGGCGCTTCGGGTCCTTGAGGCCCGCGCGCGTACGCCGGATCGCCCGGCTGAGCGCCTTGACGGCCTCCTCCTGCCCGATGACCCGCTTGTGCAGCTCGTCCTCCATCTTGAGCAGCCGCGTGGACTCCTCCTCGGAGAGCTTCACGATCGGGATGCCGGTCGCCACGGCGAGCACCTCGGCGATCAGCTCCTCGTCGACCTCCGCGACCTCGTCGAGGTCACCGGCACGCCACTGCTTCTCGCGCTCGACCTTCTTGGCGGTCAGCTGCTTCTCCTCGTCGCGGAGCTTGGCCGCGGCCTCGAAGTCCTGACCGTCGATCGCGGCCTCCTTGCGCTGCCGCACCTCGGAGATCTTCTCGTCGTACTCCCGCAGGTCGGCGGGTGCGGTCATCCGGCGGATGCGCAGGCGCGAGCCCGCCTCGTCGATCAGGTCGATCGCCTTGTCGGGCAGGAACCGGTCGGAGATGTAGCGGTCGGCCAGCGTCGCCGCGGAGACCAGGGCCTCGTCGGTGATCGTCACCCGGTGGTGGGCCTCGTAGCGGTCACGCAGACCCTTGAGCATCTCGATCGTGTGTGCGATCGACGGCTCGGCCACCTGGATCGGCTGGAACCGACGCTCGAGCGCGGCGTCCTTCTCGAGGTACTTGCGGTACTCGTCGAGTGTCGTCGCACCGATCGTCTGGAGCTCGCCGCGGGCCAGCATCGGCTTGAGGATGCTCGCCGCGTCGATCGCGCCCTCGGCCGCACCGGCGCCGACGAGGGTGTGGATCTCGTCGATGAACAGCACGATGTCGCCGCGGGTGCGGATCTCCTTGAGGACCTTCTTCAGCCGCTCCTCGAAGTCGCCGCGGTAGCGCGAGCCCGCGACCAGCGCGCCGAGGTCGAGGGTGTAGATCTGCTTGTCCTTGAGCGTCTCGGGGACGTTGCCGCGGACGATGTCCTGGGCCAGGCCCTCGACGATGGTCGTCTTGCCGACGCCGGGCTCGCCGATGAGCACCGGGTTGTTCTTGGTGCGCCGGCTGAGGATCTGCATGACGCGCTCGATCTCCTGCTCGCGCCCGATCACGGGGTCGAGCTTGGACTCTCTGGCGTCCTGGGTGAGGTTCCTCCCGAACTGGTCGAGCACGAGCGAGGAGGACGGCGTGTCGGACGGGGCGCCCGACGTCGCGGCCTGGGGGCCGGACTGCTCCTTGCCCTGGAAGCCGGACAGCAGCTGGATCACCTGCTGCCGGACCCGGTTGAGATCGGCGCCGAGCTTCTGCAGCACCTGGGCGGCGACGCCTTCGCCCTCGCGGATCAGGCCGAGCAGGATGTGCTCCGTGCCGATGTAGGAGTGGCCGAGCTGCAGCGCCTCGCGCAGCGACAGCTCGAGGACCTTCTTCGCGCGCGGGGTGAAGGGAATGTGGCCGCTGGGGGCCTGCTGCCCCTGGCCGATGATCTCCTCGACCTGCGCACGCACGGCCTCCAGAGAGATGTCGAGGCTCTCCAGAGCCTTCGCGGCGACGCCCTCGCCCTCGTGGATCAGGCCGAGCAGGATGTGCTCGGTGCCGATGTAGTTGTGGGAGAGCATGCGGGCCTCTTCCTGGGCCAGCACGACCACCCGCCGGGCTCGGTCAGTGAACCGCTCGAACATGCCTATCGCTCCTCATCGAAGGAAAACAGGGGACGCCCCCCTTCGGCGGTGGGCGTCACCTCTTCCAACTGGTTCTCCAGCCTACGTGTTCCGAGCCCGACGTACCCGTCGTCCGCTCACAGCGAACGTCGCGCCCCGCGGCCCGACAGGCGGGCGGTCGCCCTCGCGTGGCGGCGTCTTCCCCGGTTCACCGGGGATCGATGACGTTCTGGGGGGAAATTTCGGCCCAGAACGTCATGAGTACCCGGTGCACCGGGGAAACCGCCCGTGACCCGCCACGGGGTCGAGGAGCGAGTGGGGGCTGCTAGTGGGCGGCCTCGAAGGCCTCCCGGATCTCGGAGGGGATGCGGCCGCGGTCGGGCACCTGGCGGCCGTTGGAGCGAGCCCAGTCGCGGATCTCGCGGGCGCTGGTGCCGACCTGGGTACGCCGCTTGGCGCCGGCCGAGCGGCCGCCCGCCCGCCGGGCGGCGGCGACGTACTTGGCCAGGGCGTCGCGCAGCGCCTTGGCGTTCTTGTCGTTCAGGTCGATCTCGTAGCTCCGGCCGTCGAGACCGAAAGCAACGGTCTCGCTGGCGTCGCCGCCGTCCAGGTCGTCCTCGAGCGTGATGTGCACTTTCTGCGCCATGATCAGGATGTGTCCTTTCGGGGGTGAACAGGCCCAAGATATCGCGAGTCCTCGCGTCGTCCGGAAATCTACTGGTCCCGCCGGATATGACACAATCCCGACACGGGGTCTGTGGATAGATCGGGCGATATCGCGGGAAAACGCCCGAAAAGATCAACGGTTCCGAGCGAAGACCAGCTCGAGCCCGCGCAGGGTCAGCCACGGGTCGTGGACCGTGAAGCAGCGGCACTCGTCGTACACCACCGCCGCCAGGTACCCGGTGGCGATGACGGAGACGGTGGCGGGGTCCACGCCGAGCTCGGCGATCATCCGACCGACTATTCCGTCGACGGCGCTGGCCACCCCGAACACCATTCCCGACTGGAGCGCCTCGACGGTGTTGCGCGCGATCACCGAGCGCGGACGACGCAATTCGACCATGCGCAATTGGGCGCCGCGACGCTCCAGCGCCTCCAGCGATATCTCGATGCCCGGCGATATGGCTCCGCCGACGTACTGGCCGTCCGAATTCACCACGTCGAATGTGGTGGCGGTGCCGCCGAAGTCGACGACCACGGCAGGGCCGCCGTGCCGGGCGGCGGCTGCCACGGCGTTCACGATCCGGTCGGTCCCGACCTCTCTGGGGTTGTCGGTGAGCACCGGGACACCGGTGCGCACGCCGGGCTCGACGATGACGCTCGGGAGCGCACCGAAGTGGTCGCCGAGCATCGTCCGCCACTGGTGCAGGACCGACGGCACGGCCGAGCAGACCACGATGCCGTCGATCTCGTCCTCGCGCGCGCCGAGCAGCCCGCGGATCAGCACCGCCCACTCGTCGGCGGTCCGTGACTCCACGGTGGCGACCCGCCAGTCGTCCTCGACCTCCCCCAGGTGCACCAGCCCCAGCACGGTGTGGCTGTTGCCGATGTCGGCGGCCAGGAGCCGGACGGTGCCTCGCTCGGTCATCGCATGTCCAGACCCAGGTCGAGGGCCGTCACCGAGTGCGTCAGCCCCCCCACCGAGATGAAGTCGACGCCGGTCTGCGCCACCTCGAGGGCGCGATCCAAAGTGAGGCCGCCGGACGCCTCGAGGGTGACCCTGCCGACGGCGCCTGTTCGCTCGACCAGTCGGACCGCCTCGGCCATGGTCGCGGTGTCCATGTTGTCCAGGAGGATCTCCGTACAGCCCGCCCCGAGCAGCTCCCGGAGCTGGTCGAGGTCGGTGACCTCGACCTCGACCCGCAGACCGGGGTTGGCCTCACGCACCCGCTCGTACGCCCGCAGGGCGCCACCGGCCGCGACCACGTGGTTGTCCTTGACCAACGCGCGGTCCGACAGGCTGAACCGGTGGTTCACGCCGCCGCCGCAGCGCACGGCGTACTTCTGGAGGGAGCGGTACGTCGGCAGCGTCTTGCGGGTGTCGAGCACACGGGCGCGGGTGCCGGCGAGCGCGGCGACCCAGCGGTCGGTCTCGGTGGCGATCCCCGAGAGATGGGACGCGAAGTTCAGGGCGGTGCGCTCGGCCGTGAGCAGGTCCGTCACCGGTCCGGCGACGCGCATCGCGACGTCGCCTGGGGAGACGCGGCTCCCGTCCGGAACCCGATGGGTGACCTCGACGTCCGAGCCCATCGCGTAGACGAAGACCAGCTCGGCGACGCCGAGCCCGGCCACGATCCCGGCTTCCCGCGCCGCGATGTCTCCGACTCCCGACCCCATCGGCGGCATGGCGTTGCTGGTCACGTCGCTGCCGCCATCGGGGAGGTCCTCGTCGAACGCCCGCACCACCATCCGGTAGACGTCCTCGGAGTCGAGACCGGCATGGGTCAGCTCGTCGACCAGCGCGCCGGGCAGCTCGGTGTACGGCGTGCGGGCGATGCTCATGCGAGTCCCGCAGCGGTGAGATCGGTGGGTACGGAGGGTCGGAAACCGTGGGCCGGCTCGCCCTGCTGCAGCCACCAGTCGTGGTGACCGGACTGCCGGTCGTCGTCGCGGTCGGGAAAGTCCTCGCGCCAGTGGGAGCCGCGCGTCTCCTCGCGGAGCAGGGCGGCCTCGACGAGGAGGGTGGCGACGGCGTGCAGGTTGGTGGTCTCCCAGGCGTCCTGGTCCACCGTGGACGCGTCCGACTCGGCGAGCCCGGCCAGCGAATCCGACGCACCGAGGAGCCCGGCTGCCGAGCGAAGGACCCCTGCTCGCGCGGTCATCACCTCCTGCAGCGTCTTCCGGCAGGAGCCGTCGACGAGCCCGTGCTGCCGGGTGTCCGGAGCCGGGTCGGACCACGGGCGCAGCTCGCCCGGGAGGACCTCGGCGATCCGCCGCGAGAAGACCAGCCCCTCGAGCAGCGAGTTGGAGGCCAGCCGGTTGGCGCCATGGACCCCGGAGCACGCGACCTCGCCCGTCGCGTAGAGCCCGGGAAGGGAGCTGCGGCCCCAGACGTCGGTGGCGACACCTCCGGAGGCGTAGTGGCAGGCGGGCGCCACCGGGATCAGCTCGGTGACCGGGTCGACGCCGTGTGCCACGCAGGTCGCCAGGATCGTGGGAAACCGCCGAGCCCAGAACGCCGGCGCGAAGTGCCGGGCGTCGAGCCACATGTGGGGGCGACCCGTCTCCGTCATCCGGCGGGTGATCGCCTTCGCCACGACGTCGCGTGGGGCGAGGTCGGCCAGCTCGTGGACGCCCCGCATCAAACGCCGCCCCTCCCAGTCGACGAGGAAGGCGCCCTCACCACGCACCGCCTCCGAGATCAGCGGCTGCTGCCCCCGCGAGTCGGGGCCGAGCCACATCACCGTCGGGTGGAACTGCACGAACTCCAGGTCGCGCAGCACCGCCCCGGCCCGGTACGCCAGCGCCATCCCGTCCCCGGTGGCCACCGACGGGTTGGTGGTCTGGGAGAACACCTGCCCGAGCCCGCCGCTGGCGAGGACCACCGCCCGGCACCGCACCTCGCCCACGCCGTCCCGCCGGCCCTCACCCATGACGTGCAGCGTCACCCCCGCCACACCGCCGTCGTCCGCGAGCAGCAGGTCGACCGCGAGGGCGTGCGCGACGACCTCGATCTCCGGTGCGCGGCCGACGGCCGCGATCAGCGCCCGCTGGATCTCGGCTCCGGTAGCGTCGCCGCCGGCGTGCGCGATCCGATGCCGACGGTGACCGCCCTCGCGGGTCAGGCTGAGCTGACCGTCGGGGTGCAGGTCGAAGTTCGCACCGAGCTCGATCAGTTGGCGGACCGCCTCCGGACCCTCGGCGACCAGCACCCGCACCGCCTCGACGTCGCAGGCGCCCGCCCCAGCCACGAGCGTGTCCCGCTCGTGCTGCTCCGGGGTGTCTCCGGGGCCGAGCGCCGCCGCGATGCCGCCCTGGGCCCACTGGGTCGAGCCGGCGTCGAGCACGTCCTTGGTGACCACGAAGACCTTGCCGACCTGCCCGCGCAGCCGGAGCGCGGCCGTCAGGCCGGCGATCCCGGAACCGATCACGACGACGTCGGCGCTGACCGTCCACCCCGGCTCGGGAGCCGCGAGGCGACTGACCACACGACGTACGCTCACGGTCGCAGGCTAGTGGTCACGCGGTCCCCGACCCCGACCAGCCTGGCGCCCGCCCACTCGCCGGAGGTCACCGGATGCCGATCTACGAACGCCGGCAACGGCGTCTCGCGGCGCTGGCCGAGGCGGAGCGGTCGCTGCCGATCTCCTTCGCGATCGTGGGGGTGCAGAAGGCCGGCACGAGCAGCCTCTACTCGATGCTGGTGAAGCACAGGCAGGTCGCCGGCGGCCCGCAGAAGGAGCTCCGCTTCTTCCTCGAGCCGCGGGACTGGGGCCAGCCGGACTACAGCGACTACCGCCGCCCCGCCAGAGGCCCGCAGAGCGTGGCCGGGGACGCCACCCCCGGCTACCTCTTCTACCCCGGGGCCATGGAGCGCATCCACCGTTACGACCCTGGGATGAAGCTGCTCGCCAGCTTCCGCGACCCGATCGAGCGCGCCTTCTCCCACTGGTCGATGGAGCGCAGGCGGAACGAGAGCTATCCGGACCTCCCGGAGGCCATCGAGCGGTACGGCTCGGACGAGCTGCCCGGGCCGGTAGCTGCGGACGCCGGGCCGACACCCCTGCTGCGCGGCTCGCCGTTCGCCCGTGGCCTGTACGGCGCACAGCTCGAGCGCGCCCTGGCGCTCTTCCCCGCGGAGCAGTGGCTGCTCGTGGAGTTCCGGGCGTTGCTGCGCGACCCGCGCGCGGTGCTCGACCGGGCGACGGACCTGCTCGGTCTGCCCCGCTTCGCGTCGTACCCCGCCCTGCCCCGGCGGATGGCCGGCCCGACCACCAATCCCGGACCACGACCCTCGGTGGTGGCGGTCGAAGGGCTGGTCCGGCGGTACGCCGACGACCTGTCGCTCTTCGCCGACCTCTCGGGCCTCGACATCAGCGCCTGGCCCACCCGGCAGGCCGCCGAGGGGCAGCTCGCCGTGCCCGAGCTGCGCGACCGGCTCTGCGACCGGCTCGGGCTGAGCCGTTCCGGCTCCTAGCCGACCGGACCGAGGGTGATCGGGAGGTTGTCGATCAGCCGCGTCGTGCCCACGCGCGCCGCCACCAGCACTCGAGCCGGGGTAGCCGTGGCCGGGTGCGGGTCGGTGACCTCCCCCAGGTCAGGGGTGCGGATCGCGAGGTAGTCGAGGTCGAGCTCGCTCTTGGGCACCTCGTCCAGGACGCGCATCGCCGCCCAGCGCGCAGCCGGGAGACCGTACGCCGCGCGCTCGGCGGCGGCACGGAGGGAGCGGGACAGAACGACCGCCCGGCTCCGCTCGGCCGGGTCGAGGTAGCGGTTGCGGCTCGACAACGCCAGCCCGTCGGGCTCCCGCACGGTCGGGACACCGACGACCTCGACACCTAGGCAGAGGTCGCGACTCATCCGGCGCACGAGCACGAGCTGCTGGTAGTCCTTCTCGCCGAAGAAGGCCGCGTCCGGACGGGTGAGCCCGAACAGCTTGGCCACCACGGTCAACACGCCGCGGAAGTGCCCAGGACGCGACTCGCCCTCCAGCTCGGCGGCCAGCGGCCCCGGCTCCACGGTCACCAGCGGCTCGCCGCCCGGGTAGACCTCGTCCACCGAGGGCGCGAAGACGACGTCGACACCTTCCTTCTCGCAGAGCTCCAGGTCGTCGTCGAACGTGCGCGGGTAGCGGTCGAGGTCCTCGCCCGGCGCGAACTGCAACGGGTTGACGAACACCGAGGCGACCACGACCCCGGACGAGGCCTGCTGGCGAGCCGTCCGCAGCAGGGCGGCGTGGCCGTCGTGCAGGGCGCCCATCGTCGGCACCAGTGCGACCGGGTCGCCCGACCGTCGCCTGGGCGCGAGGGCGTCGGCGAGCTCCTCGCGGGTCGACGCGAGGAGGGGGGGCGGGCTCATCGAAGCGGCGTCCGGGGGTCGGGGTGCGTTGCCTGTGACGCGGCAAGCGCCTCGTCGAGCAGCCGGCGGATCGCGGCTGCGCGGATCGGAAGGACGCGCCCGTCGGTGACGACGCGGTCGAGGGTCGCCGCGCCCAGCGCGACGTACGACGGGAGCGTGTCCGGCGCGGTGGCGGCGATCTCGGCCAGGTGTGCGCGGACGGTGTTCACGTCGCCGCGCACGATCGGGCCGGTGAGTGCGCTGTCGCCCTCGGCCAGCGCGTTGTCCAGCGCCGCGGTGAGCAGCGGACGCAGGGTCGCGGCGGGGTCGTCGGCCCCGGCGGCCTCCAGCAACTCCATCGCCTGGGTCACGAGGGTCACCAGGTGGTTCGCGCCGTGCGCCAGGCCGGCGTGGTAGAGCGTGCGGTGGGCCTCGTCGACCCACATCACGGTCCCGCCGAGGTAGGCGACCAGGCGCTCGGCGACGGGACGCTCGGCCGGAGACGCGGTGACGCCGAAGACGCACCCGGGCACGCGGGGCAGGTCGACCTCCGTGCCGGTGAAGGTCATCGCGGGGTGCATCGCGATGCCGCGCGCGCCGATCTCGAGGGCGGGTGCGAGGACGTCCAGGCCGTGCCGGCCGCTGGTGTGCACGACGTACTGACCGGGACGGATCGCGCCGCTCGCGCTGAGCATGGTGACGACGTTGCCCAGCATGTCGTCGGGGACGGTGAGCAGGAGAACGTCGCAGGCCCGGGCCACGTCGGTGGGCTTGCGGATGGCGACTCCGGGAAGGAGGTCCGCCGCGCGATGTCGCGATGCGTCGGACTCGCCGGCGACCGCGACGATGTCGTGGCCGGCGCGACGAAGGCTCGCTGCGAGCACCGCGCCGACGCGGCCCGCGCCCACCACGCCCACGCGGAAGGTCGTATCCACTGTTGTCCTCTGCGCTTCAGTCCCACCGACCACCGACGCCCCCCGCGACATCCGAGGATGTCCGTAGATGCCCGGCCGGTGTGGGTACCACACGTGTCCAGAACACCCTCGAGGCTACGCGGGCGCGGAGCGCCACGGAACGGACCGCGCGTGTGACGTACCCGACTCAGGGGCCCGGGGCTCTGACGCTCAGCGCCGCCGTAGCCGACGGCGTACCCGACGGCCGAGCTCGCGGACCAGCTCACGACCGGGTACGCCGGTGACGGGTGGCGCCGACGTGGACGCGGGCGACGGAGCAGACGACGGAGCAGGCGACGAAGCGCGCGGGCGACGTTGCCGGCGGAAGGCCTTGAGCGAGCCGGCCAGGGCCTGCTCCATCGCGCCGGCGGCGGCCGCGGTGGGCATCGTGTCGGGCGGGTCGCCGAGGTCGTCACCGACACCGGCTCCGTGCCACCGCAGCAGGTCGGGGTCGCCCAGGACCGTGGCGTCGGCCCCCGCGACGGCCTCGGCGCGCGCATCGCTGAGACGGGTCAGCCGGTCGAGCGTCCAGCGCGGCAGCGGCGGGATCAGCGTCTCCCAGTCGGCGAGCGGCGCAGATCGCAGGCCGGCCAGCAGGGAACGCCGCGCGGGGTTGAGTCGCTTGTCGCCGACCCAGCCGTGCGCCTCGACGGCGAGGTTGACCTGGCGGCAGAACTCGATCCGTTCCATCGACAGCGACGTGTTGGAGTGTCGACCCGGGGTGAGCAGGCCCTCGGGCAGGCCCAGCAGCCGCTCGAAGGTCCGCTGCTGCCGGCCGCGGTCGTCCTCGTCGGTGACCAGCACGACGACCTGCTCCGGTGGCAGCACGGCACGCCACCGACGGACCAGGCCGTCGAGCCCGTGGTTGTGCCAGAAGACCCGGGCCGCTGCGCCGCCGCGCTTCTCGGACAGCACCTCGCGGAGCCAGGCGTCGTAGGTGCGGGTCTCGTTCACCGACTTCACGCGCTCCTGCCACGCCGACGGCAGCAGCCTGTCGAGCCGACGGGCCACCACGAGCACGTGGACCAGGTCGCGGCCGAGGTCGTCCACCAGCCTCTGCACGTGCTCGGGCCGGGCGGAGGAGAAGTCCTCGCTGGAGATCACGACACGGCCGGGCGCACGGCGTACCTCGGCGACCAGGTCGTCCCACTCCGACATGGGTACGTCGTCCTCGCCGACGCGGCTGCGACCGAGCAGGGCCCAGCTCGGGCGCATCTGCCGGTGGTACCCGCCGGGATAGGTGACGCCCGCCGCTGCGAGCTCGGCCCGGTGCTGGTGGAGGCTGCTCTGGATCGCGGTGGTCCCCGTCTTGTACGGGCCGATGTGGACGAGGACCGCCCGCTCGGGGAGCGGCCCGGGGACCTGCGCGGACTCCGTCGACATGCCGACCCTCCACTCGCGTCCGGCCCGCTGGAGTCTATCCGTCGCGGTCCTGCGGGCACCTTCGCCGCTCGACCGACGCGCAGGTCCGGGCCGTCGAGAATGTGACAGAGTTCCCCCATGCACGGCGAGACCTCGGCGCGGTCCGGCCGACGGCAGATGCTCGTGGTGGCCGGATCCGGTCGGAGCGGCACCAGCCTGTTCACAGGCCTCACCGCCCGGCTCGGCTTCCTCATCCCGAAGCCCGAGGTCAGCGCCAACCGGTCGAACCCGCGCGGCTTCGGCGAGCCGCGCTGGCTGGTCGACTACCACAACGACCTGCTCTC
The DNA here is from genome assembly GCF_036503465.1 of Nocardioides sp. Classification (GTDB taxonomy): domain Bacteria; phylum Actinomycetota; class Actinomycetes; order Propionibacteriales; family Nocardioidaceae; genus Nocardioides. The sequence continues at coordinate 18,464 of NZ_DASXWU010000034.1, forward strand.
GTCGGTCGACGTCGTCATCGAGGACGGGCGTCCCGAGGCGTGGGCCCTGACCGACGAGGCCGCGGAGGACGCGAAGGCGCTGGATCCTCTGGTCGAGTGGTACGAGGGCCAGTTCGCCGAGAACGAGCGGATCGTGGTCAAGGACCCACGCCTCGGCTGGTTCATCGGGCTGCACCGCGTGGCCGCCGCCAAGGTGGGCGCCGACATCAGGGTCGCGACCATGCTGCGCCACCCGGCCGAGGTGATGCGTTCCCGCGAGATCGCCTACGGCACCCGCACGAACAACACCACCCGGGTGGTCGGGTGGATGACGATGATGCTCGGCATCGAGACCCGCACCCGCGACCTGGCGCGCGCCACCGTCCGGTTCGACGACCTCCTCACGGACTGGCGCGCGGCCCTGACCCGGGCGGACGCCGGCCTCGGGATCGGGCTGCTCGACCACGCGACCGACGACCAGATCGCCGACGCCGGTGACCTGGTCGACCCCACGCTCCACCGCTCCAGTGCCGACTGGGACGAGCTCGAGCTGCCCGCGCGCGTGCTCGACCTGGCCACCCGGACCTACGACGCGTACGGCGGGCTCGTCGGCAGCGGCGCCGACGAGCAGGTCACGACGCGGGACACCCTCGACGAGCTGCGCCTGGAGCTCAGCGCCTACTACGACGAGTGCTTCGACGTCGCCCGCACCCGGACGGGCGCGTTCGCCCGGAGCGAGAAGCGGAGGATCGCGCGCAGGGTGCGCCAGGAGATGCGCCAGGAGCTGCGCGAGGCGGCCGAGCAGGGGCCCGGCGGCCACAGTGTCGGTGACCTCGCCCGACGTACGGTGGGCCGCCTGCGGAGAGCGTCGTCGTGAGCGAGCCGTCGGCCGCTCCGCGCGTCGCGGTGGTCCTGGGCGGGGGCGTCGGCGCCCGGCTGGGGCTCGACATCCCCAAGCAGCTGATCAAGATCGCCGGCAGGACGATCCTCGAGCACACGCTGGCCCTGCTGCAGGCCCACCCGATGGTCGACGAGATCGTCGTGATGATGGCGCCCGGACACCTCGACGCGGTGCGGGCGATGGTGCGCAACGGCGGCTACGACAAGGTCACCCAGATCCACGAGGGCGCCGAGACGCGTAACCACACCAGCCTGAAGGCGCTCGAGACGTTGCCGGAGTGCTCGGTCCTCTTCCACGACGCCGTGCGGCCGCTGCTCAGCGAGCGGATCATCACCGAGTGCTTCGAGGCGCTCGAGCGGTACGACGCCGTCGACGTCGCGATCCCGTCCGCCGACACGATCATCGAGATCGATCCGCGGGACAACACGATCCGCGCGATCCCACAGCGGTCGTTGCTGCGCCGGGGACAGACGCCCCAGGCGTTCCGCGCCTCCGTGCTCCGCGCGGCGTACGAGCTGGCGATGCAGGATCCCGAGTTCACGGCGACCGACGACTGCGGCGTCGTCCTCCGCTACCTGCCCGAGGTGCCGATCTGGGTCGTGACCGGTGACGAGCGGAACATCAAGATCACCGACCCGATCGACGTCTTCCTCGCCGACAAGCTCTTCCAGCTCACCAGCAGCTTCGTGCCCGAGGGGCACAGCCCGGAGGAGTACCGGGCCGCCCTCGACGGCAAGGTCGTGGTGGTGCTCGGCGGCAGCTACGGCATCGGCGCCGACATCGCGGCGCTGGCCGGCGAGCACGGCGCGACGGTCGAGACGTTCAGCAGGTCCAGCACGAACACCCACGTCGAGCGTCGGTCCGACCTGGTCGCCGTCGCCGAGCAGGTGACCGAGAAGCACGGCCGGATCGACTACGTGGTCGCGACCGCCGGGATCCTGCCGCGCGGCTCGCTGCTGGAGACCAGCGAGGAGACGATCTACGCCGCCACCGACGTGAACTACCTGGCGCCGGTGTTCATCGCCCAGGTCTTCTACCCCCATCTGCAGCGCACCGGCGGAAGCCTGCTGCTGTTCACCTCGAGCAGCTACACCCGCGGGCGCAGCGGGTACAGCCTCTACTCCTCGGCCAAGGCCGCCGTCGTCAACCTGACCCAGGCCTGGGCCGAGGAATGGGCCGAGAGCGGCGTCCGCGTCAACTGCGTCAACCCCGAGCGCACGGGTACGCCGATGCGGACCAAGGCGTTCGGGGAGGAGCCGCCCCACTCGCTGCTCGACTCCCGGTTCGTGGCCGAGGCCTCGATCGACGTGCTCCTCTCCGAAGGCACCGGCCACGTGCTCGACCTCCGCCAGCTCGACCCGTTGGCGGATCCGGGCGGCCTCGGCCAGGACGATCTGGGTTAGCTGGGTCAGGGCGCCAGTAGCATGAGGCGCGCCGCCTTACGCACCGACCCAAGGGACCGATGCCGAACCGCCTCACCGCCGCCCGGTTGTCCGACGTACACCTCGACCGGGTGAAGCGTCTCGCCCGCGGCGCACCCGACCGCGCCCGCCGCGCCACCGACGGCGCGCGCATCCGGGCGCGGCGGGCGATCCACCGAGGTGGCTACGTCCCGGGACTGCTGTCGGTGGTGGTGCCCTGCTACCTGGTCGAGGACTTCGTCGACGAGTGCCTGGTCTCGCTGCGGTTCCAGCTCTACCGCGAGATCGAGATCATCGTCGTCGACGACGGCAGCCCCGACCGCAGTGGCGAGATCGCGCGCCGGCACGCTTTGCGCGACCTCCGGGTGCGCGTCGTCACCCGGGAGAACGGCGGGCTGAGCGCGGCCCGCAACACCGGCATCGAGCACGCCCGCGGCGAGTACCTCACCTTCGTCGACTCCGACGACGTCGTGACCGCCGATGCCTACACCACCGCGATCGACGCCCTGCGCGAGTCGGGCTCGGACTTCGTGCTGTCCTGCTACGACCGCCTCGAGAACACGAGGCGCATCCCGGCCGGCTCCTGGATCCGATCCGCGCATGCCCGCAAGCGGCTCGGCGTGGACCTCGACAGCTTCCCCGAAGCGATGGTGAACGCCGTCGCCTGGAGCAAGACCTACCGGCGGGAGTTCTGGGACCGCGCCGGCCTGCGGTTCCCGGAGGGAAGGATCTACGAGGACCAGCCCGTGAGCGCAGCGGCGTTCGCCCAGGCGAAGGCGTTCGACGTGGTGCCGAATGTCTCGGTGTCGTGGCGCATCCGCAACGACCGGTCGTCGATCTCCCAGAGCGCCTGGTCCACGGGCAACCTCGAGGCGCACAACCTCGCCGTCGCGGCGTCGTTCGACGCCCTCCGTGCGGCCGGCAAGGACCGGGCTGTCGAGATCCGCGCACTCCAGCTGATCTCGTACAACATGCCGTTCTTCACCCGGCACCTGGTCAAGGGCGGCCCTGAGTTCTGGACGCTGCTGCGGACGGCCGTGCTCGACCTCGTCGGCCGCGTCTCGCGCGAGGAGTTCGTGCACAGCGTCGGTGCCCAGGACAAGGTGCTGGTCGAGCTGATCGCCAACGACCGCCGCGAGGCGGCCGTGGACTACCTCGAGAACTGGGGCAGCGACGCGCGACGCTACCCGACGAGGGCGACGCCCGAAGGGATCCGGATCGCGCTGCCGCTCACGGAAGGGCTTCCCGACGACGTCGACATCCTGTCGGACCGCCAGCTCGACCTGGTGAGCCGGCTGATGCGGGTGGTCTGGAAGGGCGACGAGCTCGGCCTCGAGGGCTGGGCCTACATCCGCAACCTCGACCTCGAGGCCAACCCCCCCGAGCTGGCCGTCGAGCTGGTCTCCGCGGACGGCACGACGCGCGTCCCGCTCGAGACCGCGCTGTTCGACGAGCCGCGCCTCGACCTGATCTCGGTGCACTGGCACTGCAACTACCGTCCCGGCGGCTGGCGGGCCCGGATCAGCGCCGACCGGATCCCGGCCGATGTCGAGCAGGACTGGTCGATCGAGGTCACGATGACCGCCGCCGGAGTGCGCCGGACCTCGCGGCTGCGGGAGGCGTCTCCCGCGGGTTCGTCCGCGGTCCCTCAGGCTCACCTGGCCCCTGGCGGCGTGGCACGGACCGTGATGCGAGGCGACGAGCGGCAGCTCGCGGTGCGCGTGGCGCTCTCACTGGCGTACGCCGTGTCGCAGGAGCTCGGCCCGGACGGAGTCGTGAGCGTTCGGTTCCGCGCGTCGGCCCCCGCCCGGGTCGTGGTCAGCCACATCGACCACGAGCGCCGTGAGCTGCTCTCGGCCGTTCCCGAGCCGACCGGCCGCACCGGCGAGTGGCAGGTCGCGCTCGACCTGGCCTCGCTGCCGATGCCGACGTCGAACAGCACGTCGTACGGCGTGATCACCCGGCCCCTGCGCATCCGGGTGCGCCATCACGACGGCACGTGGACCCCGATGCTGGCGGCGCCCGGCACGGCGACGTCCCCGGCGGAGATCGACGACCCGTCCGCACATCGCCGGCTGACGCGCAGCACGGCCGGTGAGCTGGAGGTGATGGACCGGGTGCCGGTCGCCACGGCGTACGCCCTCGGCGACGAGACGCTGATCGTGCACGTGCACTCGTCCCTCGACCTCGCGGCGTACGCACCGGTGCTCTCCAGCGCCGACCTCGACGTGGCCGGCACCCTCGAGCGCGACCTCGGCGGAGGGTATGCGATGACGTTCCCGCTCGCGGGTGCGCGATGGGGCTACGACGACCTGACCCTGCCGCCCAGCAGGTACGCCGTGATGCTGCGGGCCGCGGGTCACGACCGCGACGAGGACCTGCCGGTCACGCCGTCGTCCGGCGTGCTCGACCTGTTGCCGGCCGACGAGCTGCAGCACCGGTTCCGCGCGCTCGCCGAGGTGATCCCGGGCAACGTGCCGGTGCTGAGCCTCAACCTCCAGGAGCCGCTCGGTGACGACGTCCGCGGCCAGCGCAACCAGTACCGGCTACGGCGCGCGGCGCGCGTCGAGGAGGCGACCCAGGACAGCGTGTTCTTCCGGTCGCTCTACGGCGAGGTCGCCAACTGCAACATGCTCGGCGTGCACCACGAGCTCGGGCGCCGAGGTCTTCCGCTGACGCGCTACTGGTCGGTGCGCGACCACTCGGTACCGGTGCCCGAGGGTGGCGTGCGGCTCCTCGAGGGGACACCGGAGTGGCACGAGGCGTTGGCCACGTCGCGCTACGTGATGGTGAACGTGCACCAGCCCGAGTGGTACCGGAAGCCGCGTGGGCAGGTCCTGATCGAGACCATGCACGGCTACCCCTACAAGGTGATGGGCCATGAGTGGTGGCGGAAGGGCGGCTTCCCGGCCGGACAGATCAACAGCTTCGACCGACGGGCGCGCGCGTGGGACTACTTCGTCTCGCCCGCGACGTACGCGACGCCGCTGCTGAAGGCGGCGTTCCTCGACCCGGCCGGAGCGACGCCCGAGATCCTCGAGATCGGCTACCCGCGCAACGACGTGCTCCAGTCGGAGGAGGCGCCGCAGATCCGCGAGCGCGTGCGCAAGGTGCTGGGCATCGCGGACGAGCAGCGGGTCGTGATGTATGCGCCGACGTTCCGCGACTACATGTCGGCCGACGACATGGCCGCCGAGCGGATCGACTTCTTCGACGTGCTCGACGCTGCCCGCGACGTGGGCCCGCGCTACACGTTCCTGGTGCGCGGCCACGCGTTCAACGCCCGGGCGGGCGGGCGGCACGAGGGCGGTGCGAACATCCTCGACGTCACCGGTCATCCGGACGTCAACGACCTGATCCTGGCCTCCGACTGCGCCGTGCTCGACTACTCCTCGCTGCGGTTCGACTACGCGCTGGTGGACAAGCCGATGATCTTCCTGGTGCCCGACCTGGAGAAGTATGACGCGGTCCGCGGCGGTGTCATCCCCTACGCCCCGACCGCTCCGGGGCCGCACGTCACCACGACGCGTGAGGTGGCGGCCCTGGTCCGCGACCTCGACGGGCTGGCACGCCGTACCGCCGCCCAGCGCGCCAGGTTCCGCCGGGAGTACGCCGACCTCGACGACGGCCACGCCTCCGCCCGCCTGGTCGACGCAGTCTTCGTGCCCCGCGCTGACGCCTAGCCCGCGCTGACCCGGCAGAAGGTGCATGCCGTAGTGCGCCGACCCGGCTCTTCGCCACGTCGTACGACGCCGACCCGGCTCTTCGTGACCAACCCGAGGAGCCCGGTCAGCGTGGGTAAGAGCCGGGTCGGCGCCCATGAGCGTGGCCAAGAGCCGGGTCAGCGTCTGTGCGCGTCGGCAAGAGCCGGGTCAGCGTTCAGCAGGGCGAGCACCGAGTCCAGCATCCGGGCGGCGGCGTGGCCGTCCTCGTGGGGGTTGAAGCGGGCGTCGAAGGCACGGACCTGCTCCGACCAGGCGGCCGACAGGGCGGCGACGTCGCGGACCTGGGCGACCACCTCCTCGGTGGTCGAGACCAGCGGGCCGGGTGCGGTGTCCTCGAACGGGAAGAGGAAGCCGCGGACCCCCGAGGTGTAGTCCGCGAGGTCCGGCACCAGGAACACCATCGGGCGGCCGGTCAGCGCGTAGTCGAACCGGATCGAGGAGTAGTCGAGCACCGCGACGTCCGAGGCCAGGATCAGCTCGTTGACCTCGGGGTGCTCGGTGACGTCGACGACGCCGCGCCGCGACCGACCCGGCGTGTGGAAGCGGTGTCCGCGGAGGAGCAGCACGTGCGAGTCGCCCAGGGCGGCGGCCGCGGCGTCGACGTCGAGGTGCTCCGACATCGCCGCCGCCCGCGGCCGGGTCGCCAGGTGGTCGCGCCAGGTGGGCGCGTGCAGCACCGCCGTCTGGTCCGGTCGTACGCCGAGAAGTCGCCGCGCGCGGTCACGCACGGCGTCCCCGTCCGGTCCGCGCAGCATGTCGTTGCGCGGATAGCCGTGCTCGGCGGCCGGTCCGGCGTACCCGTACTGCTCGCGGTAGACCTCGGTCATCTCGGGCGTCGGCGTCGAGATCAGGTCCCAGGACTCGACGCTGCGCCGCCGCATCACCGCGATCCGGCGCGGCGGCAGCTCGCGCGCCTCCCACTGGGACAGCCCCATCGCCTTCGACGGGTAGCCGTGGAAGCACTGCACGACCAGCTGGTCGGGGCGCCGGCGGTACCACGCCTCGGGCTCGGTGTTGGTGACCAGCACCCGGGCCGTGCCCAGCACGCCGTACCACTCCCGTGACCCGATCACGACCGGCCGCGCCCCGGACGGCACCCAATGCCCGTGGTCGACGATCCCCCACGCCGGCTCGAGGTCGGGGCGGCGACGTCGCAGCTCCTCGAAGAGCGCGAGCGGGGTGTCGGTGGCGGACCGCCCGGCGAAGCTCTCGAAGTACCACTGCCCCGGGTCGGTCTCCCGATCATCGACGAGGTACGCCGCGCGCAGCCGCTCCTGCCCGTAGGCGCCGAGCTCGTCGTCGGCCCGAGGCGGACCGAGGTGGATCTCCCCGGGTCCTCCGCCACCGGCCAGGACCCGCATCCGGTGCCGCTCGCCGACGGCCTCGACCGGCAGGCGCTCACGCCACGCGGTCGCGGCGCCGAGCCCGGCCGGGCGATGCAGGCGGTAGACCGCGGTGGGCAGCCAGACCTGGCGTCCGTACAGATCACGGCGGGTCGAGAAGGCGACCGTCCCGTCGGGCCGCAGCTCGCCCGGGACGTCCGTACCCGGACCGCGCAGCCGCAGCCCCTCGACCGGCCGGTCGAGCCGGACCACGACGAGCTCGCCGTCGAGAGTGATCTCCTGGACCACGGGCCCGCGTCCTTCGCCGTCCGCCGTCCGCGGCGGCAGTACGACGCATGCGGAGCGCACCAGGCCGTGCACGCGCGCCACGACCCGCAGCCGTCGGGTCCCGGCAGGGACGGTCACCCGGGCCGCGCCTTCGGCGGCCGACTGGAAGCGGGTGCCGGCCCACCGGTCGGCGTTCCGGTCCGGGCGCCGGTGCACGGAGACCTCCGTGCCGTCCGCGTCGACCGTGAGCTCGAGCGGGTGGGCGGCCAGGTCGACGCCCGCGATGCGCACCCACAGGTCGACGTCCCGGCCGGCATCCGTCTCGGCGACCCGGACCACGAGCACGCGCATCCGGGTCTCCTCGTCACCGAGCCGGCGATCCTCCGCGGACAGGTGCACCGACCCCCAGACCGCCACCGGTCCCTCGGAGGTGAGCTCGGTCGGGACGTCGTCGCCGAGCGAGTCCAGCTCGGCGGCCAACGCCTGGACCTCGGTACGCCGGCCCGCGGCCGCGAGACTCAACAGGGAACGCGACGACACCCGCAGCCCGACACCGTCCGGGACCGGGCTGAGCTCCACCAGGCGCCGCCAGGTCGCGTCGTCCGCGCGCTCGGCGTCCGCCACGAACCTCGGCAGCAGCACGTCGTACCAGTGGCGTCGCCAGCCGTCCTCGAGGGGCGTGCCCTCGACGGCCGCGCACACGTCGTCGGAGATCCGGAGCCAGGCATCGAGCTCCGGGAGGGGGTCGGGCCGTGCCCCGAACGCCCGGTGGCCGCGGCCCCAGGCGTACCGCGCCACCGGCCGGTCGAGTACGTCCACCGTCAGCCCGGGCAGCAGTCGCGCGAGAGCCGGCGAGCAGAGCCAGTCGTCGTGGGAACCGAGCTCGAGACGGCGCGCCAGGTTTCGGGTGAGCGCCTTGTTCGCGAGCGTGAGGTCACCGGCGAGGGCCGCCGGCACCGGCCCCGAGGTCAGCGGCTCGCGGTGGGCGTCCGCCTGCGCCCGGAGCAGCCAGGGCTCGGGCTCGCCGGTCTGCTCGAGGAGACCGGTCGCCAGGTCCGAGCCGCTCGTCGCCAGGGCCCCGGTGAGGTCGCCGAGGGCGTGCGGCAGTAGCTGGTCGCAGCCGCGCACGAGCACGACGTACCGGCCCGAGGCCGCCGCGATCCCGCGGCGCACCGCGTCGTACGCCGTGGCCGCTGGAGCGACACTCCGGAAGCGCCGGTCGGGGGGCAGCTCGACCGCGGCGCGCCCGACCGGGCTGACCACCACGTCCAGCAGCGCGTGGTTCTGCCCGCGGATCGACGACACGCAGCCCTCGATCCGGTCGCCCTCCTCCGGAACCATCACGACCGAGACCAGCCCGATCTCGGCACCGGTCAATCCGGCCCGGGGACCCACCGCGCCGAGCAGCCGCGCCCGGACCGGTCCGGGCAGCCGTCCCCACGAGGTGCGTACCGCCGAGCGCCCGATCTCGCGGACGCGTGACCGGGGAAGCATGCTCGGCATCGTAACGACGCGCGCGGTGCCCGCCGGCGCCAGAGCAGTCAGAGCCTGGTGATCAGCCGGTCGAGGTCGTCCCCGAGTCCCGGCAGGTCGAACTCCCAGCCGGCTCGCAGCGCCTGCTTCGACCGCGGGTTGGCCGGAGACCGGTCCGGCGGAGACCAGAAGTAGTGCGACTCTCCGCCCTTGACGGCGGCGAACAGGTGCTCGTTGCGGGCGAAGTAGCCGCTGTGGTTGAGCACCACGAGCGCCTCGAGGCGACGTGTGTGCATCACGTTGAACAGCGCCGAGCCGCCGAAGCCGGCCACCACCCGGGCCTCGCGGAAGAGCCGCGCCTGGTCGGGCAGCGGGTGCTGCTCGGGATACAGGATCGTGAAGCCCCGGTCGGCGAACCGGCGTTCGACCTGTCTCAGGTTGCGACAGATCCGGTCGTTGTTGGCCGTGGCGTCGGAGCGCGAGACGAAGATCCGCGGCGAGGTCACGACGTCCGACTCGTGCGGGCGCAACCCTGCCCCGATCCGTTCCCAGACCTCGGCGATCCCCGGATGGACGTAGTGGGGCTCGGCGTTGTGCCACATCGGCGTCGCCGACACCACGGAGCCGACCAGGACCGGTCCATCGGCACCAACGACGTCGTCGTCGGCGATCCCGAACGCCGAGAAGACGGCCCGCTCGACCTCGGGGTCGAAGTCACGGCGCGGGTGGAAGAGCAGCTTGAGCCCGGGCAGACGGCGCCTCGCCTCGTCCCAGCCCCACATCCGCGACACCACCTCGGTGAGGACGTGTCCGAAGTGGCTCGGGTACGCCGACTCCAGCTGGTAGAAGTCGCCGTCCAGGGAGCGCTCCGGGACGAGCCGCCGCTTGAGCCGGGCGAACTCCCCGGCGGGATCGACCAGGTGGGGGTTGCCGAGGTCGTCCGCGAGATGCCAGCGGAAGGAGTCGGGGAGCACCGTGCTGCCCGACCACATCAGCGTGCGTCCGCTCATCGCGACCGGCCCGCGATAGTGACGGGTCACCAGCCGCGGGTGGTGCAGCACGTCCTTCATCGGCGCGATCGTCGGCGCGGCACCGTGGTGGTGGACCGTGGTCCGGGAGTCGACGCGACCCTCGGGCAGGGCCGCCAGCTCGTCGACCGACAGAGCCGGCTCTCGCGCGACCAGCACCTCGGGGACGTCGATCTCGCGCAGCAGCAGGTAGTGGCGGTAGCGCTTGCTGACGACCATGGGCTCGTGCGTGAGCATCACGGCGCGGACACTGTCCCCCAACGCTGCATCGGCTGAGTCGTCGAGGACTCCGGCCAGTCCTCCGAAGCCGCCGCCCAGGTCGCCCGGTGCGGCGACCCGGTCGTGGACGAACAGTCCGTGCCGAGTCAGGTGCGGGAGCACGGCCGCCAGCAGCGAGCGGTGGTCGGGGCATCCTTCCGGCAGCCGGTCGGTAGCCAGCAGGTCGACGACCAGGTCGACGGCGCCGGACCGTCGCAGGTGATCGGTGACCTCGGTGAGGGCGCGCGCGGCGCGCACCGGTACGTCGTACCCGGGGAGGTCGGCCGGTTCGGGCGTGAGCACGAGGACCCGGTCATCCGCCAGCTCGCTCAGCCAGGCCTCGAGCCGGTCCCGGACGCCTCCGTGCGCCACGAGCACCGCGACCCGACGGCCGGACGCGCCCTTGGGCACGATCGATCCCAACGCCCGCAGGTCGGGGATCGCGGGATCGCCGGGCGGGCGGGGCGGCATGCCGGGCATGGTAACCGCGGCCCTGGACGAGGACGCGAGAGGCCATCAGGGGTCCCCGATGCCACGGGGACCCCCGGCTCAGACCCGTGTCAGATCAGGCCCGCCTGCGACAGCCACTGCTGGGCGACGTCCTCCGGCTTCTGCCGGTCGACCGACACCTCGGCGTTGAGCTTGGTCAGGTCGTCGGTGGTGAGCTTGGCCATCAGCTGGTTCAGCGGCTCGGCGACGTCGGGGTGTGCCTGCAGGAACGAGGTCGACACCATCGGCACCAGGTTCTGGGCGGGCTGGATGTGCTTGTCGTCCGGCAGGAGCACCAGACCCTGGCTGTCCAGCGTGCCGTCGGTGGTGCTGGTCTCGCCGAGCTGCGACTCGCCGTGGATGACCGAGTCGTAGGTCTGCTGGCTCGCGTAGCCCAGCGGCAGGATCTTGGTGATCTTGATGCCGTACGCCGACGACAGGCCACCCTCGCAGTCCAGCCGGCCCTTGCAGTCGGGTGCCGCGGCCAGGGTGACCGACTTGCCCTTGAGGTCGGACAGCGTCGTCACGTTGTTCTGCTGGGAGTAGGCCTTGGTCACGAAGAACGCGTTCGCGTCGGTCGCCGGCGACGGGTTCAGCAGCGTGATGCCCTTCTTGTCCAGCAACGGCTTGGCCTTGTCGATGGTCTTCTGCGGGTCCGAGACCGTGATCGGCTTGGCGTTGCTGCCGTTGTAGGTGCCGTTGAGGAACTCCACGATCGCGCCGGTGTACTCCGGCACGACGTCGATCTTGTCCGGGACGAGCTTCATGTACACGTCGCGGGTGTCCACGAGGTGTACGTCGGGGCTGTAGCCGGCCTTCTGGAGGACCGCGGCGTACATGTCGGCCACGATCTCTGCCTCGGTGAAGTTCTGCCCCGAGATGCGGACCGTGCCCTTGTCCGTCGTACCGGTCGAACCGGTGTCGCCGGCGGTGCTACTGCTGGTGGAGCTGCCGCAAGCCGTGAGGAGTGCGGCGCTGACCGCCACCACCCCGGCCAGGAGACGTCGAGACTGCATTGGATCTCACCTTCTGTGTCCCGCGCCGCGGTGCGACGCGCGTGTCCGGTGCCCCCCTACCAGGGCGTGGATCGCCCATCATCCTCCAACGCCGGAGGCGACGCGATCCCGGGGCAAGCCGCTGCGGGTTGCGGTTCCCTTACGATTCGGGTCCACGGCGCGCTCGAGGAGGGCGCTGCCGACCTCGAGCACGAACGCGACGACCGCGACCACGAACGCCGCTGCGATGCCCTTGGGGTAGTCGGTGCGGTAGAAGCCTTCCGTGATCAGGGTGCCGAGCCCCGGGCCGGCGACCAGGGCCGCGATCGTGGCCGTGGCCCAGACCTGGACCAGGGCCAGCCTGATGCCGGACACGATCAGCGGCATCGAGAGCGGCAGCTCGACCCTCCAGAACCGCTGCGACCCGGTCATCCCCATGCCGGTCGCCGACTCCTTGACCGGCGCGGCGACCTCGCGCACCGCGACGTACGCATTGGTGAAGATCGGCGGAAGTGCGAACAGGGTCAGCGCGATCAGCGTCGCTAGCCCGGCACGACCGTAGGGCCCGAGGGTCGCGGTGCCGGGATGACGGAGGGTGACCAGGATCGCGAGGAGTGCGAACGTCGGGACCGCCCGGCCGACGTTCGTGACGTTGACGGCCAGGAACCCGGCCCGGCCGAGGTGGCCCAGCCACAGGGCGAGCGTCAGCCCGATCAGCATCGCGGCTGCCAGTGCGGTGACGGTGAGCAGCAGCTGCTGCACGAGCAGGTGCCACATGCCCTCGGAGCCACCCCAGTTGGCACCGGTGGTCAGGTAGTGCCAGGCGTCGCGGAGGTTCCTCATGCCGTCCGCCTCCGATGGGTCCACGGGGTCGCGGCCCACTGCGCGCCGACGATGACCGCGTCCAGGACCACCGCGAGCACCACGCACAGCACGCTCGCGGCGAGGATCTCCGCCTTGAAGTTGTTCTGCACGCCGTCGCGGATCAGGTTGCCCAGCCCGCCGTACGACACCAGCGTGCCGACCGTGGTGAGAGCGACCGTGGAGACCGTGGCGACCCGGAGTCCGGCCATGATCACCGGCAGCGCGAGGGGGAGCTCGACCCGGACCAGCAGGCGCATCGGGCCGTAGCCGAGACCGGTGGCGGACTCGCGCACCTCCTCCGGGACGCCGAGCAGGCCGGCGAGCATGCTGCGCACCAGGATCGTGAGGGCGTACAGCGCGAGGCCGATCACCACCGTGTTCATGCTGATCCCCGTGAACGGCACCAGCAGAGGGAAGAGCGCCAGGCTGGGGATCGTGTAGATCATCGTGCTGGTGCCGAGGATCAGGCCCTGCAGCCACGGCACCCGTCGCGCCAGGAGCGCGAGAGGGAAGGCGATCAGGATCCCCAGCACGAGCGACCAGGCGGTGATCTGCAGATGCTGACCGAGCGCCGAGGTCAGGTCGTGGTGGCGGTCCTTGAGGTAGTCGGTGCAGTACCACTTGTTGACCAGCCTGCTGTAGCAGCTCGGCTGGATCGCCAACTGACCGAGAAGGGGCCCGTCTCCCACGAGTAGGGTCACGGGCATGAACGCTACCGCCCCCTCCGGGGAGCAGGCGCCCACAGACGACAGCAGCGAAGCGATGATCCGGCTCGAAGGGGTCGGGAAGCGGTACGCCGACGGGACGGTGGCGGTGCAGGAGCTCGACCTCGAGGTGGCGGCGGGCGAGGTCGTCTGCCTGGTGGGGCCCTCCGGGTGCGGGAAGTCGACGACCCTGAAGATGATCAACCGGCTGATCGAGCCGACCTCCGGGCGGATCTTCATCGAGGGACGCGACGTGATGTCGGAGAACCCGGTGCGCCTGCGCCGTCGGATCGGCTACGTCATCCAGCAGATCGGTCTGTTCCCGCACCAGAAGATCGCCACCAACGTCGCCACCGTGCCGTCGCTGGTCGGCACTCCCAGGGCAGATGCACGAGCGCGCGCCTTGGAGCTCCTGGAGCTGGTCGGCCTGGACCCCGCGACGTACGCCGACCGCTATCCGCACCAGCTCTCGGGCGGCCAGCAGCAGCGCGTCGGTGTCGCCCGCGCCCTGGCCGCGGACCCGCCGGTGCTGCTTATGGACGAGCCGTTCGCGGCGGTCGACCCGATCGTCCGGGCGCGGCTCCAGGACGAGTTCCTGCGACTGCAGGGCGAGCTGGGCAAGACCGTCGTCCTGGTCACCCACGACATCGACGAGGCCGTCAAGATGGGTGACAAGGTCGCGGTGATGGCGCAGGGCGGGCACCTCGCGCAGTTCGGGACGCCCGCGGAGCTGCTCGGCCACCCGGCGGACGACTTCGTGGCCGACTTCGTCGGATCCACCGCCGGACTGCGCCGGCTCACCGTCACCAAGCTCGACCGCCGGCATCTCGAGCCGCTCGACGGCGTGTCGACCGGCGACCTCGGCGCGGCCATCGACCTCGACTCCACCCTCGAGCACGCTCTCGCCGTCCTGCTGCGTGACGACAAGCCGATGGTCGGGGTCAAGGACGGCGCCCAGTTCGTCGGGGTCCTCACCCCCGACGGCATCCACCGCGCCCTGAGAGCGTCACTCTCCGAACACGCTGACCCGGCAGAAGACCCCGCCGTACAACGCTGACCCGGCTCTTGGCCACGCCCGAAAACGCCGACCCGGCTGTTGGCTACGCCACACGGCGCCGACCCGGCTCCCGGTGACCACCTGGAAGAGCCGGGTCAGCGTCCCTGCGTGCAGCTAAGAGCCGGGTGAGCGTCCCTACGTGCAGCTAAGAGCCGGGTCAGCGTCGCTATGCCGTGCCGGCGGCGGGCCAGGAGGTGGCGATGTCGAGCTCGGACCTGAGGGCGTCGTTCTCGGTGCGGAGGACGCCGTTCTCGTCCTCCAGCTCGGCGACCCGAACGATCGCCTCGGCGGCGCGCTCCTCGGAGTCCTCGAGCGCGACCGCGAGGCGGCTGCCCTCGGACTCGGCGAGGTCGGCGCGGCGGGCCTCGGCGTTCAGCTTCCGGATCGACTCGGCGGCGCGGCCCTGGGAGGCGACGACGGCCGACTCGAGCTCGGTCACGGCCTGCTCGGCACGACCGACCCGGCCCGCCATCGCGTCGACGTACTCGCGGTGCTCGCGGGAGCGCTGCTCGGTGATCCGGCGGTAGTCCTGCGCCTGACTGGCGCGGTCGGCGGCGGCGTCGCGCCGCGCCTGGACCAGCTCGGAGTGAGTGATACGGACGGCGGCGGCCCCGAGGAGGACAGCCAGGACGGCAGCGACCGACACGAGGGTGACGGATGCGCTGAGGACGGCGCCGAGAACGACGACCGCCGCGGTGATGACCAGTGCGGCAGCGACCACCAAGCGGGTACTGCGCTGCCGGCGACGAGTCTGTGGGGAAGACATGGGGAAAGGCTAGGGCTCGTCGTCCTTCGGAGGGACGCGACACGCGCGCTCCAGGAGCACCCCGCCGACGACGACCAGGATGCCCGCGACGCCGGCGCAGGCCGAACGAAAGACCCGCTGACCTGCGATGTCGCTGCTGTTGACGCCGAGCCAGCTGACGGCGTACCCGATGTAGACGCCGGCCGCGAGCGCACCGACGTAGGCGCAGGCGCGGGCCAGCACGAGCCGGTTCACCGCCTGGTGCGGCGAGAGCCGGCGGGGGTCCTGCTCGATGGTACGACGCGTGGACCAGGCCGTTCCGAACATGATGCAGGCGACCAGGAACAGGGCCAGTGGCTGCAGCCACGGCACCTGTGGCGGCACCCCGGTGCCGCGGTCGGCGATGCGGTGGAAGCCCCATCCCGCGATCAGCCCGATCACCGCCCAGATGCTCAGGACGGCCGGGCTCATCGGCCGCAGGCGACCACCGGGCTCGGGGGGTTCGGGCCGCTCGTCCTCAGGAGGCTGGGGCTCTGCGCTCACCTCGGGTCACTCCGGCTTCAACGCAGCGGGCTCACGCGGGCGGCCTCACTGCACGTGCAGCGAGAGGTCGTCACGTCGGGTGATGCCGCTGCGGTCGCTCTTCTCGAGAAGCTCGGCCACGAGCCCGGCGTCCGGGATCTCGGCGTCCGGCTCGACGTCGTACCAGGGCTGGAGGACGAACGCCCGCTCCGCCGCCCTCGGGTGCGGCAGCTGCATGACCTCGTCGTTGCGGCGCCGGTCGCCGATCACGATCACGTCGACGTCGAGCGTGCGCGGCGCGTTGACCTCGCCCGAGCTCCGGTCGCGTCCGAACGCGTCCTCGATCGCCTGTGCGCGGTCGAGGATCCGGCTGGCCGCGAGGGTCGTGTCGAGCAGCACGACCGCGTTCAGGAACGCCTCCGACCCTTCCGGCGCGTCGACCGGCTCGGTCTCGTAGACCGGCGACACCCCGGTCACCCAGACGTCGGGAGTGTCGGCGAGCGCGTTGACCGCGCCCTGCAGGCTGGTCAGCCGCTCCCCGAGGTTGGAGCCGAGCGAGAGCACGGCCCGGCGGATCGGACGCATCTCACCGGTGAGCGTGTCGGCGTCGACGATATGCGGGTTGGGCGTCTCGGTCACGGGTCGAACCTCACTGCTCGGGGGCCGGGGATCGTTCGGCGGTCGGTCGGGTGATCGTCAGCGTCACGTCGGCGAAGGTCGCCTCGATGGGTGCACCGGGTTTGTGGACCGTGACCCGGGCCCATTCAACACGATCATCCAAGAGACAGACTCCCGAGATGCGCTCGGCCAGGGTCTCGATCAGGTCGACCGGATCCGACTCGACGGCGGCTTTCACACGGTCGACGAGACTTCCGTAGTCGACCGTGTCGTGCAAGTCGTCGGACGCCGCCGCCGGCCGGGTGTCGACACCGAGGGTTAGGTCGACGACGAAGGTCTGTCCCTCGCGCCGCTCGTGCTCGAAGACGCCGTGGTGGGCGAAGCACTCGATGCCGGTCACGGACAGCGCGTCGGTCATGGTCGCCCCCATCGCTCGAGCGTGAGCAGGGCGTCACGGCTCGCCCGTACGTCGTGCACGCGGACGCCCCAGACCCCCTGCTGCGCGAGGAGCACGGTCAGCGCGAGCGTCGCGGCCTCCCGGTCGTCCACCGCACGCGGCGTGCCGTCGGGACCCTTGAGCAGCGTGCCCAGGAACGACTTCCGGCTCGGTCCCACCAGGAGCCGGAACCCGAGCGCCTGGAGCTCCGAGAGACCGGCGAGCAAGGCCCAGTTGTGCTTCGCCGTCTTGGCGAAGCCGAGCCCCGGGTCGAGCACGATCCGCTCGTCTGGGATGCCGGCGGCGCGCGCGTCGTCGACCCGCCGGCACAGCTCGTCGCGCACCGTCGCGACCACGCCGCTCGGGCCGTCGTACGACGCGAGGTCCTGCATGTGGTCGCTGTGCCCGCGCCAGTGCATGCAGATGTACGTCGCCTCCGAGGCCGCGACGACGTCCAGGATCCGCGGGTCGGCGAGACCACCCGAGACGTCGTTCACGATCGTGGCTCCGGCGCGAAGGGCCTGCTCGGCGACCTCGGCCCGCATCGTGTCGACCGAGACCAGGGCCCCCTCGGCGACGAGCGCACTGATCACCGGGACCACGCGGCCGAGCTCGTCCGCGACCAGGGGTCGAGTCGCACCCGGGCGGGTCGACTCGCCGCCGATGTCGAGGATGTCGGCGCCGTCCCGCACCAGGTCGCGGCCATGACTGATCGCCGCCTCGGGCGTGTCCCACCTCCCGCCGTCGGAGAACGAGTCGGGCGTCACGTTGACCACGCCCATCAGCAAGGGCAGCACACCGGGAACCTAGCCCTTGTTGGAGTTGATGAGCGCCATCGCCTCCGAGCGGGTGGCCGCGTTGCGCAGCTGCCCGCGCACGGCGGAGGTGATGGTGCGGGCACCGGCCTTCCGCACTCCGCGCATCGTCATGCACAGGTGCTCGGCCTCGATCACCACGATCACCCCGCGCGCCTCGAGCCCCGCGACCAGGGCGTCGGCGATCTGGGTGGTCAGCCGCTCCTGGACCTGGGGACGCTTGGCGTACACGTCGACCAGGCGGGCCAGCTTGGACAACCCGGTGATCTTGCCGCTGTCGGCGGGGATGTAGCCGACGTGCGCGACGCCCGTGAACGGCACCAGATGGTGCTCGCACATCGACCAGAGCTCGATGTCGCGCACCAGCACCATTTCGTCGTGCCCCAGGTCGAACGTCGTCGTGAGGACCTCGGACGGGCTCTGGTGCAGGCCCGCCGTCAGCTCGGCGTACGCCCCAGCGACGCGGTACGGCGTGTCGCGCAGCCCCTCGCGCTCGGGGTCCTCGCCGATCGCGATCAGCAGCTCGCGTACGGCGGCCGCGGCGCGGTCGTGGTCGAAGGCAGGGACCTCGTCCGGCGACCGGTCGGGGCAGGCGATCGCCTCGGGCACGGTCGTCCCTCAGGCCGTCGGTGGCGGCTCGGGGGGGTTGCCCGGTCCGACCGGACTTCCGTGCACGTCGCCGCCCGGCCCCGGGGGCGTGAGGATCCCGCCGGCGTCGGTGTCGGGCTTCGTGCCGTTCACCCGGGCCCGGTCGCGGATCTCCTGCGGGATCTCGACCGGCGGGATCTCCGACGGGTTGCGGTCGGGCGAGCCCGTCCACGCCGGGCGCGGCGCCCGCTTGCGCAGCGCCTCGAAGACGGTGGCGACCTGCTCCTTGTCCAGCGTCTCCTTGTCCATCAGCTCGAGCACCAGGTTGTCGAGGACGTCGCGGTTCTCCTCGAGGATGTCGAAGGCCTCCTGGTGAGCATTGGCCAGCAGCTTCTTGGTCTCCTCGTCGACCGCGGCCGCGACCTCCTCGGAGTAGTTGCGGCTGTGCCCGAAGTCGCGGCCCAGGAAGGGCTCGGAGTTGCTGTCGCCGAGCTTGATCGCCCCGAGCCGCTCGGTCATGCCGTACTGCGTGACCATCGCCCGGGCCACCGCGGTGGCCTTCTCGATGTCGTTGCCGGCACCGGTGGTCGGGTCGTGGAAGACCATCTCCTCCGCCGCGCGGCCGCCCATCATGTAGGCCAGGCTGTCGAGCATCTCGCTGCGGGTCTGGCTGTACTTGTCCTGGTCGGGCAGCACCATCGTGTAACCCAAGGCCCGCCCACGCGGCAGGATCGTGACCTTGTGCACCGGGTCGTTGCCCGGGAACGCCGCCGCGACGAGGGCGTGGCCGCCCTCGTGGTAGGCGGTGATCAGCTTCTCCTTCTCGCTCATCAGGCGAGTACGCCGCTGCGGTCCTGCGATCACCCGGTCGATGGCCTCGTCGAGCGACTCGTCGGTGATCAACTTCTGGTTGGACCGAGCCGTGAGCAGCGCGGCCTCGTTGAGGACGTTCTCGAGGTCGGCACCGGTGAAGCCCGGCGTACGGCGTGCCACCGCGAGCAGGTCGATCCCGGGCGCCAGCGGCTTGCCACGGGCGTGGACCTCGAGGATCTTGTGCCGGCCGGCCAGGTCGGGGGCGTCGACCTGGATCTGCCGGTCGAAGCGTCCCGGGCGCAGCAGGGCGGGGTCGAGGACGTCGGGCCGGTTGGTCGCGGCGATCAGGATCACGCCGCCGCGGACGTCGAAGCCGTCCATCTCGACCAGCAGCTGGTTCAGCGTCTGCTCGCGCTCGTCGTGTCCGCCGCCCATGCCGGCACCTCGGTGACGGCCGACGGCGTCGATCTCGTCGATGAACACGATCGCCGGGGCGTTCTCCTTGGCCTGCTCGAACAGGTCGCGGACCCGGCTCGCGCCGACGCCGACGAACATCTCCACGAAGTCGGAGCCGGAGATGGAGTAGAAGGGCACGCCCGCCTCGCCCGCGACGGCCCGCGCGAGCAGCGTCTTGCCGGTGCCGGGAGGTCCGTAGAGCAGCACGCCCTTGGGGATCTTCGCGCCGACCGCCTGGAACTTCGCGGGCTCCTGCAGGAACTCCTTGATCTCGCCGAGCTCCTCGACCGCCTCGTCCGCGCCGGCCACGTCGCCGAAGGTGGTCTTCGGCATGTCCTTGGAGATCAGCTTCGCCCGCGACTTGGCGAACTGCATGACACCGCGTCCGCCACCGCCCTGCACCTGGTTCATCAGGAACAGGAAGAGCAGGACGATCAGCACGAACGGCAGCAGGGTCGTGACGATCTGTGCGATCACGCTCGGGTGACTGATCTTCACGTCGTACTGGTCGGCCTGCAGGTTGCCCTTGTTGATCTGCTGCTGGATCTCGTTGTCGAGCTTGTCCTGCGTGCCGTCGAGCCAGTGCGCCGTCACCTCGCTGCCCTGCGCTCGTACGTCGGGCTTAAGGGTCGCCTTGATGGTCTGGTCGCCGCTGGTGAGAGTGATCTGCTTGACCTGGCCGGAGGTGATGTAGTTGTTCATCTGGCCGAACTGGATCTCGTCGTACCCGCCCGGCGACGCGACGTACTGCAACAGGAACAGCACGCCCAGGACTGCGACGACCAGCCACAGCCAGACGCTTCGCACCAACCGCTTCACGGGACTCTTTCGACGACGACGCTGTTCACCGGCGGCGGCCGGGGAACACTCCACTCAGGAGAATGACGACGGTACACGTCATTCCCAATGCCCATTGTTCCTTCCCGGAGCGCCATCTCCTAACCACGGGAGGGCCCGTTCAGGCGAGGGATGACTGCCGCCTCACGTATATACGTGAGGGGCGAGGGTGCCGATGTCGCGGAGGTTGCGGTACTTCTCGCGGTAGTCGAGCCCGTAGCCGACGACGAACTCGTTCGGGATGTCCCAGCCGACGTACTTCGGCTCGACCGGCATCGTCAGGGCCTCGGGCTTGCGGAGCAGGGTGGCGATCTCGACGCTCGCGGCGTTGCGGCTGCCGAGGCTGTTGACGAGCCAGCTCAGGGTCAGGCCGGTGTCGACGATCTCGTCGACGATCAGGACGTGCCGGCCGGTGATGTCGGTGTCGAGGTCCTTCAGCAGGCGCACGACCCCGCTGGACTTGGTGCCCGACCCGTAGGAGCTGATCGCGATCCAGTCCATCTCGACGTGCCGCGGGAGGGCGCGCGAGAGGTCGGCCATCACCATCACCGCGCCGCGCAGGATGCCGACCAGCAGGAGGTCACGCCCCTCGTAGTCTCCGGCGATCTCCGCGGCCATCTCCTCGAGCCGCTCGTGGATCTGCTTCTCGGTGAAGAGGATGTGGACCAGGTCCTTCTCGACGTGCGAGGCCTCCATGCCGAGAACCTTAGCCAGCGCCCCGGTCGGCGCCGTCGTCGCGCTCGAACCTGAGTACGCCGTCGCGCCGCACCGCCCTCAGGTGGCCGGGGAGGTCGACCCACTTCTGGCCGTGCCAGTCGGTCACCAGCGCGTCGACCGCGAGCACGTGCTGGTGGAAGGTCTCTCCCGGCGGCGCACCCGCGGCGACCGCGGCGGCACGCAGCACCCGGGTGCGGATCGGACCGGCCAGCGTGGCCAGCGCGTCGACCGCGAGACCGTCGGGGGCGGCCACCCCGGCGAACGCGTCCTCGGCGTACGTGTCGAGGAGCTCCATGTCCCCGCGCAGCTGGTCTGCGGTGCGGGCGAGGGCCTCGGTGACGCCGGGGCCGAGCTCGTCCTCGAGCACGGGCAGCACGCGTCGTCGGACCCGCACCCGCGTGTACGCCGGGTCGCTGTTGTGGGGGTCGTCCCAGACGTCGAGGCGCTCGACCTGGCACGCGGTGACCGTGTCGTCGTGGGAGACGTCGAGGAGCGGCCGACGGTAGTGGCCGAAGGAGCGACGCATCCCCGCGATCGCCCGGCCGCCCGAGCCGCGGGCCAGTCCCATCAGCACGGTCTCCGCCTGGTCGTCGCGGGTGTGGCCGAGGAGCACCACCTCCGCCTCGAAGCGCTCCCTGATCTGGTCGAGCAGGGCGTAGCGCCCGGCGCGCGCCGCGGCCTCGGGTCCCAGCCCGGGCGCCTCGACGGACGCGCGGGCGCTGACCGTCTCGTCGACGCCGAGCTCCGCGAGCTGGCCGACGACGCGCTCGGCGCGCTCCGCCGACCCGTCCTGGAGCCCGTGGTCGACGGTGGCGCCGACGACGTACCAGCCCTGGTCGCGGCCCTCGTGCACCGTGGCCGACGCCAGCGCGAGGGAGTCGGCGCCGCCGCTGCACGCCACGACGAGGCGCGCGCCGGGCTCGAGGTCGGCGAGCCCCCGGCGTACGGCGTGACGCACGGCCGCGAGCGACGGGTGGAGGCTCATGCCGCGGCCACGGGTCAGGCTCGGTGCACGCGCGCGACCCAGCTGTCGGGGTCGTGGATCTCGGCCAGTGTCGGGAGATTGGTGGAGTTCGCCCAGACGGCGTTGAAGTCGGCCATGCCCACCTTGTCGACGACCGCGCGCACGAAGCGGGCGCCGTCGCGGTACTGCGCCATCTTGGCCTCGAGCCCGAGCACCTTGCGGAGCAGCCGGTCGAGGACGCCGACGCCCTTGCGGCGCTCGTCGAACTTGCCGCGGATGCTCGCGACGCTGGGGATCACGTCGGGGCCGACGCCGTCCATGACGTAGTCGGCATGGCCCTCGAGCAGCGACATGATGCCGGTCAGCCGGTCGAGGATCTCCTTCTGCTCGGGCGAGCCGAGCAGGTCCAGGATGCTGCCGGTGCGGCCGTTCTTGATCGCCTCGGAGATGCGTCGCAGCCCCTCGTCGAGGAAGCGCTGCGGCTCGACGGTCTCGGCGAGTGCGTTGAACTGGGAGAAGAGGTGGTCGCGCATCCACGGCACCGCGGTGAACTGCACCCGGTGGGTCTCCTCGTGGAGGCACACCCAGAGGCGGAAGTCGTGGGGATCGGCGTCGAGCTCGCGCTCGACGTGGACGACGTTCGGCGCGACCAGCAGGAGGCGCCCGTGCGGGTCGTGGAACGGGTCGAACTGTCCGAGCACCTTGCCCGCCATGAAGCCGAGCAGGCCGCCGACCTCGGCGCCGGTGATCCGCGAGCCGACCGCCTGGGTGATCGGCCCGGGCTCGCCCCGTCGTTCGGCCACCTTGGCGATGACGGGGGTCAGCAGCCGGGAGAAACCGTCGGCGTTGGCCTGGATCCACGCGGTCCGGTCGACGACCAGCACCGGTGCGGTGAGCGCGCCGGCGTCAAGCCCGGTGAACGTCCGGACGTACGACGTTGAGCGCTCGGCGCCCTCGCGCAGCTCGGCGACCGTGGCGTCGGCCTCCTCGGTCGACACCTGAGGCCCCGGCCCGGCGAGCCGCGATCCGATCGAGACCGCGAGCCCCCAGTCGACCATCTCCGTCGTCATGGGCCGAGCCTACGTTCACGCCCCGCGGCCCGAGCCTGCGAGGGCCGCGGTCAGGGCGGGAGGTCGCCCTTCGAGACGCCTCGTCCCTCGGCTCCTCAGGAACCGGAGCGTCGGCTCATCCCCGAGGAACGAGGGGCTGAGCGACGTGTCTCGAGACCCGGACGACGGTTTCCCCGGTACACCGGGGAAACCGCCGCTCCCCCTGCCCGGCCGGCACGCGTCAGCAGCGGCAGGTGGCGAGAGCCGAGGCGAGGCGGTCGAGGGCGGCCCGGGTGTCCAGGGTCTCGGCCTTCTTCACGTGGTTGCTCACGAAGGCGAAGACCAGGACGCGGCCGCGGGCGTCCGAGGTGAGGCCGGCGAGGGCGCTGGTGCCGGTGAGTGTGCCGGTCTTGGCGCGGACCAGCCCCCGCCCGGGGCTGTGGTCGAAGCGGTAGCCCAGCGAGCCGTCGTACGCCGCGATCGGCAGGCCGGTGATCACCGACCGGAGCTCCGGATGGTCGGGCGACGAGGCCATCTGGAGCACCCGGACCAGAGTCTCGGCGTCGAGCCGGTCGTGGCGCGACAGCCCGCTCCCGTCCTGGATCGTCGCGTCGGAGAGATCGATGCCGAGACCGTGCAGGGTGCGCGTGACACCGCGGACGCCCGCGTCGTACGAGCCCTCTCCCTCGACCGCGAGCCCGACCTGGTGGGCGAGCACCTCGGCGCCCTCGTTGTCGCTGTACTGCAGCACCCGCTCGACGATGTCCGCGACCGGCAGGCTGGTCACGCTCGCCACCTCACGTGCATCGCGGCGAGCCTTCGCCTGCGTGATCGCCGGCCGGACCTCGATGCCGTCCTTCCGGAGGTACGACGCGAACAGGCCGGCGGCCGTGGCCGGTGGGTCCGGCACCCGGCCGTACCCGTCGGGGTTCAGCCCCTCGTCGGCCCAGAGCGCGGTGGTCGGCGTGACGACGTCGTCGGGGATGTAGGACTTCGGCCAGTGCGGGTTGACCCGCGGGCCGCTGAACAGCGACGTGTCATAGGTCAGCCGGACCGTCGTCACGCCACGGCGGTGGAGCTCCTTCGCGGTCCGGGACGCCAGCGTCTCCAGGCTCGCGTCGTGACGAGCCGGGCCTTCCGCGGGCTGCTTGCTCTCGAGGAACGGGTCGCCGCCGCCGACCAGGACGATCTCGCGCCGGCCGGCGGTGACGACGCGGGTCGCGAACGTCGTCTCGGGGCGGAGCACCTCGAGGGCCGCCACCGCGGTGAGCAGCTTGAGGGTCGAGGCCGGGGTCGAGGTGCCGTGGCCCAGGTCCAGCACCGGTGCGCCCTCCAGCGGAGCGACCACGGCACGGAGGTCGGCGAGGTGGGGGTCGTGCAATGCCGGCCCGAGCGCACGGCGTACGGCTGCCCCCGTCGGTCCGGCCGACGGAGCGGTGCGGGCCACCACTCTTGGCCACGGGGCCGGCGGCGCCGTGAAGCCGGGCACCGGCGCGACCAGCGGCGCCGGCTGGTCACCGAACCAGTCCTCGAGCCGTCCCGTCCGGTACGCCGCGGCGGCACCGCCGGCGAGGGCGAGCACCAGGACGCCGGCCACCCACGGGAGCGCCCGGCGCGTGCGACTGCGCGTCCGGTTGCGACGCCGGCTGCGACGCCGACTGCGGCGCTCGGCTCGGCTCACGCTGCTCAGACTCCAGGTCGGGATGGACGGATGCGGGCGGGTTGGGCACCCGGGTTCATTCTGCGCGAGACTGACCCCGTCACCCGCACCGGCAGGACCTGGAGGACGACGTGCTGGAGTTCGACGTACTGGTGGAGATCCCCCAGGGGAGCCGCAACAAGTACGAGGTCGACCACGAGTCCGGCCGGATCCGCCTCGACCGCACGCTGTTCACCTCGACGCAGTACCCGGCGGACTACGGCTACATCGAGAACACGCTCGGCCAGGACGGTGACCCGCTCGACGCGCTGGTGCTGCTGCTCGGCGAGCCGACGTTCCCCGGCTGCCTGATCCGGTGCCGGGCGATCGGGATGTACCGGATGACCGACGAGAAGGGCGCCGACGACAAGGTGCTGTGCGTGCCGGTGTCCGACCCGCGGCTCGAGCACATGCGCGACATCAACCACATGCCGAAGTTCGACCGGCTCGAGATCGAGCACTTCTTCATGGTCTACAAGGACCTCGAGCCCGGGAAGTCCGTCGAGGGCGCCGACTGGGTCGGCCGCGACGCTGCCGAGCGGGAGGTCGAGGCGTCGTTCGCCCGGCTGCGCGAGCACCCCGACGAGCTCCACTGACCGGCCGGTGAGCCCGACCGCGCACGGCGCGCACGACTTCGCCGACGACCCGCGCAACCGCGACGTGCTGATCCACGTCAACGGCACGTTGCTGCCCCGCGACCAGGCGGTGGTGTCGGTCTTCGACGCCGGCTTCGTGCTCGGCGACGGCGTGTGGGAGGGGCTGCGGGTGCACGCCGGCCACCCGGCGTTCCTCGACCAGCACCTCGACCGGCTGTGGGAGGGCGCAGCGGCGATCGCGCTCGACATCGGGCTCTCCCGGTCTGAGCTCACGGAGCGGATCTACGAGACGTTGCGGGCCAACGAGATGACCGACGGCGTCCACGTCCGACTGATGGTGACGCGCGGCCCGAAGTCCACGCCGTACCAGGACCCGCGCTTCTCGGCCGGCCCGGCGACCGTCGTGATCATCGCCGAGCACAAGGACCCGCTGCCGGCGACGGTCGAGCAGGGGTTGTCGCTGTTCACCGTGCACGTGCGCCGGGCGTCGCCGGACACCCTCGACCCGAAGCTGAACGCGCACAGCAAGCTGAACGACATCACGGCCTGCATCCAGGCCTACACGGCCGGCGCGGACGAGGCGCTGATGCTCGACCCACAGGGCTTCGTGGCGACCTGCAACTCGACGCACTTCTTCGTCGTACGTCGTGGCGAGGTGTGGACGTCGTCCGGCGCCTACTGCCTCGGCGGGATCACCCGGGGCAACGTGCTGCGCGTCTGCCGCGAGGCCTCCATCCCTGCCGAGGAGAAGCTGTTCAGCCTCACCGACGTCTACTCCGCCGACGAGGCGTTCGTGACCGGGACCTTCGCCGGGGTCGTCCCGGTGCACACCGTCGACGGCCGGACCATCGGGGCCGGGCGGCGCGGCCCGATGGTGGCGCGGCTCCAGGACCTGTACGCCGATCTGGTGTGGCGCGACGTCGCCTCACGTTCATGACCATCCGCCTGGCCTGCTGGTCCGGACCGCGCAACATCTCGACGGCGACCATGCGGGCCTGGGAGAACCGGCCGGACACCGAGGTCGTCGACGAGCCGCTGTACGCCTGGTACCTCGCGCACACCGGACTCGACCACCCGGGTCGGGAGTCGGTCATCGCGGCGGGCGAGACCGACTGGCGGCGCGTCGTCGACTCGCTGACGCGGCCGTGGCCGGACGGGCCGGTGCTCCAGTACCAGAAGCACATGGCCCAGCACCTCGTCCCCGACCTGCCGCGCGACTGGATCGCCTCGCTGCGCAACGTGCTGCTGATCCGCGATCCCGCCGAGGTGGTGTCCTCCTACCTGCGCTCGCGTGCCGCCGTCGCCCCGGGTGACATCGGGATCCTCCAGCAGCTCGAGCTGCAGGTGCTGCTCGGGCCCTCGGTGCCGGTGATCGATGCGGCGGACTTCCTGCGCTCGCCGGAGCTCTACCTGCGGTGGCTGTGCTCGTATGCCGGAGTGGAGTTCACCGACGCGATGCTGTCCTGGCCGGCGGGACCGCGGGCGAGCGACGGCGTGTGGGCGCCGTACTGGTACGACGCCGTGCTCCGCTCGACCCACTTCGAGCCCTACCGCGCGCGACGGGTCGAGCTGACGCCGGAGGGAGAGGCGGTCGTCGCCGTCACCCGCCCGGCGTACGAGCGACTCCACGGCGCCCGGCTGGTGCTGTGAGCCGAGCTGGGCGTCGGAACTTGTAACGCCCTGTTATCCACGCCCGGGCGCCTGCGCGCGGGCGCGCCTGTGCAGATAACAGGGCGTTACAAGCGGTGCCGTCAGATGCGGTCCAGCCAGGCGTCCACCGCGCGGACGACCTCGACGTGTGCCTCTGTACCGCGGACGACGTCGCCGGGGAGCAGCATCCCGTGGTCGAGGCCGGGGATCTCGACCACCCTGCACGTGGGACGGGCGAGGTCACGCGCGACGGCGCTGTCCCAGAGATCGTCGGCGGTGCCGCCGACCAGCAGCTGTGGGGCGGGGTTGGCGGTGATCGCGGCGACGACGTCGGGCATGTCGAGCAGCGGGGTGAGCCAGATCGACGGCAGCTCGCGTTCCGCGGCCAGCGGCGCAGCCAGGGTGGCGAGCGACTTGCCGGCGATCAGGGCCGGTCCGGACGTCGGGAGGGCGCCTTCCACCTCGGCGCGTACCCAGGCGACGGTCTTCTCGTCCGACTCGTGCGCGGGCGGGTCCCACCAGTGGTGCTCGACCCGCCACCCGTGCTGGAGCAGCGCGAGGCCGGTGAAGAAGAGGAGGGGTGCCATCGGCGGGTAGCCGCGCCCGGGCACCAGCACCGCCGTGCCGACGGGATCCCGGTCCGGCTCGAACGACGTCGCGAAGACACCCGGCACCTTCATCCGGTCACCTTCCCACCTCGGCGTCAGGTGAGGAGGTCCGGGGAGCGCAGGAGCGCGGGCGGTACGCCGTACGCGTCCACGAGGTCGACGGCGAGGGGCCGGATCCGGCGGCACAGGTCGTTGATCTCGCGGGTGATCGCCTTCGACCGGGATGCCCGGAGCCGACCGTGCTCCATGAACCAGGCGCGGTCGCGCTCGATGGTCGACAGCGCGTGCAGGTCGCAGAGCAGGTTCAACGCGACCTTCAGGTCACCGTCCGGCAGGTCGGCGGCCTTCGCGACGAACGCCTCGAGCACGAGTCGCTCGACGTGCGCGCGGGCCGCGGCGATCACGTGGTCCTGGGCGCGGGAGAACACCTCTCCGGGGTTCAGCCCCTCGTCGATGCCGCGCTTCAGTCTCCGGGCGACACCCGACAGCGTGTGCTCCTCCCGGAAGCGGAGCATCGCGAGCTGGTAGTTCGGGTCGAGCAGCCCGGCCTCCTGGTCCCACTCGTCGTCGCCGCCCGGCAGCACGTCCTTGATCGCCTCGAACAGCTTGTGCGCGGCGGTCCGCTCGATCACGGTCTCCAGCGCCATCCCTGCGACGAACCGCACCATGCCGAGCTGGTCGAGGTCCTCGAAGTCGCTGGCGTAGTTGGTGAGCAGGCCCTTGGCGACGAGCTGGAGCAGGACGTGGTTGTCGCCCTCGAACGTCGTGAACACGTCGGTGTCCGCCTTGAGCGCGGTGAACCGGTTGGCGGCGAGGTAGCCCGCGCCGCCGCACGCCTCGCGACACTCCTGGATGGTCCGGGTCGCGTGCCAGGTGCCGAGCGCCTTGGTGCCCGCGGCCCGCGACTCCAGCTCTCGCCGGGCCGTCTCGTCCTCGTCGTCGGCGGTCCGCACCGAGAAGACGTCGTGCGTCTTCAGCGCCAGCTGCTCCTGGGCGAAGTGCAGTGCGTAGCTCTCGGCCAGCAACGGGAACAGCCGGCGCTGGTGCAGCCCGTAGTCGAGGAGCAGCTCCTCCTCGTCCTGGGAGGTCGCGTTGAACTGCCGCCGGCGTACGGCGTACCTCACCGCCAGCGTGAGCGCCACCTTCGCCGCGTTGATGCCTGCTCCCCCCACGCAGACCCGCCCCTGCACGAGCGTGCCGAGCATGGTGAAGAAGCGCTTGTCGGGGTTGTCGATCGAGCTCACGTAGCGGCCGTCGTCGGTCACGTCGGCGAAGCGGTTCAGCAGGTTGTTCCGCGGGATGCGCACGCCGTCGAACCAGAGACGGCCGTTGTCGACGCCGTTCAGCCCCATCTTCAGGCCGTCGTCCTCCGCCCGGACGCCCGGCAGCAGGCTGCCGTCGCGACGGATCGGCACCACGAAGGCGTGGACGCCGTGCCCCTCCCCGTGGACCTCGAGCTGGGCGAAGACCACCGCGACCTGTGCGTGCTGCCCCGCGCCGCCGATGTAGTCCTTGCGCGAGGTCTCGTCGGGCGTCGTGATCACGAACTCGTCGGTGCTCGCGTCGTACGTCGCCACCGTGCCGAGCGCCTGCACGTTGGAACCGTGGCCGGACTCGGTCATCGCGAAGCACCCCAGCAACCGGCCGGTGATCAGGTGCGCGAGGTAGGCGTCGTGGTGACGCTTCGAGCCGAGCATCAGGATCGCTCCGCCGAAGAGACCGAACTGCACTCCCACCTTCACCAGCACCGAAAGGTCGCCGTAGGCCAAGGTCTCGAACGCCGCGATCGACGCGCCGAGGTCGCCTCCGCCGCCGTACTCCTGCGGGAAGCCCATCCCGGTCTGTCCCGTGCCGGCCATGGTGACGAGCAGGTCCTTCACCCGCTCGCGGAACTCCCCCTGCGACAGGGTCTCCGCCTCCTCGAGCACGGCGGCGTGCTCCGCGAGGTTGGTGCGCACCAGGTCGCGCACCTCGGCGTACCGCCCGTCGAGCAGGCGCCGGAGCTCGGCGACGTCGATGACGGGCTGTCGGTACGCCGTGCCCGTCCCCTCCTGTGTGCTGCTCGCCATGGGGGGACGGTACCCAGGTGTTGCGGCGGTCAGGCACCGTCACCGGGGCTCGTGCCGCGTCACTCAGTTCCTCGTGCCTCGGGACTGAGCCGAGCGCTCCTCGACCTCGCGCCCTTGCCGCGTGATCAAGGCCGCGCGAAGAAGTTGGGTGAGATCCAGTAGTACATGGAGACCTCTTCGACGTCCCGGCCGGTGCGCGGGGCCTGGATGATCATCCCGTTCCCGACGTAGAGCGCGACGTGGTAGATCGACGAGGGGCTGCTCGAGGAGCCCCAGAAGACCAGGTCACCGGGCCGGAGCGAGTCCCGCGAGATCGGCGTCGACTCCGTGTACTGCGCGACCGAGTAGTGCGGCAGCGAGATGCCGCCGGCACGCCAGGCACCCATGGTCAGGCCGGAGCAGTCCCACGCGTTCGGGCCGGCCGCACCCCAGACGTAGGGGTCGCCGATCTGGCTGCGCGCGAACGCGATCGCCCGGGTAGCGCCCGACGCCGGAGCCGGAGGGTCGTCCGAGGGGGTTGGGGGGTCGGCCGGCCCAGAGGGCTCCGGCGTCGGGTCGCTGGTCGGGGACGGGGGGCTGGTGGGTGACGAGCTCTGCGCCTGCTGCTGCGCTGCCGCCTGCTGGGCCGCCTCCTCGCGCTGCTGCCTCTCCTTCGCGGCCCGCGCGGCAGCGGCCTCCTCGCGCGCCTTCTTCTCCGCAGCCCGCTGTGCAGCCTCGCGAGCAGCCTCCTCGATGCCGGCCTGGCGCTGCTCGGCCAGCGAGACGCTGATGTGCTGGAGCTTGGCCAGCCGGTGGATCAGCTGGCTCTTGCGAGCCGCGATCTCCCGGCTCGCCCGATCTGCGGCGGCGGCCGCGGAGGCGGCCTGGTCACGAGCGGTCTTCGCCTGCGCGGCCAGGGTCGCGGCCTTGGCCCGGGCGGCGTCCGCCTGGTCGCTGGCCACGCCGGCCAGGGTCGAGGACGCCGTGTAGGAGTCGAAGGTGTGGTCCATCGCCGACTGGGCGTTCTGGAGCGTCGACATCGTGGTGATCATCGAGCTCATCCCGTCGCTGCCCTGCAGCGCTGCCACCGGGCTCAGCGACGGGCCCATCTCGTACGACGTGACGACGGTCGCCGCGTAGGCGTCGCGCTGCCGCCGGACGTCGGCGGCGGCGATCCGGGCATGGCGGTCGGCGACCCGGGAGTCGCGCCGAGCCTGCTGGAGTGCCCACCGGGCGCCGTTGTAGCGCTCCGCGGCCTGCTCGGCTGTGATCGCCGCGGCCTGGGCGTCGAGGTCGGCCTGCACGAGCTGGGCCTTGATGCCGGCGACGTCGTCGGCGGCCTGCGCCACCCGATGGCGCGCGTCGCGGACCTGGTGCTTGCTCGGGTAGACGTGGTCACCGCCCGAGGGGGCGGCCGACGCGGCCGCGACTCCGCTGAGACCCGTGACCAGGGAGAGGGCGAGGGCGGTGACGCCGACTCGATGCACGGGTTCGTCCTCCTGCTGCGGCTGCTGTGACGGGGAGTGCCTCGGATGGCGACTTCGCCACCTGTGGCATCTCGCAGCACGCTAATGCGCAGAAGTCACAAAAGGAACAACTTTCACAAATTTCTCGGAAGCCACCGGCGTGTCGGCTTGACGAACTACACGGTTGTAACTTCTTCGAGCTCGCGATCGGCCGCCCGATGTCGGGAGAACGACTGTCCGCTCGCCCAGCCCCCGACGTAGAACGCGATCAGCGCGATCGCGACCCCCGCGATGTCGTCGGCGACGTAGTGCCAGCCGAAGTAGAGGGTCGCCACGGAGGTGACGCAGGTGTTCACCCAGAACACGATCTTCAGCCAGCGGATCGTCGTCGTGTACTGGATCATCAGCGCGACCAGCAGGGTGATCGCGACGTGCAGGCTGGCGAAGCCGGCGACGCCGCTGAGGAAGTTGGTGAGATCCATCAACGAGGGGGCGCTGGTGTTGACCGCCCAGACCCGCGTGTTCGCCAACGAGTTCATCAGGTGCCCGGCGGCCGTGTCGTCGATCGTCTGGTAGAGCCACGGGTGCTGGAACCCGGGCCCGAGGGTCGGCAGCGCGTAGTAGGAGACGGTGCCGAGGGTCCAGGCGACGCACTGGGACGTGGCGAACCAGTAGCCGAACCCGAGGTTGCGCGACCAGACCAGCCAGACCGCCAGCGCGAACGGCACCAGGGGCAGGAACCACAGGTACACGCTGGACAGGAACTCCGCGGAGAACCCGTCGCCGAGCAGGTGGTGCAGCACGATGGCCGGCTCGTGGCCCAGGAACAGGGCCTTGTCGAGGCTGAACAGCTCACGGTCGAACTTGTGGCCCCGCCCCTCGATGAACGGCAGCTGGGACTTCAGGTTCCGGTAGCTGACGTAGGTGATGTAGAAGCTCAGGATCCCGGTCACGACCAGGGTGACCCGGTCCCGTGTCCAGTGGGTGCGCAGCCGCTCGCGGAAGACGCCGGGGATCCGCCGCGGGTCGAGCCGCGAGACCCACAGCGTCCGCGGGACGAGGTCGATGCCGAAGCCGAGCGCCAGGACGGTCGGCAGCCGGAGGTACGACGGACCGATGAAGCCGTCGGGGTCGACCAGCTTGGCGTCGAAGATCACCGCGGCGAGGACGGCCAGAGCCCCCATGCCGACGGCGATGGACGCCATCAGGATGTGGGCACGGCGGAACACCCGAGTCAGTCTAGGGCGCGCTCTCGGGCGTCAGATCGGCCAGGGAGGGTGGCCATCCGGGTGCCATCGGCGCGCAGCCGTACGCCGTCGCCCGGCGCCAGGCGTCGGTCCAGAGAGGCGACCGCGTCGAGCTCGCCGAGCTCGGTACGGACCACCAGCCGGAGCTGCCCGGGGGTCGTCCGGACGTCGACGATCTCGCCGGCCAGCGGGCCGTCGTCGGCGACCGACAGTGCGGACCGCCGGAGCGCCACGGCCGACCCGTCGGGGAGTCCGGCGGCATCGGCGATCCCGTCGGCGGCGCGGCCGTGGATGACGCGCGCGTAGCCGAGGAAGAGCGCGGTGTCCGGATCGACCGGTGCCCGCCAGACCTCGGCGATCGGCCCGGACTGGACGATCCGTCCCGCCCGCATCACGGCCAGGTCGTCGGCCACGGCGAACGCCTCCTCGTGGTCGTGGGTCACCATCAGCGCGGTGGTCCCGGCCTCGACCAGGATCCGCCGGAGGTCCTCGGCCAGGCGCTGCCGCAGCCCGGCGTCGAGGGCGCTGAGGGGCTCGTCGAGCAGCAGCAGCCGCGGCGCGGCGGCCAGGGCACGGGCCAGGGCGACCCGCTGCCGCTCGCCACCGGACAGGGTGGTGGGGAGCCGGTCGGCGAGGCCGGACAGGCCGACCAGGTCGAGGAGCTCGGCGACCCGGGCGGCGGTCGCGGCGCGCGTCGTACGCCGGATGCGCAGCGGGTAGCCGACGTTGCGGGCCACGGACAGCTGGGGGAACAGCTGGCCGTCCTGGAACATCAGCGCGAACCCGCGCCGGTGGGTCGGGACCGTGGACACGTCGGTGTCGTGCCAGCCCACGCGGCCGGTGGCCGGCTCGAGACCGGCGATCGCTCGCAACAGCGTCGACTTGCCGCAGCCGGACGGGCCGAGCACCGCCAGCACCCGGCCGTCGTCCACGTCGAGGTCGGCCCCGAGCACGGCCGGGGTGCCGTCGTACGTCACGGTGAGGCCGCGCACGGACAGGGCGGACATCACAGCGTCCCCATCGACGGCACCCGCAGCCGTTCGACCACGAGCATCACCAGGGCCGTGGTGCCCCCGAGCACGACCGAGCCCGCCAGCGCCATGCCGTAGTTGAGGTCGCCCGGGTGGCCGATCAGCCGGAAGATCACCACCGGCAGGGTCGGCCGGTCGTCGCGGACGAGGAACGACGTGGCCCCGAACTCGCCCAGGGAGCAGGCGAAGGCGAAGCCGGCGGCGGCGAGCAGCGGCTTCCAGATCGCCGGGAGGTCGACCACGAGCAGGGCTCGCCAGGGGGACGCGCCCAGGGTCGCTGCGGCCTGCCGGAGCCGGTCGTCGACACCGGAGAGCACCGGCACCAGGACCCGGACCACGAGGGGGAGCGCCACCAGGGCCTGGGCGACCGGGATCAGCAGGGGCGAGTCGCGGAGCTCCAGCGGCGGCCGGCCGAGGGTGACCAGGAAGCCGAAGCCGAGGGTCACCGCGGAGACGCCGAGCGGCAGCATGAAGAGCCCGTCGAGGACCGCGCGCAGCCGTCGTTCGGACCGGGTACGCGACCGCCGGGTGACCACCGTGGCGACCGCGAGGCCGAGGAGCAGGGACATCCAGGTGGCGTCGACGGCGATCCGGAGCGAGTTCACGACCGCATCGGTGACCGGGACCAGGAGGGCCTGGTGGGAGCCCGGGGTCTGCAGGGCCCGGTAGTTGGCCGTGCTCCAGGCGCCGTCGACCCGCAGCGACTCGACCACCAGGGTGACGATCG
>NZ_DASXWU010000035.1:0-23517 GCF_036503465.1 Nocardioides sp.
TCACCCCGGACACCCCGACCCCGATTCCGACTGTGCCCGGCCACCGCGGTGTCGGCGAGACCGTTCTTCAGCGTGTCGAGGTCGATGGTGACCATCAGCCGGGCCGGGGCGCCGTGCGAGGCCGGGGGAGGTCGGTGTCCAGGGCGTGCTGGGCGGTCTGGACGAGGGCGTCCCAGAGTCGGGCGCCGTGGTCGCGCGGGTCGGGCACCAGGGTCCCGTCCCGGTCGTCGACCGCGGGAGCCGGTGCCGTCAGTGGGAGGAGGGCGGCTTTGAGCAGGGCGCCGTCCTCGGCGCAGCCGCGGCCCGTGACCCGGACCCGGCCGGCACCGTCGGCAGCGATGGACAGGTACCGGCCCAGGTGGGCGGCGCGTTCCTCCCGGGCCAGCTGGCGCTCGAGCCGGTGGTCCTCGCCGTCGGGGTCGACCACGTGCACCAGATGCCGACCCACCCGACCCAGGTCGCAGGCATCCAGACACCCCGCCTGCCCCACCAACGTGCGTTCACCACGGCGACGCACGGCCTCCCCGACCGGCGGAGTCTCGATGGACTTGACGATGACGTCGGCCTGCTCCGGCGACACCCGCCCCGCGACCAGGGCTTCCCGGGTCGCGGCCAGGGGTCCGGTCAGGGCGTGGGCGCGGGCCACGACCCGACGGCCCTCGCCCTGGCGCAGCCCACCGAGGTGGGTCACCCACGCCTGGGTCGAGACGTGATGCGGCCTCTGCTTGGCCAGGTCACGGGTGTCGGCCTCCGCCACCGCCCCCGGCCTGCACCGCGGCGAGCGCGGCCCGCGCCTGCTCGACCAGCTCCACGGTCGCGACCAGGTCGTCATCGGACTGCGCGGCGAAGAACGCCTCCGCGGCCACCCGCACGGAGGCCACCGCATCGGCGAGCAGCGCCGCCGGGCTGGGCTGCGGGTGAAGGTCCGAGATCGACATGAGACAAGCAAATCAGGCACCACCGACAGTGACCGTGCTGGACCGCGAGCCGCGTGCAAACCGGACGCCGGCAACGGCGGCCAGGCCCCGTACTGCCGTCCCTCTATTCAGCCAAAAGACCGCAACCCACCACCCACCGCAAGATCTCGACGACAAGCCCAGGACCTCAGCGGTGGTTTCGAGACAGGCGCCAGGACGCCTTCCTCAACCACCGGTCGCGGCCAGGACGCCCCCTCAACCACCGGAGACGGCCGGGGCGCCTCCCTCAACCACGGAGGCGGATCACCCCAGGTCGTTCGCCTCGCGGATCACGTCGACGATGCCGCTCATGATCTCGGTGAGCCCGAAGTCCTTGGGCGTGTAGACCGCGGCCACGCCGGCGTCGATGAGCTTCCGGGCGTCGGAGTCGGGGATGATCCCGCCGACCACGACCGGGACGTCGCCGATGCCGGCCTCCTCGAGCCCGTGCAGAACAGCCGGCACCAGCTCCATGTGCGACCCGCTGAGGATCGACAGCCCGACACAATGGACGTCCTCGGCCACTGCGGCCGCGACGATCTGCTCCGGAGTGAGCCGGATTCCCTGGTAGACGACCTCGAACCCCGCATCACGCGCGCGTACGGCGACCTGCTCGGCGCCGTTGGAGTGCCCGTCGAGCCCCGGCTTGCCGACCAATAGTCGCAGCCGGCCGCCCAGCTCGTCCCCAGTCCGGCGGACCCGTCGGCGTACCTCGGCCAGCTCCTCACCTGCTTCGCTCGCGGCCACCGCTCCGGCGACTCCTGTGGGAGCGCGGAACTCCCCGAACACCTCGCGAAGCGTGCCGGCCCACTCCCCCGTCGTCGCGCCTGCGCGGGCGGCCGCCAAAGTCGCCGGCATCAGGTTGGTGGCGGTCTTGGCGTCGGCCGCCAGCCGGGACAGCGCCTCGGCGACCTCGGCGTCGTCGCGTTCGGCCTTCCAGGCGCGGACGCTGTCGATCGCCGCCCGCTCGGCCTCGGGATCTGCGGCCTGGATCGCGGTGTCGAGGTCGGCGGTCAGCGGCGACGGCTCGGTGCCCTCGAACCGGTTCACCCCGACGACCACCTCCTCGCCGGACTCGATCCGGGCCCGGCGCGCGGCGTGGGAGGAGACCAGCTCCTGCTTCATGTAGCCGCTCTCGACGGCCGCGATCGCCCCGCCCATCGCCTGCACACGGTCCATCTCGGCCTTCGCGCCGTCGACCAGCTCGCCGACCTTTGCCTCGACCACGTGCGAACCCTCGAACAGGTCGTCGTACTCCAGCAGGTCCGACTCGAAGGCGAGCACCTGCTGCAGCCGCAGCGACCACTGCTGGTCCCACGGCCTGGGCAGACCGAGCGCCTCGTTCCACGCCGGCAGCTGTACGGCGCGCGCCCGGGCGTCCTTGGAGAGGGTCACGCCGAGCATCTCCAGGACGATCCGTTGCACGTTGTTCTCGGGCTGCGCCTCGGTCAGGCCGAGGCTGTTCACCTGCACGCCGTACCGGAAGCGACGCATCTTGGGGTCGTCGACGCCGTACCGGTCACGGGTGAGCTCGTCCCAGAGCCGGACGAACGCCCGCATCTTGCACATCTCCTCGACGAACCGGACGCCCGAGTTGACGAAGAACGAGATGCGTCCGACGACCGTGCCGAAGTCGTCCTCCGAAACCTGGCCGGACGCCTTCACGGCGTCCAGCACCGAGATCGCGGTGCACAGGGCGTAGGCGAGCTCCTGGGTGGGAGTCGCCCCGGCCTCCTGCAGGTGGTAGCTGCAGATGTTGATCGGGTTCCAGCTCGGGATCTCGTGGACGGTGTAGGCGATCAGATCGGTGATCAGTCGCAACGAGTGCTCGGGCGGGAAGACGTAGGTGCCGCGGGACAGGTACTCCTTGACGATGTCGTTCTGGGTCGTGCCGGACAACCGGTGCACGACCTCGCGGGGCTCGAGGTCGGGGTGCTGCTCCTCCGCGACCACCTGGTAGAGGGCCAGCAGCCACATCGCGGTGGCGTTGATCGTCATCGACGTGTTCATCTCGGTGAGCGGGATGTCCTCGAACAGCCGGCGCATCTCGCCGAGGTGCGGGACCGGCACGCCGACCTTGCCGACCTCGCCCTTGCTCAGCGCGTCGTCGGGGTCGTAGCCGGTCTGGGTCGGCAGGTCGAAGGCCACCGAGAGGCCGGTCTGGCCCTTGGCCAGGTTGGTCCGATAGAGCGCGTTGGACGCCGCGGCGGTCGAGTGTCCGGCGTAGGTGCGCATGACCCAGGGACGGTCCTTTGCGGGCATAGGTCGAGGGTATGGCCCACCGTCGCTGCAGGTCAGCGGCGTGTGAAGTAGTTCTCAGGCCCGACCAGGGTCACACCGGGGCAGGGCGAGGTCAGGCGGTCGCGGCCGCGCGCTCGACCTCGATGAACCGGGCCAGCCGCGAGAGCTGGAGCATCCGGCGTACGGCGGGACCACAGTTACGCACCCGCAAGTGGCTGCCGGACCGGTTGGCCTCGATCGAGGCGTAGGCGAGCACGCGCGCGGCGGTGACGTCGAGGGTGTGCACGTCGGACAGGTCCACGGTGAGGTCGCGCTCGACGCCGTCAAGGTGCTCGTGGATCGCGCTGCGCACCTCCATGGTGCTGCGCACGTCGAAGTCACCGCTGAGCCACAGCGTCTGCCCGTCGTGGACGATGTCCATCGTGCAACCCCCGCTCCGAGAGAATCCTCTTACCACTATGACGCGCCGACCCAAGCGAACGGTTGCGCTCATCCCGGGCCGATTTCGGCCGGTGATCCCGCACTAGGCTTCATGCTCATGGTGAACCTGACGCGGATCTACACCCGCACGGGTGACGCGGGCACGACGCGCCTGGGCGACCTGAGTGAGACCTCGAAGAACGACCTGCGTCTCATCGCCTATGCAGACGTCGACGAGGCGAACGCCCAGCTGGGCGTGGCCCTTGCCCAGGCAGCTCAGTCTCACGATCTCGAGGAGTCCGCGCGCGCCGTCCTGATACATGTCCAGAACGACCTGTTCGACGTCGGCGCCGACCTCTGCACCCCGGTCGTGGAGAGCCCCGAGCACCCGCCACTGCGCATCACCGGGGAGTACGTCGACCGGCTCGAGGCCTGGTGCGACGAGTTCAACGCGAACCTGCCGAAGCTGCGGTCGTTCATCCTGAACGGCGGCACGGCGACGGCGGCCCACCTGCACGTCGCCCGCACCGTCATCCGCCGGGCCGAGCGAGCGGCCTGGGCTGCCTACGACGTGCACGCGGAGACCATGAACCCGGTCGCGATCCGCTACCTCAACCGGCTCTCGGACCTGGTGTTCATCCTCGCCAGGTACGCGAACCGGGAGAACGGAGACGTGCTGTGGGTCCCGGGAGGAGAGCGATGAGCGACGACAAGCCAGACGCGCGGGCGGAGAAGCCGGAACCGGTCGACGACCTGGTGGTCACCAAGCACGTGCTGAGGTCCAAGCGCGGGGAGCTGCGCTACCGGGCGCGCTCGGGCCGGATCGTGCTCCGCGAGGAGGAGCTCAAGAAGGACGTCTTCAAGGGCTGGAAGGCCCGCGCCGAGATGTCGGTGACGGCGTACGAGCTCGAGCCGCCGGACGGCGACGTCACGAGCCGGCCGATCACCTTCGTGTTCAACGGCGGCCCCGGCTCGTCGTCGATCTGGCTGCACATGGGGCTGCTCGGTCCGCGCCGCGTCGACCTGGGCGACGTCACGTCGCCGCACCCACCGCCGTACCGGCTCGTCGACAACCCCGAGACCCTGCTCGCGGTCTCCGACCTGGTGTTCATCGACCCCATGTCGACCGGGCACACGCGGGCGGTCGAGGGCGGGAAGGCGAAGACGTACCACGGCTTCGGCAAGGACGTCGAGCAGGTCACCGAGCTCATCCGGCTCTGGTGCACCCGCGAGGACCGGTGGATGTCGCCGAAGTACGTGATCGGCGAGAGCTACGGCACGGTGCGGGCGGTCGCCGTGGCCGAACGGCTCCAGCAGAAGCACGCCCTGATGCTGAACGGCATCGTGCTGGTCTCCAGCGTCCTCGACTTCGGCACCCAGGACTTCGGGATGCACCGTTGGGACGAGTCGTGCCTGAACTTCCTGCCGACGTACACCGCGATCGCGCACTACCACGGCAAGGTCCGGGGACGGCTCACCAAGCTGCGGCAGGAGGCCGAGGCGTTCTCGGCCGGTCCCTACCGCACCGCGTTGGCCGCGGGCCGACGCCTACCTGCCAAGGAACGCACGAACGTCGTGCGCACCCTGGCCCGGCTGACCGGCCTCTCCGAGGAGTACGTCGACCGCACGAACCTCCGGATCGAGCACTGGCGGTTCTGCACCGAGCTGCTGCGGGACCGCGGCTTGACCGTGGGCCGGATCGACGGCCGGTTCACGGGTCCGGCGGCGTCGCTGATCGCCGAGAACATGGACGCCGACCCGTCGATGGACGCGATGAACGGCCCGTTCGCGGCCGCGTTGCACCACTACCTGCGCTCCGAGCTCGGCAACGAGCGGGACCTGCCGTACGAGGTCTACGCGAACGCGATCACCAAGTGGTCGTTCGAGGAGTTCGAGGGCAAGCCGATCTTCGTCGCCGACAAGCTCGAGCGGGTGATGCGGGCCAACCCGCACCTGCGGGTGCGGATCGAGTACGGCTACTACGACCTCGCGACGCCGTACCACGCGGCGGAGGACATGGTCGCCCACCTGCGGGTGCCCGACGAGGCGTTCGACCGGATCGAGCACGAGTACTTCGAGACCGGCCACATGCCCTACCTGCACGAGCCGTCGCGCAAGCGCGAGCTCGCCTCGATCGCGGCGTTCGTCGAGCGCAGCTGATGCCCCGCCGCACCCGCCCGGACCCGATGATCGCGCCCCCGGGGGCGCTGTCCGTCTTCACCGACGGCGCCTGCTCCGGCAACCCCGGGCCCGGCGGATGGGCCTGGGCGGTCGACCGTACGACGTACGCCTCGGGCTCCGAGAGGGCGACCACCAACCAGGCGATGGAGATCCGCGCCGCTCTCGAGGCCGTGACGGCGCTGCCCGCACCGCTCCTCGTCGTGAGCGACTCGACGTACGTGGTGAACTGCTTCCGCGACCGGTGGTGGGAGAAGTGGCTGCGCAACGACTGGCAGACGTCGGCGAAGAAGGCGGTCGCCAACCGGGACCTGTGGGAGCCGCTGGTCGCCGCCGCTGCGAACCGCGACGACATCGCCTTCCAGTGGGTCAAGGGCCACTCCGGCCACGCGATGAACGACTTCGTCGACGGCCTCGCCGTCGCCGCGTGCGTGAGTCAGAGCTCCGGCTGACGACAACGGGCACTACTGCAGCTGGTCGCGACGGCGCGTCAGGTAGGCGGTCTCGGCGGTGTTGCCTGCCAGCTCGATGGCTCTGTCGTACGCGGCGCGCGACTCCTGGGTGCGGCCCATCCGGCGCAGCAGGTCGGCCCGCGTCACGTGGTACGCGTGGTAGCCGGCCAGCTGCTCCTCGAGACGGTCGACGGTGGCAAGTGCCACCTCAGGACCGTCGAGCTCGGCGATCGCGACGGCCCGGTTGAGGGCCACGATCGGCGACGGGTCGACCCGTATCAGCTGGTCGTAGAGGGCGACGACCTGCGACCAGTCGGTGTCGCGGATGTCCCGGGCAGAGGTGTGCACCGCGTTGATCGCGGCGAGGATCTGATAGCGCCCCGGACGGGCACCAGCGGCGGCAGCCGCGAGGCGCTCGCGCACCAGCCGATGGCCCTCGACGATCAGCGCAGCGTCCCAGGCCGCTCGATCCTGCTCGTCGAGGGGGACCAGCTCGCCGCTCGGCGAGACCCGGGCGCGACGGCGGGCCTCCGTGAGCAGCATCAGTGCCAGCAAGCCGGCCACCTCGCCGTCGTCCGGAAGGAGGGCACGGACCAGCCGGGTGAGCCGGATCGACTCGGCGGTCAGGTCGCGACGTACGGGTTCGGTGTCGGGTCCGGTCGCCAGGTAGCCCTCGTTGAAGACGAGGTAGAGCACGGCGAGCACGCCGGAGAGGCGGGCCGGGAGATCCTCCGCGGACGGCACCCGGTACGGGATGCGGGCGGCCTTGATCTTGGCCTTCGCGCGGGTGATCCGCTGGCCCATGGTGGCTTCCTGCACCAGGAAGGCACGAGCGATCTCCGGCACGGTCAGGCCACCGACCAGGCGCAGCGTCAGCGCCACGCGGGTCTCCATCGCAAGGGCCGGGTGGCAGCAGGTGAAGATGAGTCGCAACCGGTCGTCATCGATGGCGCCGAGCGGCTCGGGCTCGGGCGGGTCGGTGTACCACATCTGAGCCTCCTTCTGCTTGCCGTCGCGCTTGTGCTCGCGCCGGATCCGGTCGATGGCCTTGCGGCTGGCGGTGGTGGTGAGCCAGCCGCCGGGGTTGGGAGGTACGCCGTCGGCCGGCCACCGCTCGACCGCGATCGCGAACGCCTCGGCCGCAGCCTCCTCGGCGACGTCGAGGTCGCCGAAGCGACGGGCCAGGGCGGCGACCACGCGCGCCCACTCCTCGCGGTGCGCCCTGGTGATCGCGTTCCCGACGTCAACCACACTCACAGGAACGGCCGCACCTCGACCTTCCGGTTGCAGGCCTTCGATCCCTCGGCGGCGAGCTTGAGCGCCACGTCCAGGTCGGGGGCCTCCATGACCCAGAAGCCCGAGAGGTACTCCTTGGTCTCCAGGAAGGGTCCGTCGGTGAACACCGGGTCTCCACCGCGATGGTCGATGACGGTGGCGGTGCTGGGGGCCGCGAGACCGCCGGCGAAGACCCAGTGGCCCTGGGCCACGAGCCCGTCGTTGAAGGCGTCGATGGCGGCCATCTCCTCTGAGGTGGCGGAGTCGGATCTGTCGTCGATCACGGAAACCAGGTACTGCATCGGGTGATCATCTTCCTGTGATGGGGCCGCCCCTCGTGGGCGACGCTCATCCCTGCCACGAACACGGCTGCGCGGATCCGACACGGCGTACCGGCAGTTCTCAAGGGGATCATGCACCGTCATCAGCCCGCAACGAGACGTGCCCCAGGGTGCGTCTCCCAACTCGGCGCTTCCGAATTGGGAGACGTGCCCTAATCCAGCAGAGCGCGGCGCCGGAGCTCTTCGTGCAAGCTGTCGGCGTCGGTGAAGTGGACCGCGTCCATGCCCGCGGCGCGGGCGGCCTCGACGTTGGGGACGCTGTCGTCGACGTACAGGACTCCCGCGATCGGCTGCCCGATCCGTCGGGCCAGCACCTGGAAGATCTCCGGGTCGGGCTTGGCGACGCCTTCCACGCCGGAGACGACGACATCGTCGAACAGGGCAAGGACGTCCGGGAACAGCTCCGGTGCGTGGTGGATCGTCTCGGCCGACCAGTTCGTGAGAGCGACCAGTCGCACGGCTCGATCTGCAAGGGCGCGCAGCAGGTCAGATGTTCCCGGCACCAACCCGCGCAGCGAGAGGGCGAAGTTGGGTCGGTAGGCGGCGATCTCCTCGGCGAACTCCGGGTGACTGGCTGCGGCCACTGCCTCCCCCTCGACCCAGGACCGGCCCGCGTCCTGGGCGAGGTTCCACGTGCCGAAGTCGAACTCTCCGCCGTGGACGAAGCGCTCGGCGCGCTCCTGGCCTACCGCTGCCGCGACAGCGGGCACCGGGTCCCAGTGAACGACGACCCCGCCCAGGTCGAAGACCACCGTCGTCATTCCTCGCCTCCTCGTCGACACGCACATCAGCAGGGCAGCGCCCCAGACCGAGCACGCTACCGACCACGTTTCCCGTGGCCGCGGGCAACCTCCGAGACCGCCGCACCGGTCGACCAGGCGTGAGGAGGAGGCGACGGAGCGCTGCTCGCACACCGGTTCTGGTGCTCGGCTGTCTCGCGGCCGTCGTCCTCGCCGTGACCGTGAGCCACCGGCACGAGGACGTGGCCACGTCGGCGAACGGGACCCGAGGGACCGTCCCTGGGTCGTCGGCGACAGCACCACACGGAAGGTCAGCCGACGGCGCTCACCGCTCCCACCGCCGGACCGGCATCCCGCTCGATCTCTCCGCCCACTCGACGACGGACGCGTCGAGCATCTGGGTCGTGGTCAACAAGGCTCACCCCATCCGTCCGCTCGACTTCCGGCCGGTGCTCGGCATCGTCCGCGGCTACCAGGTCGCCCGGGCGGCCGCCGTTCCGCTGACCCGCCTGCTGCACGCCAGTGAGGCAGCTGGGGTGGGCTTCAAGATCGCCAGCGCCTTCCGGTCGTACGCGTACCAGGTGCACGTGCACGACGCCCTGGCCTCGAGCGAGGGAAGCGTCGCGGCGGACCGGGTGTCGGCGCGCCCCGGCTACAGCGAGCACCAGACCGGCCTCGCGGTCGACCTGATCACCCCGGCCCACCCTCGATGTGACCTCTCGCCGTGCTTCGCGACAGGACAGGCGGGCCGCTGGTTGGCGACGAACGCGTGGCGCTACGGCTTCATCGTCCGCTACCCGCCGGGCGACCAGGCGATCACGGGCTACCGTGCCGAGCCCTGGCACATCCGGTACGTCGGGCGACCCCTCGCCGCCGCGATGCGCGCCGCCGGCGTCACCACGCTCGAGCAGGCCCTGCACGTCACGGGCGGGGGCTATCGGTGATCCCTCGGGACTCGTTGCCCACTCCCGGAGCCGTGGCCGTGCGAGGCGCCGGATGGGACGCTCGTCTGGGACGTCATACGAACAGTCACCTCTAGGTCCCGGTCCGTATGACGTCCTGAGACCTGGCCCCGCTCAGCTCACGGCCAGCTCGCACCACACCGTCATGCCGACGGCGTCGTGGTCGGAGCCCCAGCGGGCAGAGAGCGCGTCCACGAGGCGGAGGCCCCGGCCGTGCACGGCGAGTGGATCCGCTTCCGGACTGCCGGGCCGCCGGTCGAACGTGCCGCCGTCGCGCACGCTGGTGGTCAGAACCTCGTGATGGAGCACCAGCCGGACCTCGCAGCCCGCGACGGTGTGGATGATCGCGTTGGTCACCAGCTCGCTCACGCACAGCACGGCGGCCTCGATGGCATCCCCGTCGATCCCCCAGGCGGCGAGCGTACGTCGTACGAAGTGGCGTGCGGGGCCGACGCCGCGAGGGTCCGGTGCGACGAGGTGGCTGGCGACGAGCGCGCCGGGGGGCAGCGTCTCCGGTTCCTCGGAGCTGCTCGACAGCGTCCTGCTGGGCTGGCCTCGGCGCAGCTCCGCGCCCAGCCACTCCCCCACGCGCCGCAGCTCGTCCACCTGAGGCTCGTCGAACGGCTGGCGGGACTCGTAGAACAGGGTGAACCCGCCGATGATCTGACCGGCCACCGACAGCGGCGCCGAGGCGACCGCCTGCGTCGAGCTCGCCTGACGGTCGACGAACTCGGGGTAACGGCCCGCGAGCTGGTCGAGCGACCCTGTGATCACCGTGCCGGTCCGCACGGTGTTGTTGAGCGGGACGTCTTCGTAGGCGTCGACGTCGCACCACACGGCACCGCTCAGGTCGCCGCGGTCGCTGGCGATGAACGACAGCCGACGGCCCCCGCCTTCGACGAGTGCGAGACCCACCCGGCGGACGCCCGGCAACCCGGCGAGCAAACCGAAGGCGGAACGGACCCAGGCCTCGATCTCCGCCCCCGGCCTCTGCTCGGCCGTGTGACTCACCCGGTCAGATTAAACCCAGCTGCCACGGTTCCAGCCTGGTTCAC
Organism: Nocardioides sp.; assembly: GCF_036503465.1. Taxonomy (GTDB): domain Bacteria; phylum Actinomycetota; class Actinomycetes; order Propionibacteriales; family Nocardioidaceae; genus Nocardioides. The sequence continues at coordinate 10,621 of NZ_DASXWU010000035.1, forward strand.
GTCAAGCAGCGGCCCGCGCCTCAGCCGCGCCGGCCTCCCATGCCCCGGTGCGGCGTGCCCGCGGTCCGTCACCGCGGGCACGCCGGACCAGTCAGGAGTCGAGCCAGGTGAGGGCCCGGTTCATCAGGTCCGCCTTCTGCGTGGCCGAGCCGTAGGCCTCCATCGGGAACGCAAGGAACATCACCTTGTAGGTACCGCTCGCGACCGTGAGCGCGTCGGGGCCGGCGCTGTCGTCGGTGAACGCGGCGGTGGCAGGGGCGATCGGCGTGATCTCGTCCTCGAAGGCCGCGTTGAGCACCGAGTGGTCGAGAGTCACGTCCCCGATCCCGTCGGTCACGGGGTTGCCGCTCACGCTGTGCACCGCGGTCGTCCTCTTGTCGTTCTGAGCCTCGGTGCCGTCCCAGGCGATGTGCAGGTAGTTCTGCACGAACGGCGTCGTCCCCGCAGCCTGGTCGAGGATGTCCTGCCCCGACATCAGCAGCCGGCCGCCACCGTCGAGGAACGCCGCCAGCTCCGACTCGTACGGCCCGATCGGCGCCGGATAGCTGTTCCCGGTGAACCACACGACATTCTGGTGGGCCGCCAGGTAGGACTCCGGCAGCTCGGGCTGTGCGGCGAGGTCCCAGTAGCCGTAATCAATCCCGTCGGCGGTCAGGGCGGCCTCGTAGTACGGCGCCGAGTCGACCGGGGCGTTGGTGTCGTTGTCGACCAGCAACGTGTCGGTCGCGACCGCGATGGTCGTCAGCCTCGCCGACCCGGTCACCGACGAGTCGGCGTTCGACGTTGCGGTGAACGTGGTGTCGTTCGTGGCGTTGTCGGCCGCATCGGCCGGCACGTCCACCTTGACGCACACGTCCACCGAGTCCCCGGCCTGCACCGTCGGCGTCGACGTCATCGGCGTGGTGCAGGTGGCGTCGTACACCGCCGCCGACCAGGCGCCCCCGGAGGCGCCGACGGCGTAGCTGTCGGTCTGGTAGCCATCGTTGGTCAGGTGCTCGACGAAGGTCGCGCTGTTGCCCACGCGGGCCCCTTCGACCCCGGAGTCGGGCGCGACGGTGAGGCCGTGTGGCGGCGCGATCGGCGTCGCGTGCGGGCTCCCGGTCGTGGCCACGCCGTACTGGTCCTTGACCACGATGCCGTCGTTGACGATCTCGGTCACCGAGTTGGCCAGAGCAGGGTCGATGACGGCGCTGAAGCTCACCGAGACGTTGCCACCGGCCGGGACGGTGAGGCCGTCCCAGTGGAGAGTCTTGTGCCCTCCGAGATAGCCTCCGGACCCGATCGTGTCGATGCGCGTGTGGTCCGGCACGGGGTCGGTGATCGAGACGCCGGTGGCGTCGGCGTCGCCGATGTTGCGCACCGTGATCGTGTAGTGGACGGTGCTGCCCGGGCCTACCGGCTTGCCGGTGTCGGTCTTCGACACGATCAGCGCCGGCCGGGCGGTGGCGTTGGTGAGGGTGTAGGCGCCGCGACCGTGGGTGCCCGCGGCCAGGACGCCGTGCGAGGCGTCGTAGTCGAGCTGCCAGACGCTCACCTTCGGCATCCCGCCGCCCAGGCGGAACCAGGTCGTCCCGCCGTTGGCGGTGTAGAAGGCGCCGACGTCTGTGCCGACGTAGAGCGTCTTGGCGTTGGCCGGGTCGAGCGCGACGGTGTTCACCGGCACGTCCGGCAGGTTGGCGCTGATGTCGCGCCAGTGCTGGCCACCGTCGGAGGTGGCGAACACGTGGCCGCTGTTGCCGGGCGTGGCCGCACCGAAGCCGCCGTACGCGGCGTAGGCGATACGCCAGTTGGAGCGGTCGACCGCGAACTGGTTGACCGGCCGGTTGGGCAGCGTTCCCACACCGACCCGCTGCCAGGTCGGAGCGTCGGCGGTGACCGCGTCCGGGCTGACCTGGATCCAGCCCTCGTCGGTGCCGACGTAGACCCCGTCACCGCCGTCGGCGACACCGATCGCGGAGATCAGGCAGCCGCGGGCTCCGTTGGGCGCGGAGCCGGTGCAGCCACTCGTCAGGTCCGGACTGACCGGGGTCCACATGACGTCGGCCGCGCTCGCGGTCTCGGCGTTGTCGGTGCGGTAGATCCGGTAGGTCCCCAGGAACATCTGGTTGACGTCGCCCCGGTTCTGCACCCACGGGATGTAGAACTCGGCCCGGTCCTTGAGGTCGATGCCGCCGTCGATGGACTCGTTGCCGAAGAACGTGTTCGTCTCGGACGGGTTGTAGCGGTAGGGCGAGATGTCGAAGTAGGTGCCGAAGACGTACGCCGGCACGGTCGGGTTCAGTGTGTTGGGAGTCGTCTGGTCGACGATGACCTGCCCGCCGTCGCCGCTGGCCTGGTCGAACCACCGGTTGTTCGCCAGGGACTTGCGCAGCGTGCCGTTGTCCTGCGTGCCGCCCCAGTACTGCCCGGGGATGTCGGGCACGGTCGCCATCGAGCTGTACTGGCTGATCGCCAGGCCGGTGGAGTGGATCAGGGACGCGGTGTTGGGGTTGACCTCACCGTTGAGGTTCTGCCAGTCGGCCGCTGACAGCGGGTCGCCCGCGTTGTTGCGTCCGCCGCCGGTGTGCGACTGCCACACGCCGCCGTCGTTGCCGATGGCGACGTGCGAGGTGTCGTTGGCCTGGAAGGCGATCGCGTGGAAGTCGGGGTGCAGGTCGTAGCCGAGGTTCTTCCAGGTGGCTCCGCCGTCGGTCGAGCGGAAGACACCGCCGGAGGGCGGGCTGAAGTTGTAGCCGTAGGACCCGAGCACATAGACCACGTTCGGGTCGGTCGGGTCGGGCTTGACGACGTTGTCGTAGAAGCACTGCGTCCCGCAGTAGTCGTGGATGCTGTTGATGCCAGACCCGAGCTGGGTGGCGGACCAGGTGTTGCCGCCGTCGGTGCTCTTGAACACCTGCGCGGTGTGGTGGTGGTCGCTGAGGTCGAACCAGTCGAAGCCGGTGTAGAGGGTCGGCGCGGAGGCGCCCGCGGGGTCGGAGATCCCCAACGAGAACCGGGTGCCCCCTTCGAGGAAGTTGCCGGCGGGCAGACCGGTCATCGCCGGGCTCCACGTGTGCCCGCTGTCGGTGGAGGAGTAGATGCCGTCACCCCAGAACGACGCCCACAGGTGCGTCGGGTCCTGAGGATCGATCACCAGGTCGGTCGCCCCGTGCAACTCGTCCTCGGTGCCCTTGCGGAGGGTCCAGCTCGCACCGCCGTCGGTGGACTCGTACACGCCGTACTCGGCGGCCGTCGGGCTGCTCGTGCGGTGAGCGCCACCACGTCCGCGGACGGTCGCGGCGTACACGTGCTGCGGGTCGGTCGGGTCGACGGCGATCGCGGAGACAGCTTGGCCCGTGAACAGGCTGGAGACGTGCTGCCACGTGATGCCGCCGTCGGTCGATCGGTAGAAGCCGTCGCCGTAGTAGCTGTCACCCGAGAGGGCACCCTCGCCGGAGCCCATGTAGACGACGCTGTCATCGCTCGGCGCGATGGCGAGGGCACCGACCGACTGGGTGTCCGACGCGTTGGTGCGCGGCGTCCAGGTGCCGGTGCCGGCGTCGTAGGTCCAGACCCCGCCCTGAGCCGCACCGAGGATGACCGTGCCGTCGTTGCGGATGGCGAGGGCGCCGATCCGTCCGGAGACCGCCTCGAAGGTGTTGGTGGTGCGGCCCACCTGCACGATCGGGTCGGGCCCCTGGGACGTCCAGCTGCCCCCGTGCGTCGTGCCGGCGGGTGCCGCGCGCTTGATCCGGGCGGCGTGCTTGACCGCCTTGCTGCGCAGGGTGGCCGCCTCCGTGATGCTGAGCTGCTCGTCGCCGCTGAGCAACCGGCTCCAGTAGTAGGCGTCGCGGAGCTTGTCGAAGCCCGCCTCCTCCGAGCCGTCCTCGCGCTCGCCCTTCGGCGTCAGCAGGACGGGGGTGTCGTCAGCCACGCTCGGGCTGGCACCGGCCGCGACCGGGAGGGTCGAGGCGAAGCCCGCGCCGGAGAAGACGACCGCGAGGGCGACGAGGGGGCGGAGAGGTGAACGCAGCATGTGCAGCTCCCTGAGAGTGCGCCGATGGCCTGAAAGACCAGGCCGGGGGTCAGCATCGTCGAGGGCCCACACACCGTCAAGAGTCGTGCGAGGCGGGTCCGTCCCGGGCTCGCCGTGCTGTCACGTTCCCGGGCGCTGCCTCGACTCGGGGATGAGAGATGGTCGAGACGAGAGGTGACACCCATGCATGTGTACGTCGCGGGCGGTACCGGCGCGATCGGGAGACGGTTGATCCCTCAGCTCGTGGAGCGCGGGCACCGGGTGACGGCTACCACGACGAACCCGTCGAGGACGGCAGGATTGGAGTTGCTCGGGGCGGAGGCGGTCGTCGTGGACGGCCTGGACGGCGCGGCCGTGGGTGAGGCCGTGGCGAAGGCCGAGCCGGACGCCGTCGTACACCAGATGTCGGCGCTGTCCGGCAAGCCCGACGCCAAGCATTTCGACCGCTACTTCGCCATGACCAACCGGCTGCGCACCGAGGGGCTCGACCACCTCGTCGCCGCCGCCCGGGCCGCCGGCGTCCGGCACGTCGTGGCGCAGAGCTACGCCGGCTGGCCCAACCTCCGCTCGGGTGGTTGGGTCAAGGACGAGGAGGACCCGCTCGACCCGGAGCCGCCGAAGGCACAGCGGGAGACGTTGGCCGGGATCCGCTACCTCGAGGAGACGGTGCAGAAGGCGGACGGCACGGTGCTGCGGTACGGCAGTTTCTACGGCGATGCGTCCGACGGCATGATCCCGCTGGTGCGCAAGCGGCAGTTCCCGCTCGTGGGCGGAGGCACCGGCTACATGTCGTGGGTACATCTCGACGACGCCGCCGCGGCCACGGTGCTCGCCCTGGAGCAGCGGGCTCGAGGCGTCTTCAACATCGTGGACGACGAACCGGCGCCGGCCTCGGAGTGGCTGCCGTACCTCGCCGAGTGCGTCGGTGCCAGACCGCCCATACGGCTTCCCGTGTGGGTGGCGCGGCTCGCCGCCGGCGAGACCGCCGTGTCGATGCTGACCAGGACGCGTGGTTCGTCCAACGCCCGGGCGAAACGCGTGCTCGGCTGGGAGCTGCGCTGGCCTTCGTGGCGTCAAGGCTTCCGCGACGGCCTCGAGCCGGAGGTCTAGGAGATGGACGCCGCCCGGGAGTTCGAGGAGCTGCGGCCGCTGCTGTTCTCGATCGCCTACCGGATCCTCGGCAGCGTGAGCGAGGCCGAGGACGCGGTCCAGGAGACCTGGCTGCGCTACCACGCGAGCAGCACGGTGCCGATCTCGCTGAAGTCGTTCCTGTCGGCCGTGGTCACCCGGGTCTCGATCGACGTGCTCCGCTCTGCACGGGTACGCCGCGAGTCGTACGTCGGCCACTGGCTGCCGGAGCCGCTGCTCACCGACGACGAGTCGACGGCGTACCCCGATCCGGAGCACGCCGCGGAGCTCGCCGACTCGCTGTCCATGGCCGCGCTGCTGCTGCTCGAGCGGCTGACCCCCGAGCAGCGTGCGGTGTTCGTGCTGCACGACGTCTTCGCGTTCCCGTTCAGCGAGATCGCCGAGGTGGTCGGCAAGTCGGAGGCGGCGAGCCGTCAGCTCGCCTCGCGGGCACGCCGGCTGATGGAGGAGGGACGCCCGCGGTTCGACGTCGACAAGCGCGAGCGCGAGGAGCTCGCGGCCCGGTTCTTCGACGCGGTGACGGCGGGTGACGTCGACGAGCTGCGCCGGCTGCTGGCCGCGGACGTCGAGGTGTACGGCGACGGCGGCGGCAAGGCACCGCAGTGGATGCGGGTGGTCGTGGGCCTGGACAACGTCGCCCGGATGTTCGCCGGGCTGGGCCAGCGGTTCGGCGGGTCCGGACTCCAGGTGGAGCCGCGCGAGGTGAACGGCCAGCCCGGCGCGGTCTTCCGCGACAGCGCCGGCCAGGTCATCAACGTGATGGCCCTGGACGTGCTGGACGGCCGGATCCAGGTCATCCGCTCGGTGATCAACCCGGACAAGCTCCAGCACCTCGGGCCGGTGGCCGACGCCTGGGCGGTGATGCGCGGAACGCCGCCGCGCACTGACCGTCGGGGAGCAGACGACGCACCCTGACCGCGCCGACCGCATAGCCATTTCCGAGACACCCCACTAGCGTGCCCAGAGGCTCGCGAGGGAGGTACGGCGACTGTGCTGTCGGACATCGAGATCGCCAATGCCGCGACGCTGCGGCCGATCACCGAGGTGGCTGCGGACACCCTGGGCATCGACGCGGAGCACCTGGTGCCCTACGGCCACTACAAGGCGAAGGTCGACCTGACCTATCTGGCCTCGCTGGCCGACCGTCCACTCGGGCGGCTGGTGCTGGTGACGGCGCTGTCCCCGACTCCCCCGGGCGAGGGCAAGACCACCACCACCGTCGGCCTCACCGACGCCCTGCACGGGCTCGGGCACCGGACGATCGCCTGTCTGCGCGAGCCGTCGATGGGACCGGTGTTCGGCATGAAGGGCGGTGCGGCCGGCGGCGGCTACAGCCAGGTCGTGCCGATGACCGACATCAACCTGCACTTCACCGGTGACTTCGCGGCGATCGCCGCCGCCAACAACCTGCTGGCCGCTCTGATCGACAACCACATCCACCACGGCAACGAGCTCGACATCGACGTCCGGAGCGTGTCGTGGAAGCGCGTGCTCGACATGAACGACCGCGCGCTGCGCGAGGTCGCGGTCGCGCTCGGCGGCCACGCCAACGGCTTCCCGCGCGAAGACGGCTTCGACATCGTCGTCGCGTCGGAGCTGATGGCGATCTTCTGCCTCACCGAGTCGTGGGCCGACCTGAAGCGGCGGATCGGCGACATCGTGATCGGCTGGTCTCGAACGATGAGGCCGGTCACCGCGCGCGACCTCGGTGCCGACGGTGCGATGGCGGCCCTGCTGAGGGACGCGCTCGCGCCGAACCTGGTGCAGACGCTCGGCGGCGCCCCGGCGTTCGTGCACGGCGGCCCGTTCGCGAACATCGCGCACGGGTGCAGCTCGGTGATGGCGACCCGCTCGGGTCTGCGCCTGGCCGACATCGTGATCACCGAGGCCGGCTTCGGAGCGGACCTAGGTGCGGAGAAGTTCGTCGACATCAAGTGCCGCAAGTCGGGTCTGCGCCCGGATGTCGCGGTCGTCGTGGCGACCGTGCGCGCGCTGAAGTACCACGGCGGCGTGGCGCTCTCCGACCTCGGCACGGAAGACCTGGGCGCGGTCGAGGCAGGGATGGTGAACCTGCGCCGACACCTGGACAACATCCGCAACGTCTACGGGATCCAGTGCGTCGTCGCGATCAACCGGTTCCCGAGCGACACCGACGCCGAGGTGGCGAAGGTGGTCGAGCTGGTCGACGCGGCAGGCGTGCAGGCCTTCCCCGCCACCCACTTCGTCGAGGGCGGGGTCGGTGCCCAGGACCTCGCCAAGGGCGTGCTGCAGGCGCTCGACGAGCCCTCGCCGTACTCCTTCGGCTTCACCTACCCCGACGAGGCGCCGCTCACCGAGAAGGTCGAGGCGATCGCGACTCGGCTGTACGGCGCGGGGCTGGTGACGTGGGACGCGCGGGCCCGGCGTCGGCTGGAGCGCATCGAACGCGAGGGATACACCAACCTGCCGGTGTGCGTGGCGAAGACCCAGTACTCGTTCTCCACCGACCCAACGGCACTCGGCGCACCGAGCGGCCACGAGCTCCACGTCCGCGAGGTCCGGCTGTCGGCAGGAGCGGGCTTCGTGGTCCTGGTGTGCGGAGACATGATGACGATGCCCGGGCTGCCGAAGGTGCCGTCCGCCCAGCGGATCGACCTGGCCGATGACGGGACCATCCTCGGTCTGTCCTGACCTCTCCTGACCGCATGGGGCGCCGGTTGCCTGGGTACGTCGGCGTACACCGTCATCGTGAGGGAGCGCCATGTCCACCGACGCCATCGTCCTGCTCAAGGACGAGCACCAGGAGATCCGCAAGGCCTTCCGTGCCTTCGAGAAGGCCGGCGAGAACGCCCACGTCCGTAAGGCGCAGCTGGTCGACCGGATCATCGCGCTGCTCACTGCGCACACCTACATCGAGAACGAGGTCATGTACCCACGCATCCGTGATCTGCTGCCGGATCTCGAGGACGACGTGCTCGAGTCCTACGAGGAGCACCACGTGGCCGACCTCCTCGTGATGGAGCTGGCCTCGATGAAGCCCACCGACGAGCGCTTCGACGCCAAGACCACGGTGCTCATCGAGAACGTCGAGCACCACATGGACGAGGAGGAGAAGGAGTGGTTCCCGCAGGTGCGGTCAGGTCTGGGCCGTAAGGCCCTGCAGGACATCGGTGCCGAACTGATCCGCAAGCGCGAGCATGCGCCCACGCGGCCCAGCCAGCTCAAGGCGCTCAAGAACGCGATCAAGGCGGCCACCGCCTAGCGCCGGGATCCGGCTCAGGAGTCGAAGCCGAGGCCCAGCCCGTCGAGGGTGCGCAGCCAGACGTTGCGCCTGCCCTGGCGGCGGTCGGCCGCGGCCAGTGAGCGCCGGGTGAGCTCGATACCGGACCATGCGAGGGGCTCGGGCGGGAAGGGCACCGGCTTGGTGCGGACCATCTGCAGCCTGGTGCGCTCCGAGTCGACGCCGTCGAGCAGGTCCAGCATCACGTCGGCGCCGAAGCGAGTGGCTCCGACGCCCAGCCCGGTGTAGCCCAGGGCATACGCCGCGCGCCCGGCGTACGCCGTGCCGAAGAAGGCGCAGAAGCGGGTGCAGGTGTCGATCGCGCCGCCCCACCCGTGCGAGAAGCGTACCCTCTCGAGCTGCGGGAACGTCGTGAAGAACTGGCGGGCGAGCAGGTCGAACGTCGCCGGACGCTGGTCGTACGACGGTCGCACGTGCCGCCCGAAGTGGTAGATCGCGTCGTACCCGCCCCACAGGATGCGGTGGTCGCGGGTCATCCGGAAGTAGTGGAACTGGTTGGTCATGTCGTCCAGACCCTGACCCCGGCGCCAGCCGATCGCGTCGCGCTGCGCGGGCGAGAGGGGTTCGGTCATCAGCGCGTAGTCGTAGACGGGGACCGTGTGCAGCCGTACCCGGCGCACCAGCGACGGAAAGGCGTTGGTGCCGAGGGCGACGCGGCCGGCGCGCACGATCGGCCCGCCGTCGGTGCGCACGTCGACCCCGACCCCGGATGTCGAGAGCCTGGACACGTGGGTCCCCTCGTGGATTCGTACGCCGAGTCCCTCGGCCGCGGCGGCGAGCCCCCACGCGAGCCTGGCCGGATCGAGGAGCGCGGTGTCGTGCGGTTCGAACAGACCGCCGAGGAAGGTCGGCGAGCGCACCTCCTCCTGCACGGCCTCGCGGTCCAGGAACGTCGCCTCCGGGTTGTTCGCGAACAACTCCCGCAGCCACCCGACCTGGTGCGGCTCGGTGGCCACTGTGATCGCACCCGGCCGCTCGAAGTCGCAGTCGACGCCGTACCTGGTCAGGCTCTTCTCGATCTCGTCGAGGTTCTCCCGGCCGAGCCGCTGGAGGGTGTCGATCTCGTCGGGCCAGCGCTGCGCGCCGTTCGCGTGCCCGTGGGTGATCGAGGCGGCGCAGAAGCCACCGTTCCGGCCCGACGCCGCCCAACCGATCCGGTTGCCCTCGAGCAGCACCACGTCGCGTCCGGGGTCACGCTCCTTGGCGAGGATGGCCGTCCAGAGCCCGGAGAAGCCACCGCCCACGACGCACAGGTCGGCGGTGCCGTGCGCGTCGAGTGGCGGTCGGGCCGCCGGCCGGTCCCGGCGGTCGAGCCAGTACGGAGTGGGAGCGGCGTCCCGGAGCGACGGGTGCAGGACGTGCGGCATGCCCGCATCGTGTCAGGTCGACCGTCGGCCAATGCGGGTCGTCCGCTTGACCGGCACCCAGGGCTTCCCCTGGGGCGGACGACCGAGGGGCCCGTTCGGGTCGTCCGCCTGACCGGCACCCAGAGACTCCTCTGAAGCGGACGACCCTATCCGACCGTGCGGGACCGCGGACGACGCACCGAGCTGACCAGCGCCGCGCCCGGCACCATGACGACCGCGATCACCAGCAACGAGCGGAGCGTTCCGACGTGGTCGCCGACGAACCCGAGGAGCGGCGGCCCAGCCAGGAACGCGCCGTACCCGATCGTCGAGATCACGCTGACGCGCCGCGCCGTGCGCGCCGGGTCGTCCCCGGCCGCGCTCATCCCGACCGGGAAGCCGAGCGCCGCGCCGAGGCCCCAGAGCACGATGCCGACGACGGCGAGCGCCGCGACGCCGGTGAAGACGACGACCAGGACTCCGGCGGTGGCGGCCGCCGCGGAGGTCAGCAGGGAGGGAGCCCGGCCGAAGCGGTCGAGGGCGATCGGTCCGCCGAGCCTCCCGAGCGTCATCGCCGCGACGAACAGGGCGAAGCCGAGCACGCCGACCCAGTGGCGGGCGTCGTAGCCGTCGATGAGCGCGAGCGCGAGCCAGTCGTTCGCGGCGCCTTCGGCGAGCGCGAACGCGAGCACCATGAGCCCGATCGCGAGCGTGCGCGGTTCGAGCCAGGCCGAGCCTCCCGTGCTCGCGACGGCTTCTTCCTCGTCCGCGCCGGCGGGCAGCAGGCGCCGGCTCGCCACCACCGCGACCGTGACGGCCAGGGCAGGGACGACGGCGTAGTGCGCGGCCAGGGGTACGCCGAGCCCCGCGGCCGCGGCTCCGATCCCGGCACCGGTGAACATGCCCAGCGACCAGCCGGCGTGGAAGCGCGGCATGATGCTGCGTCCCAGCTCCCGCTCGACCGCCGCCCCGTCGACGTTCATGGCCACGTCCCAGACGCCGCTGCCGAACCCGTAGGCGAGCAGGCCGACCGCGGCCAACGGAGCCGAGCCGAGGGTCGCCATGGCGCCGGCCACGACCAGACCGGCGAGGTCGAGCAGAGCGCCCAGCCGCACCACCGCACCAGCTCCCCAGCGCTCGATCAGGTGGCCGCTCGCCGGCATCCCGCCCATCGACCCGACGGCGATGCAGAGCAGCAGGGTGCCGAGGGCGCCGTTCGACAGGTCGAGCGACTCCCGCAGGTCGGGGACACGCGAGGCGAGCGTGGCGAAGCAGAAGCCGTTCAGCGCGAACACCAGCGCCACGGCGTTGCGTGATGCGGTCGCGCCGCTCGGGGTGCGCGTGGAGGTCACAGGTGCTGGGCACCCGGAGGGGCGGCCTCGAGCCAGGACTGGAACCCCATCAGGGACGACGAACCGAGCGCCAGCTCGACCGCGCCGCTCGGCGTCTCGCAGCGGATCACCACGTGGCCCGGGTAGAGCGAGAGCTGTTCGACGCCCTCGGGCTCGCGACGTCCGACATAGGTGAGTGAGCGGCGCGGCCAGACCCGCTTCGGGCGGGGTGAGAGCGAGAAGATGCGGAACCACTCGAGCCGGTCACCGGTGTACCGCCCGAGGCCGAGCAGCCAACCGCGCCCGGGCGTGGTGGCCCGGGCGCGGTAGCTGAGCTCGAAGGTGCCGCCATGGCGGGAGAGCCAGCGCCGGCGAACGATCAGGGCGACTCCCAGGAGCAGCACGAGCAGGAGGACGATGGCTGCGAACTCCAGCAGCCACTCCCAGATCGGCACCGCTCCCCCTCCCTGTCAGCCTCCGGATCGTCGCACGGGGCGGCGATCAGTCCTCGCCCTCCAGCGCGGCCTTGCGCTCCTCCATCAGACGCTTGGCCTCCTCGAAGTCGCTCTCGTGCGACAGCTCCGCATACTCGCAGAGCAGCCGGACGTGGTTGTCGGCGACGGAGATGAACCCACCGTCGACCGCCGCGACCCAGTGACCGTCGTCGACTGTGCGAACGTCGACCTGCCCGGCTGCGAGCACGGACATCACCGGCTGGTGGTCGGCCATGATGCCGATCTCGCCGGCCAGGGTGCGGCAGTTGACCACGGTGGCCTCGCCGGACCAGACCTCACGGTCGGCCGCGACCAGGGACACCTGCATCGTCTTCGCCATTGCTACTCCGTCTCAGTCGATCCCAGGGTCAGCGGCTCTTCTGGATCTCGTCCCACTTGCGCTCGACGTCCTCGAGGCCACCACACATGAAGAACGCCTGCTCCGCCACGTGGTCGTACTCGCCGTCGGCGATCTTGTTGAACGCCTCGATGGTCTCCGAAACCGGGACCGTCGAGCCGTCGATGCCGGTGAACTGCTTGGCGACGTAGGTGTTCTGCGACAGGAAGCGCTGGATACGGCGCGCCCGGCTGACGATGATCTTGTCCTCCTCGGACAGCTCGTCGACACCGAGGATCGCGATGATGTCCTGGAGCTCCTTGTTGCGCTGCAGGATCTGCTTGATCCGGATCGCGCAGTCGTAGTGCTCCTGACCGATGTACTCGGCCGACAAGATCCGCGACGTCGAGGTCAACGGGTCCACCGCCGGGTAGATGCCGAGCGAGGCGATCTCACGCGACAGCTCCGTGGTGGCGTCGAGGTGCGCGAACGTCGTCGCCGGTGCCGGGTCGGTGTAGTCGTCGGCGGGCACGTAGATCGCCTGCATCGAGGTGATCGAGTGACCACGCGTCGAGGTGATCCGCTCCTGCAGCGTGCCCATCTCGTCGGCCAGGTTGGGCTGGTAGCCCACGGCCGAGGGCATCCGGCCCAGCAGCGTCGACACCTCGGATCCGGCCTGCGTGAACCGGAAGATGTTGTCGATGAACAGCAGCACGTCCTGGCCCTGGACGTCGCGGAAGTACTCCGCCATCGTCAGCGCGGACAGCGCGACCCGCAGCCGGGTGCCCGGCGGCTCGTCCATCTGGCCGAAGACCAGCGCGGTCTGGCCGAACACGCCCGCCTCGGTCATCTCGGTGATCAGGTCGTTGCCCTCGCGGGTGCGTTCACCGACGCCGGCGAACACCGACACACCGCCGTGATCACGGGCGACGCGCGCGATCATCT
>NZ_DASXWU010000036.1:0-3342 GCF_036503465.1 Nocardioides sp.
TTGCTGAACTGGGACGCGCCTGCGGGTGCTCGTGGCGGTGTGCCGGGGCGAGACTGTGGCCATGGGCAACTTGTCGCCCGAACTCACCGGGCCGGTCCAGCTCGAGCTGGCCAAGGCGATTGAGCAACTGCCAGGCGAGCACGGCATGACCGGCGAGTCACGCTTCGAGTTGAAATGGGACGGGTTCCTTCACTGAACTCGTCAAGCGCACCGGCAGCGCCCGTGCCGTTGTAGCCCGTGCCAAGCTCACTTGGCTGGTCGACGACAAGCCCCGTGATGCTTGTGATGTCAGGATCGGCTCGCGTCGGCGAGGTAGGCGTGGACAGCGGAGACCACCACTGAGCCTTCGCCGACGGCCGAGGCAACTCGTTTGACCGATCCGGCGCGTACGTCGCCCACGGCGAACAACCCGGGCAATGACGCATTGAACCCCTCCCGAGTCACGACGAAGCCCTTGCCGTCGAGCTCCACACCTGCTCCGTGCAGCCAGTTGGTGCGTGGCTCCGCGCCGATCATTAAAAAGAGACCGGCGGCGTCGAGTCGGACAGTGGCCTCCTGGGCGTGGTCTCGCCACATCACACCTGTCAGCCGCGTCGCTCCACTGACCGCGCAGAGCTCCGCACGGGGATGGACGGTGACGCGCTCATGGTGAGTCAGACGCTGCGCGAGGTAGGCCGACATTGTCTCTCGCAGATCGTCCCGCCGGATCAGGATGTGGACGTGAGCGGCGTGCCGGGTCAGGAACAGAGCGGCTTGGCCGGCCGAGTTGGCGCCCCCGATAACCACGGCGTTCTGGTCTGAGACGACCTTGGCCTCGAGGTCGCTCGCCGCGTAGTAGACGCCCCGCCCCTCGAGGTCGGCCAGCCCAGGCACGTCCAGACGTCGATAGCGAGCCCCACTGGCAATGATCACGGCCGTCGCGTCGATGTCGTGCTCGTCGTCAAGGCGGACGCGGAAGCCTGAAGCCGTCTGGGTCAAGCCCGTGACCGATCGGGGCGAGACCAGCCGGGTTCCGAACTTGACGGCCTGCATCATCGCTGCCCGCGCCAGCTCGGTCCCGGACACGCCTCGTGGAAAGCCGAGATAGTTCTCGATCCGCGAGGAGCTGCCCGCTTGACCCCCGATGGCAACGTCTTCCACGACAACCACGTCGAGGCCCTCGGATGCCCCGAAGACCGCTGCCGCCAGGCCCGCTGGTCCGGCGCCGACGACGAGCACGTCGCATCGAGTGTTGTCGGCAAGGCCCCACAAGTCGATCCCGAGCGCGCTGGCGAGATCGCGCGTCGTCGGCGCGGTCATGACCCTTTGCTCGCCGGTGACCACGGCCGTACCCGACGCGGGCAGCGCGGTCGTCTTCGTCAGCTCGGCCCACGCCACGGGGTCCGAGCGCAGCACGGTCCGGTAGGGGATCTGGTTGCGTCCGGCGAACTCCTGGAGCCGGTGCAGATCGCGGTCGTCGTCTCCGGCGAGGACGAGACCGCCCTCGCCCCTCCTCGTCAGGAAGAGCCGTCGGGCGTCGAGCGCGGACAGCACAACGTCGCTCAGCTCGGCCGAGATCTCCACGAGTCGCCGCAGCTCCCCAAGGTGCACCCGGAGAACCACAGTGCCGGTCATGGCGACACCTTGAAAGACGGATCGCTGGCCCATGAACATGCCCAACTCGCCGACGAAGTCGCCTGGCTCCACGACCCAGACGACCCGGTCTTCCCGACGATCTACCAGGAGCAGCCCTCCGGCGAGCACCAGGTACAGGTCGTACGGGTCTCCGGCATCCCACAACAACTCGCCAGCTTCGGGGCGCAGCTCTTCACCGCCCGATCGGAGCAGGCTCAGCAGATGCTCGCTCAAGACCGGCCACGCCAGCTCGTCGGCCTCGTCCCGTCGGCGTCGCGACGAGTAGTGGGTCATCTCGTCGGGAACCGGGATGCTGGTCATGGGTCTCCTTCGCCTGACTGACGGCATTCTCTGCTGAATTGCTCACTACTTCTGGAACGCTCAGCTTCAGGGTCCGCACCAGGGGCGTCGCAACGAGACCCGGCCGTGCCCTTCTCAGCGGTGGCGGGGGCGCGGCAGCAAGGCGAATGCGCTCTCCGCGATCGAGGTCAGGCGGGCGGGGCTGTGGCCGTAGGCGCCTACGACGTCGGTGCCGCGGACGATGGTCAGCAGAAGGTATGCGAGGTCGTCGGGGTCCGCGTCGGGGTCGAGGTCGCCGTTGCGCTGTGCCGCTCGCACACAGTCGGCCACTGCCGTCATCAGCACGGAGAAACAGTCGTTGGCCAGGCGTTTGACCTCGGAGTCGGAGGCGCCGACTTCCATGGCCATCTTGGCGGCGAAGCAGGCCGCCGCCGCCCGGTCAGGGGCGGGGGGTACGTCGGCGGCGAGTGGCACCCCGTGGACGGCGCGGAGCAGGTACGCGTGCAGTCGTTCCATGGCGCTCTCGTCCGGTCCGGCGAGCGCCTTCGGTGCACCTTGCGCCAGCCGGGTGAAGTACACGGACATCGCCTGGTGCAGCACGCCGTGCTTGCCGTCGAACGTGGCGTAGAGGCTGCCGCGGCCCATGCCGGTGGCAGCGCTGATGTCGTCGACGCTCGTGCCGTTGTAGCCCGTGGTGCGGAACTGCCGTTCGGCGGCGTGCAGGACGTGGTCGCGGTCGAAACTTCGTGGTCTCGCCATACGGAGAAGGTAGCTCCAACGCGTCGTTCTTGACAACTCAGTACAGAACTGGCTACGTTTCTGACAGTTCAGTACATAACCAGTCTGTGTTTGCAGGACCGCGACGCCGCGAAGGCGGCTTGGAGGTTGAAGTCATGACCGAGGGAACGCCCGTCGGCGAGGATTCCGCGAGCGACGCACTGCCCGAGGGGGCCGTCGACGTGGTGGTGATCGGCGGCGGCGGCGCGGGGCTGAACGGTGCGTTGATGCTGGCCCGCTCCCGCCGCTCGGTCGTCGTGATCGACAGCGGCTCGCCGCGCAACGCGCCCGCGGAGGCCGTGCATGGCTTGCTGGCCTTGGACGGCACCCCGCCGTCGGAGGTTCTTCGGCGGGGCCGGGAGCAGGTGCGTCAGTACGGCGGACGCGTCGTGCACGACGAGGTGGTCTCGGCTGAGCCGGCCGCCCCGTCGGCGGACGGGGACCTGCGGTTCAGCGTCACCCTGGCCGACGGCCGCAGCATCACCGCTCGCCGCATCCTGGTGGCCACCGGGCTCACGGATGTGCTGCCGGAGGTGCCTGGGCTCGCCGAGCACTGGGGGCACAGTGTGGTGCACTGCCCGTACTGCCACGGCTGGGAGGTGCGCGATGAGCCCATCGGCGTCCTCGCCACCGGCCCGGCCTCCATCGGCC
>NZ_DASXWU010000037.1:0-57327 GCF_036503465.1 Nocardioides sp.
GTCCTCAGGCACACGACTCCCCAAAGAACAGTCATGTAGTTCTCCGGAACTGCTGTGACGGGTGTGACTGCTGTGTTTATGGTGTGCCGTTCCCCGTGGACCCCGGCCCCCGGCCGGCCCCCCGCCACGGGGATGTCACAAGCCCCAGGGAGTCCTGCATGTTCCTCCGTCCCCTCAGGATCGTCGTCGCCGCGGCGGCGCTGGCGACGATCGCCGGAGTGACGACGGAGGTCCCGGCGGGCTCGGCCGCCACGGCCAACGTGGTGACCCCTGGGAACTTCCGCGGGTACGGCTTCGACCAGTGCCTGGCGCCGAACCAGACGGCGATGGACGCCTGGCTCAAGCACTCGCCCTACCTCGCCGTCGGCATCTACATCTCCGGCGCCTCGCGTGCCTGCCGCAACCAGCCCAACCTCACCACCACCTGGATCAGCACCCAGCTGCGCAAGGGCTGGAAGCTGCTCCCGATCACTCTCGGACCCCAGGCACCCTGCAACCCGCGGTTCCCCCGCTACGGCAACGACCCGGTGATCAGCAACGACCCAGGGCAGTACGGCAACTTCGGCAAGGCCCGCCGGCAGGGCGTGAGGGAGGCGGGCCGCGCGGTGGGCGTCGCCCAGCAGCTCGGGATCTCGGCCGGGAGCACGCTCTGGTACGACCTCGAGGGCTTCGACCAGACCAACACGGACTGCCGCAAGGCCTCGCTGTCCTTCCTCAACGGATGGACCACGGGGATCCACACGCTCCACTACGTGTCCGGCGTCTACTCCAGCGCAGGCTCCGGGATCTGGGCGCTCGACCAGGCCCGCCTGAACACCCCGGACAAGTACGCGCTGCCCGACCAGATCTGGATCGCGCGCTGGGACGGCAAGGCCAACGTGTCCACGTCGTACATCAGTGACGACGGCTGGCGGCCTGGTCGCCGGATGAAGCAGTACCTCGGCGGACACGACGAGACCTGGGGCGGCGTGCGGATCAACATCGACCGCGACTACCTCAGCCTCGGCACGCCGACGGCGCCCGGCGAGCGGCACTGCGGTGGGGTGGACGTCGACCTCGCCGACTACCCGCCGACCAGGCTCGGCTCCGACCCGATCCTGGTCAAGGCGCTGCAGTGCCTGCTCACCGAGCAGCAGGTGTACGCGGGCCGGATTAACGGGACGTTCAACGACCGGACGCTGGCCGCCGTCCACGCCTGGCAGAGGGCGCACGGCCTCAAGCTCCGCAGGACGTTCACCCGACAGGCCTGGATGACGATCGTCACCGTGGGATCGCGGCCGGTGCTGAAGTTCGGCTCGACGGGCTCGTCGGTACGTCGTGTCCAGCGCGCCCTGAACGCCGCGACGCCCCGCACCGGCCTCACGGTGAACGGCCTGTTCACGCGCCCGACCGACGTCGCCCTGCGGGCCTGGCAGCAGGCGACCGGACGGACCGTCTCCGGGGTCGTGAACTACGGCACCTGGAAGGCGCTGGCGGCCGGGATCCGGAACTAGGTCGCGGTCAGGGCAGCGAGGCCGGTGAAGAAGCCGAGCCCGTCGGTGCCGGCGCCGGTGAGCGCCTCGACGGCGTGCTCCGGATGGGGCATCAGGCCGACGACGTTCCCGCGCTCGTTCGTGATGCCGGCGATGTCGTGCAGCGACCCGTTCGGGTTGACGTCGAGGTAGCGCGCGACGACCCGGCCCTCCCCCTCGAGCCGCTCGAGGGTCGGCTCGTCGGCCACGAAGCCACCCTCGCCGTTCTTGAGGACGATGGTGACCTCGGCGTTCTCGGCGTACGACGTGGTCCAGGGCGTGCGGTTGTTCTCGATGCGGAGGCGCTGGTCGCGGCAGATGAACGTGCGGTGGTCGTTGCGGATCAGGGCACCCGGGAGCAGATGGGACTCGCAGAGGACCTGGAAGCCGTTGCAGATGCCGAGCACCGGCATGCCCCGCTCGGCAGCCGTCACGACCTCGCTCATCACCGGCGCGAACCGCGAGATCGCACCGCAGCGCAGGTAGTCGCCGTACGAGAACCCTCCGGGCAGGACCACCGCGTCGACCCCCTTGAGGTCGGCGTCGCCGTGCCAGAGCGCCACGGACTCGCCGCCGGCCAGCCGGATCGCCCTGGCCGCGTCGGCGTCGTCCAGCGAGCCGGGGAAGGTGACGACACCGATCCTCATGCTCGACTCCTCATGCTCCGTGCGCGTCGTCGTGGTCGGGATCGAGGTCGGGGTCGGCCTCCTCGACCGCTTCGACGGGAGGCTCGGCCGACGGCTCGGCCGGCCCGGTGTCGGCGGTCACCGTGAAGTACTCGATCACCGGGTTGGCGAGCAGGGTCTCGGCCATCCGGCGTACGTCGTCGAGGCGCCGGTCGTCGGCCTCGCCGTCCACCTCGATCTCGAACCGCTTGCCCTGGCGGACGTCGCTGACGCCCTCGAACCCGAGCCGAGGCAGCGCACCGAGCACGGCCTTGCCCTGTGGGTCGAGGATCTCGCGCTTGGGCATCACGTCGACGACGTACCGGGCCACGGTGGTGCCTTTCGGAGGGCTGTGCGGGTCGGGCCAAGTCTAAGGACGGGCGTGGTGCGCTCCACGCACCGCCACCCGGGTGCGGGCAGACTGGGGCCATGGCAACGAACAACCCGCTCGGCGGGCTCGGCGGCGGCAACCCGGGGCTGCAGGGCGCCAGCATGCTGCAGCTGCAGTTCCCGCAGTCCCTGGCCGTGTACGACGACTACGCCGCGGCGCAGAAGGCCGTCGACTTCCTCTCGGACAAGGAGTTCCCGGTCGAGAACTGCATGATCGTGGGCACCGACCTCAAGCAGGTCGAGCGGATCACGGGCCGCCTCACCACGAACAAGGTCGCTCTCGGCGGAGCCTTGTCCGGGCTGTGGCTGGGCATCTTCATCGGCATCATCTTCTCGCTCTTCGGCAGCGACAGCGGGTTCGTCACGATCGTCACCACGGCACTCTTCGGCGTGCTGTTCGGGATCGTCTGGGCACTCGTCGGGTACGCCGCCACCCGCGGCCGGCGCGACTTCTCCTCGGTCCGCGTCGTCGTCGCCACCCGCTACGAGGTGCTCGTCGAGCACAAGCTGCTGCTCCGCGCCCAGGAGCTCCTCGCCCAGCTCCCCGGCGGCCGCCCGAACCCCTTCGCCTGACCGCCGACGTGGGACTTCCGCCGGCGCGAGGTGGGACTTCCGCGAGCGCGGGGCTCCCACCTCGGCGCGGAAAACTCCCGCGTCGGGGTCAGCGGGTCAGGATCTCGGAGGCGCGGAGGAGGTCCCTGCGGATCGTCTCGGGAGCCCAGCGGCCGCTGAGGGCGGCGGCGAGCGCGAAGGGGCCGTGACCGATGAGCCGGCCCTCCGCGGTGAGGCGGGTGCCGTGCCCGGTCTTCACGAACCGCATGGTCAGCAGGCCGTCGACGCCGCGCCAGGTGCCGGACTCGCTGAGCACCCGGTACGGCGTGAGCTCGGTGATCTCCATCCACGGCTTGATCCCGACCTTGGTCACGTCGCGCCACTGCATGCCCCGGTGCGGCTCGCCCTCGTCGAGCTCGGTGACCGCGCGCAGGCTGGTCTGCCAGAGCGGCCGGTTGCGGGGATCGGCGAGGAAGCGGAACAGCGCCGACGGCGGGTGTGGCAGCTCCAGGGTGACCTGGAAGTCGGTCATGTCCGGGGCCCCCGCGGCGAGGTGAGCGCAGCGAACACCTTCGTGGGGTGGCTCACCAGGGCAGCCCCGTCAGCGTCTCGTACGCCTCGAGGTAGCGCGCCCGTGTGTGCTCGATGACCGGCTCGGGCAACGGCGGCGGCGGCTCCCCGGAGGCGCGGTCCCACCCGGAGGCCGGTGAGAGCAGCCAGTTCCGCACGATCTGCTTGTCGTACGACGGCTGGGTCCGACCGGGGTGCCACCCGTCGGCGGGCCAGAAGCGCGACGAGTCGGGCGTGAGCACCTCGTCGGCGAGCACGATCGTCCCGCGTTGTCCTGAGCCTGTCGAAGGGTCCGAGCGGTGCCCGAGCTCGAGCTTGGTGTCGGCCAGGATGATCCCGCGGCCGCGGGCGATCTCCTCGGCACGCGCGTAGACCTCGAGGGTCAGCTCGCGCAGTGAAGCGGCCACGTCCGCTCCCACGGTCGCGACCACCGCGTCGTATGAGACGTTCTCGTCGTGCTCGCCGAGAGCGGCCTTGGCGGCGGGTGTGAAGATCGGCGAGGGCAGCCGGCTGCCGTCCTCGAGACCGGCCGGCAGCGCGATGCCGCAGACCTCGCCGCTCGCCCGGTAGTCGAGCAGTCCGGTGCCGGTGAGATATCCGCGGGCGACGCACTCGACCGGGTACATCTCGAGCCGCTCGCAGATCACGGCTCGGCCCCGCACGGCCTCGGGCACGTCCGTCGAGAGCACGTGGTGGGGCACCAGGTCGGCCAGCTGCTCGAACCACCACAGCGACATCCGGGTCAGGATCTCGCCCTTGTCCGGGATGGTCGTGTCGAGGACGTAGTCGAACGCCGAGATCCGGTCGCTCGCCACCATCAGCAGCCGGCCGTCGGGCAGCTCGTAGAGATCCCGCACCTTGCCGGAGTGCAGATGGGTCGCTCCGTCGATGGCGGGCGCTGCGGGGGTCGGCATGGAGCCGAGGTTACCGATCAGCGGGGTCGAGGCGGTCAGTACCTGATGTCGAAACCGTCGGTGCCGGTCGGCTGCGCGCCGCTCACCGCCACGTGCCGGACCGCGGCGTACGACGGGCCTCGCCGACACCAGTCCACCATGTCGTCCACCGCGTCGTCGTCCCCCTCGAGATGTCCGGAGACCGACCCGTCGGGGTCGTTGCGCACCCAGCCGCGGACGCCGAGACGCCGGGCCTCCTGCACGGCGTACCACCGGAACGAGACGCCCTGCACGCGGCCGGTCACCTTCACCGTCACCGCCTTCGCCACCAACTCACCGTAGGTCAGGTGCGCTGTCCGGTCACCAGCCCGGACTCGTAGGCGAAGATCACGACCTGGACCCGGTCGCGGAGCCCGAGCTTCATCAGGACGCGCCCGACGTGGGTCTTCACGGTGGTCTCCGAGACGAACAGCTCGGAGGCGATCTCGGCGTTGGTGAGCCCGCGCGCCATCATCAGCAGGATCTCCCGCTCGCGGTTGGTCAGCGTGCCCAGCGCGCGCCGCGCCTGGGGATCGCGCACCCGCGGCGCCGACAGGAAGGACTCGATCATCCGGCGCGTCACGCTCGGCGCGAGCAGCGAGTCGCCGTCGTGCACGGCATGGATGCCGGCCACCAGCAGCTCGGGCTCGACGTCCTTGAGCAGGAACCCGCTCGCGCCGGCTTCCAGCGCCTCGTAGACGTACTCGTCCATGTCGAACGTCGTCAGCATCACCACGCGGGTCTCCCCGAGGGCCTCGTCGGCGGCGATCAGGCGGGTGGCCGCGATCCCGTCGAGACCCGGCATGCGCACGTCCATCAGGACGACGTCCGGGCGGAGCTCGAGGCATCGCCGGACGGCCTCGTGACCGTCGGCGGCCTCGCCCACGACCTCGATGTCGGGCTCGATCTCGAGGATCAGCCGGAAGCCCCGACGGACCAGTGCCTGGTCGTCCGCGATGAGCACCGTCGTCACGCCGTCACCCCCAGCGGCAGCGTCGCCAGCAGCTCGAACCCACCACCGTTCCGGGGACGCGCCACCAGCTCACCGCCGTACACGGCGACGCGCTCGCGCAGGCCGAGGAGCCCGTGCCCCGCCTCGGCGTCCGGCGCGCTCGCCGCGCCGTCGTCGCGCACCGAGAGCTCGAGCGCGCCCTCGCCGTACGTGATGCCGACCTCCGCCCGGGCCGGTCCGACGGCGTGCCGGAGCGTGTTGGTCAGGCCCTCCTGCAGCAGGCGGTACGCCGTGAGGTCGAGGCCGCCGGGCAGCGGCCGGGGGTCGCCGGAGATCGTGAGCTCGACCGGGAGCCCGGTGGCCCGCACCTTGTCGACCAGTCCGGTGACCTGCGCCAGCCCGGGCGGAGGCTCGCGGTCCGGGTCCGACCCGGCCTCGCGGAGCACGCCGACCATGCGGCGCATCTCGTCGAGCGCCTCGCGGCCCACGCGCTCGACGGTCTCGAGCGCCTCGCGCTCGACGGCCTGGTCGGTGGTGAGGCGACGACGTACGGCCGAGGCCTGGACGGTCATCACGCTCACGCTGTGACCGATCACTTCGTGCAGCTCGCGGGCGATCCGGTTCCGCTCCTCGGCGACCGCCCGCGCCGCCCGCTGCTCCCGGGCGGTGCGGCGCTGCTCGAGGTTCTGGGCCTGGCTGCGCACAAGGGCGCCGACCAGCCAGGGGACGACGATCTCCATCATCCAGATCCCGCTCTGCGCGAACTGGACGGGACGGGTGTTCATCGGGTCGAATCCCGCCCAGGCCACCCAGAAGATCCCCACCAGGACCAGACCCCACCACGCTCGCCGTGGCTGGTAGCGAGCCACCGAGTAGGCCGCGACCATGGCGGCGGTCGCCACCCCCTGACCCTCCGGCGAGCCGACCAGTGCGAACTCGACGACGCTCACCGCGGTGATCGCTGCCACGCAGCCCAACGGGTTGACTCTGCGGAGCACGAGCAACAGTGAGGTCGTGACGAACAGCAGCGCCTCGATCCAGTGCGGCCCCTGCCGGTGGGTCGCATCGATACCCCAGAACGCCTCGAGCACGCCCAGGAGCGCGGCGCCGAGCGCGACCGCGACGTCGAAGGCCCAGCTCCGGCGGGTCATGCTCCGACGGTAGGACCACATCAGGCGCGGTGCGTCCTACTTGCGGAGGATGTGGGGTCGCCCGCTCAAGGGACCGGAAACCGGGAGCGCGGACGACGACCTGCGTGGCACCTGCTCCCTAGCGTCGAGGGGTCCGACCGATCGACCTCGTCAGGAGCACCTCATGACCACCGTTCCTCGCCGTGCCGGCGTCGCGCTGCTCGTCTACGGGCTGGGCGTGACCGCCGCTTTCCTGTCCCTGGGCTCGCCCGGGGGCGACTACGACCCGGACAACATCGCGTCGTACGTGTCCCACGGGCACTGGCCCGCCGCCTTCGCGCTGGCCTACATGTCCGCGCTCTGCTCGCTCGCGTTGATCGTCCTCGGCCAGGCTCTTCGTCGGTCCCTGGACGGTGCGGTCGGAGACTTCGTCGGCGGGCTGTGCCAGGCCGGTACGACGATCAGCGTCGTCGGCTCCTTCCTGGTCGGCGGCATCGACGTCGCGATGGCGGAGGGCGGCACCCACGTGCAGACCGGT
Organism: Nocardioides sp.; assembly: GCF_036503465.1. Lineage (GTDB taxonomy): Bacteria > Actinomycetota > Actinomycetes > Propionibacteriales > Nocardioidaceae > Nocardioides. The sequence continues at coordinate 7,241 of NZ_DASXWU010000037.1, forward strand.
GTCCCGCAGCCGGTCGTCTACACGCTCAGCGAGGTCGGCAACCTGGTCGCGGTGTGCGGCCCGGCGTTCTTCGTCGGCGTCGTGGCGCTGGTGCTCGCGGTCGCCGGGCGGCTTCCGATGTGGCTGCGGATCTTCTCGGTGGTCGCCGGCCTGTGCGGCATCCTGGCGCCGTTCTTCTTCACCTACTTCGTGTTCGTGATCTGGACGATCGTGACCGGTGTCGCGCTGCTGAGCAGCCGCGCATCCCGGCCGCTGGCATCCGAGCCGGCGCCGTCCCTGGTCTGATCCGGGTCGCCGCACTAACTGGCCCGCAGACGACTCCGGCGGTGCCCCGCCGGCGTCGTTCGTGGGCCAGTTTCTTCGTGGGCCGAAGGTCAGAGGATCGCGCCGGGGGTGTACGCCGCGGCGTCGGGGTGGCGGGCCACGACCTCCTCGACCCGGCGCACGACGGCCTGCGTCTGGGAGCGGGCGGCACCGGTGAACTCGATCGGGTCTCGCACGAGCGTCGCGATCGCCGCCCGGTCGAGCCCGAGCCGCGGGTCGTCGGCGAGCCGGTCGAACAGGTCGTTGTCGGTGCGGCCCTGCCGCATCTCCAGCGCGACGGTGACCGCGTGCTCCTTGATCGCCTCGTGCGCCGCCTCGCGGCCGACCCCGGCACGGACCGCCGCCATCAGCACCTTCGTGGTGGTCAGGAAGGGCAGGTAGCGGTCGAGCTCGCGCTGGATCACCGCCGGGAACGCGCCGAACTCCTCGAGCACGGTCAGGAACGTCTGGTAGAGACCGTCGGTGGCGAAGAACGCATCGGGGAGCGCGATCCTGCGTACGACGGAGCAGGAGACGTCGCCCTCGTTCCACTGGTCGCCCGCCAGCTCGGACACCATCGACAGGTGGCCGCGCAGGACCACCGCGAGGCCGTTGACCCGCTCGCAGGAGCGGGTGTTCATCTTGTGGGGCATCGCCGAGGAGCCGACCTGGCCCTCGGCGAAGCCCTCGGTGACCAGCTCGTGGCCTGCCATCAGCCGGATCGTGGTCGCCAGGTTGGACGGCGCCGAGACCAGCTGTACCAGCGCGGAGACGACGTCGAAGTCGAGCGAGCGGGGGTAGACCTGGCCGACGCTGTCGAGGGCCCGCTCGAAGCCGAGATGGGTGGCCACGCGGCGTTCGAGCTCGGCGAGCTTGCCGTGATCACCGCCGAGCAGGTCGAGCATGTCCTGCGACGTCCCCATCGGGCCCTTGATCCCGCGCAGCGGATAGCGGTCCAGCAGGTCCTCGAGCCGCTCGACGGCCACCAGCAGCTCGTCGGCGACCGTGGCGAACCGCTTGCCCAGGGTGGTCGCCTGCGCCGCGACATTGTGCGAGCGACCGGCCATCACCGTCGTCTCGTGCTCGGTGGCGAGGCGGGCCAGGCGAGCCAGCGTCGCCACGGCCCGGTCGCGGACCAGCGTCAGCGACTGGCGGACCTGGAGCTGCTCGACGTTCTCGGTCAGGTCGCGGGAGGTCATCCCCTTGTGGATGTGCTCGTGCCCCGCCAGGGCCGCGAACTCCTCGATCCGCGCCTTCACGTCGTGGCGCGTCACCCGCTCACGCGCGGCGATCGAGTCCAGGTCCACGCGGTCGACGACCTTCTCGTACGCCTCGACGACGCCGTCCGGTACGTCGACCCCGAGGTCGCGCTGCGCCGTCAGCACCGCGATCCAGAGCCGGCGCTCGAGCACGACCTTGTGCTCCGGCGACCAGATCGCGACCAGGTCGGGCGCGGCGTACCGCGTCGCGAGGACGTTGGGGACGGTCACGCGCCCATGCTATTGACCCGTCCCGACCGTCGGACCAGCCGAGGCGATGTCGACGACGTCGCGAGGAAGTGTCAGCGGCTCGTCCCACTCCGGTGGCGGCTGCCAGGACTCCCAGCCCTCGTCGAGCGGCCAGGCACCCGGGTCGATCTGCTCGCTTCTTGCCTGCTCGGCGATGTCGCGGATCACTCCCGCCTGCTCGGCCGTGCACCACCCGGCCTCGACTCCGGCGTCCAGCTCGTCGGCGTCCTTCAGCCAGGTCTCGCCGTTCTCCAGCCACAGGTCGAGGACCAGGTCGCGGGTGTGCACGCGCGGGCTGCCGTCCACCGGTCGCTCGTGCACGAGCTCGAGGTTGAGGTAGTGGCCCTCGAAGGCCCCACGGTCGTCGCGGAAGTACCACAACGACCAGGGGACGCCGGTGGGCGCGATCCGCAGGAGGCCGGGACCCTGCCAGCCGCGCACCACCATGTCGTACTCGCGGGCCACCGACAACGCCGCCCGCTCGGCCAATGATCTGTCGCGCAGCCCCCTCCCGTCGCGCGGGATCGCCGTCAGCCGCTCCGAGTCGGAGGGCAGCCACGCCACGAGTCCGCGCTCGTCATCGCGCACAACTCGCAGCACGTCGGTCCAGGCCCCGTAGTGCCACGTCACGATCTGCCCCTCGGCAAGGTACGGCGGCCCTCCTGCAGGTCGCACCTTCCCCGGTTGGACGACCCGACGCAGGGACGCCAGCCGCGCGAGGTCGGGGACCGCGGTGGTGGGCGGCTGGGTGAGCAGACGCATGGTGCCGCCGCTGGTCGAGGTGCGCTCCTCCCGAGAGGCCTCGGTCATCGGCCGGCGGCGATGTCGCGACGCCACTGGGCGCCGGGGAAGGAGATGGTCGCGACGCCCTCGTAGGCCTTCTCGCGGGCGTCCGCGACGTCGCTGCCGACGGCGGTCACGGCGAGCACGCGACCGCCGGCAGTCACAAGGTGGCCGTCCGCGAGCGCCGTACCGGCGTGGATCACGTGGACCGCGGGGTCGTGGGCGAGGGTCTCGGTGCCGACGACGACGTCGCCCTTCGAGGACGTCTCGGGATAGCCCTTGCTGGCCAGCACGACCGTGACGGCGGCGCCCGGCTTCCACCTGGGGGGCGGGACGTCGGCGAGCCTGCCGGTCGCGGCGCCGAGGAGCAGTGGCGACAACGGTGAGTCGAGCAGCGCCAGCAGGGGCTGGGTCTCGGGATCTCCGAACCGGACGTTGAACTCCACGACGCGCACCCCGCGCGAGGTGAGCGCCAACCCGGCGTACAGCAGACCGGAGAACGGAGTCCCGCGTCGGGCCATCTCGTCGACAGTCGGCCGGAGGACGGTGCGGGTGACCTCGTCGACCAGGTCGGGCGGGGCCCACGTGAGCGGGGTGTAGGCGCCCATGCCGCCGGTGTTGGGACCGACGTCACCGTCGTGGATGCGCTTGAAGTCCTGGGCTGGCTGGAGCGGGTAGACCGTCGGGCCGTTCGCCTCGTTCCAGCCGCACAGTGCGAAGACGCTGACCTCGGGCCCGTCGAGGTACTCCTCGACGACGACGCGGTCGCAGGCAGCGGCGTGGTCGGTGGCGAGGCGCCGGTCGTCGGTGACGACGACCCCCTTGCCGGCGGCCAGCCCGTCGTCCTTCACGACGTACGGCGGGCCGAACGCGTCGAGGGCGGCCGCGACCTCCTCGGCGGTCGTGCAGACCCTGGCCTCGGCGGTCGGGACTCCGGCAGCGGTCATCACGTCCTTCGCGAACGCTTTCGACCCCTCCAGCCGGGCAGCCTCGGCGCTCGGGCCGAAGCACGGGACACCCCTGCTCCGTACGGCGTCCGCCACCCCGGCGACCAGCGGCGCTTCCGGCCCGACCACGACGAGTCCCACGCCCAAGCCGGCGGCGAGTGCGGCGACGGCTGCCCCGTCCATCGGCTCGATCTCGTGGAGGGTCGCCTGCGCCGCCATGCCGGGGTTGCCGGGTGCGGCATGAACGGTCTCGACCCCCGCGTCTGCGGCCAGCGCCCGGACCAGCGCGTGCTCCCGCCCGCCGGTCCCGATCACGAGGACGTCCACGCGGGCCACCCTAGTGGCCGGTCCTGCTTGTAACGCCCTGTTATCCACGGCAGTGCGCCTACCTGCGGGCGCCCGGGTGGGGATAACAGGGCGTTACAAGCGAAGGGGCGTCACCCGGACAGGCGGCATAGGCGGGTCAGGCGTAGCACGATCCCGACCGCGAACACAGCGAGGCCGGCGACGACCGACTGCCAGGGCAGGGAGGCGACGAGCAGCAGGCAGCCGGTGCAGCCGAGGAGCTGGAGCCAGCGCGGGAAGCGGCGGGCAGCAGACGGCTGGCGGTACGCCGAGGCGTTGGCGACGAAGTAGTACAGCAGCACACCGAACGACGAGAAGCCGATCGCGCCGCGCAGGTCGGTCGTCAGCACCAGGACGACAACGATCGCGGCCACCGTCAGCTCGGCGCGGTGCGGGACGCGGAAGCGCGGGTGGACCGCGTCCAGCCAGCCCGGCAGGTCGCGCTCACGGGCCATCGCCAGACCGGTGCGGCCCAGCCCGGCCACCAGGGCGAGCAGCGCGCCGGCGGAGGCCAGGGCGGCACCCACCCGGACGACACCGACCACCCAGGTCGCGGAGCCGTCCCGGACGGCGTCGGCGACGGGGGCCGACGACGACGCGGTCCCGGCCCCTCCGAGGACCATGAGCACCGCCACCGCGACGACGGCGTACACCACGACGGCTCCGGCCAACGCGACCACGATGCCACGCGGGATCACGCGCGCGGGCTCGCGCACCTCCTCCCCCAGGGTCGCGATCCGGGCGTAGCCGGCGAACGCGAAGAACAACAGCCCGGCAGACTGCAGCACGCCGTACAACCCGTTCGTGGGCGACGTCCACCCGTCGAGCCCGGACGACGAGCCCCCGCGGAAGCACGCGACGGCCGCGACGACCAGGGCCACGAGCACCAACGAGACCAGCACGCGCGTCAGCAGAGCCGTGCGGGTGATGCCGGCGCAGTTCACCAGCGCAAAGACGACGACCACGGCGGCCGCGACCGGCCGCAGCCAGCCCGTGGGGGCGACGTACGCCGCGAAGATCAGCGCCATCGCCGCGCAGGAGGCGGTCTTGCCGACCATGAAGCCCCACCCGGCGAGATATCCCCACCACTGCCCGAGCACCTCGCGGCCGTAGAGATAGGTGCCGCCGGCGCGGGGGTACGCCGCGGCGAGCTGCGCCGACGCGGTGGCGTTGCAGTAGGCGACGACCGCGGCCACGGCCAGGCCGATCAGCAGGCCCGTCCCCGCGGCGCGCGCAGCTGGGCCGTACGCCGCGAACACGCCCGCGCCGATCATCGAGCCCAGCCCGATGAAGACCGCGTCGCCCAGCCCGAGCCGTCGGTCGAGGGACGCGGAGCGGGCGGTCACGGTCGCCATGGAACTACGCCATCGCCGCCGCGATGCGCCGACCCGCCTCGGCGATCTGCGCCTCCGTGGCGGGAGGCATCGCGTCCTCCCACGCCATCAGCATCGGGCCGCTCATGTCGAGCCGGCCCAACGGCCGCGGCACGAACCAGACGTGGAAGTGCGCACCCCCGTCGCCCCAGCGGTACAGGTGGACGCGGCCGACGTCACCGAGCGCCAGCACGGCCCGCTCGACGTGCCCGCAGACGGCGGCGAACGTCGAGCCGATCTCGGCCGGCATGTCGGCGAACGAGTCGAAGTGCTCACGAGACGCCAGCCAGACCGAGCCGGCCAGCCCGGTCTGGCCCGGGTTGTGCAGGGTCCAGTGCGCGTCGGACCAGATCAGGTTGGAGTCGGAGCCGGCGCTGCAGGGGAAGCACGGCTCGCCCCCGGGTTCGCCCCGCCGCGGTGGCTCGGGCACGACGAGGTCGGCGGGTTGCAGGACGGTCAGGGGTTCGGCGTACGGAAGTGTCATGTCGCCAGGTTCCGGCGTACGACCGGATCACGCTTGACCCGCCTTGCCGAGCGGCGATCAAGCGCCCCGCACGCGGAGCGTCAGCCCGGCCGGCCGGGCGTGGTCATCCGGCCCAGCAGGCCGAGCAGGACGTCGACGACCTGTTCCGGCTGGGTCAGCATCGCCAGGTGGTGCGCGTCCAGCTCCGTGCAGGGCCAGCCCCGGCGCCTCGCCTCCGCGGCGGCGTCGGCGTACGCCGTGCTCAGCCGGAGGTAGGCGCACGGTGCGTCGGGCCAGTGGGGTGCCGCCGGGTGCTCCTCCTCGAACATCGCCAGCGGCAACGGCCGGCACTCCGCGGCGAACCGGTCGCGCTGCTCCGGGTCGGGCAGCAGCTCCGCCAGGCCGTCCTCGCCCCACCAGAGCGCCCACGGGGGGAGGACGCCCTCCGACTCCATCTCGTGCAGGAGGTCGGCGAACTCCGGGGGCGCCGTCGCCAGCGTGCTCCGCCCCGGCGTCGGCAGCCCCGCGTCCACGAACACGTATCCGGCCACCTCACCCAGCGCCTCGCCCACGGCGCCCAGCAGCGGACCCGCGCCGCTGTGCGCGACCAGGACGACCGGCACGCGCGGATCGGCGTCTCGGCCGGCCACGGAGTCGAGGACGGCCGCTACCTGACGCGGCACGTACGGCGGGTCCCCGGAAACCGTCTCGGTGAGATCGGCGAGCTCCGCCGAGCGGCCGGCGCGCCGGAGGAGCTCTGCCACGGGTCGCCAGGTCGACGGACCGACCAGCGGGCTGTGCACCAGCACCAACGGAGGCGCGACCGTCGTCTCCACCGTCACGAAGGGGGTACGACGAGGGTCTGCTCGCGGCCGGGACCGACGCCGACGCCCCAGATCCGGGTGCCCGACATCTCCTCCAGCGCGCGCACGTAGGCCTGTGCGTTCGCCGGCAGTGCGTCGAAGGTGCGGCATCCGGAGATGTCCTCCCACCAGCCGTCCAGGTGCTCGTAGACCGGCCTCGCGTGGTGGAACTCCGTCTGGGTCATCGGCATCTCGGCGTGCCGGACGCCGTCGACGTCGTACGCCACGCAGACCGGGACCTTCTCCCAGCTCGACAGCACGTCGAGCTTGGTCAGGAACAGGTCGGTGAGGCCGTTGACCCGCGAGGCGTAGCGGGCGACCACCGCGTCGTACCAGCCGCATCGGCGGTCGCGGCCGGTCGAGACACCCACCTCGCCGCCGATCTTCCAGAGCTTCTCGCCGTCCTCGTCGAACAGCTCGGTGGGGAACGGGCCGGAGCCGACGCGCGTGGTGTAGGCCTTGATCACCCCGATGACCCGGTCGATCCGGGTCGGACCGACGCCCGCGCCGGTGCAGACGCCACCGGCGACCGCGTTGGACGACGTCACGAACGGGTAGGTGCCGTGGTCGACGTCGAGCATCGTCGCCTGCGCGCCCTCGAACAGCACGGTGTCGCCCCGGTCGAGCGCCTGGTTGAGCAGCAGCGAGGTGTCGGCGACCAGCGGCCGCAACCGGTCGGCGTACGACAGCAGCTCCTCGACCACCGCGTCGACGTCGACAGCGCGCCGGTTGTAGACCTTCGCGAGCAGCTGGTTCTTGACGTCGAGGCTGCCCTCGATCTTGTCGTGCAGGATCTTCTCGTCGAACAGGTCGGCCACCCGCACGCCGACGCGGGCGACCTTGTCGGCGTACGTCGGGCCGATCCCGCGCCCCGTGGTGCCGACCTTGTTCTTGCCGAGGAAGCGCTCGGTGACCTTGTCGATCGTCTGGTGGTACGACGCGATCACGTGCGCGTTGGCGCTGACGACGAGTCGCGACACGTCGACCCCGCGCTCGGCCAGCGCCTCGAGCTCGCGGAAGAGGGCCTCCGGCGAGACCACGACGCCGTTGCCGATCACCGCCGTACACCCCGGAGTCAGGATCCCGCTGGGCAGCAGGTGCGTGGCGAACTTCTCGCCGTTCACCACGATGGTGTGACCGGCGTTGTGGCCACCGCTGGTGCGGACGACGTAGTCGATCTTCTCGGTGGTGGTCAGGAGGTCGGTGGCCTTGCCCTTCCCCTCGTCGCCCCACTGGGCTCCGAGGACCACGATCGCGGGCATCGGACCTCCTGCTCGGGGGCGGCTTCCGGGCTGCGGCGGGGCCGCTCGGGCGGTCGCGACCATACCCCACGGGGGGAGTCGCGTCCTGGGCGGTCTCGGCTAGGGTCCGCCCCGTGGACCCCCTCCTCGTGATCACGAACGACGACGCGGGGACCGCCGACGACGAGGCGCTCGAGCGTGCGCTCGACATCATGCGCAAGAAGTGCTCGGTCGACGTGCAGTCGACGTCCCAGCCCGGCGAGCTCGACGGGGTCCTGCAGCGGGCCGGGTCGCGGCGGATCGTGGTGGCCGGCGGAGACGGCAGCCTGCACGCCGTGATCGCGGCCCTCTACCGCCGGCACGAGCTCGGCCACGCCGTGGTCGGGTTGTTGCCGATGGGCACCGGGAACGACTTCGCCCGGTCGCTGGAGATCCCCCTCGACCCCGAGGACGCCGCCCACGTGGTTCTCTCCGGTGTGGTGCGGCCGATGGACCTGATCGTGGACGAGCTCGGCGAGGTCGTCGTGAACAACGTCCACGTGGGGGCCGGCGCCGAGGCCAGCCGGCGCGGGGCGGGGATCAAGGAGCGGCTCCGCGCGATCGGCGTCGGCAAGGTCAATCTCGCGAAGCTCGGCTACCCGATCGGTGCGGTGATGTCGGCGCTGGACGAGCCCAGCGTGCATCTCCACGTCGAGCTCGACGGGAAGGTCGTCACCGACGTCGACGACCCGGTGTTGATGGTGTCGATCGGCAACGGCGCGAACGTCGGCGGCGGCACGCTGCTGACGCCGGACGCCGACCCCGCGGACGGCAAGGTCGACGTGATGATCTCCCACGCGATCGGGACCAAGGCGAGGCTCGGGTATGCCCTTCACCTCCGGCGCGGGGAGCACCACCGGCGCGACGACGTGCAGTACCTGCGGGGGTCACAGGTGACGATCTCCGGCGACGCGTTCTGGATCAGCGCGGACGGCGAGATCAGTGGGCCGGAGCGGCAACGGTGCTGGCACGTCGAGCCCGCGGCGTACTCGTTCATCTTGCCGAGGTCGGCGGGAAGGTCCGAACCTCCCTCATAACCACCCCCTCCGCGCGGCCTCGGCACCGGCCTGGAAGCGGGTGTCGGCGCCGAGCTCGATCATGAGGTCGGAGATGCGGCGCCGGACGGTGCGCAGGCTGAGCCCCATGGTGCGGGAGATCTGCTCGTCCTTCGCCCCGGCCTGGAGCTGCCGGAGCAGGAACGTGCGCTCGGTGCTGCGGGGTCCGGAGAGCTCCGACACCGGGACGGCCTTCTCCCAGTAGAGCTCGAACAACAGGGTCAGCGCGGCGACGAGGGCCCCTTGGCGCACCAGCAACCGCGGCGAGTCGGAGTAGCCGAGCGGCTCGGGGACGATCGCATGGGTGACCCCGATGACCATCAGCCGGGTGGGCATCTCGTCGATCAGCCGGACCTCCTCGCCGCCGTCGACACGCTGGTGGAGGGTCTCCGGAGCCTCGTGCAGCGCCCGCAGCGGATAGACCGCGCGCGAGCGCCGGCCCGAGGCGATCGCGCGGGCGACCACCCGGGAGATCGCGGACTCGCGCGGCATCTGCCACGCGTCAGGCCGCAGGAACAACAGGTCACCGCGGCTCTGCTCGATCATCGCGGTCAGCAGCTCCAGGGCGTTCCCGCCCGAGCTGAGCTCCCCGTCCAGCGCCTGGACGTCCTCGACCTCGCCGGGTGCCGGGCGCGTGCGGGCCGCCACCAGGAGCGGCACCGCTCGGGCGAGGTCGTCGAGGCGGTCGCGGGCGAGGTCGGCCGCGGCGGCCTCGCGGGAGATGGCCGCCGCCAGCGCCTGGTCGGCACGCAGCACGGTGATCCGGCCGTCCTCGAACCGCACCACGCCGCAGTCGACGAGCGCGGACAGGACGACGCGCACTCGGTCCGGCTCGACGCCCAGGGCGGCGGCGACGTCGTGCACCCTGGAACCGGAGAGCGGGAGCAGCTGCTGGTAGCGCCGCTCGTCGTCCGCACTCACCCCGAGCGCGGAGAGGACCGAGACCGCTCTTCTCCGTGGCACCGCGCGGAGTCTATTGGCATCTTGGTGCCACTGACCGGAGACCTCCGGGGTTTGAGCGATCCAATGGGGAAGATGATGAGGACGGGACAGCCGAGATGCTGCGGCCGGCACACATCGGGGGATGCTCCGGCCACTCGTCAGAGGGCGCCAGCCGCTCGGGCCGGCGCCCTCCGTCCGTCTCCGGCGTCCGGCTCGGGTGCGCTCTGCTCGCCGCGATAGCGTGGCGGCCCTCAGCCGTCGAGCACCCCACCGGGCAGGAGAGCCGCGTCGATGTCCCGATCGAAGCCGCAGGGCGAGCCGCATGACTGGGTGACCCGCGCCGCCGACGACGCGATCCGGCATCACGAGAAGTCGGGGGCCTCGGGTCCGGTCACCTGCTCGTCGGGGGCCTCGCCGTCGGGGCCGGTGCACCTGGGCAACCTGCGCGAGTTCCTGATGCCGCACTTCGTGGCCGACGAGCTGCGGCGCCGCGGCGTACCAGTTCGTCATCTCCATGTCTGGGACGACTACGACCGCTTCCGCAAGGTGCCCGCGGGAGTCGACCCGTCGTACGCCGACCACATCGGGCGGCCCTACTCGGCGATCCCCGACCCGTGGGGGTGCCACGCAACCTGGTCCGACCACTTCAAGGAGCCGATCGTCGCGGCCCTGCACGCGCTCGGCGTCGACATGGAGGAGATCTCGCAGTCCGAGCGCTACCGCTCCGGCGTCTACCGCGACGAGGTGCTGCGCGCCGTACGCCACCGCTCCGAGATCGACGCCGTCCTGGCCAGGTACCGCACCAGGAAGGCCGCCACCGACGCCGCCGCCGAGCTCACCGCCGACGAGACGGGTGACCACGCCGCCCAGGAGGCGGAGGCGATGGCGGACTCGGTGGCCAACGACGACGAGGACGCCGCCGAGGGCGAGAGCGGCGTCGGCTACTTCCCCTTCAAGCCCTACTGCCGCGACTGTGGCCGCGACACCACGACGGTCACGGCGTACGACGACGACACCACCGACCTGGCCTACACCTGCTCGGTCTGCGACTACCACGGCACCACCAACCTGGCGACGCAGGACGAGGGCAAGCTGGTCTGGAAGGCCGACTGGCCGATGCGCTGGGCCTTCGAGCACGTCGACTTCGAGCCTGCCGGCATGGACCACGCCACTCCGGGGTCGTCGTTCACCGTCGGTCACGAGCTGGTCGAGTCGGTGTGGGACTACCCGCGACCCGCCTGGTTCGGCTACGGCTTCGTGGGGTTCGCGGGCGTGCAGAAGATGTCGTCCTCCGCCGGCGGCGCGCCGACCGCGACCGACGCACTGCGCGTGCTCGAGCCGGGGATCCTGCGCTGGCTGTACGTGCGCCGGCAGCCCAAGCAGACCTTCGACATCGACTTCGGCCAGGAGGTCGTTCGCCTGTACGACGAGTGGGACTCGCTGGCGCGGAAGGCCGCCGACCCCGAACGCCGTGACGTCCAGGTGCTGGCCTACGAACGGGCCTCGGCAACGGCGACCGCGGGACGGTTGCCCACCCCCGAGGTCGTCGTACCCTTCCGGACGCTCTCCTCGGTCGCCGACGTGACGGCCGGCTCGGCCGACCAGATCAGCCGGATCGTGGGTCACATGGGACACGCGCACGACTCGGTCGACCAGCTCGAGCCGCGATTGTCACGAGCGATGGCATGGACCCGGGAGTTCGTGCCGGAGTCGGACCGCACCACCGTGCGCTCGGCGCCGGACGCCGTTGCGATCGAGGCGTTGTCGAGCCAGGAGCGGGAGTGGCTGGCGCTGCTGCTCCAGGGCTTGCAGGGAGACCTCGAGCTCGACGCCGTGACGTCGCTGGTCTACGGCGTACCCAAGCTCGCCCGCGGGATGTCGCTGGACGAGAAGCCGACCGACGAGGTGAAGGCGGACCAGAAGGAGTTCTTCCGGCTGCTCTACCACCTGCTCGTCGACGCCGAGCGCGGCCCGCGTCTGCCGACCCTGATCGTGGCGCTCGGCTCCGACCGGGTCCGGATGCTGCTGGGGGCCTGATCCGCCCGCTTGTAACGCCCTGTTATCCGCGCCCGGGCGCCGGCGCGGGGGCGCCGCCGAACAGGTAACAGGGCGTTACAAGCAACGACGGCGCGTGCCGGGCGGAGCCGGAGCCTCAGCCGAGCAGGGCGTCGGCGGCGGCGGGGCTGGAGTCGCGGAGGAACTCCGAGCAGCGCCGCCACTCGTCGTCCTCGCCGATGGCGCGCGCGGACAGGGCCAGGAGACCGAGGCAGCGCAGGAAGCCTCGGTTGGGCTCGTGCTCCCACGGCACTGGGCCGTGGCCCTTCCAGCCGTTGCGGCGCAGCAGGTCGAGGCTGCGGTGGTAGCCGACCCGGGCGTAGGCGTAGACGGTCACGTCGTCAGCCCCGGCCTCACGGGCGCGCTCCGCCAGCGCCGCCCAGGCGGCGGGCGAGGCCGGATGGCGGCGTACGACGTCGCCGGGGTCGTCACCGTGGGCGAGTTCGGCATCCGCCCGGTCGGCGGGTAGGTGCGTCGGCGGCGGGCCCGCCATCAGGTCGACATGACTCATGGATCCACCCTCTCAGACCGGAGGCCGCCCGAAATGGGTGGAATCACTGTCGGCGTCCGGGTGTTCACTTCTGTCATGGCCCAGCAGACCCCGACGCGCGATTCCATCCCCGCCGACGTGAGGCCGTGGCCCGCGCTGTTCGCGCTGTGCCTGGGGTTCTTCATGATCCTGATCGACACCACGATCGTGTCGGTTGCGACGCCGGCGATCATCGCCGACCTGCACGCCGACGTGAACAGCGTGGTCTGGGTGACCAGCGCCTACCTGCTGGCCTATGCCGTGCCGGTGCTGATCACGGGCCGGCTCGGCGACCGCTTCGGCCCGAAGAACCTCTACCTGATCGGCCTGACCGTCTTCACCCTCGCCTCGTTGTGGTGCGGGCTCACCAACAGCATCGGCATGCTGATCCTCGCCCGGGTGGTGCAGGGCATCGGGGCGTCCATGCTGACCCCTCAGACGATGTCGGTGATCACCCGGATCTTCCCCGCCGACCGTCGCGGCCAGGCGATGGCGCTCTGGGGTGCCACCGCCGGAGTGGCGATGCTCGTCGGCCCCGTGCTCGGCGGCATCCTGGTCGACGCCCTCGGCTGGGAGTGGATCTTCTTCATCAACGTGCCGGTCGGCGTGATCGGCTTCTTCCTCGCGATGCGCCTGGTGCCGCGCCTGGAGACCCACTCCCACCGCTTCGACTGGCTGGGCGTGGGCCTGAGCGGCGTGGGCATGTTCTTCCTGGTCTACGGCATCCAGCAGGGCCACAAGTACCACTGGAACGGGTGGGTCGTGGCCTCGATCGTCGCCGGAATCGTCGTGCTGGCGGCGTTCATCCTCTGGCAGGCGCGCAACCGGCGCGAGCCGTTGGTCCCGCTCCAGCTGTTCGCCGACCGGAACTTCTCGATCTCCAACTTCGCCATCTCTGCGCTGTCCTTCACCGCGACGGCGATGGGGTTCCCGATCATGCTCTACGCCCAGCTGGTGCGCGGCGACACTCCGCTGCGCGCAGCGCTGCTGCTGGTGCCGATGGCGATCATGACGATGGTGCTGGCGCCGGTCGTGGGCCGCTTCACCGACCGGGTCCACCCGCGAGTGCTGACCGGGGTCGGGTTCGCGATCACCGCGCTGGCCATCTACCTGCTCTCGCTCACCCTGACCCCGGACGGTGCTGCCTGGCACATCCTGGCCGCGATGACCCTGCTGGGGATCGGCATGGCCGGCCTCTGGGCGCCGCTCGCGGCGACCGCCACCCGCAACCTGCCGATGCGGATGGCCGGTGCCGGGTCGGGCGTCTACAACGCCACCCGCCAGGTGGGCGCCGTCCTCGGGTCGGCCGCGATCGCCGTCCTCATCGACTCGCGGCTCTCCGCTCACGGGCTCTCCGGAGGGGCCCGGGCCGAGACGGGCACCGTCCAGCAGCTGCCCGCCATCGTCCGCGACCCGTTCAGCCAGGCGATGTCCGACGCGATGCTGCTCCCCGTGGCGGTGCTGGTGCTCGGGCTGCTGTCCGTGCTCCTCTTCCAGCTCCCCCGCCACCTGTCGCCCCGCGAGCAGGCGCCGGCCGGGTCGGCCGAGGCTCCGGCGCCGGCGCTCGACTGATCCCCGTCGTCGCTGGACGCCCTCAGCGGAGGGTGTGGCCGGTGGAGGAGAGGTTCGAGCAGGCCTCGACGACCCTGGCGGCCATGCCGGCCTCGGCGGCCTTGCCCCACGCCCGAGGGTCGTAGGTCTTCTTGTCGCCCACGTCGCCGTCGACCTTCAGGACGCCGCTGTAGTGGGAGAACATGTGGTCCGCGACGGGACGGGTGAACGCGTACTGCGTGTCCGTGTCGACGTTCATCTTGACCACGCCGTAGGACACCGCGTCCGCGATCTCCTGCTCCGACGACCCGGAGCCGCCGTGGAAGACCAGGTCGAGCGGCAGTGAGCCCGGGCCGAAGCCCGACGAGGTGCCGTACTTCTCGATGATCGCGTCCTGCGCCTTCTTCAGGATCTCCGGGCGGAGCTTGACGTTGCCGGGCTTGTAGACGCCGTGGACGTTCCCGAACGTGAGTGCGGTGATGTAGCGCCCCTTGTCGCCCAGCCCCAGCGCCTCGACGGTCTCGAGGGCGTCCTGCGGGGTGGTGTACAGCTTCTCGTCGATCGCCCCCTCGACACCGTCCTCCTCACCGCCGACGACGCCTATCTCGACCTCGAGGATGATGTGCGCCGCCGCGCACTTCGCGAGCAGCTCCTGGGCGATCTCGAGGTTCTCCTCGAGGGGTACGGCGGAGCCGTCCCACATGTGGGACTGGAACAGCGGCCCCTCGCCTCGCGCCACTCGTTCTGCGCTGATGTCGAGCAGCGGCCGCACGAAGCCGTCCAGCTTGTCCTTGGGACAGTGGTCGGTGTGCAGGGCGACGTTGACGGGGTAGTTCTTGGCCACCTCGGCGGCGTAGGCCGCGAACGCGACCGAGCCGCTGACCATGTTCTTCACCGACGGGCCCGAGAGGTACTCCGCGCCGCCGGTCGAGATCTGGATGATCCCGTCGGACTCGGCGTCGGCGAAGCCCTTCAGTGCGGCGTTCAGGGTCTGTGACGACGACACGTTGATCGCCGGGAAGGCGAAGGTCTTCTCCTTCGCGGTGTCGAGCATCTGCGCGTAGATCTCGGGGGTGGCGACGGGCATCGGAGGCTCCTCGTGACACGGTGACCAGGCAGTTCCACCCTAACGGGACCGGCGGAGACAACCGACGGCCCGTTCAGCACGTACCACCGGTGAGGAGCGACAATCTCCCTGGAGGACCGGCGATGCGGGTGGAGGCACGCGAGGCGGCGTACGTCGAGTTCGTGACGGCGCGGCAGACCCACCTGCGCCGGGTCGCCTACGCGCTCTGCGGCGACTGGGTCCGCGCCGACGAGCTCCTGCACACCGCCCTCATCCGGCTGTACGCCGCGTGGCCCCGGGTGCAGCGGGACGGGACCGAGGAGGCCTACGTCCGGCGAGCGATCGTCCGCAGCGACCTCGACCGGGAACCCCGCTCGACGCCACCTCGCCCACCGCCCGAGCGTTCGGAACTGCTCGAGGCACTGCACGCCCTGCCGCCCATACAACGCAAGGTGGTCGTGCTCGAGCACTGGCTCGGGCTGACCGTCGAGGAGGTCGCCGAGGAGCTCGGGATCTCGACCCGCCGCGCGGCCACCTGCTCCTCGCGAGCCCTGATCGCCCTCCAGTATGTGCTGACCCGGGAGGACACGTGACGACGGACCTGGGCGACCGCCTGGAGCAGGCTCTCGGGGACGGGCCGCCTCACCGACCGGTCGAGGAGCACCTCGTGGCCGGCCGGCGCGCCGTACGCCGGCGCCGGAGGACGGCCACCGTCGGCGCGGCCGCCGCGCTGGTCGTCCTCGGGGTCGCTCCCGTCCTCCTCCAGCCCTCCTCCGGCGCGGGAGGCGGGGGGCCGGACCCGACCCCGCTCCCGACGCCGACCACGACGGAGGCCCCCACGCCCGTGCACCTCCTCGTGGCACCCGCGCGCTTCGTCAGTCCCGACACCCCGCCGGTCCTGTACCTGTACGGCCGGATGTTCAAGCGCGCCAGAGACGTGACGGTCCTCGGCACCTACGGCGAGATCGATGTCTCCGCCCATCCGAAGGGCGCTGCCATCGTGCGCGTCGGCGGCCGGACGCTCTGGGTCGTGGTCGTGGGCAACGAGCCGGAGCGGCTGGTCGTGGAGCGCGAGGCGCCGTACAACTACCAGGCGTTCATGGGCTGGGCCCAGGTGGAGTTCCCGATCCTCTCCGGGCGTCTCGCCCTGGCCGCGACCGCTCCCGGCCCCTACCAGCAGCCCGTCTCGGACGACGACTCACCGGCCGAGTACGTCGGCGACCTGCTCGTCGCGAAGCCCGGCGGCACCGTCGTCCAGCGCATCCACGACCCACTGGCCAACGCGCAGTCGGTCCCGCCCTGCCACGCCCAGGCTGTGCAGGTGCACACCGGCGACGGGGAGTGGTTCGTGGTGGGCTTCGACTGCCGCGGTGTCGGCGCGGTGTACTCCGAGCGCGTCGGGGTACGCGCCACGACCCTGTCCGCGTGGCTGCCGCGGGTGAAGAAGGTGCAGGACGCCTTCGTGGGCTGAACCGGTCACGCGGCCGGTGTCACGTCCTCCCGCCCGTCGGCCTCGTCCTCGACGGCGGTACGCCTGGGCCAAGGCCCCCGGCAGCGAGTGCCCGGCCGGCCCGCTCGCGACCGCCGCGGGCAGGTGCGACCCGGCGTACGCGTGGTACGCCGCGGCCCCGGCGGTGCGGAGGAGCGCGATGCCGAGCGCACCGGCCGAGCTCGCTCTACGCCTCCCACCAGGACCAGCGCCAGCGAGGACGTCCGACCCGGGTGAGGACGACGAACCCGGCGGCTCCGACGACCAAGGCGCCTGCCGACACCGCGACCGCTTAGCATGCGTCCGACCTCCAGGAGGACAGATGACGATGCTCGCCCCTCGGGTCCTGGCCGCAGCGGCCGCCCTGACCCTGACGGCGCTCGCGACGGCCGGCACGGCGTACGCCGCTGAGCAGCGTGCCGGCGAGCTGGCCGGGGGGCCGGCGGTCGGGGCCTGCAGCACGATGACCGCCGAGCAGGCCGCCGCCGCGATCGACCGGAGCACCGCCGTGCCCTGCTCCGAGAAGCACACCGCGCAGGTCGCCGGGGTCGTGCAGCTGCCCAGCGGCATGCAGTGGAGCGGGGCCAGCAGGGCGGATCTCTTCCGGGTGGTCGCGGGCCGATGTCTGCCCGAGGTGGCCGCGACCCTGGGTCGGGACACGAGGACGCGTGACTCCTCGGCGTACGACTACGTGTGGTTCGAGCCGAGCAAGCGGGAGCGCAGCCAAGGGGCGCGTTGGCTCAGCTGCTCGGTGATCCGGCCCAAGGCCGCCCTGCTGATCACGCTGCCCACGTCGAGGACGCCGTTCCTGGCCAGCGGCACGCTGCGGGACGGTCTCGCCCGGTGCATGACGAAGGCCGGCGACCGCACGCCGTGCTCCGCCGGCCACCTGTGGCGGGCGACCGGCACCTTCGTGGTTTCCGGCAGGTACCCCGGCCCGAAGGCGCTGAACCGGACCGCGACCAACCGGTGCCGCACCCGGGTCGCGGCGGGGAAGCCCTACCGCTGGACCTACGGAGACAAGGTGACCTGGAACGTCGCGCACGACCACGTCGTGGTCTGCTTCTCGAAGACCCGCAGCTGAGGTCTCTCAGCCCCGCCAGGCACTTTCGTGCGAGAGATCAGCGTGCACGCGGATCCACGAGTGCATGGCGATCGCCGCGGCTGCCGAGGCGTTGATCGACCGGGTCGACCCGAACTGCGCGATGGAGAGCGCGCCGTCGCAGACCTCGCGGGCGGCCGCGGAGAGCCCCGGACCCTCCTGCCCGAACAGGAAGCACACCCGCCGCGGCATCTCCATGGCCTCCAGGTGGGCCGAGCCCGGGAGGTTGTCGATGCCCAGCAGCGCCACCGGGCCGCCGGGATGCCCACGGAGGTACGCCGCGAGGTCGGCCACCGTCTCGTGGTGGCGGAGGTGCTGGTACCGGTCGGTGACCATCGCACCGCGGCGGTTCCACCGGCGGTTGCCGACGATGTGCACCTCGGCCGCCAGGAACGCGTTCGCGGTGCGGACGATCGTGCCGATGTTGAAGTCGTGGCGCCAGTTCTCGATCGCCACGTGGAAGTCGTGGCGGCGGGTGTCCAGGTCGGCCACGACCGCCTCCAACCGCCAGTAGCGGTACCGGTCGACCACGTTGCGCCGGTCGCCCTCGGCGAGCAGCCGCTCGTCGTACTCCTCGCCCGTGGGCCACTCCCCCACCCACGGGCCGACCCCGACCTCCTCCGGTCCGTGGGGCATCGGGTCGTACGGCGCCCGCTCCTCCTCGCCCTCGGTCCCCACGTCGTCCACGTCAGAACGCCGAGATCGACCGAGATGCCCGCTGCGGCCGGGCGAGCGCCCGCACGAGCGCCCACTGGCCGTGTCGACGGATCGCGACATCCGTCAGCAGACCGAGCACCGGCGTCACGACGTCGTCCGGGAAGTCCGGCGTCGTGACGTCGATGCTGGCTGCCAGGTCGTCGGAGTGGACGACGAGTTCGATCAGCCGCGTGAGCAGGAAGTCGTGCTCACTCAGCGACCATCCCTGCCACGGAACGAGCACCGGACCACGCCGGTCGGAGGCCAGCGCCTCGGCCAACCGCGGCTCCAGCTCGCCGACGAGTACACGCATGCTGTCGGGTCCTTCCGCAGCGATGACCTCGCTGTCGCGACGGATCTGCACGTTGGCCTCGTCGTCGTGGCCCGCGCTCACCCACGCCGCTCGCAGGTAGTGCTCCACGACGGGGATAGGCGCCTCCCCCGCCGGGGCACGCAGCAGTCGCTCGGCGTTGAACCACTGCGACACCAGGTGCCGCGCGAGCGCCCCGACGGACATGTCGGCACAGGCGCTCTCCTCCTGCCACCGCGCCTCGACCTCGGGGCTCAGGACCAGATCGGTCGCCACCTCGACAGCCGCGGCGAAGGGACCTCGCAACTCATGCTCCATGGCGGCGACGCTAGTGGAGAGCACGGCGGAGGGCATGGCGCCGGCGAGGCCGGAGCCGGGTCACGCCTGCACGGGCCGTCGATCAGGTTCCGGCCAGATGCTCTGGATAGGCTCGCACGGTGATCGGCCTGCAGCCCCTGCTCCTGGGCATCCCCTGGATGGACCCGCACTGGCTTCTGCAGAACTTCCACACGGAGTTCGTGTGGATCGGCCTCTTCATCGTGTTCATCGAGTGCGGGCTGTTCTTCCCGTTCCTGCCGGGCGACACCCTGCTGTTCTCGGTCGGTCTCTTCGTCGCCACCGATGAGCTCAGCCTGGCCAGCGGGCCCAACCTGCTGGGGCTGTTGGTCGGCTGCGTCGCCTTCACCGTCGCCGCGCTGCTCGGCAACATCGCCGGGTACGAGATCGGGCGCTGGATCGGCCCACCCGTGCGGCGCCACGACGGGAGGATCGTCAAGAAGAAGTACCTCGACCGGACCGTCGAGTTCTTCGAGAAGCACGGCAGTCAGGCGCTGGTCATCGGGCGCTTCGTGCCGTTCGTGCGGACCTACGTCACCCTGGTCGCCGGCGTCAGCGAGATGAACCGCTTCAAGTTCTGGCTCTGGAGCCTCGTCGGCGCCTTGCTCTGGGTCGTCAGCATCACCTGCCTCGGCTACTTCCTGGGCAGCACCTTCCCGTGGCTCAGCGACAAGATCGACTGGGTGATCCTCGGCCTGCTGGTGCTGACCGTGATCCCGATCGGCTTCGAGTGGCGTCGTCAGCGCCGCGAGGAGGCCGCAAGTCGGAGCTGAGCTCCCGACGTCCGCCCAGGAGCGGTGAGACAGGACCCCTTTCGGGTCGAAAACCGATCCCGGCTCACCGCTCCCGGCAGAAACCCGAGACGGGGACGTACGTCGCTCAGACGCGGACGGCGTCGAGGTCGGCCTTGGTCAGCACCGAGCGGATCGCGAGTCCCACGTCGGCGAGCGGGTTGTCGTGCCCCGGTGAGCGGTCGATCGCGCACACCACCGTGCCGACGGTCGCACCCGCCTCCCGGAGCGCCACCGCCGCGTTGCGGACCGCTCCCCCGGTCGTGATCACGTCCTCGATCAGGGTGACCGTGCGACCCGAGACGTCGGGGCCCTCCGCCAGCTTGCAGGTGCCGTAGGTCTTCGCCTCCTTGCGGACGAAAAGTGCCGGGATCCGCGACCGGGCACTGACCACCGTCACGATCGGGATGCCGCCCATCTCGAGCCCCCCGAGCAGGTCGGTGCCGGCCGGCAGGAGCGGCACCATCGCGGCGGCGACCCTGGCCAGGAGGTCGGGGTCGGTCTCGAACAGGTACTTGTCGAAGTACTCGCTCGCGACCTGCCCGGAGCGCAGGGTGAACTCGCCGGTGAGGCGGCAGGCCGCGTCGATGTCACGAGCCAGGGCGGCGTCGGGCTGGTCCATGTGGCCTACTCTCGCAGGATGCGGATCCTGATCATCGGCGGCACTCGTTTCGTCGGGCACGCGATGGCGGAGGCGGCGCTGGACGCCGGCCACGACGTGAGCCTGCTGCATCGCAACGCCACCGACGAGCTGCCCAAGGCCACCCACCTGCTGGCCGACCGCAACGGCGACCTCTCGGTGCTCGACGGACTGAGCTTCGACGCGACGATCGACGTCTGCGCCTACGTGCCCGGCCAGGTACGCCGGCTCCACGACGCGCTCGGGGAGCGAGGCGGGCACCACCTCTTCGTCTCGACGGTCTCGGTCTACCAGGAGCCCGACGGCCCAGGGGCCGACGAGGACTCGCCGCTCTTCCCGGAGGCACCGGAGGACGCCAGCGAGGTCACCAACGACACGTACGGGCCGTTGAAGGTCACCTGCGAGCGCATCGCCCAGGAGCTGTACGGCGCCGACGGACTCGCGATCATCCGGCCGACGTACGTCGTCGGGCCGCGCGACATGACCGCGCGCTACCCGTGGTGGCCGCTGCGGGCCGCGCGGGGAGGGCCGATGATCGCACCGGGCCCGGCGGAGGCGCCGATGCAGTGCATCGACGCCCGGGACATGGGCGCGTGGACGGTCCGCCTGGCGGAAGGCCGGGTGACCGGTGCGTTCACCGCGGCCCGGCCGCGCACGACGTTCGGCGCCATGCTCGACGAGACCCTCGAGGCGATCAACAGCGACGCCCGGCTGGTGCAGGTCGACGGCGACTGGCTGGTCGGGCAGGGCGTCGACGGGCTACAGCTGCCGCTCTGGACCGAGGGGAGCCCCGAGTTCTCGCTGGCGATGGGCACCGGGCGCGCGGAGGCGGCCGGGCTGACGCACCGCCCGTTCGCCGAGACGGTCGTCGACACCCTCGCCTGGGCCGAGGCGAACCCCGACCAGTCGACGAACCCGCAGTGGGGGATGCCCGCCCAGCGCGAGCAGCAGCTCCTGGAGGCGTGGGCCGGGCAGGCATGAGACTCGCCCACCGCCTCGACGGCATCCCGCCGACGGTCTTCACCGCGATGTCGGCGCTGGCCCTGCGCACCGGCTCGGTCAACCTCGGGCAGGGCTTCCCGGACGTCGACGGCCCGGCCTCGGTGCTGGCCGCGGCCGAGCGGGCGCTGCGTGAGGGGGCGAACCAGTACGCCCCCGGTCCCGGCGTACCCGCACTCCGGCAGGCCATCGCCCGGCACCAGCAGCGTCACTACGGCCTCGAGCTCGACCCCGACCGCCAGGTCGTGGTGACCACCGGTTGCACCGAGGCCGTCGCGGCCTCGCTGCTCGCCCTGGTGGACGCGGGCGACGAGGTCGTCGTGCTCGAGCCCTACTACGACTCCTACGTCGCGATGCTCCAGATGTGCGGAGGCGTACGCCGACCGGTCACCCTCCGCGCGCCGGACTTCCGCCTCGACGTCGACGAGCTGCGGGCGGCCGTCACGCCGCGCACGCGGTTCGTGCTGCTGAACTCGCCGCACAACCCGACCGGCACCGTGCTGACCCGCGCCGAGCTCCAGGCCGTCGCCGACCTCGCCATCGAGCACGACCTGGTCGTGATCACCGACGAGGTCTACGAGCACCTGACCTTCTCCGACGACGGCACGCCCCACGAGCACGTGCCGATCTCGACGCTGCCGGGGATGTTCGAGCGGACGCTCACCCTCTCGAGCGCCGGCAAGTCCTACAGCCTGACCGGCTGGAAGGTGGGCTGGGCCACCGGTCCGCCGGAGCTCGTCTCCGCGGTCCTCGCTGCGAAGCAGTGGATGTCGTTCACCTCCGGCGCACCCCTGCAGCCCGCGATCGCGACGGCCCTGGACGAGGAGCCGGACTGGCCCCGCGCTCTGGCCCGGGACCTCCAGGCGCGACGCGACCTGCTGTGCGACGGACTGGCGAAGCTCGGTCTCGACGTACGCCGTCCGGAAGGGACCTACTTCGCCGTCACCGACATCTCGTCGCTGGGGTGGAAGGACGGTATGGAGTTCTGCCTGGCGCTGCCCGAGCGGGCCGGCGTCGTCGCGATTCCGACGCAGTCGTTCCACGACAGCGATGCGGGCGACCAGGTCGTGCGCTGGACCTTCTGCAAGGAGAGCAGCGTGCTCGAGGAGGCGCTCGCCCGGCTGGCCGCGTCGGACCTCAGCGGCTGAGCAGCCAGCCCCGGACCTCCGGCCGCACCAGCAGCACGAAGGTCACGACGGCGGCCGCGAACGGCACCAGCACCAGGAGAAAGCCGAGCATCCCCAGCAGGCTCAGCATCGCGACGCCGGCCGTGGAGGCGAGCAGCGCGTACCACGCCCACCGGTACCCGAGGAACAGCAGCAGCGCGAGGACCGCGGCCACCAGCGACCAGAGGATCACCACCGATCCCGTCACGTAGCCGATCACGAGCAGGTCGTGGTCGGTGAGCCCCCGCTCGGCCAGCTGCGGGTCCTGGTCGTGCATCCGGTCGAGCACGGCTCGTGAGTCGGCCGCCAGGACCAGAAGCGAGGCGGCCATCAGGACCGCCGTCATCGCGCAGAACGTCCAGGTGATCAGGCAGGCGGTGAGTAGCGCGTTCGGTCGCGCGGGCACCGGCCGGCGGGTGACGTCGTACGTCGACCTCTGCGGCGGTGCCCATCCCGGGGGTGAGCTCGAGGGCCACGTTGGGGCCTGCGCGTGGGGTGGCGGCTCCTGCCGCGGGGGTGGTGGGACGGGCTCCGAGACCTGGCTGGGCGGCCGTGCCGCAAAGGGGTCGGGACGCTGACCGACCGGTGTCCCCGCGGCGTCCTGGAACCAGGTCCGGGCGGAGCCGAACCACAGCGTCCCCACCGCGGCGGCCACGCCGGAGGAGAAGATGCCGTCGGCCGCGAGACCGGCCAGGAACATGGGCACGGCCAGCACCGTCATCGCGAGCCGCGCTCCGCGGCTGCGACGCAGGGTCTGGAACCCCAGCACCGCGATCGAGGTCGCGCACGCCGCGGCGACCATCGAGACGGCCTTCACCGCGACGATGAGGCCGGACACGGTCGCACCGCTGCTCTTCAGCAGCGGGACGTCGAGCCACGAGCGCAGCGCGTCGCGGCTGTCGAGCGTGTACAGGCCGGCGATCCGGTCCCACACCGCGAGCACGACGAAGACCGACCCGAGCATGGCGATCACGCACGCAACGGTCACCTGCGGCGGTCGGGCGTCGGTGCTCGAAGGGTCGCTCACGGCGTCCATTGCATCACGGCAGGATGGCCCCATGAGCATCCCCACGAGCTACCAGGCAGCGGCCACCCGCTACGACAGCACGGACTACCGACGTACGGGCCGCAGCGGTCTGCAGCTGCCCCCGCTGTCGTTAGGGCTGTGGCAGAACTTCGGCGACGACCGGCCCGAGGAGGTGCAGCGAGCGATCCTCCGCCGTGCGTTCGACCGTGGGGTGACGCACTTCGACCTCGCCAACAACTACGGGCCGCCGTACGGCCGCGCCGAGGAGAACTTCGGGCGCTGGATGCGTGAGGACTTGGCGCCGTACCGCGACGAGCTGGTCATCTCGACGAAGGCCGGCTACGACATGTGGCCGGGGCCGTACGGCCAGGGCGGCGGGTCGCGGAAGTACCTGCTCTCCTCGCTCGACCAGTCGCTGGCGCGGATGGGGCTGGAGTACGTCGACATCTTCTACAGCCACCGCTTCGACCCCGACACCCCGCTCGAGGAGACGATCGGGGCGCTCGACCGGGCCGTGCGTTCCGGACGGGCGCTGTACGCCGGCATCTCGTCGTACTCCGGCGCGAAGACCAGGGAGGCGGCGACGATCGCCCGCGAGCTGGGCACGCCGCTGCTGATCCACCAGCCGTCGTACTCGATGCTCAACCGGTGGATCGAGCGGGACCTGCTCGACGAGCTCGAGGAGCAGGGCATGGGATGCATCGTGTTCAGCGCGCTGGCCCAGGGGCTGCTCACCGACCGCTACCTCGACGGCGTACCCCCCGACTCGCGGGCCGCCCGCCCCGACTCGTCGCTGACCGGGCTCGAGGACGACGTGCTCGACCGGGTGCGGGCCCTCAACGACCTCGCCGGGCGCCGCGGGCAGAAGCTCGCCCAGCTGGCGCTCCAGTGGGCCCTGCGGGACTCCCGCGTGACGTCGGTGGTGATCGGCGCGTCGAGTGTCGAACAGCTGGACACCAACCTCGACGCGCTCTCGTTCCCGGCCCTCAACGACGACGAGCTGGCCGAGATCGACCGGTACGCCGTGGAGTCCGGGATCAACCTGTGGGCGCGATCCGCCGAGGAGTGACCGGGCCTGGCGGGTCTTCAGAATTCCCCGCCTGAGCGGGGAATTCTGCACTTGTTGGCCCAGATTTACCCCCACAAGTGTCGAAGTCCCCGCCTGAGCGGGGAACTCGCGCCCCCCGGTCAGGCCGGAGTCAGCACCAGCTCGCCGTCGCGGACGTCGACGGTCACCTTCCCGCCGTCGGTGACCTCGCCGCTGATCAGCAGCCGGGCGAGCCGGTCGCCGATCGCGGTCTGGATGAGCCGTCGCAGCGGGCGGGCGCCGTACGCCGGGTCGTAGCCGGTCTCGGCCAGCCAGGCCCGCGCGGAGTCGGTGACGTCGATGGTGATCCGCCGCACGGCCAGCCGCTTCTCCAGCAGCGACAGCTGCAGGTCGACGATGTGCGCCAGCTCGTCCTTGGTCAGGGCGTCGAAGACGACGATCTCGTCGAGCCGGTTCAGGAACTCGGGCTTGAACGACGCCCGCACCACCGACAACACCGACTCGCGCTTGGTGGCGGGTTCCAGGGTCGGGTCGACCAGGAAGTTCGAGCCGAGGTTGGAGGTCAGGATCAGCAGGGTGTTCCGGAAGTCCACCGTCCGGCCCTGACCGTCGGTCAGCCGCCCGTCGTCCAGCACCTGCAGCAGGATGTCGAAGACCTCCGGATGGGCCTTCTCGACCTCGTCGAGCAGGACGACGGAGTACGGGCGCCGGCGCACCGCCTCGGTGAGCTGACCGCCCTCGTCGTACCCGACGTAACCGGGAGGCGCGCCGACGAGCCGCGCCACCGAGTGCTTCTCGGAGTACTCGCTCATGTCGATGCGGACGATCGCCCGCTCGTCGTCGAACAGGAACTCCGCCAGCGACTTGGCCAGCTCGGTCTTGCCGGTGCCGGTCGGGCCGAGGAACAGGAACGACCCGGTCGGCCGGTTCGGGTCGGAGATCCCGGCCCGGGAGCGGCGTACGGCGTCACTCACCGCACGCACCGCCTCGAGCTGTCCGATCAGGCGCTGTCCGATCACGTCCTCCATCTCGAGCAGCTTGGCGGTCTCGCCCTGGAGCAGCTTGCCGGTCGGGATGCCGGTCCAGGCCTCGACGACCTCGGCGATCTGCTCGGCGCCGACCTCCTCGCCGACCAGCGGCTCGACGTCCGCCTTCTCCGCCGCGACGACCGCCTCGAGCTTCTTCTCCAGCTCGGGGATCGACTCGTAGCGGATCTTGGACGCGCCCTCGAGGTTGCCCTCACGCAGCATCTTGTCCGCCTCGATCCGGAGCTGGTCGAGCGCCCGCCGGATCTCGCCCTCACCTTCGAGAGACGCCTTCTCCTGCTCCCACCGGGCCTCGAGCCCGCGCAGCTGCTCCTCGGAGTCGGCGAGGTCGGCACGCAGTCGCTCCAGCCGCTCCTGGGAGGCGGCGTCCGTCTCCTTCTCGAGCGCGAACTCCTCCATCTTCAGCCGGTCGACGGTACGCCGGAGCTGGTCGATCTCCTCCGGCGACGACTCGATCTCCATCCGCAGCCGCGCCGCCGACTCGTCGATCAGGTCGATCGCCTTGTCGGGCAGCTGCCGGCCGGTGATGTAGCGGTCGCTCAAGGTCGCCGCCGCGACCAGGGCCGCGTCGGTGATGCGGACGCCGTGGTGCGCCTCGTACTTCTCCTGGATGCCGCGCAGGATCTGGATCGTGTCCTCGACCGACGGTTCACCCACGAAGACCTGCTGGAATCGGCGCTCCAGGGCCGGGTCCTTCTCGATCCGCTCGCGGTACTCGTCGAGCGTCGTCGCGCCGATCATCCGCAGCTCGCCGCGGGCCAGCATCGGCTTGAGCATGTTGCCGGCGTCCATCGCCGAGTCGCCACCGGCACCGGCGCCGACGACCGTGTGCAGCTCGTCGATGAAGGTGATCACCTGGCCGCCGGAGTCCTTGATCTCCTCCAGCACGGCCTTGAGCCGCTCCTCGAACTGACCGCGGTACTGCGCGCCCGCGACCATCGCCGCCAGGTCGAGCGAGAGCAGCCGTCGGCCCTTCAACGAGTCCGGTACGTCGCCGGCGACGATCCGCTGCGCGAGCCCTTCGACGACGGCCGTCTTGCCGACGCCCGGGTCGCCGATCAGGACCGGGTTGTTCTTGGTGCGCCGCGAGAGCACCTGGATCACCCGCCGGATCTCCGCGTCGCGGCCGATCACCGGGTCGAGCTTGCCCTCCTCCGCGGCCTGGGTCAGGTCGAGGGAGTACTTCTCCAGGCTCTCGTACGTCGACTCGGCCTCGGGACTCGTCACCCGGCGGTTGCCGCGCAGAGCCGTCAGCCCCTCACGCAAGCCGTCGGCGGTCAGACCCGCGTCGGCCAGCAGCTTGCGGGCGCCGGACTCGACGGTCGCCAGACTGATCAGCAGGTGCTCGGTGGCGACGTAGTCGTCCTTCATCGAGGCCGCCAGGTCGATCGCCCCCGCCAGCACGCGGGTCAGCGCCGGAGACGCCGCCGGCTGCTGCACGGTCGCGCCGCTGGCCTTCGGCAACGACTGCAGTGCGCCCTCCGCCTGCGCGGCGAGTGACGCGGCGTCGGCGCCGGCCTTGCCCACCAGCTGGCGCGCCGTACCGTCGGCCTCGCGCAGCAGCGCGGCCAGGAGGTGGATCGGCTCGGTCTGGGTGTTGCCCGCCGTGGTGGCGGCGAGCTGGGCGGTCTCGATCGCCTCCCGGCTGCGCGTCGTGAACTTCTCGGCCCCGAACTGGCTCATCTGGTTCCTTTTCCGCTGGTTGAGGAGGTCCTGCAGCGACCGTCTCGAAACCAGCGCGGCACGGCCCTGCGAGGACCACTGTGGCCCTCATCTGAGACAACGATCCAGAAGTTGAGTCGATTCCCCTCAACCTTGAGTTTTCTCCGGGCGCGCGCGTGACGTCGCCGCAACTGGCCTACGGACGGCGCCCCATCGGTGCTTCACGCGTCGTCCGTGGGCCAGTTCGTCGAACCCGGCGATCGAACCGACGTCAGCGGTGCTTCACCACTGCGACCGTCACCGTGTCGGTCGCCGTGAGGCCACCGTCATCGGTCACGGTGAGGGTGAACGTGTACGTCCCGATCCCCCGCATCAGCGTGAGCGTCGAACCGGAGCCGACCGCGACTCCGCCCAGGCTCCAGGTGTAGGCGGTGACCGTACCGTCGGGGTCGGAGGAACCTCGGCCGTCCAGCGTGAAGGAGCCGAGTCCGGTCTTCTTGTTCGCAACGACCCTCTGGTCGGGCCCGGCGTTGGCGACGGGAGGCTGGTTCTCGGGCGGAGGTGGTGGCGAGGACGTCCCGACCGGGCCCTGGGAGACGTCGACCGACACGGTGCCGCCCTGGCCGTAGTTCGGATCCCCGGTGAACGCGTAGGCGTGCAGCGTGTACGTGCCGGCCGCGGTCGGGGTGTACCCGATCGTCTCCTGCCGGCCGACCCCGCAGGAGAGGCCGTCGAGGGCGCACTCGCTGGTCGCCAGCACGGCGCCCGTCGGTGACTCCAGCTGCATGTCGATGTCGGGGGTCCACTCGACGTACAGGCAGCCGAAGTAGCACAGTGCCTGCCCGTTCACCGTCATCGTGACCGCGATCGGGACCCCGATCCCGTTCGTCGGGACCGTGATCGGCACGTCGACGGCGCCGTTGTCGGGCACCGTGAGCACCTGGTGTCTCTGCTGAGGGAACGCCGTGTGCAGCACCGGCAGGTCGCCCGCCAGCGTGCTGACCAGGCCCCGGACGTCGACCAGACCTGCGCCGTACTCGTTGTCGGCGCCGGCGGCCCCGACGTCCAGCGCCGTGGAGGTGAGCGCGGCCCGGATCTGCGCCGGGGTGGCCGTCGGTGCGACCTGGCGCGCGAGCACCGCCGCGCCGGCGACGTACGGCGTGGCCATCGACGTCCCACTGAGGGTGACGTAGCCACTGGTCGTCCCGGCCTGCGCCGCTGTCACGCTGACACCCGGGCCTGAGATGTCGGGCTTGGTGCGGCCGTCGACGGTCGGGCCGCGACTCGAGAACGCGGCCAGCCAGATGCCGTCGTCGTGGCGGTCGGTCCCGGCCGGGCTGGAGTAGTCGGAGACGGCCCCGACGGTGATCGCGCCGGTGGCGGTGCCGGGCGCGTTGATCGTCTCCGGCATGTCACCGCTGTTGCCGGCCGCGACCACGACGACCTTGCCGGCGGTGACAGCCGCGTCCACGGTCTGGCTCACCGCGTCCGTCCCGTCGCCTCCCGCGGTGTCGCCCAGCGACATCGAGATCACGCCGACGCCGGACTGGCCGGCGCACCACTGCACGCCCGCCGCCACCACGTCGTTGGGACCCGAGCCGGAGGAGTCCAGGACCTTGGCGGCGTACAGGGTGGCCCCCGGCGCGACCCCGACGAACGTCGCCGCACTCGGGCCGCCCACACCGTCACCGGCCGCGATGCTCGTGACGTGGGTGCCGTGGCCCTGGTCGTCGTACGCCGTGGTCCGGCCGTTGATGAAGTCCTTGAACGTGACGGTGCGCGGCGCGATCTGCTCGTGGTTCGGGTCGACCCTCGTGTCCACGACGCAGAGACCGACGCCCGCACCGGTGGTGCCGGGGTGGTCGGCCGGGACGGCGGCCGCGCCGAAGTCGTGGTTGGTGCCGTCGTCGAGCGCGTGCATCGTGGTCACCGGCTCGATCCGGCGGACGCCCGGGACCCGCGCCAGTGCCCTGACCTGACCCGCCGTCATCGAGGCGGAGAACCCGTGGATGAGCCAGAGCCGGTGCCGCAGACGCACCTGCCCGACCGCCCTCTCGGCGGCGGCGAGGTCGGTGCCGGTCACGATGACGCGCAGCCGCTGCCCGGCGGCAACGTGAGCGAGACGGCGGTCGAGCCGGTCGTCGATCCGGTTGCCGTTGCGGTCCTGGTCGGCGAGGGCCTGGACGCGCGATGCCGGCGCGGGCACCTCGGCGCGGGGCGACGGTCCGGTGGTGGCCGAGGACATCCCGGCCGGGAGGGCGATCGCCACCGCGGTGGCGAGGGACAGGCCAACCGCGCGCATCCGCACCATGACTGCGCCTCCAGCTCGGGAGACCCGAGAACCGGGATCAGGCTAGGACCGGGCCCGGACGCCGTCCATAGCACGCACGGGCCCCCACGTCGTTCAGCGGCCGGTGTCGCGTCGCCAGACCACGACCGCCGAGCCCGGCGTGGGCTCGCGCAGCGCCGGCAGCTTGTTCGGGCCGGTACGCCGGGTGGTTGCGGACGAGATGGCGCCGCGCAGCGCCTCGCGGGTGGCGGCGAGATCGGCCCGGAGCTCCTCGTTGCGCGCCTGGAGCGCCGCCACCTGGTGCTCGAGCTCGAGGATGCGGCGTACTCCCTCGATGCCGACGCCACCCGCGGTGAGCGACGCGATCTCGCGGAGCAGCTCGATGTCGCGGTGGCTGTAGCGCCGGCCGCCCCCACCGGTGCGGCCCGGCATGATCAGGCCCATCCGCTCGTAGGACCTCAGGGTCTGCGGGTGCAGTCCGGACAGCTCGGCGGCCACCGAGATCACGTAGACAGCGGCGTCGGGACTCGGCACCCGCGGCTCACGGCGAGGCATCGGAGACCCGCTCGAAGAGGTTGGCGCGCAGCGTGCCGTCGACGCCGGCTGCGCGGTAGCCGGCGATGGCCTCGCGTGCCGCGTCGTTCAGACGCGCCGGCACTTGCACCTGCACGGTGGCGAGCAGGTCGCCCTTCGTGCCGTCCTTCTTGGTGGCACCCCGGCCGCGGACGCGGAAGGTGCGGCCGTTCGGCGTGCCGGCCGGGATCTTGAGGGTGACCGCGCTGCCGCCGAGGGTCGGGATCTTGATCTCGGCGCCGAGCGCGACCTCGTCGAAGGACACCGGCACGTCGAGCGTGAGGTTGTCGCCCTTGCGGGCGAACAACCGGTGCGGCGTGACCTTCACGGTGACGAAGAGGTCACCGTTGGCGCCGCCGTTCTCACCGGCCCCGCCCTTGCCGCGCAGGCGGATGCGCTGGCCGTCCTTCACCCCCGCCGGGATACGGGCCTGGATGGTGCGTGCCGACGTCCCGCGGCCGGAGCCGTGGCAGGTGGGACAGGCCTCGTCGTAGATCAGCTGACGCCCGCCGCAGCGCGGACAGGTCTCGTTGATCGAGAAGCCGCCGCCGCTGGAGTTCACGATGAAGCCGGCGCCCTCGCACTCCGGGCAGATGTGCGGCTGGGTGCCGGGCTTGCCGCCGGTGCCGCGGCAGTCGGGGCAGGCCGTGTCGGAGGTCAGGCGGAGGCTGATCGTGACGCCCTCGAGCGCGTCGGTGAAGCCGATGGTGGCGTTGCTCTCGACGTCGGCCCCCCGGACCGGTCGGGTGCGTGACCGCTGGCCGCCGCCCCGGCCGCCGAAGATGTCGCCGAACAGGTCACCGAACCCGCCCGCCCGGTCGCGGAGCAGGTCGCCGAGGTCGAAGCCGACCCCGCCGCCCTCCTGGCCGCCCGGGAAGCCGCCGCGGAACCCGCCTCCTTCGTAGAGGCGCCGCACCTCGTCGTACTTCTGGCGCTTCTCCTCGTCGCCGATGACGTCGTACGCCTCGGCGACGGCCTTGAACTTTTCGTGCTTGGCCCGGCTGTCGGCCGAGTCGCCGGGGTTGGAGTCGGGGTGGTTGGCGCGGGCGAGCTTGCGGTAGGCCTTCTTGATGTCGGCCTGGGTCGCCTTCTTGTCCACGCCCAGGACGGCGTAGTAGTCCTTCGTCGCCCAGTCGGCGCGGATGCCGGTCTCGCTCACGGTTCCCTCCCCTCTCCAGTGTGGTTCGTGTGTGGTGGCCGCCCGCGGAGTTCGGGCCGGGTGGTCTCGCTCAGCTGCCGGCCGGGTCGACGACCAGCACCTGAGCCGCCCGCACCACGCGCTCGCCGATCCGGTAGCCCGCCTTGGCGATCACCTTGCAGGTGGTCACCTCGACCTCGGCGTCCTCGCCGATGTGGCTGAGGGCCTCGTGGATGCGCGGGTCGAAGGCGTCGCCGGGAGCGCCGTACTTGACCAGCCCGGCGTTGGCCACCACCCGCTCCAGCTGGTCGGCGACCGCCGAGAAGCCCTGCTCGAGCTCGCTCCCCAGAGATCGGGCGGACTCGCGGGCCCGGTCGATGGTGTCGAGGACCTCGACGATGGGGGCGAGCGCGGTATACGTCGCGTTCTCACGGACCAGCTCCCGGTCGCGGTCGACCCGGCGCTTGTAGTTGAGGTACTCCGCCTGCAGCCGCTGCAGGTCCGCCGTGCGCTCGGCCAGTGCCAGCTCGAGCTGCTCGGCGTCCGGTGCGGCGGCAGGCGCGGTGTCCTCACCGGACTCCACGTCCCGCAGGTCGGCGGGCTCCAGCGGAGCACCTTCCTCGAGCATGTTGTCCACGCCGCTGATGTCGTCGGTGCGCGGGCGCTCCTCCGGAGTGGGCGTGTCGGTCTGTGCTGCGTGCCGGGGGGTCACGGGCTCGTCCACCTCGGTCTCGTTGGCCATCTCGGAAGCGGCGTCACCGAACGAGTGGGTCGGAGGGGAAGCCGCGGTGCGCGACTTCCCCGTCCGCCCATCGGTCACTTGGACTCGCCCTCCCCGTCGTCGGCCGAGTCGGTGGGCTCGTCCACGATCTCGGCGTCGACGACGTCGTCGTCCGCGGCGCCGGTCGAACTGTCGGTGCCACCGGCCGCGGTCTGGTCGGCCTCGGCTGCGGCGTACATCGCGGCGCCCATCTTCTGGCTGGACTCACCGAGCTTGGAGATGCCGGCCTGGATCTCGTCCTTGCCGGCGTCGGCGTTCTCCAGCGTCTTCTTCAGCGCGTCGACGTCCGCCTGCACCTCGATCTTCACGTCGTCCGGGACCTTCTCGGCGTTGTCGGCCAGGAACTTCTCGGTCGTGTAGACCAGGGACTCGCCCTGGTTGCGGGTCTCGACGGCCTCGCGGCGGGCGGCGTCCTCCGCGGCGTACTGCTCGGCGTCCTTGATCATCCGGTCGATCTCGTCCTTGCTCAGGGCGCTGCCGCCCGAGATCGTCATCGACTGCTCGCGGCCGGACGCCTGGTCCTTGGCCGAGACGTGCACGATGCCGTTGGCGTCGATGTCGAAGGTGACCTCGATCTTGGGCACGTTGCGCGGCGCCGGGGGCAGACCGGTCAGCTCGAAGTTGCCGAGCGGCTGGTTCTGCGCCCACATCTGGCGCTCGCCCTGGGCGACCTTGATCTCCACGCTCGGCTGGTTGTCGTCGGCGGTGGTGAAGATCTCGGACCGCTTGGCCGGGATCGTGGTGTTGCGCTCGATCAGGGTGGTGAAGACACCGCCCTTGGTCTCGATGCCGAGGCTCAGCGGGGTGACGTCGAGGAGCAGGACGTCCTTGACCTCGCCCTTGAGCACGCCGGCCTGCAGCGCGGCGCCGACCGCGACGACCTCGTCGGGGTTGACGCCCTTGTTCGGCTCCTTGCCGCCGAGCAGCTCCTTGACCAGGTCGGTGACGGCGGGCATCCGGGTGGAGCCGCCGACCATGACGACGTGGTCGATCTTGGAGACGTCGACGCCGCCGTCCTTGAGCACCGAGCGGAACGGCGCCTTGGTCCGGTCGAGCAGGTCGGAGGTCATCTTCTGGAACTCCGAGCGGGTCAGCTTCTCCTCGAAGTGGAGCGGGCCGGACTCGCCGTGCGTGATGTAGGGCAGGTGGATCGTCGTCTCGCTCGAGGCGGACAGCTCGATCTTCGCCTTCTCCGCGGCCTCCTGGAGACGCTGCATGGCGATCTTGTCCTGGGACAGGTCGACGCCGTTGCCGTCCTTGAACTTCTTGACCATCCAGTCGACGATCCGCGAGTCCCAGTCGTCACCACCGAGGTGGTTGTCACCGGAGGTCGCCTTCACCTCGATGGTGGCGAAGCCGTCGTCGTCCTTGCCCACCTCGAGCAGCGAGACGTCGAACGTGCCGCCACCGAGGTCGAAGACCAGGATCGTCTGGTCGGCGTCACCCTTGTCGAGCCCGTAGGCCAGCGCGGCCGCGGTGGGCTCGTTGATGATGCGCTGGACGTTCAGGCCTGCGATCTCGCCGGCCTCCTTGGTGGCCTGACGCTGGGCGTCGGAGAAGTACGCCGGCACGGTGATCACCGCGTCGGTCACGGTCTCGCCGAGGTAGGACTCGGCGTCCCGCTTGAGCTTCTGGAGGACGAACGCGCTGATCTGCTGCGGCGTGAAGTCCTTGTCGTCGATCTTCTGCTTCCAGTCCGTGCCCATGTGACGCTTCACGGAGCGGATGGTGCGATCGACGTTGGTCACCGCCTGTCGCTTGGCGACCTCGCCGACGAGCACCTCGCCGGACTTCGCGAACGCGACCACCGACGGGGTGGTGCGTGCGCCCTCTGCGTTGGCGATGACGGTGGGTTCCCCACCTTCGAGTACGGCGACGACGCTGTTCGTCGTACCGAGGTCGATGCCGACGGCACGAGCCATGTCTGGTTACCTCCGGGGTCATCCGGCCGTTCGGGCCGGTCTGTCTCTTGTTGTCTGTGGGTGGTGCCCATCCTGACGGTGGGCGGTGGACTGACAAAATTCTTGAGCCAGCTGCGCTCAAGTCTGTCAGATGGCACAACGACGACCCGAGGCCGCCTTGTTCCCGCCCGGACGCCAATTTTTCGGGTCGCCCGCCTGAGGCGCGGCCACGGGTGCCGCTGAGGCGGACGACCCGGAGGGCTCCGGCTACCGTGATGGGCTGTGGCCCGCCATCGCGTCCTGGTGTCCGCCCACCGCTGCGGGTACGCCGAGCTGGGCAATGTCGGCGGCCACGAGGACCCGATCGCCGGGATCGAGCACTCGGCGAGGATCGGCGCCGACTACTGCGAGTTCGACGTACGTCGGTGCTCCGACGGCAGGTTCGTGGTCTCCCACGACCCCGACGGCGGCATCGGCGACGGGTCCCTCGTGATCTCCGACCTCACCTGGGACGTGCTCCGGTCACGCGCCCCCGACGTGTGCCCCCTCGACCGCCTGCTCGACGCCCTGGCCGCGACGGGCATGGGGGCGCACGTGGACATGAAGTTCCGCACCCCCCATCAGGCACGCGCCGCTGGCGAGTGCTGGGAGGTCGAGCTCGCCTCGATCCTGGTCGAGCACCTCGACCCCGCGAAGATCGTCTTCACCGCCGGGGTCCGCGCCACCACCACCGCCCTGCGCGAGTGGGCCGATGCCCACGCCCCCTCGATGGTGGTGGCGCTCAGCATCGGGGGAAGCGTCCGCGGGATGACGTGGCAGAACGCGATCCGACGACGCTGGGGTGAGCTGTTCCCCCAGCTCCGGTTCCGGCTGTCGAGCGCGGACGCGGTCGCGGCCCACTTCGCGCTCGCGATGATCCGGCTCGCCCGCTGGACCACCCACATCGGGGTCCCGCTGCTGGTCTGGACCGTCGACTCCACGTGGCTGCAGAGGCGCTTCCTGCACGACCGCCGTATCTGGATGATCACCACCAACCACCCGGCCCGCGCGGTCGCCCTGCGTGATCGGTAGGAGGATCGGTAGCGTCCGCCTGGTGCCGACCGCAGAAGAGATCACGCGCCACCACGACGACCGCCCGCCGCCGGGAGCAGACCCGTTCGTCGACCCGAGCGGGGCACGGCCCTACGAGATCCGGGTCGTGGAGTACGACGACCGCTGGCCGGCCGACTTCCGGCGAGTTGCGGAGCGCATCCGCGCCGTCCTGGGTGACCGCGCCCTGGAGATCCACCACGTCGGTTCGACGTCCGTACCCGGGCTGCCCGCGAAGCCGGTGATCGACATCGATCTGGTGGTGGCCGACCCGGCCGAGGAGGCGGCGTACCTCCCCGATCTCGTCGCTGCCGGCTTCGTCCATCACATCCGCGAGCCCTGGTGGCACGAGCACAGACTCGTGAAGTGGGCCGACCCCCTCGCGTACGTCCACATCTTCGGCCCTGACTGCCCCGAGGTGATCCGGCACCGGATGTTCCACGACTGGCTCGTCGAGCACGAGGAGGAGCGGCAGCGGTACGCCGACGCCAAGCGCGCCGCGGCCACCGCGATGAACGCCCGCCCCGGGGGCGGCACCGGGATGGACTACAACCGGCACAAGGAACCCGTCGTCCGCGAGATCTACGACCGGATGTTCCGGGCGCACGGACTGCTGCCGTGATCGGGTCGACGACACAGGTCCGGCCGGCCACGACCGCCGACCTCCCCGGAGCCGCTGCGATCTACGACGAGCAGGTCCGGATCGGCATCTCGACCTTCGACCTCGAGCCGCCCCCGCTCTCCTACTGGGAGCACCACCTCGCGAGCACCGAGCCCGGCGACCACTTCCTGGTCGCCGACGACGGCGGAGAGGTCGCCGGCTTCGCCTACTCCTCGGCGTACCGGCCGCGCCCTGGATACCGGCTCACTCGCGAGACCTCGGTCTACCTGAGCGGGCACGCGCGCGGACAGGGGCTCGGCCGACGGATGTACGACGACCTGCTCGCCCGCGTGCGGGCCGACGGCATCCACGTCGCGCTCGCCCTGATCGCGCTGCCCAACCCGGCCAGCGTCGCCCTGCATGAAGCGTGCGGCTTCGAGCACCTCGGCACGATGCGCGAGGTGGGCTGGAAGTTCGACCGCTGGCTCGACACCGCGTGGTACCAGAAGGTTCTCTGAGCGCATGCACGATCGGCTCCGCGAGATCGAGGCCCGGCTCGCGCGGGCACTGGACGAGCGGCTGCGGCCCGCGGTCCACACGATCCTCGCGCCGCTCACCGTCGAGGTCTGGCACGTACCACCGGCCGACGACGGACGGGTGGGCGAGCCGGTGCCGTTCGCGGCCGCGCGGGACGCGGCGTACCGGCCGTGCCGGGTCGGCGAGCGCTGGGGCCCGGCCTGGGGTACGTCGTGGTTCCGGCTGAGCGGGCACGTGCCGGCGGGCCCCGGCCCCATCGAAGCGGTGCTCGACCTCGGCTGGACCCGGGCCGTGCCCGGGTTCCAGGCCGAGGGGCTCGTGCACGAGGCCGGCGGCCGGATCGTCAAGGGCCTCAACCCGCGCAACGACTGGGTCCCCGCGAGCCCGGGCGAGGCCGAGTGGTACGTCGAGGCCGCGGCCAACCCGACCGTGCTCACCGGCTTCCGGCCGACCGATCTCGGTGATCGCCTGACCACGTCCGCCGAGCCGCTCTACACGTTGGCGCGCGCGGATCTCTGCCGACGCGCGACCGAGGTCGCCGACCTGGTGTCCGACCTCGAGGTGCTCGACGGCCTGCGTCGCAGCCTCCCCGACGACCACCGGAGCCGCGAGATCCTCTACGCGATCGAGGCGGCGCTCGACGCGGTCGACGCGTCGGACCCGGCGGACGTCGCCGGCGCCGCGGCCTTGGCCCGGGCCGAGCTGGGCGGCGTCCTCGGCACCCCGGCCGCCCCCGGCGGTCACACGATCTCGGCCGTCGGCCATGCGCACATCGACTCGGCCTGGCTCTGGCCGGTCCGCGAGACGGTCCGCAAGGTCGCCCGCACCGTCGCCAACGTCGTACACCTCATGGACACCGACGACTCGCTCGTCTACGCGATGTCCAGCGCCCAGCAGTGGGCGTGGCTGGAGTCGGCGTACCCCGAGCTCTTCGCGCGGGTGAAGAGGTACGTCGAGCAGGGACGCTTCGTGCCGACCGGCGGGATGTGGGTGGAGTCCGACACCAACCTGGTCGGCGGCGAGGCCATGGCGCGGCAGTTCGTGGTCGGCAAGCGGTGGTTCGCTGAGCACCTCGGCATCGAGCCGCGCGAGGTCTGGCTGCCGGACTCGTTCGGCTACACCGCCGCGCTGCCGCAGATCGTGGCCCAGGCGGGGATGCGGTGGTTCCTCACGCAGAAGATCTCGTGGAACACCACCAACCCCTTCCCCCACCACACGTTCTGGTGGGAGGGCATCGACGGCACCCGCGTCTTCACCCACTTCCCGCCGGTCGACACCTACAACGCCGAGCTGACGGGCGCCGAGCTCGCGCACTCGGCCGCCAACTTCCGCGAGAAGGGCGGGGCGTCCCGGGCGCTGCTGCCGTTCGGGTACGGCGACGGCGGCGGCGGGCCGACCCGCGAGATGCTCGCGCGGGCACGACGTACCGAGGACCTGGCCGGCTCGCCGCGCGTCCGGGTCGAGGCGCCGTCGGCCTTCTTCGAGGCCGCGGAGGCGGAGTACGCCGATCGCGCGCCGGTCTGGGTCGGCGAGCTGTACCTCGAGATCCACCGCGGCACCTACACCTCTCAGGCCGCGATGAAGGACGGCAACCGCCGCTGCGAGCACCTCCTGCGGGAGGCAGAGCTGTGGTCCGCGACCGCGGCCGTGCGCGGGCTCCTCGACTACCCCTACGACGAGCTGCGGTCGGCGTGGGAGACCGTGCTGCTGCACCAGTTCCACGACATCCTCCCGGGCTCGTCCATCGCGTGGGTGCACCGCGAGGCGCGCACGACGTACGCCCGGGGGGTGGCCGACCTGGAGGAGATCATCGAGCGGGCGCTCGACGCCCTCGCCGGCGACGGCGACGACGAGGTCGCCTACAACGCCTCGCCGGTGGAGCTCGATGCCGTCCCCGCGCTTGCTGCGGACGCGACACCGGTGGTTGAGGAGCGATCTCTGCGAGCGTTGGTTCCTGAGGAGGCGAGGGACGAGCCGTCTCGAAGGGCTCGAAACCACCTCGAGAATGACGAACTCCTGGTCACCCTGGACGCCGACGGCGTGATCCGGTCGATCGTCGACAAGCGTCACGACCGGGAGGTGATCCCGCCCGGGGGCGCGGCCAACCTGCTCGAGCTCCATCCCGACCACCCCAACCGTTGGGACGCCTGGGACCTCGACGAGCACCATCGGCACACGGTCACCCGACTGAGCGATGCCGACGATGTGCGCACCGACGGCGACGCGATCGTGGTCGTCAGGTCCTTCGGCCGCTCGCGGGTCGCGCAGCGGGTCGCGTTGCGTGGCGACCGGGTCGAGATCGACACCGAGGTCGACTGGCACGAGCGCGAGAAGGTGCTCAAGCTCGCGGTCGACTGCGACGTCCACACCGACCACGCGTCGTACGAGACGCAGTTCGGGCACGTCGTCCGCCCCACCCACGTCAACACCAGCTGGGACGCCGCGCGCTTCGAGGTCTGCGCACACCGGTGGGTGCTGGTCGCCGAGCGGGGGTACGGCGTCGCGCTCGCCAACCGCACGACGTACGGCCACGACGTGACCCGGCACCCGCGCCCCGGTGCCGGCACGTACTCCCGGATCCGGGCCAGCCTCCTCCGCGCGCCCAGGTTCCCCGACCCGGGCACCGACCAGGGCCGGCACACGTTCCGGCACGCGATCGTGCCGGGCGCCGGGGTCGCCGAGGCGGCCGGCGCCGGCTACGCGCTGAACCTGCCGCTGCGACGCCGTCGAGGCCACCCGGTCGAGCCCCTGGTGCGGGTCGAGGGCGGCACGGCGTACGTCGAGGCGGTCAAGCTCGCCGAGGACGGCTCCGGAGACGTCATCGTGCGCCTCTACGAGCCGCTCGGGGCACGGAGCCGCCTCCGGGTCATCGCGGGGTTCGAGAGCTCGGGGGCCGAGGTCGTCGACCTGCTCGAACGACCGCTGGAGAGCGACGACTGGGACGGCTCCGAGATCAGCCTGCGGCCGTTCCAGATCGTCACCCTCCGGTTCACCCGCTGACCGGGCTGCCGGCCTCGATCCCGCTCCGAGGTGGACGGTCTCTGACCGTGAGGCACCTCAGACAGTCCGCGCCCAGCCGGGCGTGACGACCGCCGAGATCTGAGGCGCGGTCTACGTCGAATGCCAGATCCGCGGACGTCTCCTCAGCGCGAGTGTGGAGGTCGTCAGCAGACGGACCGAAGCCCGAGGAGCCCGAGATGAACATCCTTCCTGGCAACATGAGCGCCTTCCAGCTCGTGGCCGAGCAGACCATCAACGACCGCATCAGGGACGCCGAGCGTCGCGCCCAGGTGCGCGCCGTCCGCGCCGCCCGGCGCGACGCGCGCCGGGCCGGCCGGCGCGAGGAGAGCTGCACCTCTGCCCAGACGACGCTGCGCCTCCCCGCGTGGGCGTTCCGGTTCGTCCGCCCCGCCCACTGACCGAGATCCAGCCCCCGCCACCGGCCGCATGGAGGTGTCGGGATGGACTTCGGAGACCGACTCCCACAACGCCCGATCGTTTGGGAGGATGCGGGCATGACCGCCATGCAGGACGGTCCGGTCGGCCCGCCCCCCGAGGCCGCAGGCAGCGAACGCGCCGCGGCGCTGCTCCGGCATGCCCAGGCAGTCGCCGACGAGCTCCAGGCCCGCGCCGAGGAGGAGGCCCGGGCGCACACCGCCGAGGCCCACGGCCTCCGTGAGGAGGCGGCGCGGCTCCATGCCGAGGCGACCCGAGCCCGTGAGCACGCCCAGCGGCTCCTCGACGACACCTCCGCCGACGCCCAGCAGATCGTCACCGACGCGGGCGAGCAGGCCCGAGTGCTGATGGAGGCGGCGCAGACCCACCACGACCAGATCGTGGCCGAGGCCGAACGCATCGCCACCGAGCGCGCGGACGCCGGCCGGCGTACCCACGAGGACGCCGTCGCCGCGGCGGGCGCCGTGCGCGACGAGGCACAGCAGCACGCCGACGCCCTGCTGGCGAGCGCACGCGCGCGGGCCGACCAGCAGGACTCCGAGACCCGCGACCTCGTCGAGTCGCGCACCGCCGAGGCCGAGGCTGCGGCCGAGAAGCTGCTCGGCGCCGCGAGCGAGGAGGCCGCCGCGCTCCGGGCGGAGGCCGAGGCCGAGGCTCAGAGCCTGCGGGCCGACGCGGAGACCGCGGCCGTCGCCGCCCGTGAGGAGGCCGAGCGCGTCCTCGCCGAGGCGCGCACCCGGGCCGACGAGCACGTCGCGGCCGCCGAGCGCGAGGCCCACCGCCAGCTCGCCGCGGCAGCGGAGCAGACGACGTGGACCCAGCAGACCGTCCAGTCCCTGCTGGCCACCGCCGACCTCGAGGCCGACCGCATCCGGCAGGTCGGTCACCGCGACGCGGCCGACGTCGTACGCCGTGTCCGCCAGGGAGTCGTCGGCGTGACCGGCCGGCTGCGGCAGAGGCTGGCCTCCGAGACCGACCTGTCGCGGCGGGAGGCAGACGACCGCCGCCGTTCGGCCGAGGACGCCCTGGCCGCGGCGGCCCGCGAGGCGCAGCAGACACGCGCCGCGGGCG
This sequence comes from Nocardioides sp., assembly GCF_036503465.1. Lineage (GTDB taxonomy): Bacteria > Actinomycetota > Actinomycetes > Propionibacteriales > Nocardioidaceae > Nocardioides. The sequence continues at coordinate 48,053 of NZ_DASXWU010000037.1, forward strand.
AACAGGACGCCGCCCGCATCCGTGAGGACGCCGAGGCGTCCGCGGCCAACGCCGACGAGCGCGCCCGGCACCGCCTCGCCGAGGCCGAGCAGGGGGCGCGCGCCCTGCGGGAGCAGGTGGCCCAGGACGTACTGAGCCGGCAGCGGGCTGCCGACGACGAACTCCGCCGCGCCCGCGCCGAAGGTGCCGCGCTGGTCGCCGATGCCCGTACCGAGGCCGATGAGCTGCGGTCTCAGGCGCGTCGTATCGTCGAAGACGCGCGTGCCGAGGTGGCGCTCCTCGCACGTCAGCGCGACGGCATCACCCAGGAGCTCGGCCAGCTCTCCGGCGTCATCCAGGCCCTGGCAGTTCCGACCCCCACCCATCCCCCCACACCACAGGAACCCGAGCAGTGAACGAACAGAACAGCAGCTTCAAGACCGTCATGCGTGGCTACGACCCGGCGGAGGTCGATCGCCGGCTCGAGGAGCTCGCGAGCGCCGTCACCTCCCTGACCCAGCAGCGCGACGGTCTCGCCGCGCGGGTCCAGGAGCTGCACGACGCCGCGTCGAGCCCGGCCGAGCCGCCGAGCTACGAGCACCTCGGCGAGCGGGTCGGTCATATCCTGTCCCTCGCGGACGCCGAGGCGTCCGAGCTGCGCGACCGTGCCCGCGAGGAGGCCGAGGCCCACACGGCGACGGTCCACCGGAACGCGACCCAGGCGCGCGAGGAGGCCGACCAGTACGCCGTACGGGTGCGGAGCGAGGCCGACGCCACGGCCGCGCGGATCGAGGAGGAGGCCCGCAAGGCAGCCGACGACCATCGCGACGGGGCCGAGCGCGACGCGTCGGTCCGGCTCCAGGAGGCCGAGGCGGTCTACGAGGAGCAGCGGGCCCGCGCGGCCAAGGCTGCCGCCGACTTCGAGACCACCCTCGCGGGACGCCGCAAGGCGGCCGAGGACGAGTTCACGCAGAAGATGGCCGAGTCGCAGGCGCGCCTCGACGAGGCCAAGGAGCTCGCCGAGCGCACCCGCACCGACGCCGAGCACGCCCGGGGGGAGGCCGGTCGCGAGGCGAACCGGCTCGTCGAGGAGGCACGTCAGGAGGCCGCGCGCATCGTCAGCGACGCGAAGGCGACCGCCGAGCGCGTGCGGGCCGACTCCGACCGCGAGCTCACCGCCGCCAGCCAGCGGCGCGACAGCATCAACGCCCAGCTGGCCAACGTGCGGCAGATGCTGGCGACGCTCACCGGCACCGCGGCGATGCCGCTCAGCGCCTTCGGCGCGGACGAGGAGGGGGACGCCTCCACGCCTGCCGAGGAGCAGTCAGCGGAACCGGCCGAGGAAACGACGGACGAGGGGGAGGACCCGGTGGAGTCCGCGGACGAGTCGGCCGACGATTCAGCCGACACGGACGAGGAGTCGCGCGAGGAGTCGATGGCCCGGGGCTGACCCCGCCGTACGCCGGTCGCGCTTCTCATCCGCCCCGGCACGGGTGCAGGCTGGGAACCATGCCGACCAAGCCCACCACCGTCGTCCTCTTCGGTGCCACCGGCGACCTCAGCCGCCGCAAGCTGCTGCCCGGTCTGCTGCACCTGTTCCAGACGGGGCTGATGCGCGACATCGTCGTGGTCGGCACGTCCCTGGACGCCCACGACCGTGAGTCGTTCATCGACTTCGCGCACCAGGCGGTCGATGAGTTCGGCGGCGACGACCACGACACCGACGGCTGGCCGGAGTTCTCCAAGCTCCTGTACTGGGCGCCCGGCGATGGCGGCCCGGACGGTCTCCGGCGCACCATCGAGGAGGCGGAGGGAGGGCGCGCCGGGGAGTTCGACCGGCTGCACTACCTCAGCGTGCCGCCGAAGGCGGCCCTGTCGGTGGTGCACGAGCTCGCCGAGGCCGGCCTCGTGGAGAACAGCCGGATCGTGATGGAGAAGCCGTTCGGCACCGACCTCGCCAGCGCGGTCAAGCTGAACGGCGAGCTCCACGAGGTCTTCCGCGAGGAGCAGATCTTCCGGATCGACCACTTCCTGGGCAAGGAGGCGGCGCAGAACATCCTGGCGTTCCGGTTCGCGAACGGGCTGTTCGAGCCGATCTGGCACCGCAACCACATCGACCACGTCCAGATCGACGTACCCGAGGAGCTCGGTCTCGACCAGCGCGCCAACTTCTACGAGAGCACCGGCGCCTACCGGGACATGGTCGTCACCCACCTCTTCCAGGTGCTCGCCTTCACCGCGATGGAGCCGCCGACCGCGCTCGAGCCGGAGGCCATCGGCGAGGAGAAGAACAAGGTCTTCCGGTCGATGCTCCCGATCGAGCCCGCCGACGTCGTACGCGGGCAGTACGTCGGGTATCGCGACATCGAGGGCGTCGCCCCGGACTCCGAGACCGAGACCTTCGTCGCGCTCAAGTGCTACGTGGACAACTGGCGCTGGGCCGGCGTCCCGTTCTATCTGCGCACCGGCAAGCGGATGGCCGAGGGGGCGCGGATCATCTCGATCGCCTTCCGCGAGCCGCCACGGTCGATGTTCCCGGCCGGCTCCGGGGTCGGCGACCACGGCCCCGACCATCTCACCTTCGACCTCGCGGACGAGGCGAAGATGTCGCTGTCGTTCTACGGCAAGCGCCCCGGCCCGGGGATGAAGCTGGACAAGCTGTCCATGCAGTTCGCGATGCAGGACACCGGCTGGGCGGGCGCCGTGCTCGAGGCCTACGAGCGGCTGATCTACGACGCGGCCCGGGGCGACCGCACCCTGTTCTCGGCCGCACGCGGCATCGAGCGGCTGTGGGAGATCTCGACACCACTGCTCGAGAACCCGCCGGTCGTGCGTCCGTACGCCCAGGGCTCCTGGGGGCCCAACCAGATCCACCAGCTGGTGGCGCCGTTCGCCTGGCGGCTGCCCTTCGAGCGGCAGTGGCGCAGGCCGAACGAGTCCGGAGCCTAGGCCGCCAACTCGTGGGCGATCGTGGTCGCCTGCTGCTTGTCGAAGTCGCCGGTGATGCCGATGTGGCCGTCCTTCATCGAGGAGTCGACGATCAGCGCGGTCAGCACCTTGCCCTTCAGCACGACCGCCAGGTCGGTCCCCGGCATCGTGTCGGCGGCCTTCGAGAGAGTCGCGGCTGCCTGCTGGTCGAAGGTCAGCTTCACGTACCACTCCTGGCCGTGCCCGATCTCCAGCGGCACCGCCGAGGCGACGCCGCCACTGAGGAGCGGGCTCTGCAGCAGGAACACGGTGCCGGTCGAGTCACACTCCAGGAGCATGCCCTGCAGCTCGGTGGGCTGCGACGAGCAGTCGTAGCTCTTCATCGCGCCCAGCAGGTCCTTGGGAACCGTCGGGCCGAGCTGCTCCTGCCCGTCCGCGGGGTTCTGGATGTACCGGGCGGAGACCGGACGCAGCTGCACCGTGGTGGAGTTCGCCACACCGGTCGAGGCGCCGGAGTCGGAGCTGGACCCGTTGCCGCACGCGGCCACCAGACCGGCGACCAGCGCCAACGGCGCGAGGATTCGCAGGACACGCACGGCCCCCATCTAACAGGGTGCTCGCAACGCTGAGCGCGCCCGGGCGGTCCCGGGTGGAATAAGTTGCCGAATCGTGTTGTCGCCCCTTGTATGACCGTTTCCACGACGACAGTCCCGACCATCCCCCTGAATGACGGCACGGAGATCCCGCAGCTCGGGTTCGGCGTGTTCCTGGTGCCGCCGGCAGACACCCAGAAGACGGTCGAGCAGGCGTTCGAGGTGGGCTACCGCCACATCGACACCGCCCAGATGTACGGCAACGAGGCGGAGGTCGGAGCCGCGATCGCCGCGGCCGGCATCTCCCGGGACCAGCTGTACGTCACCACCAAGCTGAACAACGGCTACCACCGGCCCGACGACGCCCGGCGTTCCTTCGCCGAGTCGCTGGACAAGCTCGGGCTCGACCGCGTCGACCTCTTCCTCATCCACTGGCCGCTGCCCACCCGGTACGACGGCGACTTCGTCACCACGTGGCGCACCCTGGCCGAGCTCCGCGACGACGGGGGTACGGCGTCCATCGGCGTCTCGAACTTCGAGCCGGACCACCTCGAGCGGATTCTCGACGAGACCGGCGTGATCCCGGCGGTGAACCAGATCGAGGTGAACCCGTTCTTCACCAACGAGGCCGCGCGGGCCGCCGACGCCCGGCACGGGATCGCGACCGAGGCGTGGTCGCCGATCGCCCGCGGCGGCATCGCCGGCGACCCGACGATCGCAGGGATCGCCGAGCGGGTCGGCCGGACCGCGGCGCAGGTCACCCTGCGGTGGCACCTCCAGCGCGGTGACATCGTCTTCCCGAAGTCGATGCACCGGGAGCGGATGGAGGAGAACTTCGCGCTCTTCGACTTCGAGCTCACCGACGAGGACGTCGCCGCGATCTCCGGGCTCGACCGCGGTGAGTCCGGGCGCACCGGCCCGAACCCGAACACCTTTGACCGGATCCCCGACTGAGTCCCCCCAGCAGCCGGGTCCGGTTGGGTCGTCCGCCCCAGGGGCAGCCGGGGTGCTTCCCTCGCGGACGACCCGATCAGCGGATCTGGACCCGCACCTCGTTCGACGCCCGGTGGGTGTCTGAGTCGATCACGCGGAACCGGTTCATCCCAGGCGTACCGGTCTGGATGTACGTCGAGAAGGTGCCGTTCGTGACCGTCGCGGAGATGGAGTAGAAGTCCTGCCACGAGCCGTTGCTGAACTTCTGGACGTTCAGCACGGCTCCCTCACCGCCGGGGTAGGTGCCGGTCAGGTCGATCCGGCCCATCGGCGGGACCGACGTCTGCCCGGCCTGCAGGGAGATCCGGGTCTTGGGCTTCTCGATCTTCGGCGGCGGGCTCTGGTTCGTGTCGGAGGAGGTCGGGCTGGACCCCAGCGTGATCGACGGGCCGGTGGCCGGCTGGGTCTTCTCCGGCTTGGGCACGATCATGGTCGCCCCCGCGTCGCCGCCCACGATGGCCGCATGGCCACCGCTGAGCCCCACGACGTGGGCTCCCACGACGAATGCACCGGCAGCGATGAGCCCGACGGCCACGGCGACGCCGACCAGCGCCAGCAGTCCGGCGATGACCGGTCGCTCCTTGTCGGACCTCACGTCGGCACCCACCTCCTTCGAGCGCCCATTCTCCCGGACCGGGCAAGCTGGCCCGAATCCCCGGACCACGAGGCGGGCGACAGGGATTCCGGCCGCACTGTCATCCGACAGGATGATTCCGCTCCAAAGCCGTCATCCTCCCGACGTAAATGGCGTGTCGAGCGCTGACCGGAGCGGTTCTTCCGACATAGAACTGCGTGCGCAGGGGTCCGCCAGAGACCCCGCTCCAGGAGGAAGACACTGATGCAGACGCGTTATCGCGCGGCAGCCACGGCGCTGCTGCTCACGGCCACGGCGGGTCTGGCTGCGACCGGGGGAGCCGCCGAGGCCTCCGGGACGCACCACACCAGCGCCAGGGCCACCAAGACCCTCACGGTGACGATCAAGTCGACCAAGCACGGTCCCGTGCTCTCGACGACGAGGCTGCGGCCCGGCAAGACCCTGTTCAAGGTCGTCCGCGCCGGCGCCGGCGGCACGATGCAGGTGCTCCGGCTCAGGTCCGGTTACACCGTGCGGCAGGCCAACAAGGACTTCGCCGCCATGTTCGGGCCGAACTCCACCGCCAAGGTGGTCCAGCGCGTCGACAAGAACGTCGTCTTCTACGGCGGCATCGACGTGCCTGCCAAGGGCGCCCCCGCGAACTTCTGGGGTGTGGACCTCGACCGCGCCGACACCTACTACGTCGCCAACCTGCAGTCGAACGCCAAGACGGTCCTCAAGGCCCGGGGAACCCACCAGAGGCGGGCGCTGCCGAGCCCGACCGGATGGCTGAACGCCGCCACCAGCGACGGCGGCGCGAACGTGTTCGTGGCGCCGAAGACCGACCCGCACCGGGGCTGGATGAAGACGACGAACAAGGCGAAGGAGCCGCACTTCCTCGTGCTGAACCAGGTCACCGAGCCGACCACGGTCCAGGACATCGTCGACTACTTCATGTCGGGTGACCAGAACCCGCCGTCCTTCGGACGCTCGGGCTTCACGGAGACCAACGTGATCAGCCCCGGACACACCTTTGTGTGGAAGTACCGCGTTCCGCGTGGCAAGTACGCCGTGATGTGCTTCTGGCCCAGCAAGACCGATGGGGTCACGCCGCACGCCGCGATGGGCATGATCACGCTGTTCCACATGGTCTGACCTCGATAGGTCTGCCCTCGCAGAGAGCCCTCCGGTCCCCGCATGGGACCGGAGGGCTCTCCGCATCAGCCTCCACGCTGATTTCTCAGGACTCGGCGCGCTCGCCGGCGGGCTGCCTGGCCTCCCTCTGGGCCACGGCGTGCTCGTCGGTGCGCGCGTCGTAGCCCCAGAAGCCGCGCAGCCACATCGCGGTGAGCGTGACCCCGGCGACGCAGGAGACGCCGCCACTGATGATCGACCCGCGGACCGTCCACCGGTCGGCTACCACACCCGCCCGCACCTGGCCGCCGAGCGGGCCGATGGAGTAGCTGAGCATCTCGATGCCGGCCAGCCTGCCCCTCAGGGTGTCCGGGATGGTCTGGCTCCAGATCGTGCCGCGGAAGACCGCGGAGATCATGTCGGCGGCCCCCGCCAGCGCGAAGAAGAGCACCGCGAGCCAGATCGAGGAGGACCAGCCCGCGGCGGCGATGCAGGCGCCGTACACCGCGGCGGCCAGGACGATCGCCCGGCCGTGGTGGTGGACGCGTGCCGTCCAGCCCGAGAGTGCCGTCGCGACCAGCGCTCCGATGGTCTCGGCGGAGTACAGGAAACCGAGCAGGTGCGGCCGGGAGAAGACGTTCTCGGCGAGGGCGGGGAACAGCACCACCGGCATCGCCAGCAGCATCGCGGCCAGGTCCACCACGTAGGTGCCGAGCAGGTCACGCCGGTTGAACGCGTAGCGCAGGCCCTTGCCGATGCCGGCCAGGCTGGGCGCCTCGGTCTCGCCCACATGCGGGTAGCGCCGCATCGCGGCGTACATCATCGAGGCCACGAACAGGCCCACGATGTCGACCAGGAAGCACCACCCGGGGCCGGCCGCGGCCACGATCAGGCCACCGATCGTCGGGCCGACCAGGACGCCGGCCTGCATCCCGAAGCTCGACAACGCGTTGGCCGCGGTCAGCTCGTCGTGCCGGACGGTACGCGGCAGGAGCGCCTCGCGCGACGGGCGCTGCAGCGCCGAGGACGAGGCGAGGAGGCCGGAGACCACGAAGATCTCCCAGAGCCGGGGGTTCTGCGAGAACGCGTTGATGCACAACCAGGCCGTGAACGCGGCCTGGGCGATGCCGGTCCAGATCAGCAGCAGCCGGCGGTCGACGTGGTCGGCGAGCGCGCCGCCGTACAGACCGAAGACGATCAGCGGCCCGAGCTCGACGAGACCCACCGCGCCGACCGCGAAGTTGGAGTGCGTGAGCTGGTAGATCTGGAACGGGATGGCGACGTAGGTCATCATCCCGCCGAGGTAGAAGACCGTCCCGGCGATCAGGAGCAGGCGGAAGTCACGGTGCTCCCGGAACGGCCCGAGGTCCATCCGGAGCGCGCGCAGACGTGACCCCCACCCCATGAAACGCCATTGTGTCGGGCCCTTACCGGCCCGGTCCCCGAATTGGCCAAGCCGTGACCAGATTCACCCGTTCGGGGGCTCAGCTCACCCTGATCCGGGACCCGTGGCGGGGCACGCTGGTGATGTTGCGGACCGTCGGACGGTCGCTGCCCGCGGCGGTGACGTCGTACGCCGTGAGGACCTGCCGCAGCACCGCGACGCCCTCCATCAGCGAGAACCCGGCCCCGATGCAGCGCCGGACGCCGCCGCCGAAGGGGATCCAGGTGTTGACCGGCGGGTTCTGACCGAGGAACCGAGCGGGGTCGAAGCGCTCGGGCTCGGGGTGGTTGTCGTCGCGGCCGTGCGCGATCAGGATCGACGGCCCCACGGTCGCGCCGGCGGGCAGGTCCCAGCCCGCGACCGTCGTCGGCCGCATCAGGGTGCGGACCACCATCGGGATCACCGGGTGGAGCCGCATCGCCTCCTTGAGCACCGCCTCGAGGAAGTCGTCGTCACCGGTGCGCGCCGCCTCTCGGGCCCGGGCCAGGAGCGCGCGGTCGCGACCGAGCTCGTACAGAGCCCAGGACAGCGCGCTGGCCGTGGTCTCGTGCCCGGCCAGGAGCAGCGTCACCAGCTGGTCGCGGAGCTCCTCGTCGGTGAGCCGGTCTCCCTCGTTCCCCGCGAGGATCAGCCGCGACAGCACGTCGGAGCGCCGGTCGAGGTCGGGCGCGGCTCGGCGCTCACGGATCTCGGCGTACATCAGCTCGTCGAGGCGGTAGGCGTTCTCGACCGTCTTCCTCCAGGTGCCGAACCGCTGCAGCACCGGGTAACCCCAGCCGAGGAGGACGGCGGGGCTGACGTTGACGGTGCGGTTCACGCAGGGCCGCAGCTCGTCCAGGCGTCCCTCCTCGGTGACGCCGAACACGACGCGCAGGATCACCTCGAGGGTGAGCGCGTTCATCCGGTCCAGGCTGCGGAACTCCTCCCCGCTCCGCCACCGCCCCACCTGCTCGGCCGCGACCCGGTCGACCAGGTCGCGGTAGCCGCGCAAGGCCTGTCCGTTGAACGCCGGCATCAGCAGCGCGCGGGCCCGCTTGTGCTCCTTGCCGTCCTGCAGGAGCAGCGAGTGCTCGCCCATGATCGGGCCGAGGATCGCGTTCCCCTTCCCCGCGTGGAAGACCTCGGGGTCGCCGGCGAAGATCTCCTTCACGTGTTCGGGCCGGTTGAAGATCACCAGCCAGCGGCCCTCGGGAAGGATCTTCAGCGAGAAGACGTCGCCGTACCGGCGGTGCATCGCGGGGATGAACCGGTGCCGAAAGCGCAGCAGGCCGATGCTCTGCAGGAGCCCGTGCCAGCGCGGTCCGGGCGGGAGCTGCCCCGGGTCGATCTCGGCGAAGTGCTGGTTCGCCACGGGGAGGGCCATCTTGGCCATCCGCTCCTCGGTGCTCGTCATCGCGCGCTCCTGGGGCTGGGGGCCTTCCATACTAGGGGTATGTCGGCGGCCGCCCGGTGACGGCCGTCACAGCCGCGCGCTGCTCAAATGAGGTCGTCGCGACGGGCGATCGCCGCGGCCTCGGTGCGGCCGGCGGCGCCCAGCTTGGCCAGGATGTTCGAGACGTGCACGCTGACCGTCTTGGTGGAGATGAACAGCTGCTTGCCGATCTCACCGTTGCTGCGCCCCTCGGCGACC
>NZ_DASXWU010000038.1:0-50035 GCF_036503465.1 Nocardioides sp.
CGGGTCGCCTCCTCGGCGGCGGCAACCAGGTCCGGCCGCTGGGGCGTGCGCACGCCGAGTCGGCGTACCTCGTGGGAGCCATGTCGCGTGTATCCGAAGTGGGGCACCGCCTGTTGGCCGGGGGTCCCCGCCCAGGCCGGCGCGCGGAGACGGGGACGGTCGGTGGCGGCCTCGGCGGTGGTCATCAGCTGCCGGCCGACGCCCTGCCGCTGGTGGTCGGGATGGACGGCGCCGAGGATCTTCGCGCCGTCGAGGTTCTCGAACAGGTTCAGGGTGAGGGCGGCGTACCCGACCAGACTCGGGCCGTGGTGGGCGAGCCAGAGACCGGCGTCCGGGCCTTCGCCGTTCCGGTCGCGGCAGTCGAGCAGGAACGTCTCCGCCGTGTGGTGCCGCAGGGGTACGCCGTCGAGCGCGGCGTTGTCGATCCGGGCGAGGGCGGTGGCTGTCGCGAGGTCGAGGTCGGCGACGTCGACCCGGGTGATCTCGACCGTCACACGGCCACCAGCTGGAGGTAGGCCAGACCCAGGATCCCGCGATATCCCTCGAAGTAGGCCGTGTGCTGGCGCGCCGCCAGCGTCCGGACCTCGTCGGCATCCGGGTCGTCGGCGTCGTGCTCGACCAGCCAGCGAGCGTAGCCCGCTGCGAAGCCGGACTCGAAGACGTCCCACTCGTCCTGGTCGGCCTCGTGTGCTGCCGTCACCGCGAACCCGTGGCTCTTCGCCAGGTCGACCAGCGCGCCGAGGCGGATGAACTCGTCGTCGCGCCCGGACAGGGGCGCGGTCGCGGCCGGCGTCGGCGTCGCGGACCAGATGCCCTCGCCGTACACCAGGCGCCCGCCGCGGGGGAGGAGCGAGCGCAGGGCCGTCAGGGCGGCGGCGTAGTCGAGTGGCTGTGCCTCCTCGACGCTCGGCCCCCAGATCTGCGACGAACCGATGCAGGTGACGGCTCCGTAGGTGCCGGTGACCTCGCGGGCATCAGTCGCCTCGAACGTGGCGCGGTCGCTGAGCCCGCGGTCCACCGCGTGCCGGTGGGCGCCGGCGATCGCGTCCTCGTCGAGATCGACGCCGAACCCCCGAGCGGCCGGGGCTGCCTCGAGCACGCGCAGGAGGAGCTCCCCCCAGCCGCAGCCGACGTCGAGCACGGTCGACGGCTCGTCCTCGGTGAGGAAGCCGACCAGGCGCGCGGCCCGAGCTTCCGAGAGCGGGGAGAGGAAGGTCAGGTCGCGGTGGAGGGGCGTGAACGTCGGCATCCGCCCAGTCTCGACGTACGACGGCCCGGGCGCGAGGGTGTTGGCGAACCGGGTCGTGTCGGCGACCTCCCAGCTGGTCGAGGAGGTCGCGCTGCGCCCGTCACGAGATCCGTTGCGGTGGGTGGGTGGTTGCGGTCTTTGGCTTTGGGAGTGGAGGTCCCTCTGTCCCGGCCGCCGTTGCCGGCTCCCGTTTTCCCCGGGCACCTCCATTCGGTGGTTTCGGCATGCATGGGAAACGATTTTCTCGAACTTCTTTCGGAGACAGGGCGATAACCCTGTGGACAAGGGGGGTGAGTGTCGGTGGGCCCTGATTCGCTGGTCTCATGTCGATCTCGGATCTCTCTTCCCGTCACAGCAGCCCGGCGGTGTTGCTGGCCGACGCGGTGGCGTTGGTGCGGGAGGCAGCCGGCCACCGGTGATGTGTCACGCCCACCACATCCTTCACTGGATATCCGGCGGCAACACGAAGCCCGCGAACCTCGTCCCGTTGTGCGGTCATCATCCTCGGGTCATCCACGACACCCCGTGGAAAGTCGGGCCCGATCCCGACGACACGAGGCCCGAATTCAGGCCCCACCCAAACCCGGTGTCGAAACCCGCTGGATAAGGCAACGACCGCGACGCGAGTAGCCGAACGGTCCGTCAATTCACGTTGCCCAGGTATCTGGGACGAACGCCGATCGGCGATGCCAGCCAGCCGGCCAACGCCCTCGGCCACAAGGGCTCATCGGACAACCCCTCCAGGGGGATCCACGTGATGCCGGTCTGCCAGACATCACCTTCGCCGTTGAAATGGGGCTCGGCGCCTCGGGCGAGGGAGCAGAAGAAGTAGGCCTCGCGCTGGTGGTGCGAACCGTCGTGATCGGCGAACTCGTGATCGGCCCCGATGTAGTCGCGCAGGAAGGCGAGGTCGCCGACCACCACATCGCAGCCGATCTCCTCATGACACTCGCGTCGTAACGCCTCGTGCGCGTCTTCTCCGTGGTCCTGTCCGCCTCCGGGGCACAGGTAGAACGTCGGGAAGTCCCCGGAGTTGACGGTCACGAGGAGCCGGTCGTCGCGGATGATGATGGCCTTGTTGGCAACGCGGATCGTGGGGGCGACCCCCAGGCGGATTCCCGGCGGATTCGTCAGTCGGCTCGAGTCTGGAACCACTCGGCGATCCTCGCACGGTTACTGGACGCACCTGACTCGTCGTACGCCGTGCTGTTACGGTGATGTCGTCATGACGCGCAGCTCGCTCCTCCTTCGCTGCCGCAGCGAGGTCTGAACAGGCCGGGCCTCCTCGCTGCGGAGTGATCGCGTGCGCGCCGGCCGCCGCCCATCTGCGAGCAGGACCGGATCATGACTCTTCAGTTCGAAGGTTTCCCCAACACCCAGCAACCGAGCCCCATGCCGTTCGGGCGCTACCGCGCGTTCGAGCCGATCGACCTCCCCGACCGCACCTGGCCCAGCCGGCAGATCACCGAGGCGCCGCGCTGGCTCTCCACCGACCTCCGGGACGGCAACCAAGCGCTGATCGACCCGATGAGCCCTGCCCGCAAGCTACGGATGTTCGAGCTGCTGGTGCAGATGGGCTACAAGGAGATCGAGGTCGGGTTCCCCAGTGCCAGCGAGACCGACTTCGCGTTCGTCCGCCAGCTCATCGAGCAGGACCGCGTGCCGGAGGATGTGACGATCTCCGTCCTGACCCAGGCGCGGGAGGACCTGATCGAGCGCACCGTCCACTCCCTGGTCGGCGTGCACCACGCGAACATCCACCTCTACAACGCCCTCGCGCCGCTCTTCCGCCGCGTCGTGTTCCGGGCGAGCAAGGACGAGATCAAGGACATCGCGGTGCGCGGCACCGAGATGGTGATGAAGCACTCCGAGAACGTGCTGGGCCGGACGGTCATCGGCTACGAGTACAGCCCCGAGATCTTCACGGGCACCGAGCTCCCGTTCAGCGTCGAGGTCTGCGAGGCGGTCAGCGACGTCTGGCAGCCCGACGACGGCCGCGAGATCATCCTCAACCTGCCCGCGACCGTGGAGATGGCGACGCCGAACGTGTACGCCGACCAGATCGAGTGGTTCTCCCGCCAGCTGACCCGCCGCGAGAGCACCACCATCTCGCTACACCCCCACAACGACCGCGGTACGGCCGTCGCCGCGACCGAGCTCGCGATGATGGCCGGCGCCGACCGGGTCGAGGGCTGTCTCTTCGGGCACGGGGAGCGCACCGGCAACGTCTGCCTGGTGACCCTGGGCATGAACCTGTTCAGCCAGGGCATCGACCCGAAGATCGACTTCGCCGTGGGGGGCGGCATCGACGAGATCCGGCGCACCGTCGAGTGGTGCACCCAGCTGCCGGTCCACCCGCGGCACCCGTACGCTGGCGACCTGGTCTACACGGCGTTCTCCGGCTCCCACCAGGACGCGATCAAGAAGGGCCTGGAGGACCTCGAGCGCCAGGCCAAGGAGCAGGGTGTCCCGGTGGGGCAGCTTCCGTGGGAGGCGCCGTACCTGCCGATCGACCCGAAGGACGTCGGCCGCACCTACGAGGCCGTGATCCGGGTCAACAGCCAGTCCGGGAAGGGCGGCGTCGCCTACGTGCTCAAGGCCGAGCACAACCTCGACCTCCCGCGGCGGGCACAGATCGAGTTCTCGCGGGTGATCCAGGAGCGCACCGACGCCGACGGCGGCGAGATCAGCCCGGCCCAGATCTGGCGGGCGTTCACCGAGGAGTACCTCGCTCGCGAGGCGCCGCTGAAGCTCAACTCGGTGCACACCTCGTCGGCGGCCGGCGAGAAGGACCGGCTCGACGTCAACGTGTACGTCGACGGCCACCTGCTCACGCTCACCGGCGAGGGCAACGGTCCGATCGCCGCGTTCGTCGATGCGATCAACGGCGTGGAGCGCCCGGCCGGCTCGTTCGACGTCAGGGTCCTCGACTACCACGAGCACGCGCTGAGCGCCGGCGGAGACGCCATCGCCGCGGCGTACGTCGAGTGCGCGATCACCGGCGCGGGCGGCGAGACCGATGTCGTGTGGGGCGTCGGGCTCGACGCCAACATCGTCACCGCATCGCTGAAAGCGGTGATCAGCGCCGTCAACCGGGTGGGCTAGCGCGCCGTCAGGGGAACCTCGGCCACGAGGCTGCCGCAGTCGCACGGGGACCCGTCCGACGGCGTGTAGTCGAACGTCCCGGTGCCCTCCCAGCGGCCCTGGCTCGCCCGCACCGAGACCCGCACGGGCACGCCGTCGTAGTCGTCCCAGCGCGTGCCGCTCGGCAGCTCGAGGAATTGCTGCCCCTGGGTGCGAAGTGGCTCGCGATCCCGGATCGTCCGGCACGGGTGGTCGCCGGTGCAGACGGTGACCACCGCGTGCCGCAGGACGTCGGGGACGCCGCTGAGCACATAGCCCGGCCCCGCGCAGGCACCGCACTGGACGGGGCCCGAGGAGCAGCCGGTGGCCACCAGGGCTGCGGCCGCGATCCAACGTCGTCTCACGCCGGGTCGGACGCGGGCGGCAGGGTCGAGGTTCCCGAGTCGTCGGTGTCAGGCGGTCCGACGGCGACGTGCGCTGTGCACGGCGACGTACCCGGCCGCGACCAGGAACGCGAGTGCGGTGAGCAGGAACGCGAACCAACCGATGGTGCCGAGCCAGCCGGGACCGTTCTCCCAGAACGTGCCGGACTGACCGGACGCGCTGAGCATGAAGAAGCCGAAGGCGAGGACGAGCAGCACGCCGAGGCTGCGGATCGGGTGTGTGGTGAGTTGCTGACGCATGGTTTTCCCTCCGTGTCTGTGCTGGGTACGGCGACCGGTGGCCGCGGACCAGGAGACTGTCGCCGCATCCGGCGTGGTCCGGCAGGGACGAGGGTCCCGATCCGCCCGGGACGATCTCCCGGTCGGTGGTGGCCCCGGAACCGGTGCGCGGAGCGGCGGCGCCGCCCACAATGTGCCCATGCAGCACCGCCAGGCCGCCCGCGCGGGGATCGCCCTCGCCGTATTGAGCGGACTGCTGTCGGTCGTGGGCTTCTGGCTGGCATGGGGGCCGGGCGAACGGTCGCTGGCCGGGCTGCTGCACGACAACACCCTCAACAACGCCGGCAACGGGGTGTGGATCTCGGTCCTGGCGATAGTCCTGCTGCGGCTCAGGTCCGACAACCGCCTCGGCTGGCTCGTGCTGGCACTGGCTCTCGGCAACAGCGTCACGATGTTCGGCTCCGGGTGGGCCCTGGCGTCGTACCACCTCGACCTCCCCGGCCGGGCCTTCTTCGCCTGGTGGGCGGCGTGGGCGTGGGCGCCGGCCTTCCTGTTGGGCTCCTCGCTCCTTTTGCTGCTCTACCCCAGCGGCCGGACCGTCTCGCGATTCGCGCACCGGCTGGCCGTCGCGTCCCTGCTCTCGAGCGGTGGCCTGATCGTGTCGATGGGGCTGCTCGACGCGCCGTACGACTCGGTCGTCGTCGGTCACGACCTGGGGCACAACCCGATCAGTCACGGACACTTCGAGGTCCCGCTCGTGGTCCTGGTGATCGTATCTGCGGCGCTCGGTGGAGTGGTCGCGCTGCTGACCTGGGGCCACACCGCCCGCCGACTGTGGCGCGCCGACAGCCCGGAGCGCGAGCAGCTGGCGTGGCTGGCGGTCGCGGTCGTCCCCGAGCTCGTGCTCGCGCCGCTGAACGCGCCGTGGGTGGAGTTCGTGACCAACGTGCTGACCGCGGTGGCCCTCGCGATCGGGATCGTCCGGCACCAGCTGTTCGACATCAAGCTCGTCGTCCGCAGCGGCCTGGTGTACGGCACTCTCACGGCGCTCTCGGTCGGCGCCTACTTCGGCGTCGTCGCCTTGATCACCACGGTCACGCCGAGCGGCCCGGTTCCGACGCTGTTCGCGGTCGCGGCCGTCGGATTGCTGGTGGTGCCGGCGCACCGGTTGCTCCAGCAGTTCTTCGGACGCCTGGTGTACGGCGACCGCGGCGACCCGATCCGCGCCTTCCGACGAGTGGGGGAGGGCATGCGGACCGCCGGCAGCACCAACCCCGACGGGCTGCGGCCGATGCTCGCCGGCATCGCCGAGGCCCTGCGCAGCCCGCGGGTGGCGGTGTACGACGCGGACGGCTTCGTCACCGAGGTCGGGATGGGGATGAACGGGCACCCCGAGCACCGTGTCCCGCTGGAGTACGCCGGCGCCCACGTCGGTGAGCTCGTGGTCTCCGGGCGGACCGAGCGGGACCGGCTGGGCCGCGCCGACCGCCGGCTGGTGACCGCCCTCTCGGGTCCCGTTGCGGCTGCCGTCCACGCGGCTCGCACGGCCCGCGAGCTCGGCGAGTCCCGGGCCCGGGTGCTCGCCGTCCGCGAGGCGGAGCGGACCCGGCTGCGCGCCGACCTCCACGACGGCGTCGGGCCGTCGCTCTCCGGGATCTCGCTCGGCCTCGAGGCCGCGATCGGCGCCGTCGGCACCAGCTCCGAGCGGGTGCCCGAGATCCTCGAGGTGGTGCACCGTGAGGTCGACTCACTGGTGACCGAGGTGCGCGGGATCATCGACGACCTCGGCCCGGCCGACGTCGACCTGCTCGGGTCGCTGCGCGGCCAGGTCGAGGCGGTCGCGGCCTCCGGGGTCGTCGTACACCTGCGCCACGGCGAGGCCCCGGTGACGGCACCTCCGTCCGTGGTCGTGGCGGCGCAGCGGATCGCCCGGGAGGCGCTCTCCAACGCGGTCCGGCACGCCGGGGCGAGCCGGATCGAGGTCTGCGTCGAGGACGACCCGGACCGGCTCGTCGTCGTGGTCAGGGACGATGGCTGCGGCGCAGCGGCGCCGCGGCCCGGCGGGGTGGGGCTCTCCTCGATGCGCGAGCGCGCCGAGGCGGTCGGGGGCACCCTCAGCATCGCGTCGGTCCCCGGCGGCGGCACCTTGGTCCGCGCCGTGCTCCCCTCGGTGGTGACGGCATGACCCACGCGACACAGCCGGTGCGGGTCGTGCTCGCCGACGACCATCCGATGTACCGCTACGGCGTGGCCGCCGTGCTCGCCGACGTCGCCGAGATCGATCTCGTGGCGCAGGCGTCCTCCGGGCAGGAGCTGCTCGCACTCGTCGAGAGCCTCAGGCCCGACGTCGTCCTCACCGACCTGCGGATGCCCGACCTCTCCGGCATCGAGGTGACCCGGCGGCTGCTCGCCGCGCACCCCGACCTGCCGGTGCTCGTGCTGACCATGCACGACGACGACGAGAGCGTGTACGGCGCCATGCGGGCCGGCGCCCGCGGCTACCTGCTGAAGGGGGCCGACGGTACCGAGCTGGTGACCACGATCCAGACCCTCGCCGCCGGCGGCACCGTGTTCGGGCCGTCGGTCGCGCGCCGGATCGTGGGGTTCTTCCTCGAGACCAGCCAGAACCTGCACAACGGTGCCTTCCCCGAGCTCACCCGTCGCGAGCGGGAGGTGCTCGACATGGTCGCCGCCGGCCACCGGAACTCGGTGGTGGCGAGCAGGCTCAGCCTCTCGGAGAAAACCGTGCGCAACCATCTCTCCGCGATCCTGCTCAAGCTTCAGGTCGAGGACCGCTCCGCGGCGATCGTCCGCGCCCGGGAGGCCGGACTCGGGCGCGCCGACCCGCACGCGTGACCGCCCGTCAGCGGCGGAGCACCATCAACTCGACCCTCTGCTCCGAGCCCTCCCGCAGCGGCTCGAGCCGGCCGGTGCCGACGAAGCCGTAGCGTTCGTACGCCGCGCGGGCGCCTTCGTTGTTGACGTTCACGTCGAGCACGGCGTCGGCGTCCGCCGGGATCAGCGCGTCGAGGATCCGCCGCGCGTGCCCACGGCCGCGGTGGGCAGGGTCGGTCCACATGCCCCACACGTGAAACACCCCGTCTGCGTCGAAGAGCCCGCCGACGGCCACCGGTTCCGGATCCGCGACGGCGTACACGGGGCCGGTCAGGCGCGTGCGCCAGTCGTCCTCACCGAACGCCTGCTCGCGGGCGAGCGTGGAGGCGAAGGCGTCGGGCGACTCCGCGAGAGCTCGCAGCCGGATGTCGCGGAAGCTCGCCCAGTCGTCGGGTCCGAGGCGACGGAGGCTGGCCATGTCCGTCAGGTTCGCACCCGGCGTCCGGGGTGGGCGACGGGTTTTCCTCGCCGAGGACGGCAGAATGGACCGGTGCCTCTCTACCGCGACGAGGCGATCGTCCTGCGCACCCACAAGCTGGGTGAGGCGGATCGCATCATCACCCTGCTGACCCGGCAGCACGGGCGGGTGCGGGCGGTGGCCAAGGGAGTGCGCAAGACGACCTCGCGCTGGGGGTCGCGGCTCGAGCCGTTCACCCACGTCGACCTCCAGCTGGCCGAGGGGCGCAACCTCGACGTGATCACCCAGGCCGACACTCTCGACGCGTTCCCGTCGCGGCTCGGCGACCACTACGACCGTTACACGGCCGGGACGGTGATGCTCGAGACCGCCGACCGGATCGTGACCGAGGAGAAGCAGCCGGCGCTCCAGCAGTTCCTGCTGCTCGTGGGCGGGTTGCGAGCGATGACGTCGGGCGAGCGGGCGCCTGCGCAGGTCCTGGACTCCTACCTGCTCCGGTCGCTGGCCGTGGCCGGCTATGCCCCGTCGTTCACCCACTGCGCCCGGTGCGGCGATCCGGGCCCGCACCGGTGGTTCTCGCCGTCGGCGGGTGGTGCGCTCTGCGCCGACTGCCGGGTGCCGGGGTCGGCGTCCCCGTCGGCAGGCACACTCGAGGTGATGGGCGCGCTGCTCGCCGGCGAGTGGGACACCGTGGCCGCGTCCGACCCGCGTCACCTGCGCGAGGCCTCCGGGATGGTCGCGGCATTCCTGCAGTGGCACCTCGAGCGCGGGTTGCGGTCGCTGGAGTACGTCGAGAGGTGACCAGAACCGTCCGTCCCCCCGACCCGCACCCGTCCGGTGCCCGGCCGCCCGACATCCCGAAGGCGCTGGTGCCCCGTCACGTCGCGATCACCATGGACGGCAACGGTCGATGGGCCAAGGCACGGGGACTGCCACGCACCAAGGGCCACGAGATGGGTGAGGCCGCGTTGTTCGACGTCGTCGAGGGCGCGATCGAGATCGGGGTGAAGGCGATCTCGGCGTACGCCTTCTCGACCGAGAACTGGACCCGCTCGCCCGAGGAGGTCCGCTTCCTGATGGGGTTCAACCGCGACGTGATCCGCCGGCGTCGCGACGAGATGCACGAGATGGGGGTGCGGGTCACGTGGTCGGGCCGGGCTCCCCGGCTGTGGAGGTCGGTGATCAGGGAGCTCCAGGTCGCCGAGGAGCTGACCCGCGGCAACGACGTGCTCACCTTGAACATGTGCGTGAACTACGGCGGTCGGGCCGAGCTCGCCGACACCGCGCGCGCCATCGCCCGCGAGGCCGCCGCCGGTCGGCTCGACCCCGAGAAGGTCGACGAGAAGACCTTCGCCCGCCACGTCTACGTCCCGGATCTCGCTGAGGCCGACATGGTCTGGCGCACGTCGGGGGAGAATCGGCTGTCCAACTTCATGCTCTGGCAGGCGGCGTACGCCGAGCTCGTCTTCACCGACATCCTCTGGCCCGACGTCGACCGGCTGGCGCTGTGGAAGGCGATCGAGATCTACGCCGGGAGAGACCGCCGGTTCGGCAAGGCCTGAGAGCAGAACCGTGCAGCCCGAGCAGGTGCCGATGCCCCCCGCGATCGCGGCCCGTCCGCGGGACGCGCGGGGTTACCCGGTGCTGGCCATCACGCCGTGGCGCGGCGGCGTTCCGGACTTCGCGGTGACGAGCCCGGCGCGGATCCTGGTCTGCGCGGTCGAGCGTCGGTGCTCGATCTGTGGCCTTCCCCTGGGAAAGGGCCCGGTGTGGCGCGTGGTAGCAGCCGACGAGGCCGCTGTGATCGCGGCGGAGCCGGGCCACGTGGAGAACGCCGCCGGCACGGTCGAGCCGCCCGGGCACCGGTCGTGCATGCTGTACGCCGCCGTCGTCTGTCCGTGGCTGGCGCGGCCGAACGCCCGTCGGCGACTCGATGCGGAGGGCGCCGGGTTGCACGTGCCGCGCGGCGAGGCACGCGGGGCGGTCGGCGAGATCGGAGGTGCCGTCGTGGCCTTCGACACCTACGAGTTCACCGTCGGCGAGCGGGTGGAGTTCCGCTACCGCGGGCTGGTCGACTTCCTGCCGCACCTGCTCGGGGAGGAGCACGTGCAGGCTCTCCGCGACGCGCCGCACCGGGAGGTGGAGCCGGTGGAGGCCTGCCCTCCGTGGCTCCTGTCCGACGAGACGGCGGCGCAGGAGCGGGCGCTGCGCTACCAGTGATCGGTCACTCGAGAATGTCGGTGGGCGCGCGCCGTACGTCGTACCGGTCGCCGTACACGGCGGTGCCGATGGCCTGTGGCAGCCCGGCCGGACCTCCGAACACGTAGATCGCTCGCACGACGGCATCGCTGTCAGCCAGGTGCACTCCGGCTGCCTCGGACAGGCCCTGCTGCCGGTCCACGACCAGGGCCGGACCCGCCATTGTGGCGATCAGCAGATCCCGCCAGTCGGCGTCCGTGGTCACCGAGAGCCGACCGGGGGCGTCGTACAACGTCTGCACGGAGGCCAGACTGTCGGCGAGCGGATCCGCGCCGCCCACGTCGACGATGCGGAACGGAGCCTTGCCGGGCCACGAGGACCGCACGGCCGCCTGGGCGTCCCGACCTACGGCGTACACAGTCGCCGGTGCGTCGGGGGAGTGCTCGATGCGATCCAGCTTCGCGGCGGTTGCGCTCGGCATCGTGGCTCCGTCCGTGAGCAGCACGGGGTGCTGTGCGCTCACCGACGACGCGATCGCCGGCAGGTCGTCCTGTGACACGACGACGTAGCTCTCGTTGGACCCGCGCACCGCGGCGGCGGCATCCGCCGCAGCGGCGTCGGGTGCGAAGCGGCGAACCCGGACCCTGAGACCTTCGAGCCCGCGGACGGCGGCGTCGACCTCGGCCGGGACGTCTTCCGTGGTTCCCACGATGTCCACCGTGACCGGCACCGAGAAGCCGCGCGGATGCTGCAGGAGCCGCAGCAGCTCGTCCCTGACCCGCGGATCGAGACGACCGTCGGGCAGGAACAGGATCGGCCCGCCCGCTGCGATGGCGGCGGCGGGCGCGGCGGCGGCCGGGTCGCCGGTGCCGACCAGGGTGACGTGGGTGGCCCATGAGAGGCCGTTCGCGGCGCTCTCGTCGTCGGGGATGTCGGTGCCGTCGACGAAGCGGGCGCGGGAGACGGCCAGGGCGGTGCCCACGGGATCCGTGCCGGCAAAGGTGCCGACGTTCGGCCGGGTCAGGGTGGCGGGACTCGCGACGCCTGGGTGGCTGAGCAGGATGCGAGCGGGATTGCGGCCCGGCTGATCCACCGTGCTGCTCACGGACTCGACGTCGCGGCGGGTGGAGAACACGATCCGGCGCCCGTCCGTCGTCCAGGCCAGGTGGCCGGTCGGGTGGGCGCTCCAGGTGATCTGTGTCGGGTGCGGACGGCGGCCGGTGACGGGCAGGGCCTGCACCTCGATCTGTCCGCGCGGGCCGATGAAGGCGAACCGGTCGCCGGTCGGGGACACCGCCGGCGCACGCCCGGTCAGGAGCGGGTATGCGCCGAAACCGCGCTGGTTGCGATCCGCGACGAACACCTTGGACACGCCGCGTGCCCTCCGGTGCTCGAAGAGGAGCACGCTGTTCGCGGCGTCGTCGTGGGAGGCCTGGAACCAGGTCGCACTGGGTGACGTGTCGTGGCCGCCGTCGGACGCGGTCTCCTTTACGGTGGGGTCCGGCGCGCCCGCGGTGAGGTCGTCGTGTCCGTCGGCGGCAACCTCCTTCAGCCTCCACACGCCGTCGTGCCCGCGCTCGCTGAAGATGACCTCCGAACCACCGTCCTCGAACGTCGGCTGGGCACGACGTACGCCGGGATCGGTGTTGGTCAGCGGCCGCAGGTTCGACCCGTCCAGGTGTGCGATCGCGATGTTTCCCAGTCGGTCGACGAAGGCCAGGTCCCGGCCGTTCGGGGAGACGGTCGCGTCGGTGACGGTCGTCGAGAACCGCACCGCTCGGCCGGCCACGCGCACGACGTCGGAGCCGTCGCTGACGACGAGGTCGTAGCCTGCCGGAGGCGAGGGCGTCACGGCCGCGACCGGCGACGGAGTTGCGGTCAGCATGGGCGGCGTGATGTGGTTCGGGCCCGTTGCGGCCGGGCGCCCCGAGTGATGCGAGTGCTGCGTGTGCTGGGCCGGGTGCAGCGTTCTCTCGGCCACACCGTCAGTCCGACCCACGGCCACGCCAGAACCGTTGCATCCCGTCAGCGTCACGGACGCTGTCGTCAACGCGGTCAACCACAAGAGGCACTTGCCGATGCCGGCCATCGCACCGCTCCCGTCATCTCTCCCGGTGTTTCCGGGTTCGGCGATGGGACGCACGTTCACGGGCCCTGGGTTGCGCCCGCGTCAGCCCTTTCGGCAGTCGGCGCAGGTGCCGACGATCTCCAGCGTGTGGCTGAGCTCGGAGAACCCGTGCTCGGCGGCGATGGCCGACGTCCACCTCTCCACCGCCGGCCCCTCGACCTCCACCGTCGCCCCGCACGACCGGCAGACCAGGTGATGGTGGTGGGTGTCGGAGCAGCGCCGGTAGATCGCCTCGCCGTCCTCGCGGCGGAGCACGTCGACGAGCCCGTGGTCGGCGTACAGGGCGAGCGTGCGGTAGACGGTGGCGAGTCCGACGCCCGACCCCTCGGCCGCGAGGAGCTCGTGCACCTCCTGCGCCGACCGGAAGTCATCGACATCGTTCAGCGTGTCCAGGATCGCCTGACGCTGCGGGGTGGCACGTGGCTTGTCAGTGCTCGTCATAGTGCTGACCCTCTCCGGTGACGTGAACGGCGTGCCGGTGGCCGTCGTGCACGTAGTCGACGTGGTCGCCGTGCTCGATCGCGAGGTGCCCGCAGCCCGGGCCGTGGACGTGCCGGTGCCGCTCCTCGGTCGTCTCGTGGAGCGGCAGCGCCTCGGCCTCGTACGGCACCCGCGCCCGGCGCCGGCGTTCCAACACGACCCCGACGGGCGAGGTGGCGACGAACCCGGCCAGCGAGACCAGCACGATCGTCGCGCCCGGGGGGAGGTTGAGGAACGCCGAGATCACCACGCCGCCGAGCGACGCCACGAGCCCGCCGACCATCGCCAGCAGCATCGTCGCCCGGAAGCTGCGCGCGAACTGCTGAGAGGTCGCCACCGGGATGATCATCAGGGCGCTCACCAGCAGCAGCCCCACCGTGCGCATCGCCACGCTGACGGTCACGGCGGCCAGCACCGAGACCAACGTGTTGTAGAACCAGACCGGCACGCCGCTGGCGCGCGCGAAGTCCTCGTCGTGCGAGACGGCGAACAGCTGCGGCATCAGAGCCAGCCCGGCCACCACCACGATCCCGGCGAGCACCAGAGCGACGACGACGTCGTCGGGGGAGATCGTCGTGATCGAGCCGAACAGGTAGCCCTGGAGTGCGAAGGCGCCGTTGCCGGCCAGCTGCACCAGGACGAGGCCCCCCGAGATGCCGCCGTAGAAGAGGAGGGCGAGGGCCAGGTCGCCGGTCGTCTTGCCGGACGTCCGGATGAGCTCGATCGCGAGCGCTCCGATCACCGCCACGACAACCGCCGTGTACGTCGGGCTCGTGCCGGTCAGCAGGCCGAGGGCGACCCCGGTGACCGTGATGTGGCCGATGCCGTCTCCCATCAGGGACAGTCGGCGCTGCACGAGGTAGGTGCCGATGCCCGGTGCGGCCAGGCCGGTGACGGTCGCGGCGATCACGGCCCGGATCATGAACGGGGCCAGGAGCAGGTCCCACATCAGCGGTCCCCTTCCAACGGTGCCTGCATGGGGGGCAGTCGGGTTTCGTCGGTGTGGTCGTGGTGATGGGTGTGCGTGGCGCCCTCCGCGAGCTGGTCGGGTGGGCCGTCGTACGTCACCCGTCCCTCGCGCAGTGCGACGACGCGGTCGATCAGGGGCGCGAACGGTCCGAGCTCGTGCAGCACCACGACGACACTCGCCCCCGCGTCCGCGCGGCCGCCGAGGGTCTCGGCGATCGCGAGCTGGCTGGCGTGGTCGACTCCGGCGTTCGGCTCGTCGAGGAGGAGCAGGTCCGGCTCGCCGGCGAGTGTTCGCGCGACCAGGACCCGCTGCTGCTGGCCACCGGACAGGGTGGCGACCGGATGGCCGGCCCGGCCGCCGAGCCCGACCAGGTCGACCGCCGCGTCCACGAGGTCCTGCTCGTGCCGCGACATCGGCCAGAACGGGCGCCGCCGGGCGATCCGCCCGCTGGCGACGACCTCGCGGACGGTGGCCGGGACTCCGGCGCCGAGGTTGGAGCGCTGGGGGACGTAACCGACCCGGTGCCAGTCACGGAACCGGGGCCGCGGCGTACCGAACAGAGAGACCGAGCCGTGGCTGACCGGGTTCAGGCTCACCAGCGCCTTCAGCAGGGTCGACTTGCCGGAGCCGTTGGCGCCGAGGACGGCGACCACCTGGCCGGGCGCGACGTCGAAGGTCACGTCGCGGACGATCGGCCGGCCGTCCAGGACGACCCCGACGTCCTCGAGCGCGAGTGGCTGTGGCTGGGTCATGAGCACTCGCCTGCTTTCGCGAGGGCGGCCAGGTTCTGCCGCATCAAGGTGAGGTAGGTGGCGTGCGGGTCGGCCGAGGTGCGGCCCTCGATCGGGTCGAGGACGGCGGCATGGAGGCCGAGGTCGTCGGCCAGTGACCGGGCCAGGTCGGGACTCGCCAGGGTCTCGAAGAAGACCGTGGTCACGCCGCGGTCGCGGATCAGGGTCGAGAGGTTGTGGAGCCGCTGGAAGGACGGCTCGGCGTCGGGCTCCAGACCGGCGATCGGGACGACGTCCACGTGGTAGCGGCGGGCGAGGTACTCGAAGGCGTCGTGGCTGACCACGATCGTGTCGATCCGGCAAGTGCGGAGGGTCGTGCGGAAGTCGTGGTCCAGATCCATCAGGTCCTGGGTGAGGGCCAGCGCGCGCTGCCGGTAGTAGTCAGCGTGCGCGGGATCGGCCTCCGCCATGGTGTGCGCGAAGGCGTTGGTGGCGTCGGCCATGAGCACCGGGTCCTGCCAGAAGTGCGGATCGTCGGCGGTCAGGTGCACGACGTCCGCGACGTCCAGGGTGTGGTCGGGGGAGTCGTTGGTCATCGCCTGGTCGACCGATGGAGCCACGCCGGACTCGTAGAACCCGACGCGGGCCAGGTCGATCTGCGCCACCTGCCGGACCGTGAGTTCGTACTCGTGCGGCTCCACGCCGGCCGGCGTGAGGTCGACGATGTCGTTGTAGCGGCCCGCCACCCGCTCGGCGATGAAGTACAGCGGGTAGATCGACGTGACGACCGTGTGCTCACCCGACCGCGGTCCCTGGCACGCGGTGGTGAGAGCGGCCGTCAGCGCGACCACCGTCGCTGCGACCGTCTGCCGTTTCATGAGAATGATTCTCAATGAGAATGAGAATCGTTGTCAAGACGGCACGGAGTTCTCGAGGAACGAGAGGACGCCGTGGCGGTCGCAGGTCGAGCGAGCCCGCGGCTGAGCTTGCGAAAGCCCCGCCAGGCGAGTCGAAACCCAGTGACCTCCGAGCCGCCCCCTTTTCGGGGTCAGCGGTGACCGGACCACGAGCCGGCGCGGGCGGCGGCGGCGATGACGTCGGGCAGGTCGCCCAGATCGGAGTCGTCGAGGGTCGCGGTGGTGATCCGGATGCGATCGGAGGCGGGGGAGGAGATCCAGAACGGGTCGCCGCTGGCGGCGCGGACGCCGGCGGCGGCGAGATGGAGCAGTGCGGCACCCTGCTCGGCGACCGGGATCCAGACGTTGATCCCGTCACCTCCCGGGACCTCGACGCCCCGCTCCGCCAAGGCGTCCGCCAGCGCGCCGGTGCGGAGGGCGTACGCCGCCCTGGCGTCGGCCACCAGCGTCCGCGAGCCCGGATCGGTGAGCAGGTCCAGCAGGATCGACTGGACCAGCCGGCTGCTCCAGCCCTGGCCGAGGTAGCGCCGCTCGACGATCGGGGCCACGACTGAAGCCGGGCCACCGACGGCCGCCAGCCGAAGGTCGGGACCGTGGGACTTCGAGAAGCTCCGCACCAGCACGGTCCGCTCGGGCAGCAAGGTCCCGAGGGACACCGGCGAGCCCGACGGCGTACCACCGGCCGAGTCGTCCTCCACCACGACGACGTCGCGCCCGTCCAGCGCGGCGGCCAGGGCCTCGGCCCGCGACGCGGAGAGCGACTGGCCCGACGGGTTCTGCCCCCAGGGCTGGAAGAACAGCACCTTGGCGCCGGCGTCGAGCGCGCGGGTGAGATCGTCCACGACCGGCCCTTCGGCGTCGTACCCCACGCCCATCGGTACGACGCCCGCCATCTCGAGCAGGTCGAGCAGCGGGGGGAAGCACGGCTGCTCGACCGCCACCCGGTCGCCGAACCGCAGGTGTGCTGCGACGAACTGGCTGTGCGCGTCCATCGCGCCGTCGACGATCGTCAGCGACTCGACGGCGTTCGGCCAGGATCCCTCCAGCACCTCCCGCAGCGCCGGTACGACGGGCTCCTCCAGGTAGGAGTGGACCGTCTCGTCGCGCGGCACCCGCTGCATCGCCGCGTGCAGGTCGGGCAGCAGCCGCGGGTCGGGCAGCCCGGTCGAGAGGTCGACGCGATAGCCGGCGTGCGAGTCCAGGGCCCGGCGGTAGCGACGCGGCCCGACCGATCCCTCGCGGACTCTCGTCCCCCGCCGGCCGTCGGTCTCGATGAGGCCGGCCCGTGCCAGCTGCGACCAGGCGGCGCTGATGGTGGCGGGGGCGACCTGGAGGTCGCGGGCGACGCGGCGGATCGGGGGAAGCCGCTCGCCGGCCCGGAGGGCGCCGCGGTCGATGCCGCTGGAGAGGGCGAGGGCGATGCCCTTCGCTGAGCGGTCGTCCACGGCCGCGACCACGTCCTGCCACATGTTTTGTAACATAGCAATACAGGCATTGCTCCAGATAGCACTAGGTCGATATTTTCGGGGTATGACGACGCGCATCACCCACTGGACCGACGGCTCGGCGACTCCCGGCGACTCCGGCCGCTCCGGCCCCGTCTTCAACCCCGCCACCGGCGAGCAGACGGGGGAGGTCGACCTCGCCGGCCGCGACGAGCTCGACCGGGCGGTGCGCAGCGCCACGGAGGCCGCGGCCTTCTGGCGCTCGACCTCGCTGGCGAGGCGCACCGGCGTCCTCTTCCGGTTCCGCGAGCTGCTCGCCGCGAGCATCGACGACCTCGCCGCGATCATCACCTCCGAGCACGGCAAGGTCCTCAGCGACGCCAAGGGGGAGATCCAGCGGGGGTTGGAGAACGTCGAGTACGCGTGCGGAGTCGCCGAGCACATGAAGGGCGGCTACTCCGAGCAGGCCGGCACCGGCGTCGACGTCTACTCGATCCGGCAGCCGCTCGGAGTCGTCGCCGGGATCACGCCGTTCAACTTCCCGGTGATGGTGCCGCTGTGGATGTGCGCCAACGCCATCGCCACCGGCAACGCGTTCATCCTCAAGCCCAGCGAGAAGGACCCGTCCGCGTCGCTCTTCCTCGCCGACCTCTGGAAGAAGGCAGGCCTGCCCGACGGTGTCTTCTCGGTCGTCCAGGGCGACAAGGAGGCCGTCGATGCGATCCTCGAGCACCCCGACATCGCCGCGGTCAGCTTCGTCGGCTCGACCCCGATCGCGCGCTACATCTACGAGACCGGCACCCGCAACGGCAAGCGGGTCCAGGCGCTCGGCGGCGCGAAGAACCACATGCTGGTCCTGCCCGACGCCGACGTCGACATGGCGGCGGACGCGGCGGTCTCGGCGGCGTACGGCGCGGCGGGTGAGCGCTGCATGGCGATCTCGGTCGCCGTGGCCGTCGGCGACGTGGCAGACCCGCTGGTCGACGCGATCGCCGCCCGGATGCCCAAGCTCCGCATCGGCGACGGCACCGACCCCGACTCCGAGATGGGTCCGCTGATCACACGCGAGCACCGCGACAAGGTGGCCGACTACATCCGCCAGGGCGTCGAGGCCGGCGCCACGGCGGTCGTCGACGGGCGCGAGGCGGACGTGCCGAGCGACGGCTTCTTCCTGGGTACGACGCTCCTCGACCGGGTCAGTCCGGAGATGACGGTCTACACAGACGAGATCTTCGGCCCGGTGCTCTGCGTCGTTCGCCAGGACTCCTACGACGAGGCCATCGCGCTGATCAACAGCAACCCCTTCGCCAACGGCACCGCGATCTTCACCCGCGACGGCGGGGCGGCCCGGCAGTTCCAGTTCGACGTCGAGGTCGGGATGGTCGGTGTGAACGTGCCGATCCCGGTGCCCGTCTCCTACTACTCCTTCGGCGGCTGGAAGGCGTCGCTGTTCGGAGACGCCCACATGTACGGCCCCGAGGGCATCGCGTTCTACACCCGTGGGAAGGTCGTCACGTCGCGCTGGCCCGATCCGGCCACCTCGACGATCGACCTCGGCTTCCCGACCCACCGCTGAGCGGAGGAGACCCAGATGACCCCGACGTACGACGGCCCGCTGGCCGGCATCCCCACCGACGAGGAGACGGTCCGCGATCTCGACCGTGCCCATGTCTTCCACTCGTGGTCCGCGCAGGCGCTGATCGACCCGCTGCCGATCGCCAGTGCGTCCGGCTCGCGCTTCACCGACTACGCCGGGAACTCCTACCTCGACTTCTCCAGCCAGCTGGTCAACGTCAACATCGGCTACCAGCACCCGAAGCTGGTCAGGGCCATTGCCGACTACGCGCAGTCGATGACCACGATCCAACCGTCGTTCGCCAACGACGCGCGCTCGGAGGCCGCGCGCCTGATCGCCGAGGTAGCCCCGGGCGACCTGAGCCGGGTGTTCTTCACCAACGCCGGCGCGGAGGCCACGGAGAACGCGATCCGGATGGCCCGGCTGCACACCGGGCGGCACAAGGTGCTCGCGGCGTACCGCTCCTACCACGGCGCCACTGCCGGGTCGATCACCCTGACCGGTGACCCGCGCCGCTGGCCGAGCGAGCCGGGTCTCGGTGGTGTCGTCCACTACTTCGGTCCCTACCTCTACCGCTCGGCCTTCCACGCGACCACCGAGGAGGAGGAGTCCGAGCGCGCGCTGGCCCACCTCCGCGAGCTGATCGCGCTCGAGGGGCCGACGACGATCGCCGCGATCATCCTCGAGACGGTCGTCGGCACCAACGGCATCCTGGTGCCCCCCGCCGGCTACCTGGCCGGGGTCCGCGAGATCTGCGACGAGCTCGGGATCGTGATGATCGCCGACGAGGTGATGTCCGGCTTCGCGCGTGCGGGCGAGTGGTTCGCGATCCAGCACTGGGACGTCGTGCCCGACCTGATCACCTTCGCCAAGGGCGTGAACTCCGGCTACGTCCCCCTCGGCGGCGTCCTCATCAACGACGCGATCAACGCGACCTTCCAGGAACGGGTCTACCCCGGCGGTCTCACCTACAGCGGCCATCCGCTCGCGTGCGCCAGCGCCGTCGCCTCGATCGAGATCTTCAAGGAGGAGCGGATCGTCGAGCACGCCCGCGACATGGGGACGCAGGTGATCGGCCCCGAGCTGGCCCGGATCGCCGAGAACCACCCGTCCGTCGGTGAGGTGCGCGGCCTCGGGATGTTCTGGGCCGTCGAGCTGGTCCGCGACCGCGAGACCCACGAGCCACTGGTGCCGTTCAACGCGGCGGGTGAGGACGCCAAGCCGATGGGGGAGCTCGCTGCCGCGTGCAAGGAGCGCGGGATGTGGCCGTTCATCCACTTCAACCGACTGCACGTCGTCCCGCCGTGCACGACGTCCGAGGACGAGCTGCGTGAGGGCCTGGCGGTCCTGGACGAGGCGCTGAAGGTGGCAGATCAGCACTACACCGGCGGCTGACGCCGTCCGGTGCGACGATGGCGGCGTGTCGGAGCAGCTCGGGAGTACGCCGGAGACCCACGTCGCGCTGCGCGTGAGCTTCACTCGCGCGATGCTGGCTCCGCTCGTGCCGGCCGTCGCACTGGTCGTGGCGGTGCTGCTCGGTCTCAACCCGGGCGTGGTCGTGCTCCTGCTGCTGGCCCTCCTCGTGGTGCTCGGGATCTCGGTCCTGACGGCGTTCGCGCCGAGCCTCGTGGTGCGCGACGGCGTGCTCAGCGTCGTGGGCCGGGAGCAGGTGGCGAAGGGCCCGGGCGGGTCGGTCGACCTCGCTCGTCTGGAGCGCGCCCGGTCCGTCTCGTACCACGGCGGCCTGACCTCGGAGCGGGGGCTGTTCCTGTTCCGGACGCAGCTGCTGCTCGAGGACGCGACCGGCGGCCGGGCGATGTTCGGAGTGTGGGGCTGGACTCCGAAGGCAGAGCTGCAGACCGTGCTGCGGAGGGCGGTGACCACCTCGCACGCCCGGATGGACCCGATGACCTGGTGGCGGCTGGGGTTCCGCAACGACCAGGGAGCCCGGATCAGCCTGCTGCGCCGCATCATGTGAGGGCTAGCCTGCGGTCGTGATCGTCGTCAACCGCTTCCGCGTCCCCGAGGCCGAGCAGGCGGCGTTCCGCGACGACCTGGAGCGGGCCCGCGGGGTCCTCGCCGTGCAGCGTGGCCACGTCGCCGGGCGGATAGGACGCAACGTCGACGATCCGGAGCTGTGGGTGCTGACCACCGAGTGGGAGGGCCCGGGCGCCTACCGCCGCGCCCTCTCGGCGTACGACGTGAAGCTCGCCGCCGTGCCGACCCTGAGCCGCGCGCTGGACGAGCCGAGCGCCTACGAGACGGTCGAACCCGGAGCCGAGTTGAACCGACCCGATGCCAGGTCGTTAGGCTGAACTCTCCCGAACTGACCGACAGCCAGCCGGCCGACACCAGGAGCAGTCTTCGTGGCCAAGCCACCTCCCAGCACCCTCGACACCGTCGTCTCCCTCTGCAAGCGCCGCGGCTTCGTCTTCCCCTCGGGCGAGATCTACGGCGGCACCCGCTCGGCCTGGGACTACGGCCCTCTCGGCGTGGAGCTGAAGGAGAACGTCAAGAAGCAGTGGTGGCGTGCCATGGTCACCGCCCGCGACGACATGGTCGGCCTCGACTCCGCGATCATCCTGCCGACCCGGACCTGGGAGGCCAGCGGCCACCTCGCGACGTTCACCGACCCGCTGGTCGAGTGCCAGTCGTGCCACAAGCGCTTCCGCGAGGACCATCTCCAGGAGGAGTACGCCGGCAAGCACGACGTCGCCGACCCGGACACCGTCGACATCAACGAGCTGGTGCCGTGTCCGAACTGCGGCAACCGGCACACCTGGACCGAGCCGCGGCAGTTCAACATGATGTTGAAGACCTACCTCGGCGTCGTGGAGGACGAGTCGGGGCTGCACTACCTCCGCCCCGAGACCGCGCAGGGCATCTTCCTGAACTTCGCCAACATCGTGACCAGCGCCCGGATGAAGCCGCCGTTCGGCATCGCCCAGATGGGCAAGAGCTTCCGCAACGAGATCACCCCCGGCAACTTCATCTTCCGCACCCGCGAGTTCGAGCAGATGGAGATGGAGTTCTTCGTCAAGCCCGGCGAGGACGAGCACTGGCACCAGTACTGGATCGACGAGCGCACCCGATGGTTCACCGACCTCGGCCTGAGCTCGGACAACCTGCGCCACTTCGAGCACCCCCAGGAGAAGCTCAGCCACTACGCGAAGCGGACGGTCGACATCGAGTACCGCTTCGGCTTCTCGGGCCGCGAGTTCGAGGAGCTCGAGGGCATCGCGAACCGCACCGACTTCGACCTCACCCAGCACTCGCAGTTCTCCGGGCAGGACCTGTCGTACTTCGACCAGGGCAGCGGCGAGCGCTACATCCCCTACGTGATCGAGCCGGCGCTCGGCCCCAACCGCGCGCTGATGGCGTTCCTGCTCGACGCCTACACCGAGGACGAGGCGCCGAACACCAAGGGTGGCGTCGACAAGCGCGTCGTGCTCCGGCTCGACCCGCGGCTCGCGCCGGTCAAGGTCGCGGTGCTTCCGCTCAGCCGGAACGCCGACCTGTCGCCGAAGGCGCGCGACCTCGCCGCCGAGCTCCGCGGGCGCGGCTGGAACGTCGACTTCGACGACTCCGGCGCCATCGGCCGCCGCTACCGCCGCCAGGACGAGATCGGCACGCCGTACTGCGTGACCGTCGACTTCGACACCCTGGAGGACCAGGCGGTCACCGTCCGCGAGCGCGACTCGATGAAGCAGGAGCGGATCGGCCTCGACCAGGTCAGCGGGTACTTCGCCGAGCGTCTCCTGGGATGCTGACCGCGTGATGCGTCGTACCGCCCTCCCCGCGCTCGCCGCCGTCGCCGCGCTGGCGCTGACCGGGTGCGGAGGCGGCGGCTCGAGCACCTCGACGCCGGCCGCGGGCGGAACGGGCTCGTCGACCTCGCCCTCCGGCGGTTCGTCGAGCACCGAGCAGGGCGCGAGCTCATCGGCGACGGTCGTGGAGGGCGTGAAGCTCACCGCGCAGGGGTCGCAGCTGAAGGTCGGCGACACCGCCCGGGTCAGCTGGAGACCGGACCAGAAGACCCTCGGGGTGATCTCGATGACGGTCACCAAGCTCCAGAAGATGCCGATCAGCGCGTTCTCCGACTGGCGGCTCGACCGCGCGACCCAGCGGTCCACGCCGTACTTCGTCCATGCCCGGGTGCGCAACCTCGGCAGGTCGGATCTGGCCGGTGACCCGGTGCCGCTCTACCTCCTCGACCAGCGGAACACGCTGCTGCAGTCCTCGACGTTCCAGGCGCAGTACACGCCGTGCCCGAGCCGGCCGCTGCCGGCGAAGTTCACCCGCGGCAAGCGGACCTCGGTCTGCCTGGTCTACTTCGCGCCCTCGCACGGCAAGCTCGTGGCGATCAGCTTCCGACCGACCGAGTCGTTCGACGCGATCACCTGGAAAGGACGCGTCATTTCGGCCGCCAAGCGCCACTGAGCGAGAATGGGCCGATGCCCCTGACCCTCGGCCCGCTCACCGTGCCCGTGCCGGTGGTGCTCGCCCCGATGGCGGGCATCACGAACGCGGCGTACCGGCGGCTCTGCGCCGAGCAGGGCGCGGGCCTCTACGTCTGCGAGATGATCACGTCCCGAGGCCTGGTCGAGCGTGACTCGACGACCCTGAAGATGCTGGTCTTCGACGACCTCGAGACCACGCGGTCGGTCCAGCTCTACGGAACCGACCCGTCGTACGTCGGCAAGGCCACGGAGATCCTCTGCGGGGAGTACGGCGTGCATCACGTCGACCTCAACTTCGGCTGCCCGGTGCCCAAGGTCACCCGCAAGGGCGGCGGGGGTGCGCTGCCGTGGAAGCGCGGGCTGCTCGGCGAGATCCTCAGCTCCGCCGTCGCCGCCGCCGCGCCGTACGGCGTGCCGGTCACCATGAAGACCCGCAAGGGCCTCGACGAGGACCACCTGACCTATCTCGACGCGGGCCGGATCGCCCAGGAGTCCGGCATCGTCGCCGTGGCCCTGCACGGTCGGACCGTCGCGCAGTCCTACAGCGGGCAGGCCGACTGGGAGGCGATCGCTCGCCTCGTGGCGCACGTCGACATCCCGGTGCTCGGCAACGGCGACATCTGGGAGGCCTCCGACGCGCTGCGGATGGTCGAGCAGACCGGCGCCGCTGGGGTGGTCGTCGGTCGCGGATGCCTGGGCCGCCCGTGGCTCTTCCGCGACCTGGCCGCGGCCTTCGGCGGAGAGAAGGTCCGGACGCTGCCCACCCTCGGCGAGGTCCGGAGCATGATGCGCCGGCACGCCGAGCTGCTGAGCCGGCACATGGGCGAGGAGCGGGGGTGCAAGGAGTTCCGCAAGCACGTCTCGTGGTACCTCAAGGGGTTCCGCGCCGGCGGCCGGCTCCGCCACTCGCTGGCGCTGGTCGACTCGCTGGCCGCCCTCGACGTGCTTTTCGACGACCTCGACCCGGACGAGCCGTTCCCGGTCACCGAGCTCGGAGCCCCGCGCGGGCGGCAGGGCTCGCCGCGCGAGCGCGTGGTGCTGCCGGAGGGCTGGCTCGAGGACACCGACGGCACCTCGCTGCGGCTCACCGAGGACGCCGACGAGACGACGGGCGGCTGAGGCGGCGACACGCCCGGCGGCGGGCCCCGGATTTCGGAGGCACCTGCCCCTGTGCTTGACTGCCACGGCGTGTCCGGAACGTGATCCTTCCTCGGGCGGAGGGTCGGGCCCGGATCCGTTGTCCCCCCGAACTCGAACTGCAAAGGAATTCAGCGCTGTGGCTCACCCACGCCACAAGCGGGAAACCAATGCCCGCCGGTTCGTCTCCCGCACCGGGTCGCGGACCGCGAAGTTCGCCGTCGGCGCCGCCGTCGCGGCGACCCTGCCGGCCGTCGGGTTCGGCCTCGTCCGGGCCAACCCCGCCGCGTCCATCGACGTCCAGGGCCCGCAGCAGCAGCCCGTGAAGCTCGACCCGGGCCGCTACGACGCCGCCCCCGTCTCACGGTCCTTCGATCGCACCGCGGCGCGCAACTTCCAGGACGGCATCGCCGCGCAGCGGGCGACCGCCCGCGCCGTGGAGCGGGCCCACGAGCGGAAGTGGACGACCGTCGACCTCAACCTCTGGTCGAGCTCGTCCCGGGCCGCGGAGCAGCTCGGACTGCTCGACGCCGGCAAGCACGTGCTCGTCACCGGGCGGAGTGCCGACGGCCGCGTCGAGGTCGTCGTCCACGGCCGGTCGCGGTGGGTCACCGAGGGCTACCTCTCCGAGGACAAGCCCGACGCGGGCTCCTCCGCGGCTGCGGCCGCCGCGGGCCTGTCGATGGCTCCGTGCCCGGACGGCTCGGTCGAGTACCGGCTCACCCCGGCCGCGGTCTACGTCTACCGCTCGGTGTGCCACGCCTTCCCGCAGATCACGTCGTACGGCGGCTGGGACGCTCACGGCGAGCACGCCTCCGGCAAGGCGCTCGACATCATGACCAGCGACGTCACGCTGGGCAACGCGATCGCGGCGTTCCTCCAGCAGCACGCCGCCGAGCTGCACGTCTACGACATCCTCTGGCGCCAGCACATCTGGACGCCGGTCCGGGCCTCCGAGGGCTGGCGGCTCTTCGCCGACCGCGGCTCGGCGACCGCCAACCACTACGACCACGTGCACGTCTCGGTGTACTGACCAGCACGTGGCCTAGTCTCGGCTCGATGTCGTACGACGAGGCCGCGCGCGAGCGCTGGGTGGCGGAGCCGCCGAAGCGGGTGCCCGCGCCCGAGCGCACGGCGTTCGAGCGCGACCGCGCGCGCGTCGTGCACGCCGCCGCCAGCCGGCGTCTGGCCGCCAAGACCCAGGTGGTCGGGCCCCAGACCGACGACTTCGTCCGCAACCGGCTGACCCACAGCCTCGAGGTCGCCCAGATCGCGCGGGACCTGGCCCGGGCGATCGGCTGCGAACCCGACCTGGTCGAGACCGCCGCGCTCGCCCACGACCTCGGCCACCCGCCGTTCGGGCACAACGGCGAGCGCGTGCTGGCGGAGGCGGCGGCGGACTGCGGTGGCTTCGAGGGGAATGCACAGACCCTGCGGCTGCTGACCCGGCTCGAGGCCAAGACGTTCGACCCCGACGGACGCTCCGCCGGGCTCAACCTCTCCCGGGCGACGCTCGACGCCTGCACGAAGTACCCGTGGCCACTGGCCGACGCCGCCGTGCCCGACGGCGTGCACGCCGACGGGTCGCCGCGCGTGGTCCGGAAGTTCGGGGTGTACGACGACGACCGGCCGGTCTTCGAGTGGATGCGCGCCGGCGCGCCCGGGCGCCGGCAGTGCTTCGAGGCCCAGGTGATGGATCTCGCCGACGACATCGCCTACTCCGTCCACGACGTCGAGGACGGCGTGGTCGCCGGCCGGATCGACCTGACCCGGCTCGACGTGGACGCGGTGTGGAGCGCCGTGCGCGGCTGGTACCTCCCGGACGCCGACGCCGACATGCTCACCGACGCGCTGACGCGGCTCCGCGCGGTCGGCTCCTGGCCGGCCACGCCGTACGACGGGAGCAGGCGGGCGCTGGCTGCCCTGAAGAACCTGACCAGCGACGTGATCGGGCGCTTCGCTGCGGGGGCGCGGGCCGCCACGTTCGCGGCGTACCCCGGCCCACGGGTGCGGTACGACGCGGACCTGGTCGTGCCCGAGGACTCGCGCGTCGAGATGGCGGTGCTCAAGGGGATCGCCGCCCACTACGTGATGCAGGCCGACGACCGGGTCCGGGCGATGGCCCGTCAGCGCGAGCAGCTGACCGCGCTCGTCGAGGCGCTCGCCAAGGCGGCGCCAGACCACCTCGAGCCGGTGTTCGCGAGCGACTGGGCCGACGCCACCGACGACGCCGCACGGCTCCGGGTGGTGATCGACCAGGTGGCCTCGCTCACCGATGCCAGCGCCCTCGCCTGGCACTCCCGCTTACGACCCTAGGGCAGGTCGCCCTGGGGTCCGGCCATGTGGTGGGCCTCGTGGCGCCCGTCGCCGGAGACCTTGGACGCCGCCGCGCTGGCGGCATGGGTGACCTTGTCGGCCACCACCGGGGCCTGTTCCTTGGCGACGTCCATCGCCTGGTGCGCCTTCTGCTGCACGCGCGGATCGTCCTTGATCCGGTTCACCAGGTTCATGATCTGGTCGTACCGCTCACGACCGGCCCGGGCACCCAGCACGTAGCCGATCGCGAGCCCGGCCAGCAACAACAGCTTCTTCATCATGATCCCTCCTTGGTCTCCTCGCTCTCGGTCGCAAGCTCGCGGATGGCCCGGCCGCGCGCGAGGTCCTTCTGCATCTTCTTGCGAGCCTTGCGGATGCCTCGGGTGTCGCGCGCCGGCAGCTGGAGCTCCTGCTCGGCCGCGATGCCCGCCTGGAGCTCGCGTCCCCGCTCCAGCTCCGAGTCGAGCTCGGCGCCGAACAGCAGGGCCACGTTGGTGATCCACAGCCACAGCAGGCCGGCGACCGCGCCCGCGAGCGAGCCGTAGGTCTTGTTGTAGCTCCCGAACGACGAGACGTAGAACGCGAAAGCCACCGAGGCCACGATCCAGACGATGATCGCCACGAAGGCCCCGATGGAGATCCAGCGGAAATTCGGCTGCCGCACGTTCGGCGTCGCGTAGTACAGCATCGCCACGATCAGGACGACGAACAGCACGATCACCGGCCACTTGGCGATGTTCCAGACCGTGACCGCCTGGGAGCCGAGCCCGATCACGCTGCCGATCGAGTCCGCCAGGGGACCCGAGACCACGAGCATCACGATCACGCAGGCCATGAGCAGGATTGCGACCAGCGTGACGATCAGCATGAGCGGACGGAGCTTCCAGAACGGCCGGCCCTCGTCGATCTCGTAGACGGCGTTCATGGCCCGGCCGAAGGCGCCGACGTACCCCGATGCCGACCAGAGGGCGCCCAGGATGCCGAGCACGAGGCCGAGACCGGCTCCCTGAGAGGCAGCGATGTGCTCGAGCGCGGGCTGCACGGTGTTGTTGAGCGTGTTCGACGAGACCATGGGCTTGAGCACCTGGATGACCTTGTCGACGCTGGTCGTGCCCTGGCCGAGCACGCCGAGCAGCGAGATCAGCGCGATCGCCGCGGGGAACAGCGAGAGGACGGCGTAGTAGGTCAGCCCGGCCGCGAGATCGGTGCAGTGGTCGTCGCCGAACTCCCGGTAGGTCCTGCGCAGCACGTACATCCACGACCGCCGGCTCAGGTCGGTCGGCGACTCGACCTTGGCCGCTGCCGACGTACCGGTCGGCGCGTCCGAGGTCATCCCCGACGCCACCAGACCAGCAGTCCGACGGCGACCACCAGTCCCGCCCCGGCGACGAGCAGCGCGGGGCGCGGCTTGCCGCCGGCGGTGGTCACCCGGTCCTTGAGGTCCGCGGCACGTTCCTTCGCCTGGGCCTTCACGTCGAGCTTGTGAGCCAGCTGGTCGACGGTGTCGGCCAGCCGGTCGCGCTGCTCCTCGATCTCGGCCTCGATCTGGCTGGTGTTGTTGCTCATCGGTGCTCTCCCTTCACCGTGGCGATGTCCTCCTTGACGCCCGCGATCGCGTGCTCGGGAGCCGGCGGGGTCGCCTGGCCGACCTCCTTCTTCCCGAGCAGCGCGGCGATCCCGGCGCCGGCGAAGAGCACGCCGCCGATGATCAGGGCCGAGAGCCAACCGGGGAGCGCGAGAGCCAGGGCCAGGATCGCGGTCGTGACCAGGCAGCACAGCCCGAGGAACGCGAAGAGGCCGGCGGCGCTGAACATCCCGATGCCCAGGCCGGCGCGCTTGCCCTTCTCGGTCAGCTCGACCTGTGCAAGCCGGATCTCGGATCGGATGAGCTGGGGGACCTGCTGGGTCAGGTCGTGCACCAGGGCGCCGAGAGGAGGGTCGTCCTGGGCGGTGTGTCCGGCGTGTCCCGGGGTCGACGTACTCATGTCAGAGCCGTACCCCACAGGTCGGGTGGTATCCGCCCCGGGCGTGTCGGCCTCCGCCGTAGACTCCCGCCGTGGCCGGACGGATTCGCGACGAGGACATCGCGGAGGTGCGTGAGAAGGCCAGGATCGACGAGGTCGTGGCCGACTACGTCACGCTCCGCCCGGCCGGCGGCGGCTCGCTCAAGGGCCTGTGCCCGTTCCACGACGAGAAGTCCCCGTCGTTCAACGTCAACCCGCAACGCCAGTTCTTCCACTGCTTCGGCTGCCAGGAAGGCGGAGACGTCTTCAACTTCCTGATGAAGATCGACGGGCTCGGCTTCGCCGAGGCGGTGGAGCGGCTCGCGGACCGGTACGGCGTGACCCTGCGGCGCGAGGAGGGTGGCGACGCCCGAGCCGACCGTCCGCGTGGCCCTCAGCGCTCGCGTCTGGTCGAGGCGAACAAGGTCGCCCAGGCGTTCTACGCCGACGCTCTCGGCTCGCCGGATGCACTGACGGCACGCCAGTTCCTGAGAGAGCGCGGCTTCGACCAGGCGGTCGCCGAGCAGTTCGGCATCGGCTTCGCGCCCCGCGACGGGGAGGCGCTGCTGCGTCATCTGCGGCAGAGGCGGTTCAGCGACGAGGAGTCTGTCGCGGCCGGGCTGGTGGCGATCGGCCGCTCGGCGTACGACCGCTTCCGAGGCCGCCTGCTCTGGCCGATCCGCGACTCGAGCGGCGACACCATCGGCTTCGGCGCCCGGCGCATCTTCGACGACGACCGGATCGAGGCGAAGTACCTCAACACCCCCGAGACGTCCCTCTACAAGAAGAGCCAGGTGCTCTACGGCATCGACCTGGCCCGCCGCGAGATGGCGCGGACGTCCAAGGCGGTCGTCGTGGAGGGCTACACCGACGTGATGGCCTGCCACCTGTCCGGGGTCGGCACTGCGGTCGCGACCTGCGGTACGGCGTTCGGCGACGACCACGCGCGGGTCCTTCGGCGGTTCCTCAACGACCACGCGGAGTTCCCGGGCGAGGTGATCTTCACCTTCGACGGCGACGCGGCCGGTCAGAAGGCCGCGCTCCGTGCCTTCGGGGGCGACCAGAACTTCGTCAGCCAGACCTACGTCGCCATCGAGCCGAGCGGCCTCGACCCGTGCGACCTGCGGCTGCAGAAGGGCGACGCAGCGGTCCGGGAGCTGATCGCCCGCCGGCAGCCGCTGTACCGCTTCGTGCTGGCCAACGTCGTGAAGAAGTACGACCTCGACCGGGCCGAGGGCCGGGTCGGCGCGGTCCGCGAGGCCGCAGCGCTCGTGCACAGCAGCCGCGACACCGCTGTGGTGGCCAGCTCCTTCGCACGCGAGATCGCGTCGCTGACCGGCATGGATCCGGCCGACGTCCAGGTCGAGGTGAAGAAGGCTGCCGGCCGCCAGGCCGGTGCAGGCCGTGGTCCCGCCGCTCCCCACGAAGCGCCGCGTCCCCCGGTGCCCCAGCTGCCCGACCTGCGCGACCGGCGCTTCGTCCTCGAGCGCGAGACGCTCAAGCTGGTCGTCCAGGAGCCCGGGGCGGTGGCCCGCACCGCCCCCGACCTCGGCGCCAACGACTTCACCCACCCGACCTACCGCGCGGTCTGGGAGCTGGTCGAACAGAGCGGCGGGCCGGGCGCGGCCACCACCGACTGGGCGGGCCGGCTGCGCGAGCACGCGGGCGATCCGGCGGTGGCCTCGGCCCTCTCGGCGCTCGCCGTCGAGCCGGTGCCGTCCAAGCGCGGCGCCGACGACGCGTTCGTCGCGAACACCGTCTACCGGCTCCAGGAGCTCACCGCACAGCGGCGGATCGCCGAGGTGAAGTCACGGCTGCAGCGCACCAACCCGGTGGAGCAGACCACCGAGTACAACCGGATGTTCGGCGAGCTCACCGCGCTCGAGCAGCACCGCCGTCAGTTGCGTGACCTGGCCCTGGGAGCGTCGTGAGGTCGATCCGGCGCACCCGTCCGCCGGTCGAGGTGGAGGCGGGGGAGCGGCTGCTGGCGTGGGCGCCCTTGGAGGACGGTGGCTGGGTCGCCGGCACCCGGGACGCGCTCTACTTCCCGGGCGGCCGGGTGCCCTGGGAGCAGGTGGAGGCGGCCGACTGGGACCGTGACGAGGCCCGGCTCCGGGTCAGCGAGGTCGGCACCTGGGGTGAGCAGCGACCCCGCCACGTCTTCCACATCCCCGACTCCGCCGCCCGCGACACCGACCGGCTGCTGCAGCTGGTGCGGGAGCGGGTCACCGCGAGCGTGCTGGTCTCGCGGCACGTCCCGGTGACCGGTCGCCGCGGCGTGCGCGTCGTCGCCCGTCGGGCCCCTTCCGGACGCTCCGAGGTGCAGTGGGTCTACGAGTACGACGAGGGCGTCGACCCCGACGACCCCTTCGTCCGGGCCGCCGCTGAGACCGCTCTCGCCGCCGCCCGGTCCGACGTGGGGATGCTCTGAGAAGTCGCCGACCACTCGCCGTACGGCGATTCGCAGCGCCCGGATCGACCTTGCTAACCTGTGCGGGCTCCACGATCCCCTGTAGCTCAACTGGCAGAGCATTCGGCTGTTAACCGAAGGGTTGTTGGTTCGAGTCCAACCGGGGGAGCAAATGGAGGCTTCTGACCTGGGCAAACGCTCTCTGAGTCCGGTGTGTGATCTGAAGAAGCCGCCAAGAGTGTCCACAAACCGTCCACAAACCTGAACGCGCAAGCGGGCATGGTTGCTCAGCCCGTCCTTGGGGTCGACCGAGCCCACGAGTCCCCTCCCCTCGTGAGGCGGAACAGGTACGGGCGGCGCGTTATGTCAGGGCCGGAACTTCTCGAGGTACAGGGTCAGGTCAGGCGCCACCGAAGCCTTGTGAACATAGAAGTCCCGGGTGATGTCGCTGTCGTCGTGACCGAGCTGCGCCTGCGCCGCCTCGATGCCGACCTCGCGGTCGATGAGGGTGGCCACGGACTTGCGAAAAGTGTGGAAGGTGACCCAGTCGTACGCGGTACCGTCCACCACCTGATTCCACATCCGTTCCCAGTTCGAGATCTGTCGCCAGGTCCCTCTGCGGGTCGGAAACACCGCGCCATGTGGGTTGGCACCGTTCTCGACTTGACGACGGAGCAAGATCTCGACCGCGAACGGCGGCACATACAAGGTTCGATAGCCGGCACTGGACTTCGTCCACGGCTGCCGGAAGGTACCGACTCCCGTCTCGGTGATGATGGTCCCGGAGACGGTCAGTGTTGGGTTCCCGGCACCCAGGTCGATCTCGGGGTAGATCAGGGCACCAGTCTCTCCGATACGACAGCCGGTGCCGAGAATGAGATCAACCGCGTCCCTGAGGTCGGTCGTCGGCCGCGGGCCGGGACGAGGCTTCCGGATGGACGCCTCGATGAGCGCGCGCACTTCCTGGATCTGGGCCAGGTCGAGGTACTCGATCTCCCGTCGCGGCCGCGAGATGCGCGCGACCTCTCGCACCGGGTTCGATGCCATGACGTCGTGACGGACGGCGACGGCGAACATTCCATGGAGAACCTTGCGGAGCATGGTGGGGCTATAGCCAAGTGCCGCCCGATCCTGTATGACGCGATCCAAGACGCTTGTCCGGCAGTCGCGCAAGCGACGCTCACCGATCACCGGCACGATCTGGTTTCTTATCGTGCTGGTGTATGCCTTGATCGAATTCGAACTGATCTGCTGCACCCGCTTCTCCCGCAGCCAGAAGGTGCCGAGTTCAGCCACGGTGGTCAACGGCGTCAAATCGCCCTCGCTGGCCTCGGCTCCGTTGAGCTCCTGGAGTTTACGGACGAGCGCGATCCGGGCAGCCTGAGCGCTGTGCCCACGGGCGCGGATCCTTGCGACACGTCCGCTGAAGTGGACGTAGCGCGCCGCGGCCTCATGGTTGGCCGAACCGGTCTTGCTCACCTTGATCTTGCCCCACGCGCCCGGCGGCATCGGCGGACGAGGCATCAGACCGTTGCCTCCGGTGTCGGTCGGACTGACGCACCGCGTGCCTGGTGACTGTCGAGCATGGTGGTACTCCGAGTGTGGGGTGCGAGGGGATGGCGTCGACGCGCCGTGCCAGTCTATGCGCGTTCCGGCAGCACTGATCGGCGCCCAGCCGGTTTCGAAGGCGTGACCGCCAACTCGTTGACGATTGAGTATGGTGCGCCACGGACACTTGGCGTAGTACTGCTCGCGACTCGCAGAGCGACTCGCCGACCAGACGGAAGGGACGATGCCCGCGTCCCCCCAAACCCCGAGCGGCAAGCAGCGATCCGCCAACGGGGGGCCACGGACGTGCGTCATCGACGAGTAGGCACTGGCGCGCCATTTGGGTGAGCGACCTCGCCGCCGCGCCCGGCAACAACCGCACAACTGAAGGGGTCGGGCGCAACTCCCGCCGCCTGAGCGAACCCAGATAGGGGCCTGGCGACCACGTCCAGCCCCGAGCCGACCCGGCCAGAACGCAACGCAGCGGAGTCGTCCAAAGCGACGGAGGGCGGCTCACCCGCCGACGGCACGTAGCGGCGCACCTGCGAGATCGAAGGCGGCTCATGCAACTTCGCACTCAGCACGAGAGCGGATTCTGTTGACGTCTAAGCCCGCCTCGTGGTACTGAGTCCTCCTGCGCACATGCAGGAAGGGCCGGACACCGCGGATCGGGGAGGTGGGGGATGGCACCTGCCACCATCTGCATATTGAATTCGTGCGCGGCATCGCTCCTTCTCGTGGCAGGTACCAATAAACTGGTCGCGC
This sequence comes from Nocardioides sp., assembly GCF_036503465.1. Taxonomy (GTDB): domain Bacteria; phylum Actinomycetota; class Actinomycetes; order Propionibacteriales; family Nocardioidaceae; genus Nocardioides. The sequence continues at coordinate 33,394 of NZ_DASXWU010000038.1, forward strand.
CCAACCCGCTTGCCGCGGCTCTTGAAGAGTTAGCAGGATCGTCGTCGGTTAAGCCGAACAACACGCTTGTCAGGTGCATTGCGCTGGCCGAATGCGCGGCCGCGTTCGGCCTCTCAATAGATCGTGGCAGACTGATAGCGGCACCCCTTGTAGGTTGCCTTGGGCTGGGTATGGCCCTGCTCGGGCTCGTCGGCATCGCGCGCCGTACCACATTACCTTGTGGCTGCCTAGGGACGCACCATGGGCCCACCCTTGGAGCACAAGCCATGATCTGCGGAGTTGGAATTCTCCTCGTATGGCCGTTCAACGTCCTATATGGGACAACAGCGGGAGCATTCAATTACACACCCACGTCGTCAGTGCTCACAGCTCTCATCGTTCTCCTCGCAACCATATGGATACATCGACTGGGAGTGATGGCGGTGTGGCCTTGGCGCAAGATTCCTACAGGAATGGAGACACCATGACGGTTTCAAGTGCCCTAGTGGCTTTGGTGTTGCTGGCCCTAGCTGCGGCGGTATCGCTCTTGTTTGCCATGGTGGCTGAACTCAACGCCCGGATTCCGCTTGGCGGTGACCGAACTGCAGCGTCCCTACCCAGCAGGCTGGAAGAGGCAAAGCTCGGCGCGTCGCCGACTGATTGGCCGTCCATGCTGTCGCCCGTGGCTCAAAATGAAGGTGATGCGACATTGCTGGTTCTAAGCCCATCCTGCTCGGCATGTGAATCAGTCGGATCACAATTGTCGTCGAAATTGGAAGACGGGGCGCTGCCCCCGAACTGGGCGGTGGTGGTTCCTTGCAGTAACGAAACGGTCGGGCGTGACTTCATTGCACGGCATGGTCTGGACCGCTTAAGCGCTTATGTGGATCTTGGAGGCGAGTGGATTGGGAGCTCATTTGGCATCCAGACGAGTCCGTCCGCACTCCGACTCCGCGACGGGACCCTGGAAAGCGCTGTCGTCTTCAATACTATATCCACGCTCGAGACTTTGCGATCGGGAATGAGGGAGGATCACCTTGACGAAATACAGCAAGAACGAGAGAGCCGCGTCTGACGGCCTTAGGCGGCGCAGTTTCCTCCATCGTGTGGGGGCTGGAGGCCTCGTCGTCACCGCCGCTGTGTTCGGCAAGACGCCGGCCGCATTCGGCACAACCACGTCAACATGTGGCTGTTGCAATCTCATATACTGCCCACCCAATACAACTCTGTCGTCGTGTCAATCCGTTTCGCACTATCTATGGGTGTGCGTCAATGGCGTCGTTCGATGCTCGTGTTGCGAGAAGAAGAATAACCAAGGACAGTACTACGCATCGGCATACCAGTGCGAACCGGCCTGACGCTGTAGGCCCAACTGAGTTATCAGAGCAAGAACTGACGGAGTGTTAGATGACAACCTGGTTGCTGGTGGCAGCCGCAGGGGCATTGTTGCAGGCGTTCAGCCCTTGAGGAATGTCTATGGCAGGGGTCGCCTGTCCAATGATGCGGAGCAGCCGTGCTGAGGGCACGAGATTTCTAGTGGGCCTGGGCGCGGGGACGCTTCTGGGCGGAGTCATGCTCGCAGCGGTTGCATATTCCATTAGCTTGGTAGCTCAGTCTGCCATGTCACACATTGTCAGGATTTATCTTCTAGCAATCTTGTGCGTGGCGTTAGGGCTGGCCGACTTGACTAACAACACTCCACACACATGGCGCCAAGTTCCGCAAGCTCTAATACGCCATCTACCACCAGGGAGGGTGGGGCTCGTCTGGGGAATAGATATCGGGCTCGTCGCGACGACGCAGAAGGTGACCTCCTTGTTATGGGCGGCCCTCGCTGCATTCGTCCTTCTCTATCAGCAAGGGATACTAGCGTTTGGTCTAACGGTTGGATTCTTTTTCTCGCTTTCTGTCGCGAGCCGCACTTGGCTTCCCCAGGGCGAGAAGTTCAAGCTCCTCGAGCGATGGAGGAACAAATGGCTCACTTGGGTAAGGGTGACGTCGGGACTGGTATTGTTGATGGGTCCCCTCGTTGTGAGGTAGGTGTTGCTGGACAGACCCCCTTGCTTGAATTGGTGCCGGGTGGCGGTGAGGTCGTGATCACACGTTTCGAGTGCCGCACTTGGAGGTCCTTGCTGACTGTGTTGCTGCTGCATCTGCGCGTCAAACCGCAAGTTAAGAAGGTCGCCCCGGGCTTTCGCGGCTCGAGCGTTCTGGTGAATTGGCGGGACAAGACAGTGCTCAGCGTCTCACTATGGGAGAGTGCCAAGAGCATCTACAGCATGGGCCAGGTTTCGCGCCACATACTAGCCACCCGCGTACCAGGACATACTGGGGTGGCCACAACGAGTGGCGTCTATAGTTATGTAGGGGACTGGCGTCGGGTGCTATTCAGGAGTCGGCTTGAGAGCCCGCCGCCTCTCTCGCCAATCAAGGACCTTGGCGTTAAACAGTCAGCAAGGCGGACACGTACGGAGGAGATGAGAAATGACGATTCCGACTGACAGGGGTTGGGTTGCTCTAACGCAGAGTGGGAATACAACCTCGGTAGTAGATGTGTGCGTGGCAATCATCGATGGCGAACCCCAAGGCATCTTTGCGTCGCACGTTGATCCCGGGGCCGTATCCATTGACGCGGGTGTTGAGTTGGTGCCCGCGGCGTACGGTGCGTACACACAGAACATGGTCGAGGTCTACGTCGATCCCGCTGGCGTCGTTCATGTGGCAAATCCAACGGCGGTGCAGTAGCGGTTTCAGAGTCGAGGGAACATAGGCAGGACCGCCCTCACCCTATCTATGAAGGTCGCGCGGGTCTTCGGTGCGGAAGTCCGAGCTGGGCCCTAGGTCGGCGGCGCCGGTCCGCCGCGGAGAAGCGCTCACGCCGTGGCGGAGGCCTAGGGGCATTCGCTTGGAGTGATTCACGACTGATGGAGGTTTGCTGATGCCGCACACGCCAGCTGCGTGCCGCGCGCGAGTTCATGCATGCGGCAGGGTGATCGTCAGCTTGGTCGCAAGTGCAAGCCTCGTGTCCTGTTCATCCGGCGCGGAGACGTCACACTCGTCGCGCGTTGACCAACAGCCTGGCTCGGGGCCCAGGTTCAGCTGCGTGGGCAGCGCGCCAAGCCGTGTACTTCCGAAGTGGGTGGCGCGGGCCGGCTTTAGCGGTCCTGATCCCCGGGCTCCGTATATTCTCGGAGCCAAGCACCGAATCGCCGCTGTCTTGTTTGGTCAGCCATTCACTGTGCCGCCGAGGGAAGGGCACAATAACAAGATTCTTTGGGTAGCCCGTCGGCCGCCAGAGGGCGTGACGACCTTGAAGATTCATGCCAGTCTGGCGGGCGGTGGACTGGTTGTTTCCCGCGATGTGCCAGGCGGACCGGGCCCATCTGTCGTGGATCTGCCCAAGGCCGGGTGCTGGCATTTCACGTTGGAATGGGGTCACCAACGTGACAACATCAATCTGAAGTATCGAGCAGCCGGGGCTGGCTAATAGATTGATGACCCTCCGTCAAGCTCTTGAGTGAAAGGGGACCCGTGTGGCGTCCAGGTCACCCATGGGCCGACCTGGATGTCAATTCGGGTCGGCGCCGCCCTCGCCGCGGTGCCGTCGGCGTTGACGCCGGTGGCGACCAGGCAGTGCACCCCAACCCAGCCGTTTGCCCTCGCGGACCTTGAGCACCAGGGCGTCGGCGGCGACAAAGGTGAACGGGCGGGCGTCCTCCAGCCGGCGGATGCGGAACTCTTCGATCTGCTGGTCTGGGTCCTTGGCCATCTGCGAGACCTGCGACTTGCTGAGCGTGATGATGCCTAGGTGCTGGACCAGCTTGTCCATCCGCTGGGTGCTCACACCGAGCAGGTAGCAGGTCGCCACCATCGAGGTCAGGGCCCGCTCGGCACGCTGCCTGCGCTCCAGCAGCTACTCCGGGAAGTGGGGAGCCCTGCCGCAGCTTGGGCACGGCCAGCTCCGGGGTACTGGCCCGGGTGTCGAACTCCCGACCCCGATAGCCGTTGCGGCTGTTGACCCGGTCCTCGGACAAGGTGACCCAGGCGGCCACGCACACCGCGTCGGCCTCGGCCACATCAGCGTTTTGATGAAGGTGCTCAACAGCTCGTGCAACAGATTCGGGCTCGCCTGGGCCAGCTGCCCTCGAGCAGACGGGCAGCGTCGATTCTGGGCGTGACGGTTATCGTGGTGTCCTTCTTCGAGAAGGTTGTGAGAAATCACTCGAAGGATCACCGATGGCCCCGTCGCTCAGTTACGCAGTGACACACTCACCGGATCCGTACACCTCTTTGCTGGACGCCAATTCTGGCCCGCTGAGCTTGCCTCTCAGATCCACGCCCCTCCACCCATTACCAACCGTCAACGGTTCCTCAACTCCTGCCCCAACCGGCCCCCATCTCCCTCCTCAATCTGCGGCACGCATGCTACGAAGTTCGGTAAGGAAAGGGGCCGCTGACCTGCGGGTTTGTGGTTGTTGACGGTTATCGAGGGTCGCGAGGAGAGTGTTCTCGGGATGCATGGCGGGCTGAAGATCTACCGCGGCAACCCGGCCGCGGCGCGGGCCTATGTGGAGGCAGACCGGGCGCGTGCCGACGACTACTACCTGGCCGAGGGCACCGGGATGGCGGCACGGCTGGTCGCGATGCCAGACGGGGTCGTCGAGATGCCGGCGATGGACGGCCCGACCTATGAGCGGTGGGTTGCCGGCCGCATCCTCGAGACCGGTCGTCCGAAGGGTCGGCTGCGGACCGATGACCAGGCGGTCCGGTTCGTGGAGGTGACGGTGAACGGGCCGAAGACCTGGTCGCTGGCCGCAGCCGTGGATCCGGAGATCGCGGCGGCGTATGACGCCGCCCAGGACCGAGCCACCCACCAGATCGTGGCTTGGCTGGCTTCGCACGCCACGACCCGGGTGGGGCCGCGGGGCCGGCAGGTGCAGGTGCCGGTGGAGGAGCTCGAGGCAGCCGTGGTGCGGCATTACACATCCCGGGCAGGGGACCCGCACCGACACCTCCACCTGCAGGTCAACGCCCGCGTGTGGGCGGCCGGTCGGTGGCGGGGTCTGCACACGGTCGGGGTGCGGGACAGTCTGGAGGCGATCAACGGGATCGGGCACGCCGCCGTCATGTGCGACCCCAGGTTCCGGGCGGTGTTGGCCGCCCACGGCTACACCCTCGACCCGGAGTCCGGTGAGATTCTTGAGTTGGCCGGGTTCGTGGGGGCGTTCAGTGCCCGGGCCCGACAGATCGAGACCCAGATCGACTCCTACGAGGCCGCCTGGCGGGCGGAACATCCCGGCCAGGAGCCGGGCTCGAAGCTGCGGCAGGTGTGGGACCGGCGGGCCTGGGCCACAGCGCGTCCGGACAAGGTGGTCCCGAGGGACGGCGCCGAGCTGACGGCACGGTGGGTCGAGGAGCTGCGCGAGTTCGGATTCCGGGAGCCCGACCGACCAGAGAGCCCCGCGCGGGTGGTGGCTGTGGGGCCGGGGTCATTGGACCGCGATGGCATGGTTGAGACCGCGCTGACGCGGCTGGGTGCCCGACGGTCGGCGTGGAACCCGGCCGATGCCCGCGGCGAGGTGGAGAAGCTGATCGCGGCCGCCGGGATCGTGACCGACCCGGGGGTTCGGGGTGAGTTGGCCGAGGACCTGACCGCGCGGGTGGTCGCCGCCTCCCGACGGTTGCTGCGTCGCGGGGATGTGCCCGAGCAAGTCCGTGCGTTGACCTCGACCCGGGTACTCGCGGTCGAGCACGAACTGGTCCAGGGGATCACGGCTCGCGCCGAGGGTGAGGCGTTCCCGGCCCACGTGCGGGAGCTCCGCGGCCGGGCTGAGGTACTGAAGGGTCTGGATGTCGACCAGCTTGCTGCGGTGGCGCACCTGACCGGCACCGGTCGGATCACGATCGTGGAGGGTGCGGCCGGGGCGGGGAAGACGGCGATGTTGGCCGCTGCCCGCGCCGTCTCGTTGGATCAGGGGCACCGGATGGTCGTGGTCACACCCACACGCAAGGCGGCCATGGTCGCCGAAGCCCAGATCGGGGCCGCGTCGTATCCGGTGGCGTGGCTGCTGTACCAGCACGGGTTCCGCTGGGACCACGACGGCCACTGGGAACGCGTCCCCAGCCAGCCCGACCTGGCCGCACGGCTGCGGGCCGACGACCTCCTGGTTGTCGACGAGGCGGGCATGCTCGACCAGGACACCGCCCGCGCCCTGCTGATCCTGGCCGACGAGACCGGATCCCGCGTCGGGCTGGTCGGGGACCGGCACCAGCTGCCCGCGGTCGGCCGCGGCGGAGTGCTCGACCTCGCCGCCCGCTACGCCGCCGACCGGACCCTGACCCTGGACGAGGTGCGACGCTTCGCCGACCCCGCCTACGCCGACCTGTCGCTGCGGATGCGCCACGCCACCCAACCCGGCGAGGTGTTCGACGAACTGGTCCGACGCGGGCAAGTCGTGGTCCATGCCAGCGAGGTCGAACGTCAGCAGGCCCTGGCGGTCCGGGCGAGTCTCGGGGAGCTGGTGGTCGCCGATACCCGCGAACAAGTCGGGCGGATCAACGGCCTGGCCCACCAGGTCCGAGTCCTCACCGGAGAGGTGAACCCCGGGGGCAACAGGGATGCCGGTGAGGGTGTGGTGACCTCGGCGGGGGAGCGGATCGGGGTCGCGGACCGGGTCGCCACCCGCCGCAACGACCCCGACACCGATGTCGCCAACCGGGAGACCTGGACGGTCACCGACACGGATCAAGGTTGCCTGACCGTGGTGGGGGAGGCGGGGCGACGCACCCTGCCCGCGGAGTATGTGCGGGAGCATGTCGAGCTGGCCTACGCAACCACCGCCTACGGCGCCCAAGGCGCCACCGTGCCCTCGGCCCACGTATCGGTCGGCGACCATACCGGCGCTTCGTCGGCCTACGTCGGGATGACCCGCGGCCACGACCGCAACACCGCCCACCTGGTCGCACCCACCCTGGAAGAGGCGCGGCGGCAGTGGGTCGAGGTGTTCGGTCGCGACCGCGCGGACCTGGGAGCCGCCCATGCGGCGCGGCTCGCCGCCGAGGCGGTCGACCGGTACGGGCCCAACGCCCCGGGAGCCCCTGCAGCCTCCCCGGCCCGACCAGCTCGGCCGGCTCGGCCGGCGCCCTATGTGCCCGCGCGTCGGGGGAGACCGGTGTCGCCGGCCGAGCTCGAGCGGTGGGAGCAGGCGCGGCGGCGCCGGAACCAGCAACAGTTGACGCCGGACCCGCCGTCGCCGACGCGGTCACCTGCCGGCGGCCCCGGCATCGGGTTCTGATGAGCCAGTCCCTGTCACCATCACGGTGCGGGTGGTGGGCGTGGGTCGAAGCGGGTGCGGCGTTGTCGACGCGGTTGTGGGGGAGGTGGCTTGGGCAGGAACTCCATCCAGGTGATCCGGGCCAGGTCGGCGGTCTCGGGGTCTTCGTCGCTGCCGTGCCAGGAGAAGACGTTGCTGGAGTGGATTCGGGTCGCATGCTGGATCGCGGGCTGCCAGGCGTTGCGGACGGGGTCGGGCAGGTTGAGGTCGTCCCACAGGTCGACCAGGAAGCCGCCGTCGAGCCAGCGGATCATCATCTGGGGCAGGCCGCGGCGGATCAGGATCTCATAGGCGCGGCGCCGGTCGGCAGGATCTTTAAGGTTCCATTCGTCCTGTTCGGTGTGGCCCAGCAGGTCGGGGACCCGGAGGGTGGCGAAGCAGTCCGGCGTCGGGACCCGCCACAGCCGGTTCGGCGCCCAGAACGCCACGATCCCGGTCGGATGGTGCTCGGTGAAGGTCACCCTGGCTCGGAGAGTGAGCTCACAGCCCAGCACCGCGAACAGGCGGGCCGCGACCTTCACCGACGGGGTCTTCAAGCCGCGTTCGTAGGCCGAGACCGTGGCCTGCGAGGTCCCGGCCCGGCGGGCCAGCTCGGCCTGGGTCATGCCGACGACCCGCCGCGCCACCTCCAGGAGGTAGAAGTCGCCGTCGTCGATGGTGAGGATCCGCCCACCCTACCCACTCTGATACCCGATCGAGCGTATTTGACCGGTTCGTTGGGAAGCCCTGCGCACCTACCCGGTGAGGCATCCGTTCCCGCCGGCCCTCCAGGGACTGTCGGCGACGGGTGTCCACTCCACCCTCGGACCGCGCTTGATGGGGGTGGACCAGCCACAACCACGGAGGAAACCATGAGTGCCATCGCCCACCAGATCCCGTTCCCCGAGCGCGACGCAGAAGAGCTGCTGACCCTGTCCGAGGCTGCCGACATCCTCAGAGTTCCGATCAACACCCTGCGCTGGTGGCGCCAGACCGGCAAAGGCCCCGAGTTCTTCAAGATCGGCCGCCACCTCGTCACCACCGTCGGCGACCTCCGCCGCTACATCCGCGAACAACGACGCAGCAACTCCGAGTCCTGACCCTGACGACGGTTCCCTCGGGAGAGCCCACGGTCCAGCCCAGGCGGGGACGCGGGCTGGGCGGTAGATGCAGCTGGGACCCGGGGCCGCGGGCCCCAGCCTGACGACTCGAAGGTGTCCAAGAACAGGCCGAAAACTCACGCAGACGTTCGTCAGCGATCGTGGACGTCAGACAGTGGAAATGAGCATTTGCCCAGGTCAGACCCCCATTATCGGCGTCAGTCATCCAGATCCGTCTATGGCTTGTCGCACACGAGGCGGCAACGAAGGGTTGTTGGTTCGAGTCCAACCGGGGGAGCCACCCAACCGGGATCTAGGCCGGATAGAGCAGGTACCGCTCCCGCACCGCACGGAACGCAGCCAGCTCGTCCTGCCAGCCGGCGACCACCTCGTCGGGGTCTGCGCCTCCGTCGATCGCCCGCCGGACCTGGTCGGAGCCGGTGAGCCGGTCGATCCAGAACGGCGCGGTGGTCTCCCGCCAGGCGAAGTCGCCGGGGTAGAGGTCGCGGGCGGTGACGATCATGGTGATCGCGGTCCGGATCGCGTCGAGCTCGTCCCGGTCGCCGACGTGCAGCTGGACGCCCCCGCACGTCTGGCCGACGTACTTGGACGTCGTCGGCGCGAAGTAGGCCTCGCGGAAGGCGACGCCGGACAGCCCGCGCTCGTCGAGCGCCTCGGCCCAGTGATAGTCGACGTACGGCGCCCCGATGAGCTCGAACGGCCGCGTCGTGCCCCGGCCCTCGGAGAGGTTCGTGGCCTCGAACAGGCAGGTACCCGGGTAGACGACCGCGGTCTCGATGCGAGGCATGTTGGGGGACGGCATCACCCATGGCTGTCCGGTCTCCTCGCCGTACATGGAACGCTGCCAGCGCTTGACCGGCGACACGGCGAGGTCGACCGCGCCGTTCGCGTCGGAGTCCTCGGGCAGGAACTCGCCGTTGAACAGGCCGGCCAGCTCGCCCACGGTCATGCCGTGCTGCTGGGAGATGGGCTTGCGGCCGACGAAGCTGGCGTACTCGGGGTGCATCACCGGCCCGTACGCCGCTGTCGCGCTGATCGGGTTCGGCCGGTCGAGCACCACGAACCGGACACCGGCCAGCGACGCGGCGACCATGCAGTCGTACATCGTCCAGATGTAGGTGTAGAACCGGGCGCCGACGTCCTGGATGTCGAACATCACTGTCTCGACGTCTGCCGCGCGGAAGAAGTCGGCGATCTGCGCCGGGGTCTTGCCGTAGGTGTCGTAGACCGGAACGCCGGCCCGCGGGTCGACGTAGGTTCCCTCGGAGCCGCCGGCCTGCGCGCTGCCGCGGAAGCCGTGCTCGGGCCCGAAGGCCGCCACCAGGTCGACCCGGTGGTCGGCGGCCATGACGTCGACCTCGTGCCGCAGGTCCCTGACGATGCCGGTGGGGTTGGAGATCAGTCCCACCCGCTGACCGGACACCAGCTGATAGCCGTCGAGGGCGAGATTGTCGAAACCGGTGAGCACCCCGCCGGCGCCCCGAGGACCGGTCGCTGCCGTGGCCTGACCGTCTGCGAGGGCCGGTGGGGCAGCCGAGGCGAGGGCACCCGCCCCGGCGGCGGTGAGAGCGGTGCGCAGCAGGCTGCGGCGCTGGATCGGGCGGACCATGCGAGTACCTCCGAGTAGGTGTGGTTGTCAGTCGCGGGTCTCGATGAATCCTCGGCGGACGAGCTTCGCAGCATCCTGTCCCGTTCGGTCGTCGTAGATCAGCGTCGGCCCGGCGGTGATCCGGATGGCGTCCACGTAGACCCCGCGGCCGTGGTAGAGCGAGTCGGTGGTGTAGCGCCAGCGCAGCTGTACCGGGCCGGTCAACCCGTCGAGACCGGCGGTCGCCTGTAGCCACTGCCGGCCTTGATAGCCGCTCACTCTGCCCGGTGTGCTCACGTCGAGGCGGTCGCCCCGGATCCTGAAGGGCACCGGCTGCCAGGTCGTGCCGCCGTCGCTGGAGGCCTCGAGGTAGAAGAAGTCGTATCCCGGCTCGGTGTCGTACCAGAGCTCGAACGCCAGACTGGCGGCGGCGGGAAGCGTGATGGGCAGGACCAGGCTGTTGGTGGTCCGGTCGGCCATTCCGCCGTACCACTCGCGGCTGTCGGTCGCCGGCTGCACTGCGGTCGCGCGGGCCAGGTCGTAGGCCACCTGGCGGCGCTCCGGGTTCGTCGTGCCCCAGTGCCGGCTGGGATGGACCGCGTTGGTCAGCAGCACCACGAAGGACTGCGTCGTGGGGTCGACTGCGATGGACGTCCCGGTGAAACCGGTGTGACCGCCGGAGTACGGCGTCGCCAGCGCGCCCTCCTCCCAGTGCTGGTAGAGCTCCCATCCCAGGCCGTGCTCGTCGCCGGGGAACGCCTGGTTGTAGTTCGTGAGCATCGAGATCACCGAGGCTCGGGACAGGATCCGCGCGCTGCCGTACCGGCCGCCGTTCAGGAAGACCTGGCAGAAGACGGCCATGTCGCGTGCGGTGGAGAAGAGGCCGGCGTGGCCGGCGACCCCGCCCAACGCCCAGGCGTTCTCGTCGTGCACCTCACCCCAGACCAGGCCGCGGTCCGGCACCTGTTGGTACTCCTCGGCGGCGATCCGTGGCTTCAGCGAGGCGGGCGGGTTGTACATCGTGTCGTGCATGCCGAGCGGCGACGTGATCCGGTCGCGGACCAGCATGTCCAGGGTCTGGCCGGTGATCGCCTCCGCCACGAACTGCAGGGTGATCATGCTGAGGTCGGAGTAGATGTACCGCGTGCCCGCCGGGGCCTGGGGGACCGTGGTCATCACCGCGTCGACCCGCTCGGCCATGGTCGGGTACGTCCACAGCGCCGGGCTCGGGTCGGGCGGTAGCCCGGAGGTGTGCGTGAGCAGCTGCAGGATCGTGATGTCGCCCTTGCCGTTGTTGTCGAACGCGGGCAGGTACCTCACGACCTTGTCATCCAGGGCCAGCCGGCCCTCTTGGATCAGCTGCACGGCGACCGTCGAGGTGAACAGCTTCGACAGGGAGGCCAGGTCGTAGATCGTGTCCAGCGTGGTCGGAATCCACTGGTCATGGGGCAGCTCGTCGCCCTGCTCGTCGGCGTAGCGCAGGTTGTATCCGGCCGCGGCGTACTCGGCGACCACGCCGTTCCGCCCGGCGATCACCACCTCGCCCGGGTAGACGGGGTGCCCGTTCACTCCGGTGCCGGGCTGCAACCCGGCCGCCGCGTCGGCCGGGATCCGGTCGGCGTACTCCGGAACGAGCCCGGCCTGCAGGGGGCTCCCGAAGTGCAGAACCGGGCCGCCGTCAGGGATCAGCTCCGGCAGCGTCCGACCGCCGGACGTCGTGACGGTGACCTGCCCGGCTGCGAACGCCGGCCCGGCAAGCGACGGAACTGCCGCTGTCGCCGTGACGGCGGCCGATGCGGCCAGGAACCTACGTCGATCCATCATCAGCACCCTCCCGAGATCGTGCTTGGCGCAGACGGCAAAACTTCCACCGAACCCGGAGCGGGTCAAGCAAGGGGGCCCGTGGCGGCAAGTCGTGGGGGGTGCTGGGTACGTCGTTCTCGTGGTCGCCATCGCTTCGCTGCTGCTGATCGTCGCCCTGTCGTTGATCGTGACGCGCGTGGCGACCGTCGCCCTGGTGGCCACCGGCACGGCCCACCACGTCGCCCGGTTCCAGGCCCGGTCGGCTCTGACCGGTTCGGGGTTCACGACGAGCGAGTCAGAACAAGTCGTCCGTCACCCGGTGCGGCGGCGCGTGATCGGCGTCCTGATGCTGCTCGGCAACGTGGGCATCGTGGGCGCGGCCAGCTCCGCGATCCTCGGCTTCCAGGGCCGCGCATCCGGGGCGGCGGGATGGCGGATCGCCGAGCTCGGCGTGGGCCTGATCGTGTTGGTGCTCCTCTCGCGGAGCCGCTGGGTGGATCGCAAGCTCACCGACTGGACCGGTCGAGTCCTGCACCGGCACACCGACCTGCAGGTCCGCGACCTCGGCGGCCTCTTGGAGCTCTCAGGTGACTACACCGTCCAGGAGCTCGCGGTCGAGCCCGGGGACTGGGTGGCCGACCGGTCGCTGGCGGATCTCGGCCTCCGTGACGAGGGCATCGTGGTCCTGGGCGTGACCCGGGCCGACGGTCGCTACCTGGGTGCGCCCACCGGTGACACCGTGATCCGCGCCGACGACAACCTGATCGTGTACGGCCGCGGTCGTCAGCTGCGCGAGCTGGACAGCCGGAGGCGAGGTGCAGCGGGCGCGGACGCTCGCTGCGCGGCGGTCCGGGAGCAGGAGCAGATCGAGCAGGACGAGGACCGCATCTAGGGCACGTCTCCCAATTCGGAAGCGCCTGCTACGCGGGCTTTCGCATCCGATCTGGCGGCGTTGTCGGGGCTCGACGGGCAACCAGCCCGCCTTCGCGCCTCCGCCTTGCCAGATCGGCGCGAAATCCCGCTCGCGACGGCGCCGAATTGAGAGACGCACCCTAGCCGCGCGTACGCCGCAGCGTCACGTGGGTGACCAGCGAAGTCGAACGCGACGACGCGACCTCGAACGAGAGCCCGCCGAGATCGCGGAACAGGGCCTCGCCCGATCCGAGCACGATCGGCGCCACGTGGAGCCTCAGCTCGTCGATGTGGCCGGCGCGGAGGTACTGGTTGATCGTCGACGCACCCCCGGCGATGGAGATGTGTCCGTCGCCGGCCGCATCGGTCGCCAGCCGCAGCGCCTCCTCCGGCCCACCGGTGACGAAGTGGAACGTGGTCCCGCCCTGCATCTCGACCGGATCGCGCTCGTAGTGGGTGAGCACGTAGACCGGCGCGTGGTACGGCGGGTCGTCGCCCCACCAGCCCTTCCAGGTGAGGTCCCACTCGCCGCGGTCGGGGCCGAACATGTTCCGGCCCATGATGTAGGCCCCCGCGGAGCAGATCGCCTCGATCTCGGCGGCGTTCTCCTCCGTCTGCTCCCAGTGCCACCGGTGCAGCCCCTCGCCGCCGATGCCGAGCGGGTGTTCGAGATCCTGTCCGGGCCCGGCGATGAACCCGTCGAGCGACACGGCCGGGTCGGAGGTGAGGAAGGGCATCAGTCCTCCCAGCCCATCGGGAAGACCTCGAACGCCGTCGCGAACGCCACCCCCATCCGCTGCCCGGTCTGCCGGCCGAAGCCCTCGAGGAACTCCCGCGGATCCCAGTTCTCCCAACCGAGGCCCTCGATGTACGCCGCGTGGGCGGCCAGCGAGGCGACCCCCTTGTCGAAGGTGTCGGTGGTGTCGACGCCGTGCTGCGCCTCCCACGACCCGCCGACCCAGACCGCCTTGACCCCGCCCCACGGCTCGAGGCCGTCGACCAGCTGGTCGTTGAAGACCCACCGGTTGCCCGCGTCGCGCACCGCGTCGAGCACCGCGCGTCCGGTGGCGATGTGGTCGGCCTGGTTGAGCATCCGGCCGCCGAAGGTCGGGTGGAAGTTGCCGGTGATCACGATCTCGGGCCGGTGCTTGCGCACGACCGCACAGATCTCGCGCCGCAACGGCACGCCGTACTCGAGCACTCCGTCGGGCTGGTGCAGGAACTCCACCTGAGAGACGCCGACGATCCGCGCCGACTCGATCTCCTCGGCCTCACGGACGGTGCGCGTCTTCTCGGGCTCCATCGAGTCGATGCCGGCCTCGCCGGAGGTCACCATGCAGTACACGACCTCCTTGCCCTGGCCGGTCCAGCGGGCGACCGCGGCCGCGGAGCCGAACTCCATGTCGTCCGGGTGCGCCACGACGGCGAGCGCGCGCGTCCAATCCTCGGGCAGCGGTTCGAGCGGTGGTGGCTTGTCCATGACACCCGAGCATGCCGTGTCATGGGCCGGCTCGACAGTCCCCGAGCGCCCAAGCCCACCGAGCGGGTCGGGTCAGCAGTTCGCCTTCGGGTGGATCCCGGCGTAGCTGAGGGGACCCGCGATGATCGTCAGCAGGCCGCTGCCGACGAACGTGCAGTCACGGTTCGCCCCGGAGTCGAAGAACCCGCGGTCGTTCGCCGCGCTGGCACCGAAGATGAACCAGATGATGACGAGGATGAATAGGAAGTTCTTCACCGGACCCCTCCGTCGCGGCCTGTGACGCTGGCCGGATTCTAGGACGTGAGGGATGGGTCTCGTGGGATTCGCCACGAACCGAGGACGGTCAGCTTTCCGAGCTGCACCGCGAGCCAGGCGAGCACCAGTCCGGCGATGTCGTCGACCGCGAAGTGCCAGCCGAGGTAGACCGTGGCCACCAAGGTGCCGGCCAGGAACACGGAGGCGACCCACGAGAGCCGGCGGAGGCCGTAGTAGCGCGCCATCAGCACCACCAGGAAGGTGAGCCCACAGTGCAGGCTGGCGAACGCCGAGATCTGCGCGAACGCGTCGTGCGCCTGCGGGTGTGCGAGCAGGTGCTCCCGCTGGGCGACGTACGCCGTCTGTGTCTTCTGGATCGACGTCCGGGTGAGACCGGCGAACTCGTCGGGGGCGATGTGGAACGGCCCCAGGGAGGGGATCAGGTAGTACGAGCCCACGCCGAGGATCCACGCCCACATCGCGGAGACGACGAAGACGAACGCTGATCGCACGGTCGGTGTGAACGCCATCGCGGCGACCAGAGCGAGCGTGACGAGCGTGGAGAACGCCTCGTACCAGTCGGTGAGGAACCGCGCCGCGAAGTCCTGTCCGAGGAGGTCGTGCAGCAGCACGGCCGGGGAGTGGCCGAAGAAGAGCCACGTGTCCCAGCGCTGCAGCAGGTCGTCCTGTGGCGTGAGGAAGACGTCCCAGCTCTTGAGGTTGCGGTAGCACAGGTAGACGACCTGGTAGGCCACCAGCGAGAGGGCGATCATGCCGATCCGGTACGACGTCCACCGGGTGCGCGCCGCCTGCCACAGCGAGATCCCGGCCCGGCGACCGCGAAGCCAGCGCACCAGGATGTCGATGAGCACGAAGACCAGGAGGGCCATGGCCGTGCTCAGGATCTTGTGCTGGAACAGCTTCCCGTGCGGGTCGTGGAACGGTACGTCGACCTGACGCGATCGGGCGATCGCGATGGCCCCGAACACGACGACGACCGCGAGCACCCGCAGCATCCAGACCCACTCGCGGCTCGGTGGCGAGGCGTCCGATCCCTCGGTCCGCGTCTGCGTCGTGCCACTCGATGCCGTGTCCATCGCAGGACATTCAACCCGGTGACGCGTCACCGCGCCGAACCGAGGGCGACCTCGACGTGCACAATGTGCGGCGGGGCGGTAGCTCAGTCGGTCAGAGCAAGGGACTCATAATCCCTGGGTCGTGGGTTCGAGCCCCACCCGCCCTACAGAATCGCCGCAGGTCAGACCCGGTGGCCCAAGATGCGACCACGAGGCCGCTGCCCGGACTTGCTACGAATCTGCTAACGGTCATCGTCGTCACCCTCCTGGAGGTCCACCTCGAAGCGGGCGAGCGTGTCGTTCTCTCGGTACCGCTTGGCTGCCTCGTCAACGGTGCGGCCCTCCCGCGCAGCCAGCATCTTGAGCAACGACGCCGCGTGGCTGGTGAGGCTCATCAACACGACCTGCGGTGGGGCGATCCGCATCAGCTGCGTCATCCGCTCGATCGCTGTTGCGGAGTCGGCGATCTTTCCCCCGGCCAGGTCCTCGACCGCCTTGAGGGTCACTGCATCCACATCGCTCATGCGCCCCACACCGCCCTCGAGAAGACGTCAACCGCGGACGTGTCGTCGTCGGGGATCACGTCGGCGTACACGTTCAGCGTCACCGACGGGTCCTTGTGCCCGAGCCGCTTGGCCACAATGTGCACCGGCACGCCGGCCCGCAGCAAGATCGTCGCGTGGCTGTGTCGCAACTCGTGAACCGTCAACCGCGGCAGCGGCGCCAGCTCGACGGCCGCCAGCCGCTCGCCGATCGTCCGCTGCACCTTGACCCAAACCTTGGTGACGAAGTCCGGCAGCACCGGTGCGCCGTCCGGCCACGTGAACACCAGGCCCTCCTCGTCGAGGTAGGCCGGCCCGATCGCGAGCCGCTCAGCCGCCTGCGTCGTACGCCAGCCGCGAAGCATGGCGACGGTCTGCTCGTCGACGCCGATCTTGCGTCGTTCGTGGTTCTTCGGGGTCGTGGTGACCCGCCGACGGTCCACCTGCGTCGAGGACCGCTCGACCGAGACGATGCCCGCCTCGAGGTCGACGTCGCACCACCGCAGCCCCATCAGCTCGCCGCGACGCATCCCGGTCGCAGTGGCCAGATGCCACAGCGGCGCCCACCGGTCC
>NZ_DASXWU010000039.1:0-97301 GCF_036503465.1 Nocardioides sp.
CGCCGAGCACATCCGCTCGGGGTGCCGGGCACTGCCCAACCCGACTCCGCAGTCGCCCTTCGACGACCTCTACGTCGACCTGCCGGACGAGACGATCGAGCAACGCGACGAGTTCGTCGAGTTCGTCTCCTCGCTCGAGGAGGCGCACGCATGAGCCCGTCCGGACGGCCGACCGGCCCCATCACAATGGCCAAGGCCCTCAACGAAGGGCTGCGCAAGGCGATGGAGGACGACCCGAAGGTTCTCCTGATGGGCGAGGACGTCGGCAAGCTCGGTGGCGTCTTCAGCATCACCGACGGCCTGCAGAAGGACTTCGGCGAGGACCGTGTGATCGACAGCCCGCTGGCCGAGTCGGGGATCGTCGGCACGGCGATCGGGATGGCACTGCGCGGGTACAAGCCGGTCGTCGAGATCCAGTTCGACGGGTTCGTCTACCCGGCGTACGACCAGATCGTCTGCCAGGTCGCGAAGATGTGCTTCCGCTCCCAGGGCCGCACCCCCCTGCCGATCGTCATCCGCATCCCGTTCGGCGGCGGCATCGGCGCGGTCGAGCACCACAGCGAGTCGCCGGAGGCGCAGTTCGCGCACACGCCCGGTCTCAAGGTGGTCGCGTGCTCCAATCCGGTCGACGGCTACTGGATGATCCAGCAGGCGATCGCGGCGCCCGACCCGGTGATCTTCCTCGAGCCGAAGCGGCAGTACCACGCCGACAAGGCCGAGCTCGACGAGTCTGCGACGCCCGAGCCGCTGTTCACCTCGCGCGTGGTCAAGCGCGGCACCGACGCGACCGTGCTCGCCTACGGCCCCACCGTGAAGACCGCGCTGAAGGCCGCGGAGGCCGCCTCCAACGACGGCACCTCGCTCGAGGTCATCGACCTGCGCACCCTGTCGCCGCTCGACATGGCCCCGGTCGTCGAGTCGGTCCGCAAGACCGGCCGGGCCGTGGTCACCCACGAGGCGCACACCAACCTCGGCCTGGGCGCCGAGCTCGCCGCGCGCATCACCGAGGAGTGCTTCTACTCGCTCGAGGCGCCGGTGCTCCGCGTCGGCGGCTTCGACACGCCGTACCCGCCGTCGCGCATCGAGGAGGACTACCTTCCCGACCTCGACCGGGTCCTCGACGCCGTCGATCGCACGCTCGACTTCTGACCTGGAAGGAACCGCCTGAGCCATGGCCGAGTTCAAGCTGCCCGACGTGGGCGAGGGCCTCACCGAGGCCGAGATCGTGACCTGGAAGGTCAAGGAGGGCGACACCGTCGCCATCAACCAGATCCTGGTGGAGATCGAGACCGCGAAGTCGCTCGTCGAGCTGCCGTCGCCGTTCGCCGGCTCCGTGCAGAAGCTGCTGGTGCCCGAGGGCGAGACGGTGCCGGTCGGTACGCCGATCATCGCGATCGGCGACGCGTCGGCGCCCGAGGCGCCGGTCCCCGAGGCCGCCGACCCGGCCGCGGAGCCGCAGATCGGGACGGTGGAGATCGACCTGTCCAACCCGGCCGCGAGCGGCTCCGCCGAGGGCGAGTCGCTGGTGGGGCGGATGAAGGCGGACCGAGCCGCGATGCGCCGGGCACGCAAGAGCGCGGCCGCGGTGCAGACCCAGGCGGCGTTCGAGCCGACCTCCGACACCGCGCCGATCGAGCTCGACGAGGAGGACGACTCCGACGGCCCGGTGGTCCCGGGGACCTCGGCCGCGCCCGGTGCCGAGTCGACGGGCGGCAACGTCCGGGTGCTCGCGAAGCCCCCGGTCCGCAAGCTCGCCAAGGACCTCGGCGTCGACCTGACGACGATCGCGGGCTCCGGCCCGAACGGCACGGTGACGCGCGAGGACGTCGAGGCGGCCGGGGACGACGCACGTTCATCCGAACCGGTCTCCACGGCCAGGTCGTACGACGTGCCGACCGGGGAGCGCGAGTGGCGCGAGCCGATCAAGGGCGTGCGCAAGATGATGGGCCAGGCGATGGTCCAGTCCGCGTTCTCGGCGCCGCACGTGACCGAGTGGGTCACCGTCGACGCGACCCGCACGCTGGAGTTCGTCGATCGGCTGAGGACCCGGCGCGAGTTCCGCGACGTCCGGGTCTCGCCGTTGCTCGTGCTGTCGCGCGCCGTGATGCTCGCGATGCGACGTACACCGGAGATCAACTCGTGGTGGGACGACGCCACCCAGGAGGTCGTCTACAAGAGCTACGTCAACCTCGGCATCGCCGCCGCCACCCCCCGCGGCCTGGTGGTGCCGAACGTCAAGGACGCCGAGCGGCTGTCGCTGCTCGAGCTGGCCCAGGCCCTCAACCAGCTGGTCGAGACGGCGCGGGCCGGCAAGACCCAGCCCGCGGAGATGAGTGGGGGCACCTTCACGATCACCAACGTCGGTGTCTTCGGCGTCGACAGTGGTACGCCGATCATCAATCCCGGTGAGTCCGCGATCCTCGCCTTCGGCGCGATCCGGAAGCAGCCGTGGGTCGTCGACGACCAGATCGTGCCGCGTCAGGTCACCACCCTGGCCCTGAGCTTCGACCACCGCCACGTCGACGGTGAGAAGGGCTCACGGTTCCTGGCCGACGTCGCGGGCATCCTCGAGGATCCTGCGTCGGCCCTGCTGTACTGAGGCGTCTGCAGGGTTCCCCGGCGAGCCGGGGATCCCGTCGCTTTCTCGGGGGTTGCAATACCCGACAAGGGCAGGAGTGCCCTCGCGACGGGGCCCTGGTGCTCCTGTGACGAGGTCAGTCCCGCGAGCCGGAGGACCAGGCGGGCTCCTGGCGACCCAGCAGCCAGGCGTGGAAGAGCGGCCTCAGGTCCTGCCCCGACTGCTTGCTCCACCAGGCAGCCAACGTGTCGCGGTCCTGGCTGGTGAACCGGTGCGAGGTCAGCCACCGGCGGGCCAGCGACCAGAACTCCTGGTCGCCGAGCCGCTGCCGGACGGTGTCCCACATCAACGCCGCCGGGTAGTAGGCGTTGCCCTCGCCGAACGACCCGGGCCGGTAGTGCGCGGGCGGTCCGTAGACCTCGCGCGAGCCCTTCGCGAGTCCCTGGAACTGCCTCAGCACGCCGGCGAGCGTGCCCGGTCCGTGGTCGGCGGTCCAGTTCCCCTCGGCGAGGTACGTCGCCATCCCCTCGCTCATCCAGAGGTCGCTCCAGTCGGAGGGCGTGACCGTGTCGCCGTACCACTGGTGTGCGATCTCGTGCACGATCACGTCGCGCGACAGCGTGTACCGGTTGTCGCCGAGCGTGACCATCGACTGCGTCTCCATCGCGCTGTTCGCCGGCACGACCAGGATGCCGAGTGAGGGGAACGGGTACCGCCCGACCAGCGACTCGAGGTAGGCGACCGCCTGCGGCGCGTACCGGACGCGCCGCAGGATCCCGGGCCGCCCGGTCGGCGTCCAGTAGCTCATCGGCAGGCCGTGCGGCCCCGTGTCCTCGGTCTCCGTGAAGTGCCCGATCGCGATCGTGACCAGGTACGACGCGGCCGGCTCGGGCAGGCGCCATCGGGTGACCGTCCGGCCGGCGACCGTCCTGCGCGACCGGAGCTCGCCGTTCGAGACACCGACCTGCCCCGCCGGCGCGTGGATGGTGATGTCGTAGAACGCCTTGTCCGACGGGTGGTCGTTGACGGCGTACCAGCTGTAGGCGCCGTACGGCTCCTGCATCGTCCAGACCGTTCCGTCGTCCGCGATCGTCCAGCCTGTGGTGTCGAAGTCGCTGCGGTCGGTCGGCGCCGTGACCGGCTCGGGCGTCCCGGAGTAGGTGAGCTGGAGCAGGTGGCGGCTGCCCTTCGTGACGGACGCCGCGACGACCAGGTCCTTGCTGGGGTGCTGGAAGGGCACGACCTTCCCGTCCAGCCAGACATGGCCGACGACGAGCTGGCGGGCGAGGTCGAGCTGGAGGTGGTCGGCGGTCCTCGCGGCCCGGAGCAGCACGCTCTCGGTCGCCGTCAGCCGCTCCGTCTTCGGGTCCCAGCTCAGGTCGAGGTCGTAGTGCAGCGCGTCGACCCCCGGGTCGCCGACGTCGGGATAGACGGAGTCCTCCCGCGGCTCGCTGATCCCGGCGTCGTACGCCGTAGTGCCGGTGTCGCCGGAGGCGCCGCCGACGTGCGGGGCGGGTGGCGCATCGGTCGAGCCCGAGCCGCAGCCGGCCGCGACGATCCCGAGCAGCGCCAGCGCGGCCGCCAGGCCGCGCCCGCGTTGCGGCATCAGTCGTTCCCGCGGAGGAGCGGCCGGGCCAGCCTCCGGCCGTGGTGGATCTGCGCCTTGATCGTGCCGATGGGGACGCCGACCTGCTGCGCGATGTCGTCGTACGACATCCCGTAGACGTCGCGCAGGATCAGCGGCTCCACGAACTGCGGGTGGTCGCGCTCGATCGTCTCCATCGCCTCGAGCAGGTCGAGCCGGGTGCCGGCGATCACGCTGGTGGTGCGCGGGTCGGGCTTCTCCAGGGGCAGCACGTCGCTGGCGATCGCCTGGTTCTTCATCCGGCGGTACGTCGTGCGGGCGCTGTTGACGGCGACCACGTGCATCCACGTGGTGAAGCGCCCCTGCCGCCCCCACGAGCCGATCTTGTTGGCGATGTTGATCAGCGCCTCCTGGCAGGCGTCCTCGGCGTCCGGCGTGTACGGCAGCACCTGCCGGCACACGTTGAGACATCGCGGCCGGACGGCGGCGAGCAGCCCCTCCAGGGCGTCCCGGTCGCCGTCCTGTGCCCGTCTGGCGAGCTCGTCGACGTCGTCCGGCGTCAGCTCGGTACTCATGCCGTCCCGGGTCATGCCCGATTCCCGCCTCCCCGTGCCGCCCCCTGTCACTGAGGGGCGCTTTGCGTGCCTGCACCATAATGCCGAGCGTGTCCATGCCAGCCCGTCTCGGTCGCTACGCCGTGCGCCGGCGCATCGGATCGGGAGGCTTCGCCACCGTCTGGCTCGCTTATGACGAGCAGCTCGACTCTCCGGTTGCGATCAAGGTGCTCGCCGAGAACTGGACCGAGGACTCCCACGTCCGCCAGCGCTTCCTCGAGGAGGGCCGCTACCTCCGCAAGGTCGAGTCACCCCACGTCGTCACCGTGTACGACGCCGGCTCGCTGGACGACGACCGGCCCTACCTGGTGATGTCGTACGCCGACCAGGGGACCCTGGCCGACCGGCTGGAGGCCGGCGGGCTGACCCTGCCGCAGGCGGGCGAGGTGGTGCGGCAGATCGGCGACGGGCTCCATGCGCTGCACCGGCGGGGCGTGCTGCACCGCGACATCAAGCCGGCCAACGTGCTGTTCCGCACCGTCGATCCGGAGCACGACGGCACGGAGGTACGGGCGATGGTCGGTGACCTGGGCCTCGGCAAGGCGCTCGACGTGTCGTCGCGGCTCACCATGATCGCCGGCACCCCGTCGTTCGTGGCGCCGGAGCAGGCGCAGGGCGAGCACCTCGACCCGCGGGCCGACCAGTTCTCGCTGGCGGCGCTGACCTACCTGATGCTGGCCGGTCGGCCGCCGTACTCGCACAGCACGCTGTCGGCCGCGGCCAACCCGTCGCCGCCCGAGCCGATGGGCGGCTCCGGGCTGTGGTTCCCCCCGGAGGTGGAGGCGGTCGTACGACGCGGGCTCTCGGCGGACCGGGAGGACCGCTATCCGGACCTGCCGGCGTACGTCGCGGCCTTCCGCGCCGCGCTCGGCGACGACGCCGTGGGCACGCTGCCCGAGCGTTGGCTGCCGATCGACCCCGAGCTCACCCAGCCCGGCAACAAGCCGTCGTTGGTCCCCGACCGCGCGGAGCTGCCCGAGCCGGTCCCACCCACGCGGCGGCACCGCTGGGCGGCGGCGGCGCTGGGGCTCGTGCTGCTGGTGGCCGGTGGCGTCGGTGGATTCGCCGTCTGGCGGGGGACGCACTCGACAAAGACGTTCACCGACGAGGACCGGATCCTCTCGGTCACCGTGCCGTCGTCATGGGGGCGCGACGTCTCGCTGAAGGGCTGGACGCCGCCGGACTCGCCGTACACCCAGTCCGCGCTCTCGGTGGGTGACGGCAGCTCCTGGCGCACGTCGGGCCAGGGGGTCTTCGTGGGGCTGCTCCCCGAGTCGAAGCTGCCGAAGACGCTGCCGCTCCATCCCTCGTGCAGCCACCCGGGCAGGCTCCGGAGCAGCACCGAGGGCGACCCGACCATGATCGCCACTTCCACCGGCTGTCCGGGCGTGATCATCGAGCGGGTGACCCAGGTCAGCGGCACCAGGCTGCTCTGGGTGCAGGTACGCAGCGACGACGAGAAGACCGCAGAGCAGGTGCTGGCGTCGGTCCAGACCCGCGGATCGCTGGGCTAGGACGAGGACGCTGACGAGGGCGGGCTGCTCGGGGCGCTGGAGCTGCTCGGGCTGCTCGGTTCCTGGGTCGTCGGGGGCGCAGCGGGCGGCACGGTGCCCAGCAGGTTGTCGGCGAACCGGTTGAAGAGCGCCTTCAGGCCGGGCACGTCCACCGAGCGACCCGACACGGACATCTCCAGGGTCGCGTTGGTGTGACCCGGCACCGCGAACCACTGGAAGTAGTTGAAGCGGTGGAGGTTGGACGGGGCGTCGCGGTACTCGAAGTACACCGAGTGCGTGTCCTTGTGGAGGATGTGGAACTCGGCGATCTGGCTGCTGTCGCGGAACCCGGTGATCTTGGTGCCGACGGTCTGGTGCACGTCGACGAACGTGTTGTCGAGGATCCGCACCCGCAGGCTGTAGCCGCCGGTCTTCGGTTCGTCGGGCGGGCGGAACCGCACCTCCTGGGCCTTGTTGACCGCGCTCAGCGCCATCGGTTTGTCCGTGTACGCGCCGGCCGGGCAGCTGCTCGGCGTCGAGCAGACCCAGTACGGCCGCCAGCCGAGCGGCACGTGGTAGCTCCATCGCGCGAGCTCGTTGCTCATCACGTGCTTGCCCTGGAGCGGGAGCCCCGGCTCGAGGCGGGGGAACGTGATGTCCGGTGCGTACGGCGATCGCGACGGCGTCTCGTCGATCGGCACGCTCGGTGAGACGGCCGTGATCGGCGTGGCGGTGGCGCTGTGCGACACGGAGGGCGAGGCGAGGTACGCGACGCCCACGCCGATGCCCAGGCCGAGTACGCCGCAGAGCAGCGCGACCACGAGTCCCCGCATGCTCATGCGGCACAACCTACCCAGCGGCGGTCACGGTCCGGTCACGCGCGTTTGCGTGCGGGTGTCACACCCGTCAGGGTTGCAGCATGACCTCCCCGTACCTCGACAAGCACCGTGACAAGCTCGACGCGGCGATCGCGGCCTGTTCGTCGCGTGAGTACTACTCGGCGTACGACGAGTCGCCGTCGCCGCGGGTGTACGGCGAGTCCGCGGCCGGCGAGGGCAAGGCCGCCTTCGAGGCGTGGCGGGGGCAGGCGTTCCCGCTCGAGACGCCCGGCAGCGACGGCACGGTCAGCACCGAGCGCTCGCCGTACGGCTTCGACCTGGGCGTGGGCTACGCGCGCGCCTCCGACGTCGACGCGCTGCTCACCGCCGCGCAGGCCGGGATGAAGGCCTGGCGCGACGCCGGGCCGGAGGGGCGGGTCGGGGTCGGCATCGAGATCCTTGACCGGCTGCACGCGCGGGTCTTCGAGCTCGCGAACGCGGTGCAGCACACCAGTGGTCAGGCGTTCGTGATGGCGTTCCAGGCCGGTGGCGCGCACGCCCTCGACCGGGCGCTGGAGGCCATCGCCTACGCCTGGGTCGAGATGAGCCGTACGCCGCGCACGGCGGTCTGGGAGAAGCCCGGCAAGGTGCCGCTGACGATGGAGAAGACGTTCACGGTCGTGCCGCGGGGCGTGGCCCTGGTGATCGGCTGCAACACCTTCCCGACCTGGAACTCCTGGCCCGGGCTGTTCGCGTCGTTGGTGACCGGCAACGCGGTGGTCGTGAAGCCGCATCCGTCGGCCGTGCTGCCTCTGGCGATCACGGTGCAGGTCTCCCAGGAGGTGCTTGCCGAAGCCGGGTTCGACCCCGACCTCGTCACCCTCGCTGCGGAGGACCCCGCCGACAAGCTCGCCGCGACCCTGGCCGTGCGACCCGAGGTGAAGCTGATCGACTACACCGGCGGCAACGCCTTCGGCGACTGGCTGGAGGAGCACGCCCGGCAGGCGATCGTGTTCACCGAGAAGGCCGGTGTGAACACCGTCGTCGTCGACTCCACGTCGTCGTTCCGGGCGATGTGCCAGAACCTCGCCTTCTCGTTCGCTCTCTACACCGGCCAGATGTGCACGGCCCCGCAGAACGTCTACCTGCCCGCCGCGGGAGTCGAGACCGACGAGGGGACGAAGTCGCCCGCCGAGGTGGCGGCCGGCATCGGCGCGGCGTTCGACAAGCTGCTCGGCGAGGACGCCCGCGCGGTCGAGCTGCTCGGCGGCGTGGTGAACGACGGAGTGTTGTCACGACTGGAGTCGGCCGGCGCGAAGGGCGAGGTGTACGTCGCGTCGCGGACGGTGACCCACCCGGCGTACGCCGACGCCACGGTGCGGACGCCCACTCTCATCGGCCTGACCGCGGCCGACTCGGACGTGTACGAGACGGAGTGCTTCGGCCCGGTCGCCTACCTGATCGCGACCTCCGGGACGGACGAGTCGATCGCGCTGTTCCGGTCGACCGTGCTGGCCCACGGTGCGATGACGGCGTCGGTCTACTCGACCTCCGAGGCGGTGGTCGAGGAGATGCGCGACGCGGCGCTGGAAGCGGGTGTCGCGCTCAGCGAGAACCTCCTCGGCGGGGTCTTCGTGAACCAGTCCGCGGCGTACTCCGACTTCCACGGCACGGGCGCCAACCCGGCGGCCAACGCGTCGTACACCGACGGGGCCTACGTCGCCTCGCGCTTCCGGGTCGTCCAATCCCGCCGGCACATCTGACTACCCCGGCTGGGCCAGGGTGGCGGCGTAGACGATCGCCTCGCGCCGGTTGCGCAGGTGCAGCTTGCGGAGGACGGCGGCGACGTGATGCTCGGCCGTCCGCGGCGAGATCACCAGGCGTCGCGCGATCTCGGGGTTGGACAGCCCCTCGCCGAGGAGGCCGAGCACCTCGCGCTCGCGGGCGCTGAGGCAGGACGGTGAGGCGGGTGAGCCGTCTCCGGAGGGCGCGCCCAGCTCCTGGAGCAGCGTCTGCGCCCGGAGGCGCAGGGTCGACTCACCCGAGCGCGTCTCGGCCAGGATGCGGCGTGCCTCGGTGATCGCCGCGGTGCGGTCGGTGCCGGCGAGGACCGTCGCGAGGGCGAGCCGGCACTCGGCGGACAGCAGCGGCCAGCCTCGACCGAGCTCGCCCAGCGCGGTGGTCAGGATCCGGGCGGCCTCCTCCGGTCGACCTTCGGCGGTTGCCACCGCGGCCTCGGCCACGGCGAGCCGGGCCCGGACGGCGTTCGTCCCGAGTCCTGCCACGTTGGAGCGCATGACGTCCAGCGCCTGACGCGCCTCCGCGAGCCGCCCGCGCGCGAGCTCCGACTCCACGACGAGCAGGTGCAGGCGTACGCCGCGCAGCACGTCGCCGCGGTACTCCTGCATCGCGGACCGCGCCGTGGCCGCCGCCAGGTCGTGGTCCCCCCGCGCCTGGTGCAGGCGGGCGAGCACGGGCAGCGCCTCCGGTGCCGACTCGATGCCGTCGAGCAGCCGGGCAGCGTCGGCCAGACGTCCCTGCTGGAGACGCAGGTCGGCCAGCTCGGCCGTGGCGTCCACGACCTGACTGAAATGGCGCGACATCGTCATCGAGGCCCGGAGCTGCTCGTCCGCCTCCGACCAGCGCCCGGCCCGGCAGAGCAGGGACCCGTAAGCGGTACGGCAGTGGTTGGTCATCACCAACGGTGTCGAGGGATCCGCCACGACCTCCGGCAGCCAGCCCTCCATCCGCGGAAGGTCGCCGGTCCGGTCGCAGGCGGAGATGAAGGAGCACTGGGCCAGGCTGGTGACCATGACGTTGTCGCACTCGCCGCTGACGGCCATGGTCAGCGCCTCGTCGATGCGCGCCATCCCCTCGCCGAGCCGGCCCCGACTGACGAGCGCCAGCCCGGAGTCGGCGAGGGCGAGGCACTCGAGGTCGCAGTCGCCGAAGCGCCGCGCCAGGTCGAGCGCCAGCATCGCGTCGCGCTCCAGACCCTCGGCGTCGGGTCGCGAGCAGGCGATCCGGTAGAGCGCGAGCCAGCCCCGCTCGACGCAGTCGTCGTCACCCAGCACGCGTTCGGCACGGGCCAGCCAGCCCGCCGCCACCACCGTGTTCCCGATGCCGGCCAGGGCGAGCCTCGCGAGGTGGGCCGCCGCCACGGCGGCGCGTCGTCCACGACCGTCGGCCTGGAACCCGAGGTACGCCGCCTCCAGCCGTCGACGCGCGAGCTCGAAGTCCGCCTCCAGGTAGTCCATCATGCCCAGCGCCATCTGCACCTCGGGCGACTCCGGCATGGCCTCGAGGTCGGACCGCACGCCGGCGACCTCGTCGGCACGCAGGCTCAGCCCGACGCTGGCACCCAGATCCACGACCTCATTGTGAGCACGAGGGTGGCCGTGCGGAAGGATTCCGGCCTCCTTCCGCGAGTAGGGGGATTTGTAGGTGCACTCACCGATGCCGGCGACGACGGGCGGACGGCACCATCGAGTCGCCCGGTGAGGGCCGACCAGAAACCAAGTCAACGCGGAGCCGATCGGGTTAGCCTCCGCAGAGCCGCCCTTCGGGGCGCCATACGTGAACGGGGGAGATTCGATGGACATCAGCACACTCGCGGACAGCGTCCAGGGCCCGGTACTTCGACCGGGTGACGAGCAGTACGCCGAGGAGGTCGCGGCCTTCAACCTGGCGCGTCAGCACACGCCCGACGTCGTCGTCGTGGCCCGATCGGCCGAGGACGTCTCGGCCGCCGTGCGATGGGCCGGCGAACGCGGACTCCCGGTCGGCGTGCAGGCCACCGGTCACGGCGCCGTGGTGCCGATCACCGAGGGTCTGCTGATCAACACCCGCGGGCTCGACGAGCTCACGGTCGACCCCGAACGGCGTACGGCGCGGGTGGGCGCTGGCGTGAAGTGGCGCCGGGTCCTCGACGCGGCCGCCGAGCACGGGCTGGCGGGCCTCTGCGGCTCGACCTCCGACGTCGGCGTCGTCGGGTACACACTGGGTGGCGGGCTGCCGGTGCTCGGCCGTTCCTACGGCTTCAGCTCCGACCACGTCCGCAGCTTCGACGTGGTCACCGGTGACGGTCGGCTCCACCACGTGGAGACCGGCGACGGGTCCGAGCTCGACTGGGCGCTGCGCGGTGGCAAGGGCAACGTCGGCGTCGTCACCGCGATGGAGATCGACCTGCTCGAGATCGAGACGATCTACGGCGGCGGTATCTTCTGGCCGGGTGCCCTGGCCCCCACCCTGCTCACGGTCTTCGCCGAGTGGGTGGAGACCCTCCCTGAGGACTTCTCGGCCTCGATCGGGCTGCTCCGTCTGCCGCCGCTGCCGGACATTCCGGAGCCGCTGCGCGGCCAGTTCACCGTTCACCTGCGGGTCGCCTACATCGGTGACGACGCCGAGGGCGACCGGCTGGTCGCGCCCATGCGCGAGGTCGCGCCGCCGCTGATCGACATGGTCGGTCGGATGCCCTACACCGCGCTCGACCGCATCCACATGGATCCGGATCACCCGGTCCCCTACGAGGAGGGCGGCATCCTGCTGCGCGAGCTCGGGCCTGACACGATCGAGGCGATCCTCGACCAGGCCGGCCCGGACGCCGAGTGCCCGCTGCTCCTCGTGGAGCTCCGGCTGATGGGCGGAGCCCTGGCGGGCGATCGGGCCGACGCGGTCGGCGGCCGCGACGCGGCGTACGCGCTCTTCGCGGTCGGTGCCTTGATGCCGCCGATCGCGGACGCGGTGCTGCCGGCCGTCCGGCGGGTGGTCGCGGGGATGGCCCCGTGGTCCACGGGCGGATCCCTGGTCAACTTCCACGGCATCCCGGGCGACGACGCCGACCGGGCTCGCCCCTGGCCGGCCCCGACGTTCGAACGTCTGCAGCGTGCAAAGGCGACCTACGACCCGGCCAACCTGCTCCGCTTCGGCCACGCCGTCCCGGCGCTGGACCCTGCCTGAGATCCGGGAGTGCATAGTCCCTGACAGAACGGTCCTTCTGACCCGCACGACCTGGGACCGTTTTGTCAGGGACTACCCCCGGCCGCCACCCCTAAGGTGTGCGCGTGGCCGACTTCGTGCTCCGCAACGCCCGGATCGTCGAGCTCGGCCGGGGGCCGGGGTGGGCGGGACCCGTCGACGTCGTGGTGGAGCAGGACGTCGTGCAGAACATCGGGCACGAGCTGGAGAAGCCGCTCGGCATCGAGGAGTACGACGCCGACGGTCGCTGGCTGATCCCGGGACTCTGGGACCACCACGTCCACCTGGCCCAGTGGACCGCGGTCGGTCAGCGGCTCGACCTGGCCGGGTCGGAGTCGCCGGAGCACGTGGTCGCCCGCGTCCGTGACCATCTCGCCGGCCGGCCCGGCCCGCTGGTCGGCTACGGCCACCGGCTCGGCACCTGGCGCAGCGCGCCGACCGTCGCCGCGCTCGACGACGTCGCGCCCGACGTCCCGGTCGTCCTGATCGCCGGCGACGCCCACCACGCCTGGCTCAACACCCGTGCCCTGGAGCGGCTGGGCCTCCCGCCGCGGGAGGGAGTCGTGGCCGAGAACGAGTGGTACGACGCCTACACGCGCATCGAAGCCGTGCTCGAGCCCGACGTCTCGCCGACTGCCTACCGCCGCACCCTCGACCGGGCAGCCGCGCTCGGCATCACCGGGATCGTGGACCTCGAGCGCGGCCAGACGCCGGCCGACTGGGAGCCGCGGGACTCCCCGATCCGGGTGCGGGTCGCGACGTACGCCGACGGACTCGACGCCACCATCCGGGCCGGGCTGCGGACCGGTGACCGGCTGCCCGGATCGCCGGAGCTGGTCACGATGGGCCCGCTGAAGATCATCAGCGACGGCTCGCTGAACACGCGCACCGCGTGGTGCTGCGAGGAGTACGCCGACGGGTCCGGCGCCGGTGCGCCCAACCAGACCAGCGCGGAGCTGGCCGGGCTGCTCGAGCGCGCGCACAACCACGGGCTCGAGGTGGCGACCCACGCCATCGGCGACCTCGCCCTGGGCGAGGCCCTCACGGCGTACGACGTGACCGGCGCCGCCGGCTCGATCGAGCACGCCCAGCTGGTGACCCGCGACGCGGTCAAGGCGATGGCCCGCTTGGAGCTGCGCGCCAGCATGCAGCCGGCGCACCTGCTCGACGACCGGGACGTCACCGAGCTGATCTGGCCCGACCGTGCCGAGCGGTGCTTCGCCTTCCGGTGGATGCTCGACGCGGGCGTCACCCTCGCCTTCGGCTCGGACGCGCCGGTGTCACCGCTCGACCCGTGGCTCGCGATCGCCGCCGCCGTGCACCGGAGCGCGGATGACCGCCCGCCCTGGCACCCGGAGCAGGCGCTGACGGCTCGCGAGGCGCTGGCCGCGAGCGTCGACCACCGGGGCAGCGTCCACGCCGGCATGCCGGCCGACCTCGTCCTCCTCGACGCCGACCCGCTGGTCGAGCACGACGACACGGCGGACGCCGCCCGTGCCCTCCGGTCGATGCCGGTCGCGCTCACCCTGGTCGCTGGCGAGACGGCGTACTCGGCGCTGTGAGCGCACTCCTCGTCACGCGAGCGCGAGCGTGAGGTCGCGGATCATCGTCGGGTCCTCGAGCCGCTCGCCGTACAGCTCGCGCAGCTGACCCATCCGGTAGCGCACCGTCTGAGGGTGGACGAACAGCGCCGCCGCGACCTCGTCGCGCCGGCCCTGGTGGAGCAGCCAGGCACGCAGCGTCTCGGCGAGCTTCTGCCGGGTGGCCGGGCGGAGGTCGGCCAACGGCGCCAGTACCCGGGCGCGCAGGTCGGAGACCGCCTCGCGGTCGGCGGCGAGCACCAGGTCGGCCAGGTGCTCCTCGGTGTCGTACGTCGCGTCGTCGCCGACCTCCGCGCGCAAATCGAGGGCCCGCAGCGCCCGGGCGTACGACGTGGCGGCCGACAGCCACGGCCGCGCCGGCCCGGCGACGGCCGCGCGCCCGGTGAGGGTACGCATCAGCCGGGTGCGGGCCCGGCCGCCCACGTCGGGGACGAGC
Source organism: Nocardioides sp. (assembly GCF_036503465.1). GTDB lineage: Bacteria > Actinomycetota > Actinomycetes > Propionibacteriales > Nocardioidaceae > Nocardioides. The sequence goes on from NZ_DASXWU010000039.1 coordinate 14,103, forward strand.
AGGACGCCGAGGTCGTCGGGAAGGTTCGCGGGCTCCCCGACCGAGGTCAGGGTGCGCAGGTCCAGCAGCCCCTGCACCGGTCGCACCTGCGCGCTCGGCAGGATGACCACGGTCAGGGTCCTCGGCGGGGTCCAGTCCGCCCGCTCGGCGGCGGCGACCAGCGCATCGGCCGGGTCGCCGCGCAGGATGCCGAAGGCCAGCCGGTCCAGGTAGCCCTGGCGCACCCGCCCGCTGGTCTCGAGCTCGTCGGCGTGGCCGGCGACGGACGCCGCGGACAGCTCGTCGATGTAGGCGAACACCAGCTCGGCGAAGTCGGCCAGCATGTCGGCGGGCACGCCGGCGGTGACGGCCGTCTCCGCGAGCTCACGCCAGGCGACCCGCGCGCCGACGCGGTACGCCGAGAGCAGCGCGTCGGCGCTCCGGCCGCTCCGGGCCTCGCCCCGGCCGAGCGCGTAGGCACCCTCGAGAGCCGGCGAGAGAGGCTGGGCCTGGTCGACGACCCGGCCGCGCGCGGCCAGCCGGAGGAAGCCCGCGAGCGCCATCTGCACGGCGTTCTCGACGTTGTCCACCATCGGCCCGCCGAACGCGCCGGCGTACGACGGGACCTCGTCGGTGACCGCGGCGATGGTGTGGGTGGCCACCTCGGGGAGGCGTCGGCGCAGCAGGTCGAGGAGGCGCGGGTCCAGCGTGATCCGGGTCGGCCGGGCGTCCGGGACGGTCATAGGGACATAGTCTCCCAAACTTGTTCGCAGTGAACAAAAAGGTGGCGACCGATTCACGTGTGTCGGTCAGGAACGCATCCGGATCGGACGACATGCTGGACGGTATGAGCACGGCAGTCGCGCCCAGCACCCGTTGGCGCGCCCGTGCCCGGATGATCGCCGAGGCGGCCACCACGCCGCTGGTGCCCGGCGACTTCCTCGACCTGTTCGCCCCGCTGCGGTCCGGCGCCGAGCTGCGCGGCCGAGTCGTGTCGGTGCACCCCGAGACCGCCGACGCCGCGACGCTGGTGATCCGGCCGGGCGCGGACTGGGGCGGCCACGTCCCGGGGCAGTACGTCCGGATCGGGGTGGACGTGGACGGCGTCCGCTGCTGGCGGGCCTACTCGCTCACCCACGGCCCCCGCACCGACGGCCGCATCTCGATCACGGTCAAGGCCGTGCCGGACGGTCACGTCAGCCCCTACCTGGTCCGGCACACCAAGCCCGGCACGCTGCTGCATCTCGAGCAGGCGGCAGGCGAGTTCGTGCTGCCGACCCCGTCGTCCGTCGAGTCCCGCGAGACCACGAAGCTGCTGTTCATCACGGCCGGGTCGGGCATCACCCCGGTGATCGGGATGCTGCGCAACCTCTACCCGTCGACCGACAGCGGCGTGCTCCGCCCGGCCCGCTCCGCGGCGTACGACATCGTGGTGCTGCACGTCGCCCCCAGCGAGCCGGACTCGATCTTCACCGCCGACCTGCGCCGCCTCGAGGCCTCCGGGGCGATCCGCCTGGTGGCAAGGTACGACGACCAGCACGGCGTCCTCGACCTCGCCGACCTCGACGCGCTGGTGCCCGACCTCGGCGAGCGGACGACGTTCGCGTGCGGCCCCGGCGGGTTGCTGGACGCGATCGTGGCGCACCACGAGGAGCGCGGGCTGCCGCTGTTCACCGAGCAGTTCAAGGTGTCGACGGTGGTGGCCGGCGAGGGCGGCTCGGTGACGTTCGAGAGGGCCGGGAGGACCGTCGAGTGCGACGGCGGCCGGCCGATCCTCGAGCAGGCGGAGGAGGCGGGGGTGCTGATGCCGAGCGGTTGCCGGATGGGCATCTGCTACACCTGCGTGCTGCCGCTCCGGGAAGGCGCGGTGCGCGACCTGCGCACCGGCGACCTCACCACCGCGATCGCCGGGGAGACGCCCGCGGGGGGCGTTCCGATCCAGACCTGCATCAACGCGGCCGCCGGGCCGTGCCAGATCGACCACTGACCACGTTGCACAACCCGCGCTGCGGGGTACGGACCACTACTCGGGGCACTTGAGGAGGTAGACGGATGACCACCATCCAGAAGAAGGCGACCATCGGTCAGGCGAACCCCATCGCCCATCTGAGTCCCGAGGACATCGAGCTGATCGGCAAGGAGCTCGACGCCATACGTGCCTCCGTGATCGACACCCGGGGCGAGCGCGATGCGCGCTACATCCGACGCGTGATCAAGACGCAGCGGTCGCTGGAGCTCGGCAGCCGCGTCGTACTCCTGGCGTCGCTGTTCCCGCCCGCCTGGCTGGTCGGCACCGCGGGCCTCGCGGTCTCCAAGATCCTGGAGAACATGGAGATCGGGCACAACGTCCTGCACGGCCAGTGGGACTGGATGCGCGACCCGAAGATCCACTCGACGACGTGGGACTGGGACCACATCACCCCGCCCGACCAGTGGCAGCACAGCCACAACGAGCTCCACCACACCTACACGAACGTCGTCGGCAAGGACAACGACCTCGGCTACGGGATCATGCGCGTCGACGAGGACCAGCCGTGGCACCCGATGCACCTCGGGCAGCCGTTGTGGAACTTCCTCAACGCCCTCTTCTTCGAGTACGGCATCGCGGCCTACGACCTCGAGCTGCGCGGCGAGCTCCGGAAGGGCAAGAGGCACACCGAGAAGTTCAAGAACGACGCCAAGGCCGTGCTGCGCAAGCTCCGCAAGCAGGTCGCCAAGGACTACGTGGTCCACCCGCTGCTCTCGGGCCCGTCGTTCCTGCCGACGATGCTGGCCAACTTCACCGCCAACACCATCCGCAACCTGTGGTCGCACTCGGTGATCATGTGCGGCCACTTCCCCGAGGGCGTCGAGACCTTCGAGACCCGCTCGATCGAGGGCGAGACCAAGCCGCAGTGGTACCTGCGGCAGATGCTCGGCTCGGCCAACATCTCCGGCTCGAAGCTGATGCACATCATGACCGGCAACCTGTCGCACCAGATCGAGCACCACCTGTTCCCGGACCTTCCGTCCAACCGCTACGGCGAGATCGCGCCGAAGGTGAAGGCCCTCTTCGAGCGCTACGACCTCGCCTACTGCGCCCGCCCGCTGCCGCTGCAGGTCTACTCCGCGTGGCACAAGGTGATCCGGTTGTCCCTGCCCAACGGCTGGCTCGACACGACGAACGCGCGGAACCTGCCGGTCCAGCTCAAGCGGCTCTACGAGATGACCACCGGCAGCCCGAAGGTCCGCCGTGCCCTCCAGGCGCGGCTGGTCCAGGAGCAACGGCGGGCTCTCGCTCCTGCGGCGTAGCGGTCGGATCACCCGCCCAGGCGGGTAATCCCGAGCCTCGTGTGGGTCGCGACCCCCCACGAAGCCGACGAATCGCCCACGAAGCTGGACAGGGGTGCGGATGTTCGAGTCGGTCGAGGCGTCCGCGTAGGATGTCGCCCGCGCGCTGCCGGGCGACGACCTCGTCCCGGGGCCGGACGTGGTGATGGATCGCGCGTTCGACCTGCCGGCGAGACCCGAGAACGTCTGGCCGTGGTTCGTCCAGCTCGGCAAGAAGCGGGCCGGGTGGTACCTCCCGACGAATGTCGAACGGCTCATCCCGCCGTCGCGGCGCGCCCTGCGCAGGATCGACCCCTCGCTCCAGGTGCTCCGCGTCGGCTCGGTGATCCCGGACTGGGGCGGGCGGCACGAGACCTTCGAGGTCGTGCACGTCGATCCGCCGCGTGCCCTGGTGCTGACCACCCAGCGCGGACGCACGTTCGGCTCCTGGGCGATCGTGCTCGCGGCGTACGACGCACCCGATGGTCCGGTGACCCACGTGCAGCTCCGCCTCCGCCTCACGCCGGTCAAGCACCGTCGCCTGGCCGGCACCCTCGGTGAGGGCTTCGACGCCCTCACTGTGGGCGGGCTCGCCGCCGGGTTACGAGAGCGGGTGACCGCGCCGTCGCCGGGAGGGACCGGGAGCTAACTGGCATACAAACCGGACCTGCGAAGCTCTCGTGAGTCCGGTCTGTATGCCAGTTAGTGGAAGACCGCGCCCCCCGACGTGGTCAGACCCACTCCGGAAAGGTCGGCTCCGGCAACGGGCCGGTGCTCGCGTCGCGACCGGACTCCAGGGCATGCCCCAGCTGCAGCAGGGTCGACTCGTGGCCACGAGCGGCCCAGACCGAGACAGCGACCGGCAACCCGCGAGCCAGCTCCACCGGGACGGTCAGGATGGGAGCACCCGCGAGCGCGCTGGAGCTCGTCGCCGAACCGCCCGCGTAGACGTCCCCGTTGACCAGGTCGATCGGCGTCGCCGGCGCCATGGCCGGTGCCAGCAACGCGTCCACCTCGTGCTCGCCCAGCGTGCGGTCGAGCTCGGCCAGACCGGCCGCCGTACAGGCGTCGACCGCCTCGAGGTACGCCGTGGAGGCGACGCCCTCCGTCTCCTCGGCACGCTCGAGGAAGCTCTGGCCGAACCACGGCAGCTCCTGCTCGGCGTGCTCCCGGTTGAAGGCGATCACGTCGGCGAGCGTGCGCACCTCCGCGTCGCGGGTGGCGAGGTACTTCGCCAGCCCGACCTTCAGCTCGACGAGGAGCAGGGTGAGCTCCATGTCCTCGTCGAGGTCCTTCAACGCCGGCAGCGCGAGGTCGTCGACGACGACCGCGCCGGCCTTCGACAGCAGCTCCAGCGCCCGCTCGGAGGCGGCGTCGGCCGCTGCGCTGTACCCCCACAGGTCACGCGGTACGCCGATCCGCCGGTCGCGCACGCTGCGCTCCAGGTCGTCGAGGGTGCTGGTCCCCGCCATCGCGTCGAGCAGAGCCGCGACGTCGGCGACGGTCCGGGCCATCGGGCCGGGCGAGTCCTGGCTCCACGAGATCGGCACCACGCCCTCTGTCGGCACCAGCCCCACGGTGGGCTTGAGCCCGATCACCCCACAGGCGGCCGCGGGGGCCGTGATCGAGCCGTCCGTCTCGGTCCCGACGGCGAAGGCGGCCAACCCGGCTGCGACGGCCGCGCCGCTGCCGGAGCTGGAGCCCCAGGCGGTGCGGTTCAGGGCATAGGGGTTGCGGGTGAGACCGCCGTGGGCGCTCCAGCCGGACGTCGAATGCGGGTCCCGGATGTTCGCCCACTCGCTGAGGTTGGTCTTGCCGACGACCACCATCCCGGCCTCGCGGAGCCGGCGTACCAGCGTGGCGTCCCGCATCGGCGGCTCGTCGGCGAGCGCCAGCGACCCGGCGGTCGAGGCCAGTCCGGTGGTGTCGATGTTGTCCTTCACCAGCACCGCGCGCCCGTGCAGCGGCGACCGGCTGCGCCCGGCGGCCGTCTCGCGGTCGAGCCCCTCGGCCTCCGCCAGGGCGTGCGGGTTGACCGCGTTGACCGACCGGATCTTCGGGTCGAGCTCCTCGATCAGCCCCAGCAGCCGGCGTACCTCGTCCTGTGCAGGTCCCGATGTCACGTCCGCGATCCTGGCAGTGCTTCCGAGGCCGCGCCAGCACGCACCTCGACCACCGGCGTACGACGGTCAGCCGCGCCTCGGGAACCTGGCCGGCAGCTTGCGGAGGGAGCGGGCGACGACACCGCGCATCTCCCAGTACGACGCGTCCTCCTGTGCACGGTAGATCTGCTCGTAGGTCACCAGCTGGTAGATCGTGTCGACGTGCTCGGCCAGCTCGAGGGCGCGGCCGATGTCGGCGTCGGGGTACGCCGTGCGCCAGACCGCGGCGTACGCCTCGCGGACGGCGTCGCGCTGCTCCTCGGGCAGCCTCCCGGTGAGGTGGGCGAGGTCGAGGAACGGGTGGGAGACGGCCGCGTCGCTCCAGTCGTAGAGCACGATCGAGTCGCCGTCGTGGGCCACGTTGCCGGGATGCAGGTCACCGTGCACCAGGGTCTCGGGAAGACCCAGCGAGGCGAGCTCCTCGACCACGGCGTGGACGTCGTCGCGCATGCCCCGGGCGGACGCGAGCTCCTCGCGAGAGAGCTCGTCGAGCTCGACGCTGCTGACCAGGATCTCGTCGAACCCGTGCAGCGTCTCGCTCAGTCCGCGCACCGGCACCCCGGCCGCCTCGATCTCGTCGAGGTGGTCGAGCGAGCGCAGCTGCAGGGTGGCGGCGATCCGGGCCGCCGCGACCCCGAGGCCGGCGGACGGCTCGTCCTCGTCGTCGTCGTCCGCTGCTGCGCCGGGCATCTCCTCGAGGAGCAGCCAGGCCCGGTCGTCGTCGCCGGCGACCAGGGTCGGTGCGTGCTCGGGCAGCATCTCGGCGACCAGGCGGGTCAGCGCCGGCTCCGCGTGGAAGTGGCGGCACGACGCCTTGAACCACACGGATGACGGGTCGCTCGGGACCCTGAGCACCGCCGAGAGGCTCCACGCCTTCACCGGCACCGTCTCTCCGGCGCGCGACTTCCCGCTCGCGGCGAGCCGGGCGTCGATCCAGGCGTCGACCTCGTCGTACCACCCGGCGCTGAACCACGCCGGCCGTCGTGCCGGCGTCTCGGTGAGCCCGCCCTCGACCAGTGCGGCCTCCCGCAGCGCCGCCAGGACCGCCGGGTCGGCCTCCGCGACGTCGTCCAGTGCCGTCCAGGTCCCGTCGACGGCCCCACCCGCCGAGCTGCCCGGCCGCGAGGCGAAGACGCTGAGCAGCGTGGTCGGTTCCGAGCCGACCATGACCTGCGGCATCACCAGGACGGCGCCCGGGTCACCGGCTGTCCGGGCGCGGCGTTCGAGGCCGATCCAGGGATGCTCCTCGTCGTACGACGGCAGCCGGGACGCCTCGTCGGTCAGCACGCGCCCGTCGCGCAGCAGCACGCAGACCTGGCGGACTGGGTCGGTCTCGGACATGGGCTCCCCTCTGGCGCGGAGAATTCTGCCGCGGTGGACGCGATTCTGGGCGCGACACGTTGTTCCCCTAGTCCATTTGGTGCCTGGTGGGGGGTCGCGGGGTGGGTTACGGTGCCCTCGTCGATGAGGTCCCGGGACCTCATTGGGGGGCAGCCGGATCGGTTGTCTCGTAACGAGTCCTTGGGGGGACACGTGGCGCGGGTGTTGCGCATGCCGGAGGTCGCTGACGACCCGACGTCTGCCACGCTCACTGCCTGGCTGGTGGGCGAGTCCGGCGACTTCGTCGGTGCCCAGAGCATCGCGACCGTCGAGACGGACAGCTCCCTGCTGAGCATCGAGGTGGCCGAGCCCGGCGTGCTGATCAAGTCGCTGGTCGAGCCTGGAGACGCGGTGGCGCCCGGCAGCCCGCTGGCCGTGCTCGGTGCCCCGGGCGAGGTGATCGAGGACGTCGAGCAGCTGATGGTCCAGCTCGGCCTGGCCGTGGCACCCGATGCGCAGGACACCTCCGTCCATCTGCGGACCGTGTCGTCGGACGACCCGCTCTATGCCACCACCTGGCCGCCCCATGAGTCCGCGCCGCACAACGGGCTGAACGCCGGACTCGACTCCGCGCTTGACCCCGAGCTGGAGACCCAGCTGGACCTGGAGACCCAGCTGGACGCGGAGCTCGACCCCGAACTGGAGCCGGACCTGGACGTCGGGCCGGAAGCAGAGCCCGCCACCGACCTGGATCCCGGACTCGAGCCGGACCCGGCCACCGGACTCGACACCGGACTCGACACCGGACTCGACACCGTGCCCGACACCGTGCCCGACACCGTGCCCGACACAGCCGAGGCGCTCGTGGAGGCGGCCTCGGTGGAGCCGCTCGACGAGCCCGTCGTCGTACGCCGGGTCGTGGGCTGGGCGGACGCGGTCGCGGAGGCCGTCGTGGACGCGGTGCTCGTCTCCGAGCCGAGAGCGGCCGACGGCGCCGGAACGGTGCGCCGGGTGCAGCTGCGCGAGGTGGTCCGGGCCGACGAGCTGCTCGCGATCGTCTCCAAGCTCGACTCGGTCTCGCTGATCGCGCTCATGGTCAAGGCGGTGGCGGTGACCAGCCGCCGGGTCCCGCTGCGAGCGGACAGGTCGCCGATCGCCGACGTGGCCGTGCAGCGGTGGACCAGGCGCGGCACGGTCGCCCCGGTGGTGCACGTCGCCAACCTGATGACCGTCAGCTCGCTGACCACGACGCTGGCCGACCTCGACGCGCGCGCTCGCCAGGGACGGCTGGCGGCGAACGAGCTGGAGCCCGCCTCCGTGACCGTGGTCGACCTCGGCACCGAGGGCGTGGAGGAGGGCTACCTCGACGCAACCCCGCTCCATCCGGTCGTGCTCACGGTCGGCTCGGTGGTCGTGCGGCCGGTGGTGGAGGGTGGCCGGCTGGTGCCCGGCCGGGTGATGACCATCTCCCTGTCCTGCGACGCCCAGCGCATCCGCTCCGCCGTCGCGGCCCGGTGGCTGGCACACCTGGCCGGACTCCTCGAGGAGCCGCTCCGGTTCCTCACCTGACGGGCCCTAGGGTCTGACCCATGACCCAGGCACTGGTGGCCACCGGTCCCGGCGAGCTCGGGGTGCAGGACGTGACCTTGCGTCCGCTGGGCGACGTCCGGGTCCGGATCGCCGGCGTCGGCGTCTGCCACTCGGACCTGTCGATGGCCAACGGCACCCTGCGACCGTCGTACCCGCAGGTCCTCGGCCACGAGGCGTCCGGCATCGTCACCGAGGTCGGCACCGACTCCACGTCGACAGGCGTGCACCTCGGGCAGCACGTGGTGCTGAACTGGGCCGTCCCGTGCGGCACCTGCTGGCACTGCGGTCACGGAGAGCCGTGGCTGTGCTCGACGATCGAGGGCGTGACGGGGGCCCCGGGCGGGACGCTGGCCGACGGCTCGACCTTCGAAGCATGCCTGGGGCTGGGCGCGATGGCGGAGGAGGTCGTCGTCCGTGCCGACGCCGTCGTACCGCTGCCCGACGACGTCCCCCTGGCTGAGTCGGCACTGCTCGGATGCGCGATCCTCACCGGCGTCGGCGCCGCCCGGAACGCCGCCCAGGTACAGCCCGGCGACTCGGTGCTGGTGATCGGACTCGGCGGTGTCGGCCTCTCGGCCGTGGCCGGAGCTCGGCTGGCCGGCGCGGATCGGATCATCGCCGTGGACGTGGCCGGCTCGAAGGAGGCGCTGGCCCTCGACGCCGGTGCGACGGACTTCCTGGTCGCCTCGCCCGACCTCGCCAAGCAGGTCAGGGCGCTCACCGGCGGCCGCGGCGCCGACCAGGCGCTGGAGTGCGTCGGGTCGGCGGCCACGATCCGGCAGGCCTGGACCGCCGTACGCCGTGGCGGAACCTGCGTGGTCGTCGGGGTCGGGCCGAGGGACCAGCAGGTCACCTTCAACCCGCTCGAGCTGTTCCACTTCTCGCGGACGCTGGTCAGCAGCATCTACGGCAACAGCGACGCCCGCCGCGACATCGAGGGCCTCCTTCCGTACGTCGCCGACGGCAGCCTCGACCTCGCGTCCACGATCACCGACCGGATCACCCTGGCCGACGTACCGGCCGCCTTCGAGCGGATGCAGCGCGGCGAGGGTGGCCGCGCCCTGGTGGCCTTTCCCGATCCCGATGCCGATGTCGACAGCGATCGCGAGGAGCTGGGATGAGTGACGCGCGGGTCGCGGTGCTGATCGACTGCGACAACATCAGCCACCAGTGGACGGGCGCGATCCTCGGGGAGGTCGCCAAGCACGGGACGCTCGGCATCAAGCGCGGCTACGGCGACTGGGCCAGCGAGCACCTCAAGAACTGGCGCCCCGAGCTCGCGACGTACGCCATCCAGCCGGTGCAGCAGTTCGCCTACACGGTCGGCAAGAACTCCACCGACTTCGCGCTCGTGATCGACGCGATGGACCTGCTGTACTCCGGAACCGTCGACGCGTTCTGCATCGTCTCCAGCGACAGCGACTTCACCCGGCTGGCGATGCGGCTGCGCGAGTCCGGCAAGCGCGTGTACGGCATCGGCGCGCGGAAGACGCCCGAGGCGTTCCAGAACGCCTGCGACCAGTTCACCTACGTCGAGGTCCTGGTGGGTGAGGACACGTCGGGGAGCGACCGACCGGTGTCCAAGGCGGCCGCGGCGAAGGCGACCGCCAAGAAGGCCGCGAAGAAGGCGGCCAAGGTTGCAACGCCGGCCAAGACCGCGACCCCCTCGGCGAGCAGGAGCCAGGCGCAGCAGCTGACCGACCTGCTGCTGCGGGCCGTGGAGGCCAACGCCAAGGACGACGGCTGGGCCGCGCTGTCCGCCGTCGGGTCGTACGTCGTGAACACCAACCCGACGTTCGACTCGCGCAACTACGGCTACTCCAAGCTGAGCACCCTGGTCGCCGACCTGCCGCGGCTCGAGGTCAAGGAAGTGCCGTCGGGCAGCGACGGGCTCTCGGTGCTCTACGTCCGGGAGGCGGCGCGGCCGCGTCGGCGCTCCCCTGGCGCGCACGCGAGCACCACTGGATGATGGTGCGACCAGCGAGGGGAGGATCGAGATGACGATCGACCTGGAGGCGATCAACGCCGAGCGCGACCGGATCAGGGCCGACTACCTGCAGGAGCCCGGAGCCCGGCCAGCGAGCAGCGCGCAGGGGCTGCACCACTTCGCGCTGATCTGCTCGGACGTCCGGGCGACCATCGACTTCTACCAGGGGCTGCTCGAGTTCCCGCTCACCGAGATCTTCGAGAACCGCGACTACGCCGGCTCCAACCACTTCTTCTTCGACATCGGGAACGGCAACCTGCTGGCGTTCTTCGACCTCCCCGGCCTCGACCTCGGGCCGTACGCCGAGGTGCTGGGCGGGCTGCACCACCTCGCCATCTCGGTCAGCCAGGAGAAGTGGGACCACCTGCGCGGGAAGCTGGACGCGGCCGGGGTCGAGTACCTGGTCGAGAGCGAGAAGTCGATCTACTTCCGCGACCCCGACGGCGCCCGCCTCGAGCTCCTCGCCGATCCCCTGGGGGAGATGTACGGCACCCAGGTGCTGTAGTCACGGGGCCGGCGGTTTCCCCGGTACACCGGGGAAGGCTGACGTTCTGGGGGGAAATTTCGCCCGAGAACGTCATGGATCCCCGGTCCACCGGGGAAACCGCCGGCGCCGCCTCAGCCAGGCGAGGAAGAACGGCCGAGGCTCCAGAGCCACCAGAGGCCGATGAACGGCAGCACCAGGGGGACGAAGCCGTAGCCGTTGCCGTAGTCCGACCAGACGCTGGCCCGGTCGATGTCGGAGGGGTGGCTGAGGGTGCCGATCACGAGCACCCCGGTCAGCTCGACGCAGATCGTCACCAGGGCGACCCGGCGTCGGTCGGTGGCCAGCGCCCAGGTGGCCACGATGTAGACGAGGCCGGAGAAGAGCGACAGCGAGTAGGCGACCGGCGCCTTCGAGGCCTGGGTCGCCAGCTGCACGAGCGCCCGGGCGGTCGCGGCGAGCGCGAACACGCCGTACACGAAGACCAGGATCCGGCCGAAGCCGGTCCGCGTGGAGGCGCTCACCGGGCGCCCCACAGCTGGTGCAGCCGCAGGAAGAGCACCGGTACGACGATCACCGCGACGAGCAGGACCCCGGTGCCGGCCCGGGTGCGCTCACCGACCGACCACAAGAACGCCGCGGGCAGCACCACGAGAGAGGCGACCAGGTAGCCGACGTACGCCGCGACGTTCACGCCGCCGTGGTCGCCCGAGACCATCACCAGCCCGATCACCAGCTGCGCGACAAGCCCGATCTCGAGCAGCCCGAGCGCGCCGTAGAGGTAGTCGTCGGGTTCCAGGTCCCGCACGATCAGCACCACCAGCCAGATCGCGACCACCAACGCGACCACGCTGAGCACGATCTGCAGCGCGGTCACGCCGCGAGCCTAGAAGGCGGTCGTTCACTCCAGGATGCGGGGGAGCCCGAAGCTCCCCATCAGCCCGGCCTCGAAGCGGGTCAGCTCGGTGATCCGGTCTCCGGAGATGACCACCACCACCAGGCCGGTCGCCCGCCAGGTGTCGGTGGCCGGGTCGTGGGCGTAGATGCCGCTGGCGGGGCAGCCGTTCGCTCGGGTGTGGACCAGCCGCAGCCGGCGATGGCGGGGATGCACGACGGCGGTGAAGAAGCCGATGGCGGCGTCGCGCCCGTGGTACTCGAACGGCAGCGGCGGCATCTTCAGCCAGACGTCCTCGCTCAGGATCGCGACCAGCTTGTCGACGTCGTGGGTGGTGAACGCGTCGACGTACGCCTCGATCATCCGCCGCTCCTCGGCCGACCCCGGCTCGGGCGCCGGGGCCTGGTGACGGCGCTCGACGAGTGTCGGGTCGGCGTCGACCGCGGCCCGCGCCCGCTTCAGGGCGCTGGTCACCGACTCGACCGTTGTCTCGAGGATCTCTGCGACCTCGGCGGCCCGATAGCCCAGCACGTCGCGCAGGATCAGCACCGCCCGCTGCCGCGGGGGCAGCAGCTGCAGCGCCGTGACGAACGCCAGCGACGTCGCCTCCCGCTGCTCGACGACGGCCTCCGGCCCCGGCGTCGTGTCGGGCAGGTCGAGCAGGTCGTCGGGGTACGGCGTCAGCCACGGCACCTCGCCGTAGTCGGTCGGCTCGGGCGGCGTGAAGTCGTTGAAGCGCGGGGTCATCGCACCCTCCCGGCGGGCACCCGCGCGGACGGCGTCGAGGCTGCGGTTGGTCGCGATGCGGTAGAGCCAGGTGCGCACCGACGACCGTTCCTCGAAGCCGCCGAGCCCGCGCCAGGCCGACAGCAAGGTCTCCTGCAGGACGTCCTCCGCGTCCTGCAGCGAGCCCAGGATGCGGTAGCAGTGCACCTGCAGCTCGTGCCGGTACGGCGCGACCAGCTCGCCGAACGCGTCCTCGTCGCCCGCGCGCGCCCGCCCCAGCAGATCCGGCGGGAGGTCTGTGTCCATGTCTCCACCTTCGCAACTCCAAGACCCTCTCGCACCCCGCCGACAGGGGTGCTGAAGGTGTAGACGTCCCCAGGCCGCGGAACTGGGCGGTCCGGCGGCGCCCAGTTCCCGACGTGCCTCCCGTCTGCCCTTTCGTACGCCGGTGACACCCGGTCGCCGGCGGCAGAGAGGAAGTCTCATGTCACGGCTGACCGTCCTGCTCACCGCGGGCGCCTACTTGCTGGTGACCCTCGACGCGCTCGTCGTGGTCACCGCGCTGCCGTCGATCCACGCCGACCTCGGCGGCGGAGCCGGCAGCCTGCCCTGGATCATCAACGCCTACGCCCTCACCTTCGCCGCCGGCATCATCACCGCGGCCGCGCTCGGCGACCGGCTCGGCCGGAGACGCACGTACGCCGGAGGGCTGGTGCTGTTCAGCCTGGCCTCGGCCGCGTGCGCACTCGCGCCGAGCCTGGGCACGCTGATCACCTTCCGGGCCGTCCAGGGCCTCGGTGCCGCGGTCGTGATGCCGCTCGGGCTGACCCTGCTGACCTCGGCGTTCCCCGCCGAGCGTCGGGGCGCGGTCGTCGGCATCTGGGGCGGTGTCGCCGGGCTCGGTGTCGCGTCGGGGCCACTGGTCGGCGGTGCCGTCACCGAGGGACTGGACTGGCACTGGGTCTTCTGGGTGAACGTGCCCCTCGGTCTCGCTGCCGCGGTCGCGGTTTTGCGGGTGCTGCCCGAGACCTTCGGCCCGCGGACCCGGCTGGACCCGCTGGGCATGGTCACCGCGTCTGGCGCCATGGCGGCGCTCGTCTGGGGTGTCCTCCGCGCCCCGGAGGCCGGCTGGGGGTCGGCCGAAGTGCTGGTCGCGCTTGCCCTCGGGGTCGTCCTGCTGGCGTCCTTCCTCGGCTGGGAGTCGGTGGCACCCGCCCCGATGGTGCCGCTGTCGCTGTTCCGGTCGAGGATCTTCGCGGCGTCGTCGCTGACGTCGTTCCTGATGGCGGCCTCGATCTTCGCGACGGCCTACGTGACCAGCCAGTACTTCCAGATCTCGCGCGGCGACTCGCCGCTCGGCACCGGGTTGCGGTTCCTGCCGTGGACGATGACGCCGCTGCTCGTCGCGCCCGTCGCCGGCCGGCTGATCGACCGGGTCGGATCCCGGGCGCTGGCCGCGCCCGGTCTGGCGCTCCAGGCCGTCGGGTTCGTGTGGCTGCTGCACGAGGCGCACACGCACGCGTCGTACGGCGGGTTCGTCGCGCCGTTCGTGCTGGCCGGCGTCGGCATCTCGATGGCGCTGCCCGCGCCGTCCGCCTCCGGCCTCAACGCCGCGCCGCCGGCACTGCTCGGCCGCGCCGCCGGGGTCCTCAACACCCTTCAGCAGATCGGCCAGGCCGCCGGTGTTGCCGTGGTGACCGTGGTCTTCGACGCTCACGGGTCGCTGGCCACACCCGCCTCGACCCTCTCCGGGTACGAGCCGGCCCTCCTCACGGCTGCCGGCATCTCGGTCCTCGCCGCCCTGGCGGCCCTCGGCATCGCCCGCCACCGGCACACCGTGGCATCGCCGGCCGACGAGGCGTCGGCGCCGGTCGACGAGGTGCCGGAAGGCGCCGCTGCCGCCTGAGCCCCACCGGGTCGTCCGCCTGAGAGGAGCCCCTGGCTTCCCCTCAGGCGGCCGACCCCCTCGCGCCCCCGGGAACGTGGCATGGTGGCCGCGGCACGGGAAGGAGCCGGCATGGACGGCACTCCAGGCGAGATCTCCGCCGAGCAGCAGGAGCGCGAGGCCGCGCTGGTCGAGCGGGTCCTGGCGTCGTACGCCGACACCCCCGACCCCCGCACGAAGCAGCTGGTGGAGGCGCTGACCCGGCACCTGCACGCGTTCCTGCGCGAGACCCGGTTGACCGAGGAGGAGTGGAAGCGGGCGATCGACTTCCTCACCGCGGTCGGCCACATCACCGACGACCGGCGACAGGAGTTCATCCTGCTCTCCGACGTCCTCGGCGCGTCGATGCAGACGATCACCATCAACAACGAGGCCTACGCGAACGCCACCGAGGCCACGGTCTTCGGCCCCTTCTTCGTGCAGGGCTCCCCGGACATCGGGCCGGGCGGCGACGTCGCGCACGGTGCGCCGGGCGAGCCGTGCTGGGTCGAGGGCACGGTGACCGACACAGACGGAAAGCCGGTCGCCGGCGCGCGCCTCGAGGTCTGGGAGGCGGACTCCGCGGGCCGGTACGACGTGCAGTACGGCGACGAGCGGGTCGCCGGCCGCGGCCACCTCCACACCGACGACCAGGGCCGCTACTGCTTCTGGGCGGTGACCCCCACGCCGTACCCGATCCCAGACGACGGCCCCGTCGGCGAGCTCCTCCGTGCCACCGGCCGCTCCCCGATGCGCGCCTCGCACCTGCACCTGATGGTCGTGGCCGAGGGCTACCGGACCCTGGTCACCCACGTCTTCCCGCGTGGCGACGCCCACCTCGACTCCGACAGCGTCTTCGGCGTCCGCGACTCCCTGGTCGTCGACGTCCACCAGCAGATCCCCACGACGCCGACCCCGGACGGCCGGGAAATCGCCGGCCCGTGGGCGCGGATCGCGTTCGACCTGGTGCTCGCACCGGAACGTTGATCGCCTCCGAGCCCGGCGGATCCGGGCCTCCCCGGCCGTATCAGGGGTGAGGCGCCGGGGCTCCTCGTCCCAAGCACCGGCAGGGGATCGGTGCCCAAACGGGAGAAGCAACCATGATCCAAGAGCTCGACGTCGCCCGCGACGTCTACATCGACCGCGACACCGACGGGCAGGTGCTGCACCTGCGCCACCTCGGCTCGCCCTACGCCGTACCGGCCGCGACTCCGCAGCTGGCTGCGTCCCGCTACCTGCACAGCTTCGGCGACATCCTGGGCCTGACGCCGACGGCGCTGGCCACCCTGGCCGAGTCGCCCTCCACCACGCCCGTCGACGCTCCCGTGGAGCTGCGCTTCTCCGGCGAGAAGGCGCAGTTCGACACCACGACGGTCGCCTACCAGCAGACGGTCCTCGGCCTCCCGGTCTTCGAGGCGGGCGTCGCGGTCCAGCTGACCTCCGCGCCGTTCCGGGTCGTCAGCTCCCAGTCGACGCAGCACGAGGACGTGAACGTCGCCCAGCCCGACCCCAAGAAGGTCAAGCGTGCGCTCGCGCTGACCGGGCCACAGCTGTCCCAGGTCCTCGGCATCCCGGCGCAGGACGGCGGCGAGCGCCAGCCGGTACGCCGCTCGATCGCGATCGATCGCCGCACGCTGGTCGTCCACCGCTTCGACCCCCAGCACCGGCAACGTGACCCCGAGCGGGTCGTGATCACCGTGGCCGCCGAGGAGCTCACGGACTCCGACAGCAGCCAGCCGCGGCTCCCGCTGCCAGCCGTGCCGGACTCGATCCGGCCCGGCGAGCACCGGGTGTGCGCCAAGGTCGACTTCAGGCTCGCGATGCCCGGGTACGGCGCGCTCAACTGGACGGCGCTGATCGACGTCGACACCCTGACCGCGCTCTACGTCCGGCCCTTCGTCGACGACGTCACCGGTCTGGTCTTCGAGATCGACCCGTCCACCTCCGCCGGCCCTGCGGCGAGCGCCACCAGCACGGCGCTGAACCCCTACCGGGTCTCGAGGACCCTGCTCGGTCTCGGCGCGCCGGCCAACGGCGTCCAGGCCCTGTCGGGCGACACCGTCGCCCTGATCGACTCGGAGGAGCCGACCGTCGCGCCACCGACCAGGCCGGCGGGCAACAACTTCGACTACGACTCGCGCACCAACGAGTTCTCGGCGGTCAACGCCTACGTCCACTGCGACTGGTTCTTCCGGCTGCTCGACGGCATGGGGTTCACGCGCTCGGCGTACCTGCCGGGCACGACGTTCCCGACCTCGGTGGACTTCCGGGGCTTCACCGGTGGACCCAACACCGTCAACGCCCACTGCATCGGTACGTCGAGCGGCGCCGGCATCCTGCGGACGACGTTCCAGCTCGCGGACGGCGGCGACACCAGCCACCCGGTCGGCATCGCCGACGACCTGAGGGTGGTGCTGCACGAGCTCGGGGGCCACGGCGTGCTCTACAACCACGTGCACTCGCCCAACTTCGGCTTCGCGCACAGCGCCGGCGACAGCGTCGCGGCGATCCTCACCGACCCCGGGACCCAGGCCTCGGACCGGTTCCTGACGTTCCCGTGGATCTCCTCGGTGATCGCGCGGCGCCATGACCGCACGCCGGCCGCGGGCTGGGGCTGGGCGGGGAGCATCGCGCTCAATCCGTTCGGTTCGGGCGACGGCGGAGGCTACAACAACGAGCAGATCCTGTCGACCACGCTGTTCCGCCTGTACCGCTCGATCGGCGGCGACTCGACCGACGTGAACACGCAGCGGTTCGCGGCGCGGATGGCCGTCTACCTGATCATGCGCGCGATCGGCACCCTGACACCGTCCACCAACCCGGGCTCGGCGGTCGGCTTCGAGGCCGCCCTCGAGACGGCGGACGCCGGCGACTGGGTCAGCGAGAACATCACCGGGGGCGCCTACCGCAAGGTCATCCGCTGGGCGTTCGAGAAGCAGGGCATGTTCCAGCCCGCGGGCACGTCGACGCCGAACAACAACGTCGGCGCGCCGCCCGCGGTCGACGTGTACGTCGAGGACGGCCGGCACGGCGAGTACACCTACCAGCCGGTGTTCTGGGACAACCAGAGCATCTGGAACCGGCGGCACGCCGACGGCGGGACCACGCACGAGGACCCGATCACCAACCGCACCAACTACGCCTACGTGAAGATCAAGAACCGCGGCACCCAGACCGCGACCAACGTGGTCGTGAAGGCCTACCACGCCAACCCCGCGGCCGGCCTGTCCTACCCCAACGACTGGCTCCCGATGACGACCGCGCAGCTCGGCGCCGCCAACGTGCCGGCCAACAGCTCCGGGGAGATCGTGGTCGGACCGTTCGAGTGGACACCCCGCCACGTGGGGCACGAGTGCATGTTCATGATCGTCTCGGCGACCGGCGACGAGTCCAACGTCGACCACATCGCGGCCGGCGACTCCATCCCCGAGTGGCGGCTGGTGCCACACGACAACAACATCGGCCAGCGCAACGTCGCGCCCGTGCCCGGTGGTACGACGGGGCTCGTGGACGAGTTCTCCGACCTCACGTTCGAGGCGAAGAACCCGCTCACCACCGCCGGTGTGGTGACGCTCGAGCACACGCTGCCCGGCCTGCTGGTCCAGCGCGGCTGGAAGCTCCTGTTCACCAACCGTGGCGGGGACGCGTTCGAGCTCAAGCCCGGCGAGAGCCGCGAGGTCCACATGCGGCTCGTTCCTGGGCAGGAGTTCGGGCCGCAGGACGTCGAGGCGGCCGAGCAGCGGACGATCCAGGTGGCTGCCCGGGTCAACGGCATCCTGGTCGGCGGCATGTCCTACCAGCTCGACCCGACCATCACCCGGCCCAACCGCCCGGGGCAGGACGAGCCCGACCCCGGCACCGGCCACCCCGAGCACTCGGACGACTGCGGCTGCGAGGACGACCCGAAGGTCGACGGCCTCGCCGAGTCGCTGATCCGGGCCCTCGAGCGGCGGCAGCAGAAGGTGCGCGAGGTCGAGATCAAGAAGCTGATCGTCGAGATCGAGCTCGAGGACTGCGACTGACCCTCGCTCCGGCCAGGTCGTGTGCCCGGGGACGCGCTACGAAGCGTCCCCGGGCATATCACGGACCACTCGAGCTAGTCGCTCGAGGTGTGCCGCTTGTGGTGGTCCACGACGGTCGCCGAGGCGTCGAACTTCGGGTCTGCCACCAGGTACTGCGCGACGAGGCTGTCGTGGCGATGAGGCGTGGGCGGCACGGGGTCTGGGATCACCCGGCCCTCGGCGGCGTCCCAGACCCGGTCGGCCAGGGCCCACATCCGCCGTGAGGCGAGGCCGAGGAGGCCGGTGTGCGGCGTGCGCGGGTGGGGGCGGGTCGGGCCGTGCGTCTCGGCGTCGAACATCCGCCGCGCGAGTCCGTCGACGGTTCGCGGGTCGCCGTGCCGGATGAGCTCGGCGACCATGCGACGTTCGAGGCGGTTGTGCTCGTCGAGCAGCGACCGGACGTCCGCCCAGAGCTCGGGCCACTTGAGGTAGATCGCGTGCGCCTCGCCGTACAGCTTCCCCTTGACCCAGGCCAGGGTCAGCTCGAGCTCGCGGGCGGTGTGCAGGTAGTCGTGGCAGAGGCTCTCGCCGTCCGGCATCGACCGGCGCACCTCCGCGACCAGGACCGCCTCGACGGCGGCCAGGTGACGGCTCGTGGCGGCGAGGAAGGTGTCGGTGGCCGCGTAGTGGTCGCGCGGCCGCCGAGGGTTGTCGTGGGGCAGCAGCGCGTGTCGTAGCCGTTGGTCCAGCGACCGCTGTGTGGCGTCGACGGTCATCGTCAGCGTGTGTCCGTGCGTCATCGCACTCACCTCGGAGGGTTCTGCGTTCCAGTGTGACCCGGGCGCGAGCACGGCACAACGCGGTGGCGCGAATGCCCCGGGGGGCTACCTCGACAGCTCGGCCCGGAGTACGGCGGCCGCCCCGGCCATCGCGCGCATCTTGCCCTCCGCGCTGGCGCGGGGGAGGTACTTCATGCCGCAGTCGGTGGCGATGGTGACGTGGTCGGGAGCGATGTGGTCGAAAGCGCGACGTACTCGGCCGGCAACCGTCTCCACGGACTCCACCTCGTGGTCGGAGAGGTCGATGACGCCGAGGATGATCGTCTTCTCGCTGAGGTCCTCCAGGACGCCGAGGTCCAGACCCGACTGCGCGGTCTCGATCGAGATCTGGTCGGCGGTGCAGCCGGCCAGCTCGGGGAGGAAGGAGTAGCCCTCCGGCCTCTCGTGGATGATCGCGGCGTACCCGAAGCAGATGTGGACCGCCGTGGTGCCGGTGACCCCCTCGAGGGCCCGGTTGAGCGCGGCCAGTCCGTACTGGCGGGCCGGCTCGGGACGCGCCTGCATGTAGGGCTCGTCGATCTGGACGATGTCGGCGCCGGCGGAGTGCAGGTCCTTGATCTCCGCGTTGACCGCCGCGGCGTACGCCATCGCGGCCGACTCGGCGTCGGTGTAGAAGTCGTTCTGGGCCTGCTGCGACATGGTGAACGGGCCCGGCACGGTCATCTTGATCGTGTGGTCGGTGTTCTCGCGGAGGAAGGTCAGGTCCTCGACCTCGATCGGCCGGGGCCGTTCGATCGGGCCGACGATCCGCGGCACCGGGTTGGGATGGCCGCTGCGGTCGAGCGCCGTGCCCGGGTTGTCGATGTCGATGCCGTCGAGCGCGGTGGCGAAGTGGTTGGAGTACGACTCACGCCGCATCTCGCCGTCGGTGACGATGTCGAGCCCGGCCCGCTCCTGGGCTCGGATCGCCAGCAGGGTCGCGTCGTCCTGGGCCTGGTCGAGGTGCTCCGGGTCGACCCGCCACAGCTCCTTGGCCCGCACCCGCGGCGGGAACCGCCCGGCCAGCCTGGCCCGGTCGATCAGCCAGTCCGGCTGGGCGTAGCTGCCGACCAACGAGGTGGGCAGCAGGGGCAGGATGCTCACCCTCGGGACTCTAGGGGCTGGCGCACAAACTGGCCCACAGACGACTCTCCCGGCCCACCCATGGCGCCGTTTGTGGGCCAGTTTGTGAGAAGGCCCGGCTCCGCGTCAGTCGTCGGCAGCCTCGGTGAGCGCCTCGGTGAGGATCGCGGCCAGGGTCTCGACCTGGACGTCGGCGGTCGAGGTCGCCTCCTCGTCGGCACCGTCCAGGGCGCGCGCGGCGAGGCCGGCCTTGCTGTCGATCAGCTCGGCGATCTTGGCGTCGATCGTCTGGGCGGCGATGATCCGCCAGGCGGTCACCGGCTCGGTCTGGCCGATCCGGTGGACCCGGTCGATCGCCTGGGTCTGCTCGGCGTTCGTCCAGGACAGCTCGGCCAGGACGACGTTGGAGGCGACCTGCAGGTTGATCCCGACCCCGGCGGCCGTCAGGGAGCACACGATGACGTGGGTGTCGGGGTCGTTGACGAACGAGTCGATCGCCTCGTCGCGCGCCTTGCGCGTCTGGTCGCCACGGATCGACGTCGCCCCTACGCCGCGGCGGGCGAAGATCTCCTCGGCGGTGTCCATCACGTCGAGGTGCTTGGCGAAGAACACCACCTTGCCGGCGCTGCGGGCGAGCTGCACGGCGTAGTCGGTGGCGAGCTCGGCCTTGGCCTGACCGATCTTGCGGACCATCGTGAAGACGTTGTCGCCTGTCTTGGACTCCGACCCCTCGGCGATCTCGCGCTCGGCCACGCGGCGTACCAGCTCGTGGTCGATGCCGTCGACACCCACGATCGAGTAGCCGGTACGACGGTGCTCGAGCGCCGCCCGGTAGCGACCGACCAGCCGCTTGGCCAGCTGCTCCTCGGCCTCGCGGATCGAGCGGCCCATCGCACCCTCGAGCTCCACCGGCAGGTCGGCGATCCGGCGGGCCGGGATGTCGGCCGCGACGTCGACCTTGCGACGACGCACGATGCCGAGGTCGACGACCGACTGCCGCGCGGCCGGGTAGAACGCATGGTCGGCCGGCGTGAAGCCGGTCTCCTCGAGAGCGGCCATCAGCACGTTGCCGGGCCGCTTCTCGTCGATCCAGCCCAGCATCTGCCAGATCGCGCGGAAGTCGTCGATGTCGTTGATCAGCGGCGTCCCGGTGAGCGCCATCAGCAGCGGCCGCGCGACCCGCTGCCGGATGCGGTCGGAGACCTCCAGGACGTTCTGCGAACGCTGCGACTTCTTGTTCTTGATGTAGTGCGCCTCGTCGACGACCAGGCCCCGGAAGCCGTGCTCGCCCATCCAGCCGACGTGCCGGTCGAGCACCTCGTAGTTGACGACCACGATGTCGGCGAACCCGTCGACGTCGAGGCCGTCGCCGTGCACGACGGTGACCGAACGGCTCGGCGTCCACATCTTCGCCTCGCGCGCCCAGTTGGTCTTCACGACGTTCGGCACGATCGCCAGCAGCGGGAAGGCGTTCGCCGCCTGCGCGGCCAGCAGGGCCTGCGCGGTCTTGCCGAGGCCGGGCTCGTCGGCGAGGAGGAAGGTGCGGTGACCCTCGGCGACCGCGGCCAGCAGCCGCGCCTGGTGCGGCATCAGATCGAGGCCGTCCGGCAGCAGGATCGGCCGCGGCTCGGGGAGCGACATGCTCGCCGGTGCGCCCGGCGCGGCCTGCTCGAAGGAGTTCAGCAGCGGCTCGATCAGCTCCCACCCGGCGAGATAGCCGTGCACCTTCGGCGCGGTCTGGCTGAAGTCGGGAACCTGGAACGGGTTGGCCAGCTGCGCCTGGACGACGGACTGCGGCAGCGCGGTCCGGTCGCGCCCCACGAGGGGGTACGTCGGCTCCGGCTCCGGCTCGTCCTCCACCTCGATGCCCGCCTGCTGCTGCATCTCGCGCTCGAGCCGGCGCGTCGCGTCGGAGACCTCGGCGTCCTCCTGCAGCAGCGAGAACAGCGACGGCTCTCGGGTCGCGATCTGGGCGAGGATCGTGGCCAGTCCCTCGAGCCGCTTGAGCTGGGTGTCACGCTGCGCCGGTGTCAGCGACTCGTCGCTGCGGACGTTCGCCCGCTCGGCGCGCGCCAGCAGCGCGGCGGCCTGGAACCGTGCCCGCTGACCCGACGTCAGCTGCCGTCCGGCGACCGCGCGCTCGACCTCGCGCACCGCCATCGCGAGCACCGGGATGATGCCCTCGTTGTCGCGGTTCCGGACGCGGTTGCCGGACCGCTGACCTGTCCGGGTGCTCCCGGACCGGCGTCGACGCTGTGTGGCCAACCAGTCGCTCTCTTCCTCAAGCGCGAATCCCCGTCGCCGGCGAGCTGAGCCCGCCGCCGGCGTCCCGCCAACCTCGGCGGGGTCTGATCTCGACAGCCCGATCCGATCCCGGATCGGAACCCCTCGGCCCGTGTCGCGCCCTGACGGCGGACACCCGGCGCTGAGTGGGGACCAGATCGGTCGGCCACCCGCCGGTGCCGATGAGACAAGTGTACGAGGTCGGATGCGGTTTCGCTGCCTCGGCCGGGAAACCGCGGTCAACGCCGCCGCTTGCGTCCCCCCAGCAACAGCGTCGACAGCGAGTTCGCGATCCACGTCTCGGCCTCGTCGAAGCTCCATTCGTCGGGACCGGTCAGCTGGAGCCAGCTGGCGGGGGAGGTCATCATCGAGAACGCCGCGGCGGCTCGATCGGCCGTCATGTCCGGCGAGAGCGCACCCATCTCGGCCAGCCTGGCGGTCAGGCCGGTCACGCCTCTGCGATGACGCCGGAGCCCCTCCTCGTAGGTGGCGGCGACGTCCGGTTCGGAGGGTGCGGTGCTCACCAGGACCCGGACCAGGTCCCCGCAGCGCTCGTTCAGCCGGCGGGTGAGACGCACGCCCAGGGCGATCATCTGCTCCGGCCGGTCCTCGGCCTCGAGTGCGGCCGCGGCCTCACGCAGCCCGGCCTCCTCGTCGATCAGGTCGTTCAGGGCGAGCACGAGGGCGGCCTTGGAGCCCACGCTGGAGTAGATCGTCTGCACCGACACCCCGGCCTCGGCCGCGATCTGCTGGATCGAGGTGGCGGCGTACCCCTCCGCCGCGAAGAGCCGGCGCGCTGCGCGCAGGATCTCGTCCCGGGTGGCGAGGGCCGCGACCTCGCGCCGGTTCGGGCGTGGGGCAGGCATCGTTGACACCTCGCTAGATCGATGTTCTACTGAATAGAATTGTATTCAGATCAGAGAGTTCACGTTCTCTCGCCCTGAACCGGACTCTACTCAGGGGCACACCATGACCGCGGCGACCGCTGGAGAGGCGACCACGTCCCAGACAGGGAGCAGCAGCGTGGGAGGTCGGCTCGGCCGGATCTCCGGGGGCGGAGGTCTGCTCTTCGTCCTGCTGCTGGTGGTGGACAATGCGATCCGCGCCGGAGCGCCACACTTCGGGGCCTCCGGCGCCTCCGTGACGGCGTACGCCGAGGGCCACCGGACCGCGATGGTGGTGCCGATCGCGCTGTTTCCGCTGGGTCTGATCGGGCTCTTCGCGTTCACCGCCGGGGTGGTCTCGGCCACCCGTGCCGACCGGAACGCGCGCTGGTGGGCGCAGCTGGGAACGCTGTCCGTCGTGACCATCGCGGCCCTGTTCTCCGTCGTGAACCTGGTCGAGGCGGCGCTCGTCGCTGACCTTCATGACCTCGCTTCCGCGCCGGAGGTCGCCTCGGCGATGTGGGCGATGGACGGCGCCGCGTTCGGGCTCAACCTGGCCGCCATCGCGGTGGCTCTCCTGGGCCTGTCCCGCGCGGCCCGCGCGAACGGGCTCGTCCCCGCGTGGCTCGCCGGACTGGCACTGCCAGGCGCTGCCTGCCTGCTGGTGGCCTCGGTGTTCGCGGTGCCGATCGCCGAGGGAGCCGCCTGGCTGTTCGTCGGGCTCGCCGGGTTCCTGGTGTGGGCTCTGTTCGTGTTGATCACCGGCGTGGCCCTGGCCAGACGCCCGGTCTGACCTCAGCCGAAGCGCCAGCGGGTGGCGCCCGGCGGCTCGGCGCTCGCGACCCCGAACGCCGTGTGCACGGTGACGCGGTACAGGTTCCACGGCGGCGGTCCGCCGCTCGGTGCCGTGTACGGCGCGGTGAAGGCGTCGCCCTGCACCTCGCAGGGCCAGCCCGACTCGCGGTAGACCGCGGCCAGCCGCTCCAGGGTCTCGGCGTCGTGGACGCGGGAGGCGTCGCCCTCGAGGACGAGGTCCATCCCGCTCAGGGACACCGACGCGGTACAGGCCGGGTTGGCCTCGAGGTTGCGCGCCTTGCGGGTGCCCGGCCCCGCGACGACGTACAGGTCGCCGTCGACCCAGACGGCGCCCACGCCCGCGGCGTGCGGCCGACCGTCGGATCCGATGGTCCCGAGGAAGTACGAGCGGGCCTCGCCGCGCTCGGCGACGAGCAGGTCACGCACTCTGCTCCAGACGAGCGGCGTGTCTTGGTACTGGTCCAGGTTCGTGGTGTCGACGGGCTCGCGCTCAGGCATCGGTCCACCTCTTCGTGTGCGTGGTCAATCGAGCGTCGTACGGAGCGCCCGGATGATCAAGGGGATGACGACGGCCGCGGCGACGACGTGGCCGCCCGCGAGCAGGAAGCGGGTCGCGACGTCGGTGTGCGTGGCCCCGATCGGCGCGACCAGCGACACGGCCGTCAGGACGATCGCGGTGTGCCGGAACGTCCGCGTCGGGCGGGAGGCGAAACGCCCGATCGCCACGGCCAGCGGGATGGCGACGACCGCGCAGAAGAGCAGCCCGATCGGGAAGCTGGCTGCGTTGATCGGGGTGGCGTCGGCGGCTCCGGGGTCCCCGGCCTGCATCGGGCCGTGGAGGGCGACCGCGAGGGCGCCGTACCCGAGCAGGACGACGGCACCGGCGGCGGAGGCACCGACGCCGCCCGCCAGGACGCGTCGTGCCCGGGGACGCGACGCCCGGGCGGGCTCGGCGTGCGCGGTCATGCGGCGAGTCCGGGTGGTCTGGGTGGTGGTCATGGCGACTCCTCGAGGTAGGGGCCGCACCCGGGAGGTGCGGTGGTTGCCCCTACGTCGAGCGAGCCGCGGACATTTCGACAGGCCTCGCTAGCTCCGGGAGTCGACCCGGCGGGCGAGGATGACGCCGAGGAGGACCAGGAACCCCGCGAGCAGGAACGGCACCGGACCGGTGCCCGCGAACGAGCCGAGGATCCAGATCAGTGGCCAGACCCCGAGCATCCAGCGGGGGAGCAGGCCGACCCGCCAGGAGCCTGCGGCCAGCAGGGCGGTGCCGACGAAGGTCAGCAGCGAGGCCACGACGTACGACGGACCCCAGCGCAGCTCGCTCCCGACGACGACCGAGCAGCCCAGCTGCACGAAGAGCTCGGTGAGGGCGACAGTGTTCACCCAGACCCCGATGCGCCCCAGGCGGCCGTCCGCGCCGTGCTGCAGCCGGTGGACGCCGAGCGCGATGCCGATGCCGGCGAGCGCGATCGGGAGGCCGCAGCCGGTGTACCAGTAGTCGGCGGTGTATTCGAAGTCGCCCTCACTGATCGTGGTGAAGGCCATTCCGACGTACCCGAACACGACGAGCCCGACGACTCCGACGGCGATCGATGCCTGGACCAGCCGCAGCCAGGTCGTGTCGGTCGGGGCCTGCGTCGGCGCGGTGGCGGTGGAGGTGGTCATGGGTCGTCCTTTCGACGGCGAGACGTGATGTGACAGGACGCTAGGAGCGGCTCGAGCGCCGGTCGTCCGTCCGTCGAGCCACTTCCGGTCCGCCGGGGGGCGTCCTTCGCAAGGAGGACCCGGGAGGCGATGTGGGCTCCTACCCTGAGCGGGTGCTGGGCGTGAGCAGGATGGATGCGGCGGTGGCCGCGTGCTTCGTGCTGGCCGCGGTCGCCGAGGCCGTGGTCGTCCAGCGCGGCACTCCTGGCCTGCTCGTCTTCGACGCCGTCGGCGCCGTGGGGCTGGTGTCCTTGGCCGTACGCCGGACGCACCCGCTCGTGTCGATCTGCGTGATCGCCGTGGGCGGCGTGGTCGGTACGACGGTCACCGCGCTGGCCTGGCCCGACGCCCCGGACAGCGGCGGGGTCTGGATCCTGGCGATGCTGCTCGCGTCGTACTCCCTCGGCGCGCACGGGTCCGGTCGGCCGGTGTTGCTCGGGGTGCTGCTGCCGCTGGTGGTGGTGTCGAGTGCCGACCTGACCACCCGGAGCGGGTGGGATCGCATCAGCGGCATGGTGTTCGTGACGCTGTTCATCGGGGCGCTGCCGACAGCCGTCGGCCGGCTCGTGCGCGTACGCCGGGAAAGGCTCGCCGCGCTGCGCGACCAGCACCGTCGGATCGTGCAGGCGCAGCGTGCCCAGCAGCAGTCGGCCGTGCTGGCCGAGAGGCTGCGGGCGAGCGAGCGGCTGCAGCCGACCCTGGTGGACGGCTTGGCGGAGATCGCCGCGGCCGCCGAGTCCGGTGCCGATCCGGGCGACGTCGAGGCGTCGGCGCGTGCCCTGCTCGGCCGCACCCGCGAGGAGGTGGTGGCGCTGACGGCGCCGGTCGCCACCCCGCCGATCGAGGATCCGCTCGCCGTCGACCACGTGCAGGCGCTGCGTGCCGCGGCCCAGCCCTGGACCGTGCTGGCCGCCGGAGCCGTCGTGGTCGGGCTCTCGGCGGAGTCCGCCTCGACCTTGCCGCTGACGGCTCCCGACTGGGTGGTGCTGCCGGCCGCGCTGGCCGTCGGGATCCCGTTCGCGATGACCTGGTGGCGGCCGATCGTCGCGGTCACGCTCACCTGGGTCGCGACCGCGGCGTACGCCCGCTCGGTGGCGCCGATCGACGGAAGCCTGAGCGAGACAGCCCTCTCGCTGACACTCGCATTCGCGGTCGCCGCGCTGTCGCCCCGTCGTACCGCGGTCGTCGGACTGCTCGTGTGCTGGCTGGGGCAGCTGGTCGGGGTCGGCACCGGCGACCTGCTCGGCGAAGGCCTGATGTTGCTGGTCTGCTGGCTCGGTGGGGTGGCAGTCAACGAGGTGAGCCGGCTGGTCGAGCAGGCGCGCGCGAACAACGAGCTGCTCGCCCGCCAGGAGGCGACGGCGGCGACGCGCGCGGTGCTGGACGAGCGGCTGCGCCTGGCGCGCGAGATCCACGACGCGATCGGCCACAGCCTGACGGTGGTCGCGCTGCAGGCGGGCGCCGCGCGCCGGCTCGCCGACCGCGACCCGGCCGGCGCCCGAGAGGTGATGCGGACCGTGGCCGCGGCGGCCGCCGACGGCGCGGAGGCCCTGGCCGCGGACGGGTCGACCGACCTCGCGTCGCTGGTCGAGCGGGTGGCAGCCACCGGGCTCCTCCTCGACGCCGATCTCGCAGACGACGTCCTGCTCGAGCCGGCGTACCGGCTGGTCGCCTACCGCGTCGTGCAGGAGGGGCTGACCAACGCCTTGCGGCACGCTCCCGGCTCCCGGGTCAGCGTCGTCGTACGCCGTGGCGACGCGGGCGTGGAGGTCGCGGTCGCCAACTCCGCCACGGAGGCTCCCGGCGCCGGCCCCGGCACGAGCCGCGGCCTGGCGGGGCTGCGGGAGCGGGTCGCCGCCTGCTCGGGCGAGGTGGCGTGGGGTCCGCGCGCCGACGGTGGCTTCGAGCTGCGGGCGCTGCTTCCCGCCGTACGACCGGTGGTGACATCGTGAGCACGCCGACCATCGACGTCGCCATCGCCGACGACCAGCCGCTCGTGCGCAGCGGGCTGCGGATGATCGTCGAGGGGGAGGCCGACCTCCGCATCGTCGGCGAGGCCGCGGACGGCGCCGAGGCAGCCGCACTCGTGGAGGCCGCCGAGCCGGACGTGCTGCTCCTCGACGTGCAGATGCCCGGCGTCGACGGCCTCGCCGCCATGGAGCGGATCGCCGGCTGCGGTGCGGCCACCCGGGTGCTGATGCTGACGACCTTCGACCTCGACGAGTACGTCTACCGCGCCATGCGCGCCGGCGCCTCGGGCTTCCTGCTCAAGGACATGCCCGGCGAGGACATCGTCACCGCCATCCGCCAGGCCGCCCGGGGCGCCGACGCCCTGCTCGCGCCCGCCGTCACCCGCCGGCTGCTCGACCGGTTCGCCTGCGCCCCTTCGCGGCCCGTGATCGCCGGCCTCGACCGCCTCACCGCCCGCGAGCTCGAGGTGCTCGGCCTGATCGGCCGTGGCCGCTCGAACGCCGAGATCGCGCGGGAGCTGTTCATCGGCGAGACCACGGTGAAGACCCACGTCGCCCGGATCCTGATGAAGCTCGGCCTCCGCGACCGGGTCCAGGCCGCCATCGTCGCCCACGAGGCCGGCCTGGGCTGAGCGGAGATCGCCGGGATGGAATCCCGTCGGTTCTGCCGGCAGGTCGGCCCTGCGGTGGCTATCGTCGACGGCGCGTTGTCCCACTCCTGCGGACGACGGGCTCGGATCGGGGGCAGAAATGGCAGAAGAGGCCTGGCATGAGGCGAGATTGATCCCGACATCGGGAATCAACGGGGCTGAGGAACAGGAACGCCGTGCCACGTCGGCGCTGCTCGCCGTTCTGTCGGCCGTCAAAGAGTTCAATCGAGCTCTCCTCGGTCCTCTGGGTGCTCCCGCAGGCGCCCCGTTCTGCTACATCGAGGTGCCTTTTGTGCTCGGTGAACGCCGTCTCTATCCGGACGGTCTCGTACGCATGACGCGAGGCTCCAAGAGCTGGACCGCGCTCGTCGAGGTGAAGACCGGTACGAACAGACTCGAGACCGAGCAATTGGAGAACTATCTGGACATCGCGCGTGAGAACGGCTTCGACGCCGTCATCACCATCTCGAACGAGATACCGCCGGTTGCGGGGCAACATCCAACGCGTGTCGACAGACGCAAGCTCAAGAAGGTCGCACTCCATCACTTGTCCTGGTCGAAGGTCCTTGCCGAGGCTGTGATGCAGAAAGAGTTCCGTGGCGTGGCAGATCCGGACCAGGCGTGGATTCTGGGCGAACTGGTTCGCTATCTCGAGCATCGTAAGTCCGGCGCTCTCGAGTTCGACGACATGGGCGACTCATGGGTGCCGGTCCGCGAGGCAATGGCGGCAGGAACCCTTCGCGCCACTGACAACGGCATCCCCGATCTGGTGTCCCGGTTCGACGCGCTGCTTCGGTACGCCAGTCTTCAACTGGGCCGGCAACTGGGGACGGAAGTCGTGCCGGTGCTGAGCCGGAAGGAGATGGCTGAGCCCGGGCTGCGCGCTCAGGCGCTGACGACTTCTCTGTGCCGGACCGGTCAGCTCAGCGGGGCCATTCGGATCCCCGGCACAGTGGGTCACCTCGTTGTGACCGTCGACGTGCGCGCCTCGAAGATTGACTTCCACGTCAATGTCGACGCACCGGCCGAGGGCAGACCAACGACTCGCGTCAATTGGCTCCTCAGGCAGCTGAAGGAGTCTTCTGACAATCTCCGCATCGAATCCTTCGTCGCTCACGCACGAGGGTCCTCAGCCGCGGAGCTGCTCTCCGTTGTGCGGGAGAATCCGGCGTCTTTGATCGTGGACCCCAGCAGGGAACTGCGCTCATTCCGGGTGGCGATGACCCGACCGATGGGGACGAAGCGGGGACGAGGTCGAGGGTCCTTCATCGACTCGGTCATGGACGGAATTGATCTCTTCTACAAAGAGGTGCTGGGCAACTTACGCGCGTGGTCGGCGGCCCCGCCCAGACTCAGAGATCGCCAGCCGACGCCCGAGGACCTTGATCAGTACGTCGCTTCGGGTTTGCGGTCCACGGACTATTCATCTCAAGACGACGCAAAGTCATCGCCAGGTGTTGATGAAGTCGGCGACCCTGCCTATCGGCCGGAGCCGGCTCCGGTTCCCGCCGGCTCGGCCGGACCTGGAGAGCTGGCGTTGACGGCGGATGGTGGCTCCGTGAATGGGGAACCGCCAGAGACGATCGAACGACTTTCACCCGAACCCTTGTAACCGTGTGTGGCCCGGAGGTGGCTTGCCCCCGGCGTACCGTGATCACGTGACTCGCCCGATGCTGCTGGGTATCGGTGTGCTGCTGGTGGTGGTCGGTGCCGTCTGGTTCCTCCAGGGCATCGACGTGCTGGGTGGATCGGGGATGAGCGGCAAGACGCTCTGGGCGATCATCGGCCCCATTGTCGCCGTGATCGGGGTCGTGACCGCCGCGTACGGCGCTCGCCGGCGTACCTGAGGACCCGCCCTCGGCGTCGGGTCGGCGGTGGCTGAGCCACATTCGTACGCGACCGGAGTGTGGCTGGCTCACCGCCAGCGGGTGTGACCACCCACTCAGCATCCCGAGCCCTCGGCATGACGACATCGACAACTCCGCGACCACAGAGCGGGCAGATGACAACATGTTCGGGTGGAAGGTGGGCACTGGGACGATGTGAACGTCCCCCTCGGCGGCACGAGGCCCTCGGTCGTCCTCGTCGATGACTCGAAGGAGGTCCGTGCCGTCGTCCATCGGCTGCTGCAGTCCGCGGGGTTCGAGATCGTCGGGGAGGGTGGCGACGGCGACGAGGCGATCATCCTCGCCTTCCGCAACCAGCCCGAGCTCCTGCTCCTGGACACGTCGATGCCGAAGGTGGACGGGATCGAGGCGCTGCCGGCCATCCTCGCCCTGAGCCCGGAGACGAAGGTGGTCATGTTCACCGGGTTCGAGGAGCCCGGGCTCGCCGCACGCGCCCGCGAGCTGGGCGCCTCCGACTACGTCGAGAAGTCCATCCGCCTCGAGGAACTTCCCGAGCGCCTGGCGAGGGCGCTCGACGCGCCCCGGGTCCAGCCGAGCCTGAACGCGGGCGCCGGCGGCACGACGTACGCCGACAGCGCCCACTCCGTCCATCGGGAGAGTGCCGACCTGCAGGAGCAGGCGGTGCTCAACGAGCACGTCCAGCAGTTCCGGGAGCTGTTCGACCGGGCCGAGATCGGGA
The DNA here is from genome assembly GCF_036503465.1 of Nocardioides sp. GTDB lineage: Bacteria > Actinomycetota > Actinomycetes > Propionibacteriales > Nocardioidaceae > Nocardioides. The sequence goes on from NZ_DASXWU010000039.1 coordinate 45,277, forward strand.
TGGCCACCCTCACCTCCAGCGGCACGATCGTCCGGGCCAACCGGGCACTCGCCTCGCTGATGTCGTGCAGCCCGTACGACCTGGTGGGCGTCGACTACGGGCGGCTGACGGTCGGCATGGGGGACGAGCTGGACCGGAAGCTCGAGGACATCTGCACCCTCGGCGAGGACCTCACGTCGTTCGAGCACCATCTGCCCGCCCCGCCGGGCCAGGAGCACACTCGCATCGTCCGGGCCACCCTCGCCCCGATCCGGGACGCCAAGCAGCAGGTGCTCTACGTCTTCGCCCAGGTCCACGACGTCACCGCCCAGCGCACCGTCGAGAGTGAGCTGCGACGCAGCGAGGAGAACTTCCGGCGCCTGGTGACCGCCGTCCGCGACTACGCGATCTACATGCTGGACGCCGACGGCGTGGTGATCAGCTGGAACTCCGGCGCGCAGCGGATCAAGGGCTACACCGCGAGCGAGATCGTCGGGCAGAACTTCCGGGTCTTCTACACGCCCGAGGACCGACAGGACGGCCACCCCGAGCACAACCTCGAGATGGCCATGCTCCAGGGCAGCTACGCCGAGGAGGGGTGGCGGGTGCGCAAGGACGGCACCCGGTTCTGGGCGAGGGCCACGCTCACCGCCGTGTACGACGACGCGGGCAAGCACGTCGGGTACGCCAAGGTCACCCGCGACCAGAGCCAGCAACGTGAGCACGAGGAGGAGCGCCGGAGCTTCCTCGAGCAGCGGGTCCACCTTCTCGCCCTGACCGCGCACGAGCTCCGCAACCCGACCGCCGTCATCGACGGCTCCGCCGGCGCCCTGCTGGCGACGTGGGACGCGATGTCGACCGACGAGCGCGAGGGGCTCCTGATCGGCATCCGGGGCAGCGCCGACCGCCTGCGCCTCCTCGCGTCCGATCTCTCCTCGGCGGCGCGGTCCGCCGTCGACACCCTCCCGCAGCGGCTCGAGACCGTGTCGCTCGTCGAGACCCTGCGGACGGCCGCCGCCCGCGCCCAGGCCGCCGGTGCCGGCATCAAGATCGTCACTGAGATCGCTCGCGAGGGCGAGTTCTCCGGAGACCCCGGCCGGCTGGCCCAGGCCCTCGACAACCTGCTCGACAACGCGGTCCGCCACGGAACGCCCCCGGTCGGTCTGATCGGCGCCGTCGACGACGTCGTCCGCATCTGCGTCACCGACGCCGGCTCCGGGGTCCCGGACGAGCTGGTCCCCCACCTGTTCGAGCGCTTCGCCGTCATCGGCCCCTCCGGCGGCACCGGGCTCGGCCTCCACCTGGTCCGCGAGATCGCCCGGCGGCACGGCGGCGACGTCACCTACCGGGCACCCGCCGGCAACCAGCCGACGACGTTCGAGATCACGATCCCGCGCCGGCACGACGCCGCCACGTGAGCTGGGTCCACGCGGTTCTCGACGTACCGGCGGAGCAGCACGCCGCCACCGCCGGCTTCTGGGGTGGGGTGCTCGGCTGGACGGTCGGTGCGCCGTGGCCGGACCACCCGGAGCTGTGCAGCTTCGAGCCGCCGTCGGGTACGCCGTACCTCCACCTGCAGCGCATCGACGGGCCGCCGCGGGTGCACGTCGACGTCGAGTCCGAGGCGCCTCAGCAGACCGTCGCGCACGCGCTCGACCTCGGGGCCACGCCGGTGGCCGAGCACGACCACTGGACCACGCTCCGTTCTCCCGGCGGACTCCCGTTCTGCGTGCTCGGAGCGCGCGAGCACGAGACGCCCGGGCCGGTGGCCTTCCCCGACGGGCACCGCGCCCGGATGGTCCAGGTGTGCATCGACTCTCCACGCGCGGCCCATGGCGCCGAGGTCGCCTTCTGGCGGGAGCTGCTTCCCGGCCGCTGGGCCGACGCTCGTCGTCCGGAGTTCGCCGGCAAGTGGCACGACGACGCCGGCTCCCCGGTCCAGCTCCTCTTCCAGCAGCTCGACGAGCCGGAGGGTTCCGTGCGCGCCCACCTCGACCACGGCACCGACGACCTGGACGCCGAGGTACGCCGCATCCTCGCCCTCGGCGCCACCGACATCGGCCGCGGTGCCGGCGGATGGCACGTGATGCGCGACCCCGCCGGCCAGCTCTTCTGCGCCACCCTGAACTCCCCGGAGTCGACCCCGCACCGCGACATCGGCTGACGCGTCGTCGGGCCCGTGGCGTCGGCGATGCGGAAGGTGCCACGCTGACCCGCATGACGACGCTGACGGAGGTCTCGGACTGGATCGCCGAGCACCTCCCCACCCTGCTCGAGCAGTACGACGTACCCGCGGCCGCCGTGGCGGTCCTGGCCGACGGCGAGGTCGTCGACCATGCCGCCGGCGTGCTCAGCACCGCGACCGGGGTCGAGGCGACGACCGACTCGGTGTTCCAGATCGGGTCGATCACCAAGCTCTGGACGAGCTCGCTGGTGATGCAGCTGGTGGACGAGGGGAAGGTCGACCTCGACGACGTCGTCCAGAAGTACCTTCCCGAGTTCCGGATCGCCGACGAGGAAGCCGCGAGCCGGATCACGATCCGCCAGCTGCTCACCCACACGTCGGGCTTCGAGGGCGACATCTTCACCGACACCGGCGTCGGCGACGACGCGGTCGAGAGGTACCTCGGCGTCATCCACGACGTCCCGCAGCTCTTCCCGCCCGGCGCGATGTGGTCGTACAACAACGCCGGCTTCTGCGTCCTCGGCCGGCTGGTCGAAGTGCTGCGCGGCACGACGTACGACGCAGCCCTGCGCGAGCACCTGATCAAGCCGCTCGGCATCACCCACGCCGCGACCAGCCCCTACGAGGCGATCCTGTTCCGCGCCGCGGTCGGCCACTACGAGGACGCGCCGGGGTCCGGCTACCACCCGACGCCGATCTGGGCACTGGTCCGGTCGAACGTCCCGGCCGGCTCGATGTTCGCGATGAGCGCCCGCAGCCTGCTCGCCTTCGCGCGGATGCACCTCGAGGACGGGAAGGCCGCCGACGGCACCCAGGTGCTCGCTTCCGGCACCCCCACGCTCATGCGGGCCAAGCAGGCCGACCTGCCCTACCTCGGCCACCTCGGCACCTCCTGGGGCCTCGGCTTCGAGCGCTTCGACCTGCCGACCGGTGACCTGGTCGGCCACGACGGCACCACCATCGGCCAGTCGGCGTTCCTGCGGATCGTGCCGGACGCAGGCGTCGCCGTCGTCCTGCTGACCAACGGTGGCAGTGCCGGACTGCTGTTCCGCGACGTCGCCGGGCACGCCCTCCGCGAGCTCACCGGCCGGTCGCTCCCCGACGAGCCGCTCCCGCCGCCCGACCCGCCGCGCGTCGACGCGAGCCGGTACGTCGGCACCTACGCGAGCTCGTCGGTCACGCTCGAGGTCAGCCAGGTGGACGACGGTGCCGTGTGGTTGGACGTGATTCCCACGGACGAGCTGTCCGAGGAGCTCGGTGAGCAGCCGCAGCGCTGGGAGCTCGTCCAGTACGCCGGCGACACCCTGATCACCCGCGAACGCGACACCGGCCTGCACCGCCTGATGGCGTTCCTCGACGTGGATGCCGGCGGTCACACGACCTACCTGCACACCGGCCGCGCCCACGCCCGCGCGGACGCCTGAGGAGTGCTGACCGGCCCGGGCGGGGAGTGACGATCACTCCCCGACCGGGCCGTGTCCTACTGGCACTCGGCCGGCACTGCGAACGACTCGTTCACCTTGGCCCCGGCACCGGTCACCTTGGCCGACGAGCCCACGCCCACGCCGTACTTGGCGAACGCGTCCCAGACCATGCACTGCCGGTCGGCGTGGTTGGTGGCGACCAGGCCGTCGAGGATCCCCTGGCGCATGTCCTCGAAGGACGGCTTCGCGGGCGTGAAGTTCATGCCCTCGACCAGGTCGGACAGGATGACGGACTTGTCGGTGAGACCGGCCGCCTTGTACTCCGTCCACAGCTGCCACCCGATGGCCCCGTACAGCTCGCCGGTGTCGTGCACCTCGCTGAACGGGATCTGGGAGTAGGTGCGGTTGTAGTCCTGGTAGGAGTGCGTCCGGATCCCGTTGGGATCACTGGCGGCGTACTCGCCGACGACGGGGTCGTTGTTGACGATGATCGACAGCACGTCGCTCATGCCCTCGCCGATGCCGCCGGCGACGTCTCCGCTCATCTGGCCGATCATCCGCCACGTGAGGCCGTGGCCGTACTCGTGCCAGACGATGTCGGAGTCGAGGTCGCCGTCCTTCATCGGTGGCGCCGGGTCGACCAGGCGGATCGTCGTGTCGTCCCCGGTGTTCGCCTTCAGCGCGGTGCCGGCATCCTGGCTGACCATCACCGCCGGCAGGTCGAAGTGGTGGACCGTGCCACCCATCACGATCGGCGAGCCGGGCGCGTTGTTGGCCACGATCATCCCGGCGGCGCCGGCGGCGTTGATGTTCTTCGCCTTGATCGCGAAGGTGCACGAGCCGCGATCGGCGATCACGATGCTGCCCGCCGCGACCGGCGCGACGGTCTCACAGGCGTCGGAGGTGGTGCCGGTGCTGTCGTCGGCGACGACCAGCGGTCCGGTCACGCCTGCGACGGTCAGCGGGGCGCTGAACTCGGCGACCGGCGCGTCGTACGACGTGCCGTTCTGGACCACCTCGCTGGTGCCGGGCACGCTCCACAGGTACATCTGCATGCGCCCCGACTTCCCGTCGCGCGGCGTGGCGAAGTTGGCGTTGTCGGTGCCGCTGCCGTCCTGGGCCTCCGCGAGGACCGGGTCACCGCCACGGCCACCCTCGCCGAAGTTGTCCTCCTGGAAGTTGCCCGCGGCGGGCGTGAATCCGGCCTCGAACAACGTGTCGTGGATCAGGTTGTTGAGGTAGAAGAGGTTCTGGACCGCCACTGCCTTGTTGTTGTCGGTGGAGGGCTGGGTGGTCGGGTCGAAGACCTTGTCGAAGACGCCGTCGCTGTCGGCCGCACCCGCCGGATCGGGCTTGTTGTCGGCGTTCGCGTCGATGTAAGCGTGGGCGTTGTTGCCGAAGATCTGGTCGATGTGCTGGTCCAGGCCGTCCAGCCAGCCGTTCGGCGACGCCGTCAGGTCGGCCGGGTCGGTCACCGGTGCCTGTGGTGTCTTGTCCGGGTCCTCCTTGAAGACGTTGTAGGTGTCCTGGGCCGTGCGCAGCGTCGAACGGACGACCCGGCCCCAGGCGTCGACGACCGTCTCGCGCAGCTGGTTGTCGGTGTCCCAGGTCGTGACCAGGAAGCCCGTGGCGAGGCGGCCGTTGCTCATGGGTACGGCGACCCGCTGGACCGTGGGCGCCTGCAGGTAGCGCACGGCGCGGCCGTGGTAGATCGAGTCGACGGCTGCCGACCGAGCCTGGTCGGAGGTCACGTGGGCGACGGCCGGTGTCCCGGCCTGCGAGGCGTTCTCGATCACGCTGATGACCCGGCCCCGCTTGTCGAGCGCCGCCTTGACGTCGCTGTCCACGACAGGAAGGCCACCGACGTACTGCTGGAGGCGGAGGTAGGTGACTCCCTTGACGGTCCAGCCACCGGTATTGCGCAACGAGTCGGCGGTGGCCTTGCCGAGCCCGTGGTTCGCCAGGTAGCCCCGCACCGCGGCGGTGGCTCCCTTGTTCGAGGCGGCGCCCAGGGCCTTGCCGTGGGCCCAGTGGATGCGGGTGTGGGCGTCGACCGCATGTGGTCGAGGCTGGCCGGACGCTGTCTGCGAGATGGCCGAGAGGCCGGCGACGGTCAGGGCTGCGATGGCCAGGGCGGCGGCGCGGCGTTTCGAGGACGACGTACTCATACCGGTGGTCTCCTAGTTCCTGAGGATCGCCATAACGTAGTCGTTCGGGGCCACTGCGGCGAGAGCCCCGGATGGACAAATGTCCGCCGCTCGAGCACGTCGGGCGGCCCCCCCGTCGGTGAGGGCCGATGGCTCCTCAGCAGACGAGACACAGGCCCGGCGGGGATCCCGTCGGGCCTGCGCTCGAGCGTCGGTCAGTAGATGGAGACGCCGTAGGCGCTCAGGGCCTCGGTGACCGGTTGGAAGAACGTCGTCCCACCGGACTTGCAGTCGCCGCTGCCGCCGGAGGTCAGGCCGATCGCCTTCGAGCCGTCGTACAGCGGACCGCCCGAGTCGCCGGGCTCGGCGCAGACGTTGGTCTGGATCAGCCCGGAGACCTTGCCGCCGCCCTGGTAGCGGACGGTCACGTTCAGCGCCTGCACCTTGCCGGAGTGGACACCGGTGGTGGAGCCGTCGCGGGTGACGCTCTCGCCGACGAACGCGTTCGCCGCGCTGTAGCCGCCCGGGTGGGACAGCGAGGTGTTCTGGTACTGCACGAGTGCGTAGTCGTTGCCCGGGAAGCTGTAGCCGATGGTGGGGCCGATCAGGGTGCGGTGCTGGGCGTCGGTGTACCAGGTCTTGGCGACCTTGCCGCAGTGGCCGGCGGTCAGGAAGTAGTAGGTCCCGCCCTTGGTGACGTTGAAGCCGAGCGAGCAGCGGTACTGTCCGCCGTAGATCGCGTCACCGGCGCTGAGCAGCGGGCGGAACTTGCCGCTCACGTGGCGGATCACCAGCGCGGAGGCGTCGGCGCCGGCCGGCTTCCGGATCGCGGCCACCTCCGCCTTGGACACGGTCCGGTCGACGGTGACGACGACGTGGTCGGTGGCGGAGTCGACGTACCACGCGACGCCACGCACGCCGGATGCGAGTACGCCGTGGCTCGCCGCCGCGAGTCGCGCGTCGTCGCCGGGCCGCGACACCGAGGACGCGGGGGACTGCAGCAGGGTCGTGGTGGCCACGAGGCCGACCAGCACGGCGAGGATCTGGATGACTCTGGTGATGGAGCGCCTGCGATGGGACATGGTGGCCACGATTCCTCCCGAGAACGTGAGAGAGCCGATGTGTCACAGGGAGACTCCCACCGACCGCCCGTCCTGGAAACCCTCGAAAGGGTGGAGGGGCCACCCGCCGGTGTGGCGGGACCTTCTCACCTCCGCGCCGGGGCAGCCGGTCGCGCTCTCCGAGACTCGGGTGGCGGGGTGGGCCCGGCGAGGGCGGACCGAAGGCTCGGGGCCATCCACCGGGCGAGCTCCGGCGCGGGCATCGAGGCGATCGGCTCCACGCGCAGGAGGTAGCGGGTGAGGATCAGGCCGGCGAGCTGGCTGGCCACCAGAGCTGCCCGGCGGGTCGCGGCCGCGTCGCCACCGATCCGGTCCGCGATCGAGGGCAGCATCTCCTGCTCCATCATCTCGCGGAACCCGCGCGCCACGTTCGGGTCGCGCACGACCGCCTCGAGGAAGGTCCGGAGCGAGGGCCCGGTCTCGGCGTCGTCCCAGGCCCGGGCCACGGTGAGGACGAGGCGCTCCGGCAGCGAATTCAACGGACCGTGCATTTCGCGGGCCAGGAGGTCCGGTGGGTTGGCGGCGAGAGCCATCGCCGCGCCGAAGAGACCCTTCTTCGACCCGAAGTAGTAGCTGATCAGGGCCACGTCGACGCCGGCGTCGGCCGCCACCGCGCGCAGGGTCACCCGGTCGTACCCGTCCTCGAGGAAGCGTCGGTGGGCCGCCGCCAGGATGTCGGCCCGCGTGGTCGTCGTACCCCTGGGCCTGCCACGGTTGCGCGCTTTATTCATCAAGGTTGAAATCTACCGGTACGACGTGGCGCACTGTCCGCAGGACACCGAACGAGAAGGAGCACCCGCCATGTCACTCGAGACCCGCGGTGTGACCGAGCAGAGCAGCCCACGCGTCGCCGGGCACGGACCGGTGCTGGTGGTCATGTGTCTCGCGCTGGCGACGGTCGTCTCGGCCGTCGCGTCGCTGAACGTCGCGATCCCCTCCATCGCCCGCGACACGCACGCGACCCTGACCCAGCTGTCCTGGGTGGTCGACGCGTACGCCTTGGTGTTCGCGGCTCTCCTCCTGCCCGGTGGTGCCGTGGGCGACCGGTTCGGGCGACGCAAGGCGCTGCTCGTCGGTCTGGCCGTCTTCGGCGCCGGCTCGGCCGCGGCGATGCTGGAGGCGGACGCCACCTGGCTGATCGCGATGCGCGCCGTCCTCGGCCTGGGTGCCGCACTGGTCATGCCGGCGACCCTGTCGACGATCACCTCGACGTTCCCCGCGGCGCAGCGGGCGAAGGCCGTGGGCACCTGGGCGGGTGTCGCCGGGGCGTCCGCGATCCTCGGGCTGCTCACCTCGGGCGTCGTGCTGGAGTGGTGGTCGTGGCGCGCGGTCTTCGCGGTGAACGTCGTCCTCGCCGTGGCGGCCGTCGTCGGAACGCTGCGCGCCGTCCCGGAGTCGGCGGACCCCGAGGCACCGCGTCTCGACCTCACCGGTGCCCTGGTCGCGCTGGTCTCCCTGGCCGTGCTCGTGTACTCGATCATCGAGGCACCGACCCGGGGCTGGACCGACGTCCGGACGGTTGTGGGGCTGGCCGCCGCCCTGGTCGGCCTGGCGGGCTTCGTCGTGGTCGAGGCTCGCCGGGCCGAGCCACTGCTGGACCCGCGGCTGTTCACCTACCGCGGGTTCGCGGCCGGCACGCTCACCATCACCGTGCAGTTCTTCGCGTTCTTCGGCTTCATCTTCCTGGTGCTGCAGTACCTCCAGCTGGTACTGGCCGACAGCCCCCTCGTGGCAGCACTCAGCCTGGTCCCGCTGGCGTTCGGGCTGATGCCGACCGCGCGGGTCCTGGCGCCACGCCTCGCGGACCGGATCGGTACGGCGCGGACCTCCGTCGCCGGTCTGGTGATCGCCTCGGCCGCCCTCGGCTGGCTCTCGACGCTCGACTCGGGCAGCAGCTACTGGCCGCTGCTGGTCGGGCTCGTGCCTTTGGGTGCCGGGATGGCCCTGGCCATGACGCCCGCGACCGCGGCGATCACCGACGCGCTGCCCCGGGAGAAGCAGGGCGTCGGCTCGGCGACGAACGACCTCGCCCGAGAGCTCGGTGGAGCGCTGGGCATCGCGGTGCTCGGGAGCGTGCTGCAGTCGGTCTACCGCAGCAACCTCGACGTCAACGGCCTGTCCGCGCCGGCAGCGGACCAGGCCCGCTCCTCGCTGGCCCTGGCCCTCCGCCTCGGCCCTCAGGTGGCCGCCAGCGCGGCGAACTCGTTCGTCGACGGCTTCCGGATCGCTCTGGTCGTCGGCGCCGCTGCTCTGCTCGTGGCCGCCGTCGGCGTGCTCGCCCTGCAGCTCTCGTCGCGCGCCGACCGGTTGTGACCGGTCCCCTCCGTCAGCGCGCATCCTGTTGGCCTGCTCCGGGGCGGACGAGTCCGGACTCGTAGGCGAGCACGACGGCCTGCACCCGGCTCCGAAGGCCGAGCTTCTGCAGCAGGCTGGCGACGTGGGTCTTGGTGGTGTGCTCGCTGATCACCAGACCTCGATCACGGCCACCGCTGCGAGCAGGGGCAGCAGGGGGATGGCCCGTCGTGCCAGGAAGGCGGAGGCGAAGAGGATCGCGACGGCCACCCCGGCACCCCGGTCGTGGGTCAGCTCGCCGCTGAACAGCACCTCGCTCACGTAGAGGACACCGAGGACGCCGGCGACGAGCGCGTCGAGGTGGGCCTCGACGCCGGCGCGGATCGACACGCGGCGATGGTAGGTCCGCGCGGACCCCCGCGTCCTCGCTCTTGCGAGCGATCTACGTCGGCCTCGGATCCGCTCGGGGGAGCGATGCGGTCCGCTCCTGGCGGCGATGCGTCGCGCCGGCTGCCGCGGCGACCGTGGGCGGTGACCGAACGCCGTACCCCAGGAGGGACCCGATGACCACCATCACCGCCACATCTACCACCGCCCGATCGACCACCCTGCTCTGGCAGGGTGCGTTCGCGACCGGCGTGCTCGCCGGCCTCGCGCCGCGCGTGAACGCCGTGATCTACGACCATGCGCACATCTGGTACCTCGACCCCGAGGCGCGGGTCCTGCTGCCGATCGTGGTGGCGCTGCCCTTCGTCCTCGCCGGGACCATCGGGCGCTGGGCCTGGCGCGGACCTCGCAACCGTCCCGCGCCGGTGGGCCTGGTGCTGTCGCTGGCCTCGGTGGCCGGTGTCGTGGCGTTCTTCCTCAGCGCCCCGATCGTCCTCGGCGGGATCGCGGCGACCCTCGGCCTCGAGGGCCGTCGTCGTGCCGACCTGGGCCGCGGCCGGATGGCGACCGCTGCCGTCGTCGTGGGCGTGCTGGCGTGCGTCGGGGGCACGGCGCTCTGGCTGGCGGGGATCTGACTGTCCCGGACTGACTGTCCAGGCCCTTGGCTAGCCTGCCGGAATGCCGATCACCTGGGCGCAGGCCCTCGCCTGGCGGATGCGACGGCACCTGCTCGACCCGGTCGGCAGGGAGTCGGTCGAGGACGTCGTGCGGCGGCTCGGAGCGGTGCTCGCGATGGACGAGTCCCTGGCCGAGCTCGCGGTGCGCGCCCGACGTACGACGTCACGGACGGGCGAGCTCCGCCGGGCGCTCGCCGAGGGACGGGTGATCAAGGCCTTCGCCTTCCGGGGCTCGATGCACTACCTGTCGCCCGAAGACGGCGGTGCCTACCTCGCCCTGCGCGCGGCCGGACGCCAGTGGGAGCTCCCGAGCTGGCGGGAGTTCTACAGGCTGGAGCCCCGGGACTGGCCCGCCTTCCGCGAGACGGTCCGTGACGCGCTGGTCGACGGGCCGCTGACCATCGCCGAGCTCGGGGCGGTGGTGACGGGCCACCGCAGATACCGGCACCTACGGCCGGTGTTCGACGAGGGCGCCGGCACGCTGATCAAGCCCCTCAGCTGGCAGGGAGACCTCAGCTTCGGAACGCCGCGCGACGGCCGGCACACGTTCCGGCGGCTCGACACCAACCCGTGCTGGCAGGGCGTCCCCGACCTCGACGACGCCGGTCGGCACGCCGTGAGGCAGTACTTCCGGACCTACGGGCCGGCCACCTTCGACCACGTCCACCACTGGCTCGGCGACGGGCTCAGCGCCGGCCGCAAGCGGATCAACGGGTGGCTGGCCGAGCTCGAGGACCGGCTGGCGGCCGTCGACGTCGAGGGAGAGACGGCGTACGTCGTGCGCGAGGACGTCGATGACCTGCTCGCGACGACCGCGTCACCGGCCGTGCGGCTCCTGCCCGGCCACGACCAGTGGGTGATGGGGCCGGGTACCAAGGACGTCCACGTCATCCCGCCATCCCGGCGCGACCTCGTCACCCGGAAGGCGAACCTGGTCGTCGCCGGCGGTGTCGTGAGCGGCACCTGGAGGGCGACCGGCGAGCGGGTCGTGGTGGAGTGGTTCGCCGAGGCCGGACGGGTGCCGCGCTCCGCACTGGCCGAGGAGGTCGAGCGCATCGCCGCGATCCTGGGCCGGCCGCGCCGGCTGACAGTCCGGGAGACGTGAGCCGTCGGGGTCGGAAGATCTCAGTCACCTGAGATCCTCCGGCGCGCTCCGGCTCGTGTGGGCGGTGAGGTGGGATCGCTTCGGGTGCGCCGGATGGGTCCCAGGTCACCGCTCCTTGCGCCATGGGCCCCGGCGCTTCAGGTGGCGGTGAGCCAGGAGCGGTCCGGGCTGGGCAGATGGGTCCCAGCTCACCGCTCCCTGCGCCGTGGGCCCGGCGCTTCAGGTGGCGGTGAGCTGGGATCGCTTCGGGTGCTCCAGATGGGTCCCAGGTCACCGCTTCGTGCGCAGCCGCCCCCGCCTCACACCGGCTGGGGAGACACGGTCATCGCCTGCTTCGGCAGCCACCGCGGCAGGTTGCGCGCGACGTACGCCGGCCCGTGCACGTGCAGGGCGCCGGACCGCTGGGCGCCGGGCCAGCTCAGCTCGCCGCGCCAGATCTTGGTCAGCGTGCGCAGGTCGGTCTCGACGGTCGCGGTGACGGGGTGCCCGGGGTCGAATCGGCAGAGGTCGACGCCGTCGGGGTCGATCACGACCCACCAGCTCCGCTCCTCCGGCGCGACCTCCGGGAAGGTGAACAGCAGCACCGTGCGACCGGGAGGCACGGCGGTGCGGTCGACGTTGCGGTGCAGGTCCCACATCAGCAGGTGCGGGTCGTAGTCCTCGTCGCCGAGCTCCGGCACCCAGCGCAGGCCCCACTGCCCGAGCGCCTCGACGATCGGCCGCAGCTGCTCGCCTGCGGGGGTCAGCATGTAGGTCACCTGCTTGCCGTCCTCGTACCGCTCCACCACCCCTGCGCGCACCAGCGTCCGCAGACGCGCGGACAGCAGCGACGGTGACATCCGGGGTACGCCGCGGCGCAGGGCGTTGAAGTGCCGGCTGCCGCACAAGAGCTCGCGGATCACCAGCATCGTCCACCGCTCGTCGAGCAGCTCCATCGCCTTGGCCACCGGACAGAACTGGCCGTACCCCGCCATCGCGAACCTCCCGTCCCCACGCTAGGACCGGAAGCAGCGCCTGCCTAGTACAGATCCAGTAGCAGACGGATCCAGATCCAGGACTGACCCGGCCTACGCCGACGGCCCGATCCTCGGGGCATGCCCGCCGGCCGCCGGGGTCGCCGGGAGGAGGAGAGGAAGGGTCGAGATGACCTCCACGGAGACCGTGCCGTCGGCGCTCGAGGAGCTGAAGGCCAAGCAGCAGAAGGTCTGGAGCAGCGGCGACTACGGGCGCATCGCCTGGATCACAGTGCCCATCGCCCGGGAGCTCGCCGAGGCCGTCGAGCTGCGGCCGGGGTCGCGGGTGCTCGACGTCGCGACCGGCACCGGGCACGTGGCGCTCGAGGCGGCGCGCACGATGTGCGAGGCGACCGGGATCGACTACGTCCCAGCGCTCGTGGACGTCGCCAGGCGGCGGGCCGAGGCGGAGGGGCTGGACGTCGACTTCCGGGTCGCCGACGCCGAAGCCCTGCCGTTCGCGGACGCGTCGTTCGACGTCGTGCTCTCGGCGATCGGCGTGATGTTCACCGCCGACCACGACCGCGCGGCCGCCGAGCTGGTCCGGGTGTGCCGGCCGGGCGGCCGGATCGGGCTCGCGTGCTGGACTCCGACCGGCTTCGTCGGCCAGATGCTGAAGGCGGTCGGGAAGCACGTGCCACCGCCGCCGGAGGCCCAGCCGCCCACGCGCTGGGGCACCGAGGAGGTCGTTGCCGGCCTGCTCGGCGACCGGGTGCACGACGTCGCGTCGTACACCGCCTCCGTGACCGAGCGGTTCGCCTCGGGCGAGGCCTTCGCGGACTTCTTCCTCACCCACTACGGGCCGACGTACGCCGCCGTCTCACGGCTCGACGAACCCGGCCGTGCCGCCCTGCGCGACGACATGGTGCGGCTGGCCGCCGAGGCAAACCGCGCTCTCGACGGCACGTTCGTCAGCGACTGGGACTACCTGGTGGTCACCGCCGAGAAGCGCTGAGCGACCACGCCCGCCCACCCCTGGGGAGGCATTCTGCGGCTTGTCCGCCCCCGCCCGCCCGATCGGTGACATGATCCGGGGCGTGCCTGGTGGCGACGGCCCGGTGGAGGCCGCTGAGCTCGGGTACCTCGACGCGCTCACGGAAGCGACCGTGATCACCGACGCGGACCTCCGCGTCGTCTTCCTGAACACCGCCGCCGAGCGGCTGCTCGGGCTGCGGCGGGGCCTCCTGCTCGGGCGCGGACTCTCCGAGGCCGTGTTCAGCGCCGTCGACCAGGACCCGTTCCGCGAGGTGTCCGAGCAGGTGCTCTGCGGCAGCCAGTGGACCGGCGAGCTCGCCGTCGTACGCGCGGACGGGAACACGGTGCGCACGGAGGTCAGCTGCGCCGCGGTTCGCCGTGCCGGCACCGTCTCCGGTCTGGCCTGCGTGCTGACCGAGCTCGGCGGCACGCTCTCGCGCGTCCGCACCGCGCACCGTCTCGCGGACCGGCTCACCGGGCTGGCCCGGGTGGCGGCCGAGCTCGCCACCGCCGAGGACCTGGAGCGGGTCACCGACATCGTGATCCACGAGGCGGCCGACGTGGTCGGAGCGACGGTCGGGTCGCTGTCGCTGCTCGCCGACCCCGACACGCTCGTCCTCGGCGGGATCCGTGGTGGCCGGGCCGGTGTCAGGGAGCGATGGACCCGCTACTCCGTCCACGACCCGACGCCGGCCGGCGACGTCGTCCGCTCGGGTGAGCGGCTGGTGCTGATCGGCCGCCAGGCGATCCGCGAGCGCTATCCCGATCTGGAGCGCGCCGCGGAGGGCGAGCGCTCGATGATCGCCCTGCCGTTGCGGCTGACCGGTCGCACGATCGGCGTGGTGACCTGGTCGTTCCCGGGGCGACGCCGGATCGACGTGGAGGAGATGGAGTTCTACGGGCTCCTGGCCGACACCTGCGCCCAGGCCATCGTGCGCATCCGCGCGCAGGAGGAGTCGACGAGACAGGCGGCGCGGGTCCGGTTCCTCGCCGACGCGACCACCACGATGTCGGAGAGCCTCGACTACGAGCAGACCCTGGCCGAGGTCGCCCGGATGGCGGTGCCGGACTTCGCCGACTGGTGTGCCATCGACCTCCTGGAGGACGGTCGGCTGCAGCGGCTGGCCGTCGAGCACATCGACCCGGACAAGGTGGCGGTGGCGGTCGAGCTGGAACGCCGGTATCCCGCGCCGCGCGACGGAGGTGGCGTGTGGACCGTGGTGCGGACGGGCCAGCCGCTGCTCGTTCCGGAGATCACCGACGAGATGGTGGCCCCGGCAGCGGTCGACGACGAGCACCGTGACCTGCTGCTCCGGCTCCAGCTGCGCAGCATCATCCTGGTGCCGCTGATCGCGCGCGGAGTGGTCCTCGGCGTGATGTCCTGGGTGATGGCCGGGTCCGACCGTCGCTACCACGACGACGACGTGCCGTTCGCCAGCGATCTCGGTCACCGGGCCGCGATCGCGATCGACAACAGCCGGCTGCACACCGAGACCCTGGAGGCGGCCGTCCGGCTGCAGCGTGCGGTCCTGCCCGAGCTCTCGCACGAGGTGCCGGGCTGGGAGATCGCCTCCTTCTACAGTCCGGCCGGCCGCACGGACGTCGGCGGCGACTTCTTCGACGTCGTCCCGCTGCCGGACGGCACGCTGGCGCTGTTCGTCGGCGACGTGATGGGACGCGGCGTGCGGGCCGCTGCCGCGATGGCGCAGATGCGGGCGGCCGTCCGGGCCTACATCTCGGTCGACCCCGACCCGGGCCAGGTGCTGCGCAAGCTCGACGGCCTGTTCACGACCTACGACGTCAGCCGGCTGGTCACGATGGTCTACGTCGTCTCCGACACCGCCGGGCACGGCAGGATCACGAACGCCGGACACCCGCCTCCGATGGTGCTGCGCGCCCGGGGTGGTGCGGAGCAGCTGTCCGCGCCGGGCGGGCCGCCGCTGGGGATGGAGGCGGATCGGCGTGAGACCTTCGACTTCGACCTCGCTGTCGGCGACCTGCTGCTGGCCTTCACCGACGGGCTCATCGAGCGGCGCGGCGAGGACATCGACGTCGGACAGCGGCGCCTCCTCGACGCGCTGCCGGCCCTGGCCGGTGCATCCCTCGAGGACCGACTCGCGGCGATGGTGGACGGCGTACGCGACCACTCGCGCAGCGACGACGTCGCCGCGCTGGTCGTGCGCCGGCTGGGCTGACCTGCTCGGCTTCAGGCTGCGACGCTGTCGACCCTGGCCAGGATCGCCCGGGCCAGCGCCTCCGGTGCCTGGGTCGGGATCCAGTGGTTGACGCCGTGCAGGACGACGAGCTCGTACGGCGCGTCGACGAAGTCCTCGGTCAGCTCGGCACCCCGCCGGGCGAGAGCGGGGTCCCGGTCGCTCCACACGTGGGTGGTCGGCACCTGTACCCGACCGGTCCGAGTCCGCAGCGAGAAGGGCAGGGCGCGGTACCAGCCCAGGGCTCCCGGCAGCGCGCCGTACTCCACGATCTCCTGCCGGAAGCGCGCGAGCTCGGTCTCGCTCAGCCCGCCCTTGCCGAGCCATCCCTCCATGACGTGCGGCGCCCGCTTCGCCAACGTCTCGACGACGAGGGGTGGCTGGAACGCCAGGAAGTACCACGACCGCCGCGCCTGGTCGCTGCTGGTCAGGGACGCGAGGAACGCCACGGGGTGCGGCACCGACACCGTGGTCAGGGTCCGCACCAGGTCCGGCCGCCCGGCCGCGGTCGCCCACGCCACTGCGGCGCCCCAGTCGTGCCCCACCAGGTGGACCGGCGCGCCGTACCGCTCGATCAGACCGACGACGTCGCCCACCAGCTTCGACGTGCGGTACGCCGTTCGCCCGCGCGGTCGCGCACCGGGCGAGTACCCGCGCTGGTCGGGTGCCAGCGTGCGCAGCGCGTGCCGGTGCAGGATCTCGCTGACCTCCTGCCAGTGCGACGCGCGCTCGGGGAATCCGTGCAGCAGCACCACGGGCGGTCCGTCGAGGGGCCCGTCGTCGAGCACGTCGAAGGTCAGCGAGTCATGGGTGAACGTGTGGATGCGCTCGCGGGTGCCCGCCGCTGCTGGGTCGCTCGAGGTCATGGGCCGTTTGTACCCGGCCGTCGCGCCAGCAGCGAACGCGCCGGTCAGCGAGGTACATGGGAGGGCGACGGCAGCTGGGCGTCGGCTCGAGGAAGCGTGCGCACGGCTCGTGACATCAGGACGGCGGCGCAGATCGCGAGGTAGAGGACACCCGCGCCGACCAGGGTGGTGCTGTCGCCGACCGCCAGGGCCAGCGGGCCGGCCGCGATCGTGCCCAGCGGGGTCGCGATGAGCGAACCCAGCGCGTCGTAGGAGGACGCCCGGGAGAGCATCTCCTCGGGCACGTGCTCCTGCATCGCCAGGTTCCAGCCGAGTCCGAACAGCTCGCTGCCCATGCCCGCGATCAGCGCGATGACCACGAGCAGGGCCAGCTGCGGGTCGAGTCCGAGCGTGATCATGGGCACGGCGCCGACGGCGGTCCCCACCATCCCGGTCAGCAACGGGCGGGAGAGCCGGACCCGCAGCAGGATCAGCGCGGTGAGCAGGAGGCCGATCGCCTCGGCGGAGAGGACGAGCCCCCACCCCTGCCGGCCGATCGTGTCCTGGGCGACCGCCGGGCCGACGACCAGCCAGACTCCCGTGAGCGCGTTGATGGCGCCGAAGGCGAGGACGACGACCCAGAGCCACGTCGTACCGACGAAGTAGCCCCAGCCCTCGCGCAGGTCGGCGAGCACGCCGGCGGAGGTGTGGGACCGGTCGACGGGAGGCAGCCGCACCGGCAGCAGGAGGCCGGCCGCGACCAGCCAGGTGGCAGCGTCGACCGCCAGCGCCCAGCCCGAGCCGACGGTGACCACGATCAGCGCTCCGACGCTCGGACCGAGCACCATGAGCGCGTTCCGCGAGATCGACATGAGGGCGTTGGCCTGCTGCAGCTGGTCACGGGGCACGAGCTGCGGCATCACCGACGCGAGCGCCGGGAAGCTGAACGCCGAGGAGATGCCGTTGACCAGCGAGAGCACGACGATCTGCCAGATCTGGGCGGTGTGCGTGAGCACCAGCGCGGCGATGGCGGCCTGGGTGAGCCCGGAGACGACGTTGCTGACCTGGATCACCAAGGAGCGGGAGAACCGGTCGGCGATGACCCCGCCCCACAGCAGCAGGACCACCATGGGCGTCATCCGTGCCGCCATCACGATCCCCAGGTCGCTGGCGGACCCGGTCAGGTCGAGCACGGCGAACGTCAGCGCGATCCCGGCCATCACGCTTCCGCTCTGGTTCACCGACCGCGAGGCGTAGTACCAGGCGAAGTCCCGCTGCCGGAGCGGCGCCAGCGAGGAGGCCCTGCTCATCGGCCCTCCACGCCGGGGTCGTCCATCGCGAAGGCCCACGCAGTCGCGCTGACGTGTCGCGTCCCGGCAGTGCGAGGTGGACGGGCCCCGTCGTGCAGCAGCCGGCTCGCGCGGCGAAGAAGGTCGACGACCTCGGCCCAGACCTCGGGATCCACCCACGCCTCGATGTCGCTGTGGAACTGCCCCCGGGTCGGTGGCGCCGTGGCGAGGCGGCGCTTGAGCTCGACGCCGACGGCCTCGGCGTAGGCGACCAGGTCCTCCCGGGAGCGCCGACGGCCTCGCGTCGGAGGCCGTGGCGGGGAGTCCTCGCTGACGTAGCGGTACCGCTTCGCCACACCTCCACGGATTCGCTCCTGGCCGGTGACGACGATGTGTCCGGCCTGATGCAGCGTCCGCAGATGGTAGGAGGCGTTGGCGTGGCTGATGCCGAGCTCTCGCGCCACGTCCGCGGCTGACATCTCGACCCCCGTCAGCAGGGACAGCATCTGCACCCGTAGCGGGTGCGCCATGGCGCGCAGTGCGCTGATCCGCTCATCTGCCATCGCTACTCCCCAATAACTCTTGGGGGGTAGGGTGGCACGGACCATGTGGAGCGTCAACCCCGGCGCGGGTGTCTGCCGCATGCCCGAGCATGTCGAGAATGCCGGGTCGGCTCCGTTCCCTCAGCGACAGCACCGGACCGACGTTGGAGGATGGCCGCCATGTCAGCGATCAAGAGTTTCGACCACATCGGGATCACCGTCGACGACCTCGACTCGGTGACGGCGTTCTTCGTCGGGCTGGGTCTCGAGGTCGAGGGCCGCATGGTCGTCGAGGGCGAGTTCCTGGACACCGTCACCGGCATTCCGGACGCTCGGACCGAGATCGTGATGCTGCGGCCGCCGGGCGGAGGCACCGGGATCGAGCTGTCGAGCTTCGAGAGGCCGGACCACGAGCCGGGATCGCCGGCAGCGATGGCGAACGAGCTGGGACTGCGCAACGTCTGCTTCGAGATCGACGACCTGAAGGCGAGGATCGACGGCCTCGCCGACGACGGCTACGGCCTGGTCGGCGGCATCGGCCGTCACGAGGACCAATGGCTGATGGCCTACGTCCGCGGACCCGAGGGCATCGTCGTCGCGCTGGCCGAACGGATCGGCTGACGCGGTCGGCACTCGGTCGTCGAGGGTCGGGATGGGATCGCCCACGAGCTTGGTTCGGCCTCCTTCGGCACGGACGTCGACCGTGGTGCGCCTGACACCTGCTGTCGACTCGCGGTGATGGAGGGACGAGGACCTCACCGACCACGGAGGGGTCGGCCCGTGCCACCGGTGTCGCCCGGCGTACCGGATGCAGCAAGATGGCCCCATGCGGCTTGCGGCCCTGGCCACGTGGGTTCTCGCCGCGCTCATGGGTGGCTACCTCCTCGCCACCTGGATCGCCTATGGCGGCCTGCGTCGCCGCGTCAGTGAGCGCGAGTCGCGGTTCGCGCCCCAGCTCATCCTCGGGCACGGCGGGCTGGCCGCCACCGGGCTGGCCGTGTGGGTCGCCTACCTGTTCCTGGCGACCGAGGCCCTGGCCTGGGCCGCGCTCGGGGACCTCGTTCTGGTCGCGACGCTGGGCGCGACGATGTTCGGCCTCTGGCTGAAATCCGGACGCGGCCGGTCGGCCGGCCGTCATGTCTCCGGTCCGCGCCACGCCGCCGAGGACCACTTCCCGCCGCCGGCGGTGCTCGGCCACGGCCTGTTCGCCGTGGCGACAGTGGTGTTGGTCCTGGCGACCGCGTTGCAGACGATCCGGTGACCACGGTGGAGCAGATGGTCGGACGGTTCTACGACGACCTGTGGAACCGCTGGGACGACGAAGCCGTCGACGACGTGCTCGACGAGGACTTCCGCTTCCGCGGCTCGCTGGGCGTCGAGACGAGGGGTCGCGCCGAGTGGCGCGCCTACCGCGACACGATCCGCGCGGGCTCGTCCGACTTCCACAACGAACTGGTCACGCTGGTCGCCGACGGGGACCGGGCGGCGGCCCGGCTGCGCTACACCGGCACACACACCGGCCACCTGGCCGCCCTGCCACCGACCGGACGCCGCTTCGCCTATGCCGGTGCCGCCTTCTTCACCGCCGACCGAGGCCGGCTGACGTCCGCATGGGTCCTCGGCGATCTCGCGGCGCTGCGGGATCAGCTGGCCTGAGCGAGTTCCCCCTCGACTGCCAGGAGCCGGGTGCGGGCCTCGGCGATCGCTCCGGTGAGGGTCGCGATGTCAGGCGGACCGTCGTGCCGGCGGCCGTTGATGAAGAACGTCGGGGTGCCGGCGACGCCGCTGGCGTCAGCGGAGTCGATGTCACGGGCGACGCGGAGGGCGTGGCGGTGGGAGGTCAGATCGGTGCGGAACCGGCCGAGGTCGAGACCGAGCCGGCTCGCGTGCGACAGCAGGTCCTCGAGCTCGAAGGCACCCTGGTCGGCCAGCAGCGCATGGTGCATCGACCAGTACCGACCCTGGGCGCCCGCCGCCTCGGCCGCCTCGGCGGCGATCTCGGCGTGGGGGTGCACGTCGGTGAGGGGCAGGTGCCGCCAGACGTACCGGACGTCCGGGTTGGCGGCCAGGATCTCCTGGGAGGTGGGGGACGCCATGGCGGTCCACGGGCACTCGAAGTCGCCGTACTCGACGATCGTCACCAGCGGTGTCCGGGTGCCGAGCACGTGGTCGGTCCGGGGATCCACCGGCTCGACCAGGTCGATCGGGTCACGGTCGGAGCCGTGGACCGCGCGGGCGCGGAGCGGTTCGGGGAGGGCGGCGAGCAAGCGGAACGCCGCCGAGCTCAGCAGGCCGGCGGTGAAGGCGGCCGCCAGCAGCCCGATCTTGGCGTCCCGCAGGTCGGCGCCGGTGAAGGCGAGGTCCGCGACCAGCAGTGAGACGGTCAGCCCGATCCCGGCGGTGACGCCGCTGCCGGCCACGGCGCCGAGCCCGACCTGCGGGTGCAGCGATCCCCGGCTGGCCCGGCCGACCAGCCAGGAGCCGCCGGTCATCGCGAGCGGCTTGCCCACGACGTAGGCCAGGGCGATGCCCAGACCGATCGGCGAGCGCAGTGCGTGCGCGAGGCTCGCCGGCGTCAGCGGCACGCCCGCGTTCGCGAGCGCGAACAGCGGGACCACGACGCGGCTCGCCCACGGGTGGAACGCGTACTGGAGCCGGGTGTTCGCCGACAGCGAGGCGATCAGACCGGTGCGCGCGGCGCTCGCCAGCTCGGGCATCGGCCGCTCGCGGAACCGGCGTACCAGCGTGGTCGCCTCCTCCAGGGAGCCGCGGCTCGGCGTCTCGGCGGACGTCGCCAGCCCGATCAGCAGCCCGGCCACGACCGGGTCGACGCCCGCCGTCAGCAGCCCGCCCCAGATGACGATGCCGGAGACGGCGTACGCCGTGCGGCGCTGCTGGAACGGTAGGCGGCGGGTGGCGAGCAGTGTCGCGTACGCCGCCGCCGCGACCGCGAGCGGCGTGAGCTGCGGGGGGCGGCTGTACACCACGGCGATCACCAGCAGCGCCGCGATGTCGTCCACGACCAGCACGGTCAGCAGGAAGGTGCGGACCCGCGCCGGCATCGAGCGCCCGAGCACGGTCAACGCGCCCAGCGACAGCGCCGTGTCCGTCGACATCGCGGCACCCCAGCCCGACGCGCCGGCCGAGCCGTGCGTCACGGCCAGGTAGATGCCGACGGGCACCAGCATCCCGGCGACACCGAGCATCAGCGGCACTGCCGCCTTGCGCCGCTCGCGCAGCGCTCCCAGGTCGAACTCCCGGCGCGCCTCCAGGCCCACGACCAGGAAGAACGCGGTCATCAGCCCCTGGTTAACGACGTCGCGCGCCGTGACGGTGCCGACCCAGTCGCCCAGCCGCACCGCGATCGGGCCCTCCCAGAACCCGGCGTACCCCGCCGTGGCGACGCTCGCCCAGACCAGGGCCGCCACGACCGAGACCAGCACGAGTCCGGCGCTCGCGGTCTCGGTGCGCAGGAAGCGGCGCAGTGGGTTGCTCCGGTCGGCACCACGTGTGAGGCGGGTCATCGGGACCGGGCCGGGTTCCTCGGAGGATCCCGCCGGCCCGATCGGCACCGAGGGTCCGGTCGGTGGCAGAAGCTCGACCTGCTCGGTGAGCCCGTCCAGGAACGGCGCCGCGGGGGAGAGTGAGTAGGACCCGTGCATCTGACTAACCTCCATCAAGTCTGATGATGGTTAGTAGCGAACACCAGGCATGTATAACCTGTCAAGAGACATTGGATGGTTAGAATGCCTCAGAGGTCGAGGACGAGGTCCCGGACCGGGCGCGAGGAGCAGATCAGCACCTCGTCCGGGCTCGGCGGCTCGATCGGCGGCGTGGTGTACGCCGCCTCGCCGGCCAGCACCGAGGTCACGCAGGTGTGGCAGACGCCGGTGCGGCACGACCACTGCGTGGGTACGTCGCACGCCTCCGCCAGCTCGAGCACCGACGGGTAGTCGTCGGACCAACGGACGCTGAGACCGGAGCGGGCGAAGGTGACCTCGGGACCGGTGCCGGGCGGCCCCGGCGGCTGGTGTGGCGGTGGGGCGACCGCCCCGACGATGCCCGGGTTGATCGCAGACCGGGAGCCGAACCGCTCGGTGCGGATGCTGCTCGGGGCGACGCCGGCGGCGACGAGTGCCGCGGTCACGTCGTCCATGAACGGCTCGGGGCCACAGATGTACGCGCTGGCGTCGACCGGGAGGCCGAGCCCCGCGATGAGCTCTGAGGTGAGCCGTCCCGCCAGCACGCCGGACGGGAGCGGCTCGGCGCCGGCTGTGAAGTAGACCAGCGACCGCGCGGACGGCAGCGACGCGGCGAGGTCGGCTGCCTCGTCGCCGAAGACGTGGCTCGCGGCGTCGTGCGTCGTGTGGATCCACCAGACCTCGCGGGTGCTCCCGCTCTCGGCGAGCTCATGGAGCATCGCCAGCATCGGAGTGACCCCGATGCCCGCGGAGATCAGCAGCAGGGGGTTGGTGCGCCGGTCGAGGACGAAGTCGCCGCGAGGCGCCGCCACCTCGACCTGGTCACCCGGGCGCAGGTGCGTGTGCAGGTAGGGGCTGACCCGGCCCTGCGTCTCGCGCTTGACGCTGATCCGGTACGCCGGCTGGTCGGCGCCGCCGGACAGCGAGTAGGTGCGCACCGGGACGGGGTCGCCGGCGCCCGGGATGCGGAAAGTGAGGTACTGGCCGGGGACCGCACGGGGCACGGGCGCGCCGCCGTCGTCGGTGAGGTAGTACGACGAGACCGTCTCGCTCTCGTGCCTGACGTCACTGACCCGGAGCGTCCGGAAGCCGGCCCACGCCGGCGGCGGGGCGGTGAACACGCCGCCCGGTGACCGCACTTCCGAGTCGGGGTCGGCGTCGAGGATCGCGCGGAACGACGCCTGCCAGCCGGGGCTGAGCGCCGGGATGTCCGCGGCCAGCTCCACCCGCTCGCGATCCGGCTCGGGGAGGTAGAGCAGCGCGTCGATCTCGGACACGGACATCTCGTGCCGGCCGCGCGCGAGAGGGACGATCTCGTCGCCGGGCTCGACGTACCCCTCGGTGAGCACGCGCAGGTAGAAGCCCGGCCGGAGGTGGGCGACCAACAGGGAGGGCAGCTGTGGCTGACCCATCCGCATCCCGACCCGGAAGCAGGTGACCCGGGGCTGGGTGACCTCGAGCTCCGCCTCACCGATCCGGAACCGGTCGCCGACGCAGACCTCGTCGTCGCCCAGGCCGTCGACGGTGAAGTTCTCGCCGAACGCGCCGTGCTCGAGCCGGTCGAGGCCGAAGAACTCCTGCCAGTGCCGGTAGGAGTCGAGCTGGTACACCAGCACGGCCCGCTGCTCGCCCCCGTGCCCGTTCAGGTCGCCCTGGCCGTCACCGTCGATGTTGAGGCGGCGCACCATCCGTCGGCCGGTGACCGGGCTCTTCCAGACGCCGGTGTGCACGGTGCGGCCGCGCCAGGTCACGTCCTTCGGCATCCCGACGTTGACCGACACCAGGGTCGCCATGGCGTGCCGGTCAGTCCTGCAGCTCGCGGCGGCGCTGGTAGTGCCGCCGGGCCTTCATCCGGTTGCCGCACACGGCCATCGAGCACCACCGCGCGGTGTTCGCCTTGCTGCGATCGAGCAGGAAGAGCGAGCACTCGTCGTTCGCGCACGGACGCAGACGCCCGGGCGCGGTCTGCCGGAGTCGGTCCCACGCGAGGATCGCGCGTACGGCGAGGGCCTCGTCGGCCGCCACGTCCAGCGTCCAGGCCAGACCGTCGTCGGTGGCGACGGGCCGGTAGTGGACCTTCTCGGTGAACGGCGCCAAGGACGACGGCGACTCCAGGTCGCGTACGACTCCTTGCAGCACGTCGCGTGCCGCGCGCACCCGGGCGAGCTCGGCCGGCGTACCCCGCCCTCCATGGGCCATCTGCCAGGCCCGCGAGGCCGCCCGGTCGTCCAAGGCGTCGGTGGGTACGCCGTCGGCCCTCGGCGTGCTGTTGAGCAGGTCCAGCAACAGCTGGTCGTCGGCGACCTCGTCGGTCGTCGCCAGAACTGACATGTAACCTCCAAAGTTCTCTTGACAGGTTATAGCACAGATGCCTAGGTTGCATCTAACCAGGTACATCGATTGTGAAGGTTAGGCATCATGAGGGACAGCGAATCCGCAGTGGAGCAGACCCCGTCCTACGCGATCGAGGTCGTCACGGTTCCCGTGAACGACGTGGACCGGGCGACGGCGTACTACCGCGACGTGCTCGGATTCGGCCTCGATGTCGACTACGCGCCGACGCCGGACTTCCGTGTCGTCCAGCTGACGCCGGCGGGGTCGGCGACCTCGATCCAGCTCGGCGTGGGGCTCACCGGCGCGACGCCGAGGAGCCTCCAGGGGCTGTACCTCGTCGTCACCGATCTGGCGGAGACCCACCGCCGACTCACCGAGCACGGCGCGGCGGTGGGCCCGATCCGGCACAAGGCGGGCCTGCCCGACTGGCGAGGCGACTTCGCGCCGGGGCTCGACCCGGAGCGGCGGGACTACGCGAGCTTCGCAGACCTCGCCGACCCCGACGGCAACGGGTGGGTCCTGCAGGAGCGCGGCCACCACGCAGTCGAGTGAGAAACACCCGACACCGCCAGGCATCAACGAAGGAAAGGACACCGAGATGGGACTGTCATGGCAGCAAGGACCGTTGGGACGGGGGCCGGTCGGCCGGTTCCTCACTCCCGAACCCCTCCCCGAGCGACTGCTCTACGCCGAGCCACTACGCCGGCGGATGCGGGTGCGGTTCGGGGGTGAGTGGATCGCGGACAGCGAGGACGTCTGGCTCCTGCACGAGCCGGGCCGCTACCCGGTCGCGTACTTCCCGGTCACCGACGTCGAGCCGGGCGTGCTCCGGGCCGAGGATCGCGTGACGCAGCACGCCGAGCTGGGCGAGACCGCGTGGTTCACCGTCGCGGCCGGTGGCGAGAGCACGGCGCGCGCCGCATGGCAGTACGCCGCGCCGCCGGCGTACGCAGACGTGCTGGCCGGCCGCGTCGCCTTCGCCTGGCGCGCGATGGAGGCGTTCTACGAGGAGGACGAACGGATCGTCGGGCACGCCGCCGATCCCTACCACCGCATCGACATCCGGCAGACCTCGCGCCACCTGGTGGTCCGCGACGGTGAACAGGTGGTCGCCGACTCGACGCGGCCGCTGGTCCTCTACGAGTCGGGGTTCGCCCCGCGCTGGTACGTGCCTCGTGAGGACGTCGACGAGACCGCGCTGACGCCGGTCGAGGGGCAGACGTTCTGCCCCTACAAGGGTCTTGCCGGCTACTACGACATCGGCGAGCACCGCGGGGCGGCCTGGTCCTACGTGGACGCCTGGCCCGAGGTCGGCCGCGTCTCGGGGATGGTCTCGTTCGAGGCGGACGAGGTCGAGGTCTACCTCGACGGCGTCCGGCAGCACCTCGCGCCCGGGCAGACCGTCGTTCCGCACGGCGTCGACCGCGGCCTGGATCCCGACGAGCTCCTGGCGACCGCCGCGACCCGGTCTCGCCCGGGTCCCTAGGGGCGTTGGCGGGCCAGCCAGTCGGACACCGTGCCGGGGTCCGGGTCGGCGCCGACGAGGGAGCGGGCGGCCTGGCCGAGGGCCGCGGCGCACAAGGTGCGGTCGGCGAACTCCTCGGCCTCGCCGAACGGGAGGTACGGCTTCGCGATCATCAGCGCAGCGACGCCGTGGGCCACCGCCCACATCTCGAAGGTGATGCCCAGGGGGTCGCCCGCGAAGATGCCGGCGGCGATGCACTCCTCCACGGTCGCCTGCATGTGCGAGAACGCCGACGAGTGCAGCACCTCGTCGACCTCGATGTTGGGCTTGGGGCAGGGCTCGAGCACGGCCAGCCGGTAGTGCTCGGGATGGTCGAGGGCGAAACGGACGTAGGCCAGCCCGAAGGCCCGCAGCCGGCCCAGCGGGGTCGTCTCGTGGGCGGCCGCCGCGATCATCGCGTCGTCGAGCTCGCGGAAGACGTCGGCGACGACGGCCGCCAGCAGCTCCTGCTTGTCCGCGAAGTGCAGGTAGATGGACGGCGTGGTGACGCCCACTGCCTCCGCGACCGCCCGGATCGGTACGTCGTCGGCCCGGTCGGCCTCGGCGAGCAGTCGCTTGGCGGCGACCACGATCTCCTCGCGCAGCTGGTCGCCGGACCCGCGCTTGGACCTGGTACGTCGTACCGCGGGTGCGCTCACGCGGACATTCTCCTCCTCGTGTGTGCGAGCCTCGTGTGCAGGAGCTCAGTGTGCCCCGGTCGGCTCCGGTTCCCGAGCCGCCGCGGGCTCCTCGGAGAGGCCGAACCGCCGATGGAGCCGGGCCAGCGGCCGCGGCGACCACCAGTTCCAGGAGCCGGCCAGGCGCATGAACGCCGGCACGAGGGTGCCGCGGACGACGGTGGCGTCCATCAGTACCGCCAGCGTCAGGCCGGTGCCGAACATCATCATGAACGAGATGCCCGAAGTCGCGATCGCCGCGAACACGATGGCCATCAGCACCGCGGCGGCGGTGACGATCCGGCCGGTGCGCCCGAGGCCGACCGCGACGGCCTGCCGGTTGTCCGCCGAGGTCCGCCCGGAGTCCAGCCACGCCTCACGGATGCGCGACAGCAGGAACACCTCGTAGTCCATGGAGAGCCCGAAGGCCACGCAGAACATCAGCAGGGGCATGGTCGGCACCAGGTAGCCGGTCGTGGTGAGCTCGGGGTAGAGCCCGCCGAGGTGTCCGTCCTGGAAGATCCACACCATGGCGCCGAAGGTCGCCGAGAGCGACAGCGTGTTGAGCACGAGCGCCTTCAGCGGCAGCACGACGCTCCCGGTGAAGAGGAACAGCACTGTGAAGAGGGCGATCGCTATCCACGCGAGCGCATAGGGCAGCGCGCCGGCGAGCGCCTGCAGGCTGTCGCGGTTGTCAGCGGTCTCACCGCCGACCAGCGTCGGCCAGGGGGCGGGAGTCGCCTCGACGCCGGTCAGCAGGTCCTTGGCCGCCGGGGACTGCGGGTCGGTGCTGGTGTGGACGGAGAGGTACGTCGTGTCCCCGCGGCTCATCGACGAGTCGGGTGGAGACACGCGGTCGCCGTCGGTGTAGGTGCCCGCGGCCGAGCTCACCGCGGTGACGCCGTCCAGACGGGAGAGGTCGGCGGCGTACCCGCTGACGGCGCCGGCCCGGTCGCCGGTGTCGGGGGCGACGACGAAGATCGTCGAGGAGGCGTTCGAGCCGAACCTGGTGCGCAGGTCGTCGCCGACCTGGTGTGCCTGGGCGGAGGTCGGTAGGACCCGGTCGTCGGGGTAGGCGAAGTGCGCCCGCGTGAACGGCAGGCCGAGCAGGACGAGGGCCGCGGTGACCAGGAGGCCCACCGGTACCGCGCGGTGCATGACGGCGTGGGCGAACCGGTACCAGAAGGTCTGCTCGAGTGGCTTGACGGCGGGCGGAGGACGGCGCAGCAGGCGCCGGATCCCGAATCGCAGGTCGAGCGCGTCCACCCGCGACCCGAGCAGCGTGAGCAGCGCCGGCAGCAGGACCAGCGCGGCGACGGTGGCCAGCCCGACGACGGCCAGCCCGGCGTACGCGAAGGAGCGCAGGAAGTACACCGGGAAGACGAGCATCGCGGCCAGCGACAGTCCGACGGTGAGCGCCGAGAACAGGACGGTGCGGCCCGCGGTCTGCATGGTGCGGCGTACCGCCACGTCGGAGGGCGCGCCCTTACGGGTCTCCTCGCGGTAGCGGCTGACGACGAAGAGGCTGTAGTCGATGGCCAGGGCCAGACCCATGGCGGTGGTCATGTTGAGGGCGTAGACCGACACGTCGGTGACGCCGGCCAGGCCCCGCAGAATTGCCATCGTGCCGACGATCGCGCTCAGTCCCACGGCCAGCGGCAGGAGTGCCGCCACCACGCTGCCGAACACCCAGATCAGCACCACCACGGTGATCGGGATCGCGATCGCCTCGGCGACGGCGAGGTCGCGCTTGGTCTGGTCGTTGACCTGCTGGTAGGCGTTGCCGATGCCGCCGCCGAGCACGGTGACGCCGTCGTGCGTGCCGGCCAGCGGCTCGGTGAGCGCCGCCGCGCGCTCCGGCGCCTGGCTGTCATCGCCCGCGATCCGCGCCACGACGAGCCCGGACCTGCCGTCGGTGCTGCGGAGCGCCCCCGCCTGGCTCTTGGGCTCGGTCCAGTAGGACCGGACCTGGCTGGCGTACGGCGACGCGTGGACCGCGCGGACGACGGCCATCCCCTGTGCGCGAGCGGTCGCGTCCTCGACGCCGGACGGGGAGGTGACCTCGATGATCAGGTTGGCGTCGCCGGCCCGGAAGTCGTGCTGCAGGAGGTCCTCGGCCTTGGTCGACGCGGCACCCGGGTCGCGGAACCCGCCAGACGACAGATGATCGGCCGCCGAGCTGCCGAACACGGCGCCGAGGACGAACAGGAGACCGGCGACCGCGAGGACGCGTCGTGGGGCGGCGATGCCGAGGTCGGCGAGTCGAGTGAGCACGGGTCCTCCCGTTGGCGTGGGCGAGAGCTTAACTTAGCGACGCTAAGTTAGCGCTGTCAACCTAGCTCCGCACACCTCGATCCGGCTCGTCCTCAGGGAGCGACCAGCCCCGTCTGGTAGGCCACCACCACGAGCTGGGCCCGGTCGCGGGCCCCGAGCTTGCCCATCGCATGGCTGACGTGGGTGCGGGCCGTCGCCGGGCTGAGGAAGAGCGCGGCGCCGATCTCGTCGTTGCTCATCCCCTGCCCGACCAGGCCGACGACCTCCCGCTCACGATCGGTCAGCACCGACAGCCGCTCCCGCGCGGCCCGGTCGGCGGTGCGCTGCGTCGTGAACTGGGCGATCAGGCGGCGGGTGATCCGAGGCGCCAGCAGGGACTCACCCGCGGCGACCACCCGGATGCCGTGCAGCAGCTCGGCCGGGCCGGCGTCCTTGAGCAGGAAGCCGCTGGCGCCGGCCTCGAGCCCCTCGAAGACGTAGGAGTCCGTGTCGTAGGTGGTCAGGATCAGGATGTGCACGTGCTGCAGTCCCGGTGTCGCGGCGATCTCCCGGGTGGCCGCGATGCCGTCCATGGTCGGCATCCGGATGTCCATCAGGACGACGTCGGGTCGGGTGGCCCGCGCCTGCTCGACCCCCTGCCCACCGTGGGCGGCCTCGCCGACGACCTCGACGTCGTCCTCCGCCTCCAGCAGCGACCGGAAGCCCGACCGCACCAGGACCTCGTCGTCGACGAGCAGGACCTTGATCGGTACGCCGTCGCACGACCCGGTCACAGGGCCGTCCCGCCCACCGGCGCGAGGGGCAGGCGAGCCGTCACCGCGAAGCCGCCGCCGTCGGTCGGCCGCGCGTCGAGCTGGCCGCCGAGGAGCCGGCACCGCTCGCGCATGCCGGCGATCCCGCGTCCGGGGTCGGCCGGTGACGACGTAACGCCGCGACCCATGCCGCTGCACTCGTTGGTGACGTGCAGCCGCAGGGAGTCGACGCCGTAGTCGAGGCCGACCGTCACCCGGGTCGGGCCCGCGTGGCGGATGACGTTCGTCAGCGACTCCTGGAGGATCCGGTACGCCGCGCTGTCCACGGCGCTGGGCAGCGTCGCCGTCGGCGCGGCGGTCTCGAGGACGATGTCGAGCCCTGCCTCACGCGAGCTCGCGACCAGCTCGTCGAGCTGCCCCAGGCTCGGGTGCGGAGCGATCGCGTCCTCGGATTCGCGGAGCACGCCGAGGATGGACCGCATCTCGCGCAGCGCATGGGAGCTGGTCTCCTCGATCGTCCGGAGCGCCGCTCGGGTCCCTTCAGGACGCTTGTCCAGCAGGTGCGCGGTGACTCCGGACTGGACGTTGATGACGGCGATGGCGTGCGCGACCGTGTCGTGCACCTCGCGCGCGATCCTGAGCCGCTCCGCGTCGACACGGGCCCGTGCCTCCTCCTCGCGGGTCCGTTCGGCCAGCTCGGCTCGCTCCAGCGCGTCGGCGGCGATGACACGCCGGCTGCGCACCGACTCGCCGAGCGCCGCGCTCATCACCGATGCACCGATCCGGAAGAACACCCAGCCGATGGCCGCGCGCGGCTCGATGTCGGTCGCGGAGGCCAGCCAGGCGACGGTCAGCACCGTGATGCCGACGCCGGCGATCAGCACCGAGCGCCGCCCGTCGCCGTACGCCGTGAGGGTGTAGAGGGCGACGAAGAGCGCCAGCCAGCCGGGCCCGTCCGGGTAGTCCAGGACGTAGTAGGTGAGGCTGGCGGCTGCCGCGATCGCGAAGACCGTGACCGGGAACCGGCGCCGGACCGCGATGGCCACGCCGCTGACGATCAGCAGGACGTAGCCGAGGTGCCCGAGGTCCGCGAGCGGCCGCAGCACAGCCGTGGGCTCGCCCGTCGCCCGCGAGACGGTGCCCTGCACCTGCATGACCGTGATGAAGAGCGCGAGGAGCACGTCGAGCGCGACCGCGGGCACCTGTGACCACCGTGCGCGGGCTTTCATGACGAGATCATAGGTTCGCGCCGCGTCCCCCCGACTCCGTCGACGGGCGTAGCGGCCTACGTCGAGGAGCGCGGTCGGCCGCGGGATCGCCGCGCCGGACGTCGTACGACGTGACGCCGCCCGGCCGAGGCCCCGACCCGGTCGTCGACCCCACCATCGGACGGGTCAGCTCATCGACGAAAGGGGCCGCCATGTCCGAGACCTTCCTGACCGACGACCGCGCCACCGGCGCCGGGCCGATCCCGCCGGGCCCGTTGGGGCGCCTGGCCGGGCTCTCCTTCCGACGCCGTGGGGTGGTGCTGCTGGCGTGGCTCCTCGGTCTTGGTCTCGCGATCGGGCTGTCCGCCGCGTTCGGCGGGGAGAAGGTCAATGGCGCAACACTGCCCGGCTCGGACTCGGAGCGGGCACAGACCTTGCTGGACAGTCGCTTCCCGGCGCAGGCCGGGGACCGCATCGACGTGGTGGTGCACGCCGCGGACGTGCGCGACGGCGACGTACGCGCGAGGGTCGACGGGCTGCTGAGGGAGATCCGGGGGCTTCCCCACGTCGCCGAGGTGGCGGACCCGTACGCCGCGGGGTCGGCGATCTCACCCGACCACCGGACGCTGGTGGCGCGGGCCTACCTCGACGTCGCCAACCCCAACGACATGCCGGTCGCGGACACCCAGCGGTTGCTGGATGCGGCCGACGCGTCCGACGGCGACGGTCTGGAGGTCGCGTTGACCGGCCAGGCCGTGAAGCTCGCCGAGGAGCCGCGCACCGGGACCGCCGAGATGCTGGGGCTGCTCGCGGCCGCGGTGATCCTGCTGTTCACGTTCGGCTCGGTGGTGGCCGCGGGGCTGCCCCTGGCCGTCGCGATCGGCGGGCTGATGGTGAGCTCGAGCCTGGTCGGACTGATGGCGGCCGTGGTGGACGTGCCCACCTTCGCGCCACTGATCGGCGCGATGCTCGGCATCGCGGTCGCCATCGACTACGCGCTGCTGATGGTGACCCGGTTCCGTGAGTGGCGCGCCGTGGGACTCGATCCCGAGACCGCGACCGTGGCCACCCTCGACACCGCCGGCCGTGCCGTCCTCGTCGCGGGAGGAACGGTGATCGTGAGCATGGCGGGACTGTTCGCGATGGGCTTGTCGATCATGGACGGCACGGCGGTCGTCACGATGGTGGCCGTGCTGGTCGTGCTGCTGGCCGCGCTCACGCTCTTCCCCGCGCTGCTCGGGTACGCCGGCAGCCGGATCGACCGGTTGCGGCTGCCGCTGCGACGCCGTACCACCGCGGCCGTGTCGCCCGACGGCCACCTGGTGCCGCCGGCCGCATGGGTGCGTTGGAGCCGGTTCGTGGAGCGCCGCAGCGCCTTCGCCGCGGTCGGAGCCGTGATCGTGCTGGTCGCGCTCGCCGTGCCGTTCCTCGGCGTCCGGTTCGCGATCCCGGACGCCGGCAACGACCCGGCGGACTCCTCCAACCGGAGGGGCTACGACATGCTGGCCGAGGGCTTCGGGCCGGGCGCCGGCGGACCGCTGCTGGTGGTCGCGGACCTCGGCCGGTCGGACGGTGCCGGCGCCCTCGCGCGACTCGACTCCGACCTCGAGCGGACACCCGGCGTCGCCACGGTCTCGCCGCCACAGGTGAACCCGGCCGGGGACACCGCGCTGATCACGGTCGTCCCCACCACGTCGTCGCAGGACGATGCGACGGTGGACCTGGTGCGCTCGGTCCGCGACGACGTGATCCCGGAGGCGCTCGCCGGCACGGGCGTGGAGGCGCACGTCGGCGGACGGACCGCCACGACGATCGACCTCAACTCCTCCATCGTCGATCGGCTGCCCTACCTCATCGGCGGGGTCGTCCTGGTGTCGATGCTGCTGCTGCTCGTGGCGTTCCGGAGCGTGGTGATCGCACTCACCGCCGCGCTGATGAACCTGCTCTCCGTCGGGGCGGCGTACGGCGTCCTGGCGCTCTTCCTCGAGGGCGGCTGGGCCGGACAGCTGATCGGCATCGACGCGCCCGCGCCGATGGCCGGCTACGTGCCGGTGATCATGTTCGCCCTGCTGTTCGGGCTCTCGATGGACTACGAGGTGTTCCTGATCAGCCGGATGAGCGAGACCTGGGTGCGCACCCGCGACAACGACCGCGCCATCCTCTCCGGACTGGCCGGGACCGGCCGGGTGATCACCGCCGCTGCGGCTATCATGATCGTGGTCTTCGCATCTTTGATCGCCCTCCCCGACGTGACGTTCAAGTCGTTCGGGGTCGGTATGGTCGCGGCGATCCTGGTGGACGCCACCCTCGTCCGGATGCTGTTGGTGCCCGCCGTGATGCGGCTCCTCGGCCGCCGCAACTGGTGGCTGCCAGGTCCGCTTGACCGGTGGATCCCGCACCTGCACGTGGAAGGACGCTCCGAGGCGTTCCTGCCGGCCACTCCCTAGCCCCGACCTGCTGCCTCCCCGACGTCCTGATGTCGCGGGTGGTCTCAAGCCCCCTGTGGGTCGTTGACGCCCGGCGTGACCAGGCCGGCCTCGTAGGCGGCGACGACCAGCTGGACCCGGTCGCGGCAGCCGAGCTTGGTGAGCAGGCTGCTGACGTGGGACTTGACCGTGGCCTCGCCGATGAACAGCTGGGCGGAGAGCTCGCTGTTGCTGAGCCCGCGGGCGACGCCGACCAGCACCTCCCGCTCACGGTCGGAGATGGGAGGCAGCTCGCGCAGTCCGGTGCGAGAGGCGCGGCCGGCGAACTCGGCGATCAGGCGACGCGTGATCGAGGGAGCGATCAGCGCGTCACCACGGGCGACCACCCGGATGGCCGCGGTGAGCTCGTCGGGCGGGCAGTCCTTGAGCAGGAAGCCACTGGCGCCGGCGTCCAGCGCCGCGAACACGTACTCGTCGAGGTCGTACGTCGTCAGCACGAGCACCGCCGTGCCGGGGAACCGACGGCTGATCTGGCGGGTCGCCTCGATCCCGTCGAGCACGGGCATCCGGATGTCCATCAGGACGACGCTCGGCCGCAGCCGCTCGACGAGGACGAGTGCCTCCTGCCCGTCGGCGGCGTCGCCGACCACGGTCAGGCCGTCCTCGCCATCGAGGAGCTTGCGGAAGCCGGCGCGCAGCAGGAGCTGGTCGTCGGCGATCACGACGCTGAGATCGACACCGGGATCGGGGTCCTCGGTGTTCATCCGACCGCCACCGCCGCGACCGGGAGCCGGGCGTGCACGCTCCAGCCGCCACCACTCGCCGTACCCGTGCTGATGGTGCCTCCGAAGACGGCGACCCGCTCCCGCATCCCGATCAGGCCGTGGCCCGCACCGGCGGTGGAGAGCCCACCCCGTTTGCCGGACCTGCCGTCGTCGCTCACCTCCAGCTCGAGGTGGTTGCGCTGGAACCCGATGCCGACGCGCACGTGAGTGGCGTCGGCGTGCTTGAGCACGTTGGTCAGCGCCTCCTGCACGATGCGGTACGCCGTGAGGTCCAGGCCCGGCGGCAGCTCCTGGTTGTCACCGGAGACGTCGACGTTGACCTGGAGGCCCGCCTCCCGCACCGACGTCAGCAGGTCGTCGAGCTGGGCCAGTCCCGGTTGTGGGGCCAGGGCCACGGCGTCGTCGGTGCGCCGGAGCAGCCCGAGCAGGCGGCGTAGGTCCACCAACGCCTCCCGGCCGGTGCGCTCGATCGCGCCGAGGACCGCGTCGACGGAGGTCGCGTCGAGCTCCGGCTCGTGCAGGGATCGGCGTTCCGCCGCCGCCTGCACCACGATCACCGAGAGCCCGTGGGCGACCACGTCGTGCAGCTCGCGAGCGATCCGGGCCCGCTCGTCCTCGATCGCCCGGGCCGTCTGCCGCTCCTGCTCGGCGGCCAGGATTCGATGGGCCGCCCAGGCCTGCTGGGCCTGCTCGGTGCGGCGACTGATCAGGTAGCCGACCGCGAAACCGACGGCCAGCCAGACCGCGATCGGCGCGACGTCCCCGGCCCGGCCGCCGACCAGACCGACGAGCAGCCCGAGGAGGAACCACACGGCGACCACGCCGGCGCCGATGGCGAGCCGGCGCCGGCCCTTGACCGATCCCAGGCAGTAGGCGGCGCCGACCAGGAGCAGGAACCCCTCGAACGGGCCCTGGCTCTGGTCGGGCCACAGCGCGCTCCACCACGTCGACACCACGATGACGACACACGGCGCCAGGAGCGGCGCCCGGCGCCGGAGGCCGAGCGCCGCCACCGCGACCACCAGGAAGGCGAGGTGGCGGACCGGCGGGCCTGGGTAGGCCGTGGAGTGCGGTGACGAGGACAGGTTGACGATGCCGATCCCCAGGATCGTGAGCGGCGCCACCCAGTCCAGCGCGATGCGGCGCAGCCGGAGGGCGAGGTCACGTCGGTCCATGGCGGCACGGTAGCCCCGGGCCGGATCGCTCCGCGTCCTCCTGGGGACGGGTCGTCGTTCCGCCTCGCGCCGGATCGGCGGCGTCGTCGAATCCGTCTCCCGCCGCACGGATCTCGACCCTGGACCGAGGCGCGCGACCGGCCGTCGTTCCTAGGTTCTCCGGCAGCCGCGACGGTCGCGGCGCACACGAAGGGGTAACCGTCATGAGCACGATCCGCAATCTCATCACCGGTGTCACCGTCGTCGCCGCGGGCGCTGGAGCGACGGCCGTCCTGGTCTCGACCGGTACGGCGTCCGCCGGCACGGTGGCGTCGTCCGCACGGTCGTCGGCCACGTCGTTCACGGTCCGGGTCCACCGCGGCGCCGGCACCGACATCGACCTCGGTAGGAGTGGCTTCAGCGCCGGGGACGAGGACCTGGTCGTCGCCCCGCTCACCCGGGGCGGGCACCACGTCGGTCGCCTGGTCGGCAACTGCACGACCGTGCGCGTCGCGACGACCGCCGACCAGCTGTGCGAGTTCGTCCTCCACCTGGGGCGGGGCCAGATCACCGCGTCCGGCGCCCTGCGTGCGGGACGGTCCGGCCCCGGCACGTTCGCGCTGCCGATCCTGGGCGGCACCGGTCGGTACCTGGGCGCCGGCGGTCAGATCGCCGTGAGCTCGTCCAGCGGCGGGTCGTTCCCGATCCAGGTCTCGCTCAGCTGATCGAGGGCTGAGCCCTCGGCGACCTCCCCGTCGGCCCCGCAGGTCCGGCCGCGGGGAGGTCGGGCGTCTCCGGTCGGCGGCGTGCCGAGCGTGGAGGAAAGGCGTCCGGGGTACGTTCCGAAGGACGGAACGGGGACCGATGACCACCAAGCCGCAGGTGCCGCCCCTCCGGGAGGGTGCGTCCGAGCGCGGGCGCAGGTCGGTCTCCGAGGTCGTCGACCGGGTGGACTCCTTCCAGCGACGGCGTCCGGTCGTCGGGATCCCGATCGCGATCGTCTACAAGTTCTTCGACGACCAGGGCGGCTACCTCGCGGCCGTGGTGACCCACTACGCGTTCGTCGCGATCCTGCCGCTGCTGCTGATCGCCTCGTCGGTGCTGGGCTTCGTGCTGCAGGGTCATCCCGACCTCCAGCAGCAGATCCTGACCTCCGCGCTGGCGCAGTTCCCGATCGTGGGCAGCCAGATCGGACAGCCCGGCGGGCTCCAGGGCAGCGGGTGGGCGGTGGCGATCGGCGCCGTGGCGTCGACGTACGGCGCGATCGGTCTCGGGCAGGCCGCGCAGAACGCCGTCAGCGTCGTGTGGGCGATCCCCCGCAACAGTCGACTGAACCCCGTGGTGAGCAGGCTCCGGAGCCTGGTCTGGCTCGTGCTGGCCGGGCTCGCCCTGATGTTCATCGCCGTGCTCAGCAGCGTCACCAGCCATGTCGAGATCCTGGGCGCCGACGCGAGCGCCGGCCTGCAGTGGCTGGTCGTGGCCGCCACCGTCGTGGTCGATGCGGCGGTCCTCGCCCTGATGATGCGGCTGTCGACACCGCAGAAGGACCGCCTCCCCGACGTGCTCCCGGGCGCGGTCGTGATCGCCGTGCTGTGGCAGGTCCTGCAGCTGGTCGGCGGCGTGTACGTCTCCCACGTGATCGCGAACGCCGGCGACATGAACGGCGTGTTCGCGGTCGTCCTCGGACTGGTGGCGCTGCTCTACATCGCCAGCGTGATGGCGATGCTCGGCCTGGAGACGAACGTCGTCCTCGGCAAGCACCTGTATCCGCGGGCGCTGCTGACACCGTTCACGGACTCCGTACAGCTCACCGACGCCGACCGGAAGGTCTACCGGGAGTACGCGAAAGCCCAGCGGCACAAGGGGTTCGAGCGGATCCAGGTCACCTTCGAGGACCCGCCCGACCCGGAGTGAACACCGTCGGCGACGCTCACGAGAACGTCCAGCCCTGCGTCCGAGCTCGTCGCGTCGTCGCGCAGATTGAGCAGGAACTGGGACTGACCTCCGACGAACCCGTTGGACTGCAGGCGGAAGCTCAGCTTGCTGTCGGGCGTGCGCTGGATGACGTGGGTGCTCCTGCTGTCGGGGCCGCGGCTGAAGGCGATGTCGTCCGCGGTCACGACGAACGTCGCCCGGTCACGCTGCAGGAGGTGGAAGGCGAGCCAGACGTCCAGCACCGCCCCCCGGCACAGACCCACATGACGACCGGACTCGGACCGGGAGAGGCTGACGACGATCGCGACCAGCACGATGCCGCCCAGGATCGGCAGACCCAGCACGTCCGCCGACGATTGCTCGATCTCGGTGCGGCCCGGCGTCACGGACATCTTCACGGCCCACCCACCCTTCCCGGGCCAGTGCACGGTAGTCGTCCCGCGGCCGGTGTGTCGTCCGCCCAGCGGCTGGTCCCGAACCCATGCGAGTTCGTCGGCATGACACGCGCGGCCTGCGGGAGCCCGGCACCGGGGAGCCTCCGAACCCGCGTGAGTCTCGCGATGAAGAGTCCAAGGCCGCCGCGATACGGCGGCCCCTTCTCTCAGGCCGTGGGCGTCGGCCTGGGTGCCGGGTGGTGGACGGATGCGTCGACGGTCTCCTCGGACGGCATCAGGATCCACAGGACCGGGTAGACCAGGAACTGGCTGCCCGGGATCACCAGGAGCAGCAGCACGAAGAGGACGCGGGCGGTCCAGGGCTCGAGGCCGAACCGGCGACCGAGACCGGCAGCCACGCCGCCGAGGACTCGTCGGTCGCGCGTCCGGACGAGTCCGTGTCGGGCGAAGGTCTGGCGGATGTCGTTCACGATGAAGCCTTTCACGCAGGGCGTTTCCCTGCTGCCTCCACTCTGCGTCGTACGACGGGACCGCCACATCCGGTGGCCCCCTGAGCCGACCCGCGCCTCTCGACCAGGGGGACTCGGGGTCAGCTCGTCGCGCGTCTCTCGGAGGCCGCCGGCACCTCGTGATGCGGGCGCGACTGCCAGGTCGCCCAGTCGGCGCTTATGTCCCCGGCGGTGCGCAGGAGCCGGGGCAGGTGGTGCTCGAGGAGGTGCTCGGTCGAGGTCTCGGCGGCGTGGACGGTGACGTTCATGGCGGCGCGGACGGCGCCGGTGCCGTCGCGGACGGGGACGGCGACCGAACGGACGCCGGGAGCGAGCTCCTCGTCGGCCAGTGCCCACCCGCGGGCCCGGATCTGCGTGAGCTCGGCATCGAGGTCCTCGCGCGCGTGGCCGATGTACGGCGGGAGGCCGGAGCGCGAGGGGATGCTCAGGACGGCGGCCAGCTCGTCGGCGGGAAGGGCCGCGAGGAGCACCTTGCCCTGCGAGGTCTGCGGTGCCGGGAAGAGCGTGCCGATGTCGACCCGCAGGGCGATGATCTTCGGCACCGACACCCGGGCGACGTAGATGATGTCGCTGCCGTCGAGCTGAGCCATCGACGAGGACTCGCCGGTCTGCCGGACCAGCGCCTCGAGGTGCGGGCGGGCGACGTCCCAGAGGCCGAGCGACGCGACGTACGCCGTGCCCAGCGTGATGCACCGCGGCGTCAGCGAGAACGCCCCGTCGGCGGACCGGACGTAGCCGAGCTCCTCCAGCGTCAGAAGCAGACGTCGTGCGGTCGGCCGGGCCAGACCCGTCGCCGACGCCACGTCGGCCAGCGACATCGAGCGGTGGGACGCGTCGAAGCACCGGAGTACGTCGAGACCGCGCGCGAGCGCCTCGACGAAGTCCGGTCCCGAGCCACGTCCCGCCACGGGTGCAGACCCTACGATCCGGAGCCCGGCTCGCCGAACATCGATCCGCGGGCGCCGTGGGTCTTCTCGGACTGGAAGTCGGTGTACTGGTAGGGGTTGTCGAGCACCTTGCTCCCCGCGGGCATCTCGGGATGCATGCCGGCCTGCCAGGTCTCCTCTCCCATCGAGAAGCGCAGGTGCGCGATCGTGGCGTCGACGCTCCGGCGTACGGCGGCGGCGTCGAACCCCACCAGCTTCCCGTCCGCCTTCACCACGCGGCCGTCGACGATCACGGTGTGCACGTCGCCGCGCTGCGCCTGGAAGGCGACGTGGCCGTAGGGGTTCAGCAGCGGGAACGACACGGGTGAGGCGTCGTTCTTGATCAGGATGACGTCGGCCTTGGCGCCGGGGGTGATCCGGCCGAGGTCGTCGCGGCCGAGCGCGTGGGCGCCGCCGCGGGTCGCCCAGTGGACGACCTGCTCGGCGCGCAGCGACAGGGCCGTGACGGTGTCGCCCTTGACGTGGGCCTCGAGGTGCTCGCGGGACCGGTCGGCGCCGAGGGTGCTCCGCATCGCCGAGAACAGGTCGCCGCTCCACCACACGCTGGTGTCCTGCGACAGCGACACCGGGATGGCGTACTGCCGCACCTGCCAGGTCGGCGGGTAGCCCTGCCCGGCGCTCTGCTCGGACTCCGTCGACACCGAGATCGAGCCGCCGGACGCCGCGATCCGCTGGTAGGAGTCGGTGGTCAGGGTGGCCGAGTGCACGTAGATGTTCTCCGGGGCGGCGAAGCCGTTCTCGTGGATCAGCCGGATGCCGTCGTCGTTGGTCGCGCCCCAGACGCCGGCGTGCGTGGTCACCGGGAGCCCGAGCTCGCGGGCCGCCTCGAACGCCGCCCGCTCCGGGAACGACGGGTCGCCGGTCACGTCGAAGGCCAGCTGGAAGCCGAGCATGTCGCCGGTGCCGGTACGCCGTCGCTCGAAGAACTTGCGGACCTCCGGGTCGGCGGTCCACTCCCACGGCCCGGCCTGGATGTTGCCGTAGGCCAGCACGAACCTGCCCGGCGTCGCCTGCAGCGCGTCGACGGCCGCGTCGGCGTGGTCGACCGTCTGCAGGCCGTGCGACCAGTCGACGGTCGTGGTGACGCCTGCCTCGAGCGACTCCCACGCCGCGAGCAGGTTGCCCGCGTGGATGTCCTCGGGGCGGAACGCCTTGCCGTGCTCGAGGTAGTACCAGACGAAGTACTGCGTCAGCGTCCAGTCCGCGCCGTACGCCCGCATCGCGGTCTGCCACATGTGCCGGTGGGTGTCGATCATCCCCGGCATCACGATGCCGCCGGACGCGTCGACCTCCTGCGTGCCGTCGGGCACTTCCAGGCTCGGGCCCACCGCCTCGATCTTGTCGCCGACGACCAGGACGTCGGCCGCCTGGTGGATCGTGTGGCTGTCGTCCATGGTCAGCACGGTGCCGCCGCGGAGGACGATCGAGTCGGTCATGGGGCCCTCCCGTACAGTTGTCCGCTCACCGGTCAATCTCGACCTGTGCCGGCGCGGTGTCAAGGCCTTGACGCGCTGGATCGGCGCTGGTGGACTCGGGCGGACACCTGTCCGAACTGAGGTAAAGGACCGCACCTTGGCCGACCGTCCGACCGGACCGCTCTCCGGGCTCCTGGTCGCCGACTTCTCCCGGGTGCTGGCCGGGCCGTACGCCACGATGCTGCTGGCCGACCTCGGTGCGGACGTGGTCAAGATCGAGGCCCCGGGCGGCGACGACACCCGGGCCTGGACCCCGCCGGTGCGCGACGGCATCTCGACGTACTACCTCGCGGTCAACCGGAACAAGCGCTCGGTCGCGCTCGACCTCAAGGACGAGCACGATCGGGGTCTGGCCCGGGAGCTGGCCGGTCGCGCCGACGTGATGATCGAGAACTTCCGGCCCGGCGGGCTCGAGCGCTTCGGGCTCGGGTACGACGACGTGGCGGCCGGCAACCCGGGCATCGTCTACGCCTCGATCAGCGGCTTCGGTACGACGGACAAGGGCCGCGTGCTCCCCGGCTACGACCTGATCGTCCAGGCGATGTCCGGCCTGATGAGCCTGACCGGTGCCCCCGACACCGAGCCGTTCCGCTCCGGGATCTCGGTCTTCGACGTGATGGCCGGCATGCACGCGACCATCGGCATCCTGGCTGCGCTGAACGCCCGCCACGAGACCTGCCGCGGCCAGCACGTCGAAGTCAACCTGCTCTCCTCAGCGCTCTCCGGGATGGTCAACCAGACCAGTGCGTACGTCGCGGGCGGAGTCGTCCCGCAGCGGATGGGCAACAGCCACCCGAGCCTCTATCCCTACGAGCCGATCCCGTGCGCCGACGGCGAGCTGATCATCACCTCGGGCAACGACGTGCAGTTCCGCAAGCTGTGCGACGTGCTCGGTGCTCCCGAGCTCGCCGACGACCCGCGGTTCACGAGCATGGCGGTGCGCAACGCGCACCGGGAGGAGCTCCGGCCCCTGCTGGTCGAGCGACTGAAGGCCCGCACCAAGATGGAGTGGTTCCGCGACATCATCGCGGCGGGGGTGCCGTGCGGGCCGATCAACGACGTCTCCCAGGGCGTCGGGTTCGCCGAGGAGATCGGGCTCGAGCCGGTGGTCGAGGTCGGCGAGGGCGAGGCGATGGTGCCGTCGGTGCGGCATCCGATCACGCTCTCCGAGACGCCCGCGGACTACCGCTACCCGCCCCCCGCGCTCGACGAGCACGGAGCGGAGATACGGGCCTGGCTCTCCGGTGGAGGTGGTGACCGATGAGTGAGCTGGAGTTCCCGACGTCGCTCGGGACGTCGACGCCCGACGAGATCCGGCTGCTCGGGCAGAACCTCACCGAGGACCTGATGGGCAACGTCGGGTTCGGCGAGCTGGCCTTCTGGCTGGTGACGCTCCGCCGGCCGACGCCGTCGGAGGTCCGGGTGTTCGAGGCGGTGCTGGTCGCACTGGCCGACCACGGGTTCACCCCGACCGCGATCGCGGCGCGGCTCA
This sequence comes from Nocardioides sp., assembly GCF_036503465.1. GTDB lineage: Bacteria > Actinomycetota > Actinomycetes > Propionibacteriales > Nocardioidaceae > Nocardioides. The sequence continues at coordinate 87,039 of NZ_DASXWU010000039.1, forward strand.
CCTACCTGTCCGCGCCCGACTCGCTCCAGGGTGCGCTGGCCTCCGGGCTGCTCGGAGGCGGTTCGCGGTTCCTGGGCGTCACCGAGGACTGCGGCCAGTACCTGCACGACGTACTCGAGGGGCGGACCGAGCTGCCCTCGGACGACGACGGCTGGGACGCGCTGGCCCTGGAGGCGGTACGCCGTACCCGCGAGGCCGGCCGGTACGTCCCGGGCCTCGGCCACCCCGTGCACAAGGAGCTCGATCCGCGCACCCCGCGGCTGGTCGCGATCGCCGAGGAGGAGGGGCTGCGCGGCCCGCACCTGCGGCTGTTCGAGGCGATCGGGCGTACACACGAGCAGGTCCTCGGGCGCCGTTTGCCGCTCAACGGCGCGGGTGTCTGCGGCGCGGCGCTCGCCGACCTCGGGCTGCCTGTCGAGCTGCTGCGCGGCTTCGCCCTGCTCGCCCGCGCCGCCGGTCTGCTCGGGCAGCTGGCCGAGGAGGCACGCCGTCCGATCGGGATGGACGCCTACCTCACCGTCGACCGCAACGCCGTCTACGTCGATCCCACGTCACCCCGAACGGAGGAGTAGGACATGGCCACCGTCGCCGCGGTCATCGCCTCGACCCACCATCCCTTCTACTACCGCGCCAGCACGAGCACCGGCGACGAGCGGCCCCCGTTCGCCGACGAGTGGCAGGCGAAGATCGAGGCGTTCCGCGAGACCCTGACCCGCGCCGAGCCCGACGTGCTGGTGATGGTCGGGAGCGACCACTTCCACCAGCTCTGGCTGGACAACATGCCGCAATTCCTGGTCGGCAAGGCGCCGTTCTACGACGCCAACTGGTACAACGAGGAGCGCGAGTTCGGCCTGCCGCGGTTCCGGCTCGAGGGGGACGAGGAGCTGTCGCAGCACCTCCTGCGCGGCGGGCTCGACCGCGACTTCGACCTCGCGTTCAGCAACGAGCTGCGCATCGACCACAGCATCACCTGCCCGATCATCACGCTGCGGCCGGACGCCGACCTGCCGATCGTGCCGGTCTACACCAACATCTTCGCGCCGCCGATGCCGCAGCCGAAGCGGTTCGTCCAGCTGGGGCAGGCGATCCGGGACATGGTGGAGTCGTGGGAGAGCGACAAGCGGGTCGCGATCATCGGCACCGGCCATCTCTCGCTGGAGCTCGGCGGGCCGCGTCAGTTCGGGGAGCACGGGCCCGACCCCGAGTTCGACCGGCAGGCGGTCGAGTGGATCGCGAACGGCGACATCGAGGGCTGCTGCGCCGACGTGACCCTCGACAGCCTGAACCTGCCGGGCAACGCGACCCACGGCTTCATGGACTTCATGCTGATGATGGGCGTCGCCGGGGACGGCGTGAAGGCGGACTACGTCGACTCGCTCGACCTGTTCCACACGATGGAGGCGTACTTCACCTGGTACCCGGAGGGGGCCCTCCGATGAGCAAGTACCTGCTGGACAAGTTCCTCTACACCGTCGACCGCGACCCGGAGCTCGTCGAGCGCTACCGCGAGGACCCGGCCGGAACGGTCGCCTGGTGGGAGGAGGAGATGGCGAACTCGATCCTCAACTGCCACTCGCACGAGCGGTCGACCTGGCTGGCCTTCACCGACGAGGAGCGCGACGTACTGGTCCGGCACGACCACGTCCGGCTGTTCGAGCTCGGCGCCCACCCGTTCCTGACCCTGACCCTCTTCATCGCGATGTTCGAGCGCGACCACGGTCCGCTGGAGTACCAGATCGGGTTCGGCCGGCGGCTGCAGCACTTCGACCTCCCTTACCCGGACATCGCCACATGAGCCCGGCGATGAGGGCCGCCGTCCTGCACACGCCGGGACAGCCACCGTCGTACGGCGAGCACCCGGCGCCGGCAAGCTCGCCGGGGGCGACGGTGGTGCGGGTGTCGGCGGCCCCGGTCGTGCCGCTCGACCTGATGTGCGCCTCGGGGGAGTCCTACTTCGGCGTGCCGGCCACCCCGTACGTGCCGGGTGGCCAGGGCGTCGGAGTGGTCGAGTCGTCGGAGTCGCTCGGGGCCGGCACCCGGGTGTGGTTCCTGGCGACCGCCGGGATGCAGCCCGGCGACGGCTCGCTCGCCGAGTGGTGCGCCGTTCCCGACGCGGACGTGGTCCCGATCGAGGCCGGGGTGCCGGACGAGATGGCGGCCGCCCTCGGACTGTCAGGGGTGGCGGCCTGGATGGCGCTGTCGTGGCGGGCCCGGCTGCAGTCCGGGGAGCGGGCGCTGGTGCTGGGTGGCGGCGGAGCCGTCGGTCAGGTGGGGATCGGCGCCGCGCGGGTGCTGGGCGCCTCGACGGTGGTGTCGGTGGCACGGCCTGCGTCGGTGCCACGGGCCTCGGCGGCCGGCGCGGACGTCGTCGTACCGCTCGAGGGGGATGTCAACGCGCTCACCTCGGCGCTCGCGGAGCACGCACCCTTCGATGTCGTGCTCGACCCGGTGTTCGGTGACGCCTCGACCGCGGCCTCGCGCAACCTGGCCGCGTTCGGGCGCCTGGTCAACCTCGGCGGCTCCTCGAGCGACCTCGCGACGTACTCCTCCTCGGCCCTCCGCAGCCGCACCGCCTCCCTCCTCGGCTACACGAACAACGCGATCACGCCCGAGCAGCGGCGCGAGGCGATCACCGCGGTCCTCACCCACGCCGCCGCCGGGCGGATCCGGATGCAGTACGACGTCCACCCGCTGGCCGAGGTGGAGCAAGTGTGGTCGCGCTTCGCGGGAGGCGAGTCGAGCACCCGCAACGTTTTCGTCCCCTGAGCCCGGTTCTCTGCGGGTGAGCGCCCGACGGCCCGCCGTGGGGGATGACGGCGGGCCGTACGCATCGGCCGGGCGGGTATGGCGTCGGCGGGCAGCAGCGCCGCGACGTACATCTGCATCAGCCGGGGCCGGGGAACGCTCCAGAGGCCTATCGCCGTGGTCCTACCCACTTCTGAGGCGGTCTACACCTCAGAACCGGACTTTGTTGAGTCGTCCCAACGCAGCAGCGCCGAGGCGCCACCGCCGTGCGCCATCGACGCAGGCAGCACGGTGAGATCGGCGCCGGTCAGCGCCGCCGCGGCGACCAGGACCCGGTCGGCCGGCAGCTCGTCGGCGTCGGCCGCCGAGGCGGGGAGCGGGAGCCCGTCGTACTGTCCCGGTTTGACGCTCTTCTCGGCCAACGCGGCGAGGTCGACGACCAGCTGCTCGACCTGACCCTTGACCAGCGCGCCGAGCACCTCGTCGATCCCGGTCGCGACGCCCTCCCCGCGGCCGCGGCCCTGGTCCAGCCGGGCGGCGACGTCGGCGTCCTCGGCCGCGACGAGCTGCCGGAGCTTCTCGTGGACCTCGCCCCAGAGCGCCTCCTCCGAGGCGCCCTCGGCGCGTCCACCGGACTCGATCTCGATGACCCCGTCGAAGCCGTGGTCCAGCGACTCGACCGCCCGGACCACCTCGGCTCGTGCGCGGACCTCACCGGCGACGAGCACGGCCCGCGCCCGATCGGCGAGTGCGGCCGACCGGACCGCCTCGGCGACCAGCTCGGCGTTCTCGTGCCAGCGGTTCTCTGCGGTCTGCTGGAACTGCTTCTGCGCCCAGTCACCCTCGGGGACCTTGGTGATGTAGTACGTCGCGCCGGTCACGGTCTCCTCGTCGACCGGCTCCTGCGAGGCCGCACGGTACGCCGAGACCTCGCCGCCGGTCCGGTCGACGACGGCGAGGACGAACGGGTAGGCCTGGTCCTCGATGTCGATCCACGGCGCCAGGTCGGGTAGGTCGGCCACGTCGACGACCTCCGGGTGCGGGTTGTGCCCGGCCTGGACGTCGTCGAGCAGGATCCGGTCCGCGGCGGCGACGATCGTGCGGCGTACCTCTCCCTGCACGTGGGTGTTCTCGTGGATGCGCTCGTCGATCTCGGGCACCAGCGAGTCGGGTATGGCGGCCCGCTCCAGCTCGTGCCGGATGCTGGTCCACCGCGACTCGACCTGCTCGGCGGCGTTCTCGTTGTTGCGACTCACGTCGACGTGCAGGGTCAGGTAGGGGCCGGGGGTCTCGAACACGGTGCGCAGTCGTTCCAGGTCCATGCCGGGTCCGTACCCGATGCCTGCCCGTCCACGCGGAAGGGGTCGTCCGCCTGAGAGGCACCTATCGCTTCCTCTCAGGCGGACGACCCGGTGGGGCAGGTCCGGAGTCAGCGCCTCCAGACGAAGACCTCTTCCCAGTCGTACTGGTCGCCGTCGACCAGGTTGGTCGCGTACGACTCGTAGACCAGGCTCCGGCCGTCGCTGCTGATCGCTGCGGCGGTGCTGGCGCTCCAGTTGTTGCTCTCGGTGCCGTCCCGCGACTGCGAGGCGCGGGTGATCGTGCCGCCGCGGAGGTCGGCCACGAACGCGTCCGGGTCGACGTCCGTGTCGGGCGCGAGGTCCGTGGCGTCGGAGCCGAAGCCGACGAAACGGCCCGTGCGCGAGAGGCTCGGCAGGTAGGAGTCGGCGTTCGCCGGCCCGTGCCCGGTGGCGCTGACCACGCGGACCGAGCGGTCGGCCAGCTTCATCCGGTAGACCTGCTCGAACTTACCGTCGGCGCCGGGCATCTTGGTCGAGCAGGTCGAGAACGCGACGTACCGACCGTCACCGGAGATCACCGGCCGCCCGGCGCTCCCCGCGGGGAACCCGGAGCACGGCGCGTAGTCCGGCTCGTGCCAGAAGCGCGTGGTCTTGCCGGTGGCGACGTTGCGCACCCAGAGGTCGTTGTCGTTGCCGAAGGTGACCAGCGTGCCGTCGTCGGAGATGTCACCGTCGCCGACCGAAGTCGCCACGTCGCGGCCCTTCGGCGTCAGCGACGCCTGCGCCGTCCAGCCCTTGGCCACGTCGTGGACGTAGACGTCCTCGCGCCGGTCCTGGTCCTTCTTGCCGAACGGCGCGAAGGACTGGAAGGTGACGCGCTTGCCGTTGCCGGAGATCACCGGGAAGAAGCTGTTCCTCTTGTACTGGCGTCCCTTGCTGTCGGCCGAGACCAGCCGCAGCTTGCCGGTGAACATGTCCTTGACGGCGACGTCGAGCACGCTGCCGTTGGTGTCCGGCACCAGGTTGGTGGCGTAGGTGGTGAACGCGACGTAGTGGCCGTCGTTGGAGATCGTCGGCTCGAAGCTGTAGTCGTTGCCGACGGTCCGGCCCTTGCGGCTGACCAGGACGGTGATGCCGTCGGCGGTGTCGCGGAGGTAGACGTCGTCGAGGCCGTTGGTGTCCTGCGGCACCAGCGCCGCCGCCGTCGAGAAGACGACGAAGCGACCGTCGGCCGACGCCACCTGGGCGGTGCCGTTGCTCATGCTCTTCGCGTCGGCCTGGGCGTCGGTGCCGTTGACGAGGACGACCTGCTCGTTGTGCGATGCCGCGGCGTACGCCCCATCGACCGTTCCGATCAGGGTGGTGGCCGCAGCGGCGAGCGCGAGGCCGGCCGCGACGGCCGGGGTTCGCAGACGGGTGGAACGGTGGTGCGTGGTCATGGCTGCTCCTTGAGAAGTTCAGGTGTGTGGGAGCAAGACGCGGCGTCGGGCGCAGAGGTTGCAATCGGCTCTGCAACCGGCTCTGCAACCGGCTTTGCAATCGGATGGCAGGGAGTTGGGCGGGCACCCGCCGTCGACGCCCGATCGATACCTACCCGGGGTGGCCCCACCACCGGGGCTCCCCTATGTTGGCTTCCGACTTCGAGCACCACGCATCGCCGAGCGTGGTGCGGCCCGCAATCTCTTTGGGGGATCACCGTTTGCCTCGGGTACTCCGCATGCCTGATGTCGCGGCCGACTCCGGCGAGGGCGTACTCGCCTCCTGGCTCGTCGAGGAGTCGGCGCGGTTCGAGGCTGCCCAGACGATCGCGTACGTCGAGACCGAGGACGAGCTGTTCAGCGTGGAGGCCGGGCGCCCCGGACTGTTGCTGAAGACCCTGGTCGAGCCCGGCACCCGGGTCGAGCCCGGCACTCCCATCGGCATCCTCGGCGAGCTGGGGGAGCAGGTCGCGGACCTCGAGGAGGTGCTGGCCGAGCTCGGCCTGGTACGCCGCCAGCGCGTCACGGCCTCCTCCCTGCTCGAGACACCGGTCGGCGGCCACCGCGCCGAGCGGCCGCCCCTCCTCGTGTCGCCGCTGGTCCAGCAAGCCGGCACCTCGGTGCTCGACGCGGGCGCAGCACCGGTGATCGAGGGAGGCGCCCTGGCCCGTCCCTCGGTGGGTGAGGAGGGCCCCCCGAACCGTTCGGAGACCGACCTCCAGCACCACTACATCCGCGCGCGAGTCCGGGTCGACCGGCTCGTCGCCCTCTCCTCCCGGCTCGAGCGCGACCGGCCCGAATCCAGCGTGCTCGACCTGGTCGCCCGCTCGGTGGTCGCCGCCCACCGGCAGGTGCCGCAGCTCGGCGTCGCCCGGATCGCCGACGACAAGGCGGCCCAGGTCGGCATCCCGGTCACCTACCCCGGCCGGTTCGGCGTCGAGGAGGCCGCAGCCGTGGTGCCGGACGGAGAGGCCGCGGCGCTCGCCGTCGGCGCGGTCCGCGACGAGCCGGTCATCGACGCCGGCGCCGTCATCCCGGGGAAGGTGATGACCCTGACCCTCTCCATCCGCGCCGGCCGGGTCGACGACGTGCAGGCGTCCCGCTGGCTGGCCGTCCTGGTGGCCCTCCTCGAACGACCGGAGTGGCTGATCGACTGATGGACCACGCCCGCGCCCAAGCCTGGCTCGACCGCTACGTCGCCGCCTGGAAGTCCTACGACGAAGCCGACATCGCCGCGCTCTTCAGCGAGGACGTCCGCTACCGCTACTACCCCCACGCCGACTGGGTCGTCGGCCGCGAGGCCGTGGTAGCCAGCTGGCTGGGCGAGTCGACCGATGCGCAGAGCTCCACCCGCGACGAGCCCGGCACCTACGACGCGACGTACACGCCGATCGCCGTCGACGGCGATGTCGTCGTCGCCACCGGGACCTCGACCTACACCGAGAGCCCCGGCGGCCCGGCGACGAAGGTCTTCGACAACTGCTTCGTGATGCGCTTCGACGACCAGGACCGCTGCCGCGAGTTCACCGAGTACTACACCAAGCGCACCTGACCGCGCCGCCGTTGGTTGAGGAGCGAGCTCTGGGCCGTTGGTTGAGGAGCGAGCTCTGCGCCGTTGGTTGAGGAGCGAGCTCTGGGCCGGTGGTTGAGGAGCGAGCTCTGCGAGCGTCTCGAAACCATCCGGCCCTCATACTTGAGCGGCTCACCGATCCAGATCAGCCAGCACCCTACCGACCGTCTCGATGGACTCTGCCGTGATCGGATCCAGCACCAGCTGCACGTGCGTGACCCCCGCAGCACCCAGCCCTCGCACGTGCTCGCCGAGGTCATCCGGCGTGACCGTGGTGACCGGCGCGTCGTACGTCTCTCCCATCACGCGTCCCCGGCCGCCCGGGAGCGTGACCAGCACCGCGGCGGTCGCGTCGACGTTCCGCCCCTCCGGCATGGCCGCATCGACCTCGGCCTTGATCTCCACGAACCGCTCGACGGAGTTGTCGTAGATGCTCCACCAGACGTTCCAGGCATCGACGACCGGCAGCCCGATGCTCAGCATGCGCGGGCTGTTCGAGCCCAGCATGATCGGCGGCCCGCCCTCGCGCGCCGGCGGAGGATCGAGCACGCAGTCGTCGACGTCGTAGAACTCACCATGGAACCTCGCCCGACCGTCGCGCAGCAACGGGGCGATCACCGCTAGGGCCTCAGCGAACCGCGACACCCGCCGGTCGTAGGCGAAGCCGAAGGCGTCGAACTCCCGTCGGTTCCAACCCGTTCCCAGGCCGACGATCAGCCTTCCCTGCGAGATCGCATCGACCGTGGCGGCCTGCTTGGCAAGCATCGCGGGCGCATGGAAGCTCGTCGACGCCACGAGCGGCCCCATCTCCACACGCTCCGTCACAGCCGCGATGGCGGCCAGAGTCGTCCACGCCTCGTAAGGTCCACGCGTCGATCCGTCCGGCAGGTCGTAGATCAGGTGGTCGCCGACCCAGACCGAGTCGTATCCGACCGCTTCGGCCCGCCGCGCCAGGTCGAGGTACTCCGGCCACGGCACGAACCTCTCCACCTCGGGCAGCTGGACACCGACCTTGCACGGGCGCGCCATGGAGCAACCCTACGGATCTAGGTGCTGCCTCGGAGTCCGCATCGAGCAACCGACCGTGGCTAGCGCTTTCGGATCCCGACCAGCTGCATTCCGCCGGGAGTCGGCGCGGTCTCGTCCCGCGTCCATTCGCCGCGAGACGGCTCGAACGTCGGCTGCCCGCGCGCCCTCAGGCTGCGGCTCCGGGCCCGGGCAGCACGTCGATGTCCGTGGCGTGCATGGGCTCCCCGCAGTGGCCGCACCGCGGGTCGACGTGGCTGATCTCGCCGCACGCGCGGTGGCGATACAAGACCGGCGGTCCGGCCTTCCCGGCGAGCCACTTGTCGCCCCATCGGACCATCGCCATGAGCACCTCGAAGAGCTCGGTTCCCCGCTCGGTCAGGTGGTACTCGTAGCGGGGCCTGTTGTCGTAGGGGCGCCGCTCGAGAACTCCGTGCTCGACGAGGTGGTTCAGCCGCTCGGTCAGGACCTTGCGAGAGATGCCGAGGTCCCGCTGGATCTGCTCGAAGCGATTCATCCCGACGAAGACATCGCGGATCACCAGCGGCGTCCACGGCTCCCCCATCACGGCGAGGGTGCGGGCGATCGAGCACGCCATGTCGCCGAAGTTCGTGCGCTGCATGGGATCAGCCTAACAGTCGGGGTTCCCTCAAGGAACTTCGCATGTTACGGTCATCGAGTCTCTTCAGGGAACTCCGAAAGGAACGACGATGACCACCCTCTCTGCCCTCGACCCCGACCTCGTCTCCGTGCTCGACGGCACCCCCATCGCCCACCTGGCGAGCGTCCTGCCCGACGGAGCACCGCACTCGGTGCCCGTCTGGGTCGGGACCCACGAGGGCCATGTCGTGATCATGACGGGGCCGGGCTCGCAGAAGGCGCGCAACCTCCGAGGCGACTCACGCGTCGCGATCTCCCTGACACCGCCGGACAACCCCTTCTACCCAGTGGTCCTGCGCGGCCGTGTCGTCACCTGGCTGTCCGGCGAGGAGGGATGGGCCGTCGTCGACGCGATCGCCGAGAAGTACATCCACGCGCCCTACGACCGCAGCCAGGAGCGGGTTGTCGCCCTGATCGCGGTCGACCACCACCGGATGGGAATGTGAGCGCCGTGAACGCCGTCACCGACGAGCAGATCCAGGAGCTGGCCGCGACGAGCAAGCCCTACAGCCTGGTCCAGCTGAGCTGGGCGCCGGGTCGGCACCAGTCGGGCGCCGACGCGATCGAGCGTGAGCACCAACGCCGGATGGTGTCGCTACGTGCCGAGGGCACGATCGCCGTCCTCTGCCCGGTCCTCTCCGAAGGACTCTGCGGGGTTGCGATCATGACCCAGACCGTGGAGCAAGCCCGCGCAACCATGGCCGCCGACCCGTGCGTGCAGGCCGGGATGATGACCGTCGACGTGCTCCCGTGCCTCGGATTCCCCGGCGACTCCCTGCCCGGGTGACTTCATCCAGCAAGCACAGACGCTCCGCCGCGACCGGCTCGGGAGCCGATCGCTGAGCTACCGAGATCGGGGGCAGCGCTATGCCGCGATGAGGTGCCTCTCGAGGACGCGTCATGCCGGCTGTCGGCGCGCGTCGACCGACTACTCATGCAGCCACTCTCCGGTTATCGCTCCAGGTCGATGAGAGATACCAGCCGGAGGTATGTGCGGCCGGGAGGAGTGCTGCCTGATTCTGCGCGGCACCCGGGCGTCTCGGCGTCGGCGGCGCATGGATGGCGGTTGTTCCCGCTTCCGCGTTGTGCCCCATGGTGCCTCCACCGAGCTCGGGCCTGTTCGAGCCCATCGTGGCAAAGCAGCCAAGCCTGACCCAGCCCAGCCCTGCCTGTCAGTGCGTCCCTGACACACCGAGGAAGAAGGAGAACCGCCTCCGTCGAAGCGACGCTCACACACGAGTCTTCATCGCGCGCCCGGGCCGCGTGGGTAGATCTCGGCCTGGGGGGGTGTGACGTGAACCGGCGCCCGGTCCGGATCACCAGTGCGGTACCCGTGTGCCACCTGGTGACTCGTAGGTACCGCACTATCAGCCGGAGCTCGGCGCGATCTCAATGCGCGTCGTATCGCCAGGACCGCACGGCTCTCCGGCGTCGCTCCGGCCGCCATGGGCGTCGAACGAATGAGGGTCGCGGCCGCGCTCAG
>NZ_DASXWU010000040.1:0-3958 GCF_036503465.1 Nocardioides sp.
GGTCGCGAGACCGAGTTCGAGGAGATCCACGGCTATCACCTCGAGCAGGCGGTCCGCTACCGCCGCGAGCTGGGACCCCTCGACGACCACGGACGCGAGCTCGCCCACAAGGCGGCGACCAAGCTGGCCAACGCCGGTGGCCGGGCTCTGGACCGCTCCGACATGCCCGCCGCGGCGAACCTGCTCCGGCGCTCGGTCGACCTCCTCGACGAGCGCGACCCGTCCCGGCTCGAGCTCGTCCCGGACCTGTGCGAGGCGCTGATGGCGCTCTCCCGGGTCGAGGAGGCGGCCGAGCTGCTCCGATCGGCCCGCAAGGCCGCCGAGGAGGTGGGCGACCGGCGGCTCGAGGGGCGCATCAGGCTGCGCCAGCTCCACCTCGAGCTGGTGGAAGGGGAGGCCGAGGAGGAGTCGGCGCTCGCCGAGACCAAGACCCTGCTGGGCTCGCTCCTGGATCTCGGCGACCACGGCGGCGCGGCACGCGCCTGGCGCGTCCTCTCCCTCGTCCACGCCAACGCCGGTCACTACGACGACATGGCGGACGCGGCCGAGCACATGATGGAGGAGGGCGCCGCCTCGGGCGAGGACAGCCTGGTCCGCCAGGGCGCCACGGTGTACGCCGTGGCCGCGGTGGTCGGCCCGACGCCCGTGCCCGAGGCCATCCGGACCTGTGAGCGGAGCTCGGGCCAGGTCGCCGGCGACCGGTGGGGCGAGGCCATCGTCTGCGGGGCCCTGGCGCGGCTGCGGGCGATGCAGGGCGACTTCGACGAGGCGCGGGCGATGTACCGACGTGAGGTGACGCTCCTGTCCGACCTCGGCGTGAGCCGGGAGGCGGCGTCCACGTCGATCGACTCCGCGCGGGTGGAGATGCTCGCCGGTGACCTGGCTGCTGCCGAGGCCCTGCTGCGCCGCGACGACGAGCGCCTGGCCGAGCTCGGCGAGCGCTACTTCCGTTCCACCGTCGCCGGGATGCTCGGACAGGTGCTGCTGCTGCGCGGAGACCCGGCCGAGGCCGAGGGGTTCGTGGTCCTCGCCGAGGCCCTCGCCGAGGACGACGACGCGTGGAGCCAGGTGTTGTGGCGCTCCGCGCGGGCCCGCCTGCTCGCCGACACGTCCGCCGACCGTGCGCTGGAGCTGGCCCGGAGCGCTGTCGACCTGGCCGAGACCACCGCCGACCTCGAGCTGCGGGGCGACGCCTGGTCCGACCTCGGCGAGGTGCACCTGGCGACCGGCACCGTCGACGACGCCGCGCAGGCGATCGAGCACGCCCTCACGCTCTACGAGCGCAAGGGCGACGTCACCTCGACCGCCAAGACGCGTCGTCGACTCGACGAGCTGCGCCCGGCGGCCGGGTGACTCAGGCTCTGCTCAGCCCACAGCTCAGCGGATGCCCCGGATCCCGCCGTTCTGGTTGACGTACACCTTGATCTGGACGTTCGTACCGACCGGGCTCACCACGATGCAGTTCTGCAGCACGTCCGTCGTGCACTGGTCGAGCTCCACGGTCTTCCCGTTGTCGAGGACGTGCGCCACCTTGATCTGGGACAGGTTGTTCGGCGCATCGATCGCACGCACCAACAGCGTGATCGGGAAGAACGTGGCGAACTGCTGGCCGTTGTTGACGTTGACCGCCGACCACTCGCCGAACGCCTTGGAGCAGATCTTCTTGCACGTGAAGTCCACCATGGGGCCGTCCTCGGCCGTGACCACGAGGTCCGATGCGGGCGGGTCGATCTCGGTCGCCTGCTTGTTGGAGTCGCTCAGGTCGTGGTCGGTGAGGACGGGGACGTCGCTCAGGGAGAAACCGCCTGCGAAGTTCGGGTCGTCCAAGAAGGTGGTGCCGGTCTCGTTGGGGTCCATCAGCGTGTCGCCGTGGCTGGTGCCGCCGTCGCTGAAGGTGACGCCCGTGGTGTTCGCCTGGAACACCGGATCGCCGGGGTCACCCGGACCACCGTTGTCACCGGTGTCGGTGAAGTGTGAGGAGTACGCGACGACCACGGTCACCGTGTCGCCGGCGTTGAGAGCCCCGATCGTGCAGAAGAGCTGGCCCGACGGGTCAACCCCCGCGCAGCTGCCGTGATCGGTCACGGCGTACGCAGGTGCCTGCTTGGTCTTGGTGACGAGGTACAGCTGCGAGATGTTGCTCGGCCCCTTGTTCAGGATCTTGACCTGGTATCCCATGGCACTGGTCGGCCCGACCACGGGAGGCAGGTTGGTCACGTCCATCACCCAGCGCGGGGGGCTGGCGGAGGCCGGCGCGGAGGCGACGTAGGTGAGGGAGCCGGCGAGGCAGAGCGCCCCCAGGAACCGGCCGAAGGTGGTGATGCGCATGGGAAGCGCTTCCTCTCTCCGAGACGGTCCAGGAGGGAGGGCAGATCCGCGCGTTTCAGCCCGACGGCCAGCCCCCCCAGGTAGCGCGGAACACGAGCCACGCTGACAGTCCACTCAGGGGGTGTCAAGTGACGAGTCCGGGCCACGGGTCGCCGATTTCCGAGGCGGCGACGCCGACGGGGTCGGGGTGTTCGCGTCGTGGTGTGACGTGCGCGGATCTCAGGAGACGCGGCCCGTGCGTGGACGGACGATCCGCTCCACGATGCGGCCGATGATCAGCCAGACCACGGCGGCGATGCCCCAGTTCACCAGGGCGTTCTTGGTGAGCGCGGCCTGGGAGTGTCCCTTCCAATGCGCGACACCGTCGGTGCGCGAGAAGGCGCCGAAGTCCAGCTTGTCTGCGGCGTCGATGACGAACTTCACCAGCCCGTTGTCGGCGTTGGCCTTCAGGGCGATGCACAGCGCGCCCGCCGCCAGGAGCAGCGCCGCGACGGCGCAGATGATCCACACCAGCTGGGCGATGCGGGCGCGCACCATGTTCGCGACCGCCTTGGCCTGGGCCGTGCGGTCGACGCGCGTGATCTCGCGGGCCGGCTCGTCCGACTCCTCGTCGATGTGGAGCTTCCTGCGTGCCATGGCCCGAGGATCGCACAGCCGAACGTCGCCCCGCAGGACGTTGACTCGTCGGTCGACGGGTGTCAGCGGCCCTCGAACTCGGCCTTCCCCGGGCCGTTCTCGACGAACGACGTCATGCCGATCCGGCGGTCCTCTGTCGCGAACAGGGCGGCGAACTGCTGCCGCTCGATCGCGAGCCCGGTGTCCAGGTCGACCTCCAGCCCCTGGTCGATCGACTCCTTCGCCGCGCGGAGGGCGTACGTCGCCGCGTTGCGGAACTGCCGCGCCCACGCCACCGCCTCGGCGTACACCCGGTCGGCCGGGAAGACGCGATCGACGAGCCCGATCGCCAACGCCTCGTCGGCCTTCACGAACCGGCCCGTGAAGATGATGTCCTTGGCCCGGCTCGGTCCGACCAGGCGCGTCAGGCGCTGGGTGCCCCCGGCGCCGGGGATGATCCCGAGCAGGATCTCGGGCTGACCGATCGCGGCATCCTCGGCGGCGAAGCGCACGTCGGCGCACAGGGCGAGCTCGCAGCCGCCCCCGAGGGCGTAGCCGGTGATCGCGGCGACGACGGGCTTCGGGATGCGGGCGACGGCGGTGAACGAGGACTGCAGGGGGCCCGAGCGGGCGACCATGTCGACGTACGACAGGTCGGCCATCTCCTTGATGTCGGCGCCCGCGGCGAACACCTTCTCGCCGCCGTAGACCACGACCGCCTTGACGTCGTCGCGCTCGCCCGCCTCCGCCGCGGCCCCACGGATCTCCTCCTGGACCTGCCGGTTGAGGGCGTTCATCTTCGGCCGGTCGAGCCGGATGGTGCCGACCCCGTCCTCGACCTCGAGCCGCACGAACTCCGCCATCTGCTGCCTTTCGTCGAGCTGTGGGGTTTCCTCCGGCATTCTGCCGACCGTCGGCCACAATGTCGCGAGTGACCCCTGGAACCTGGCGCCACCCCGGCGAGACCGCCCCGGTGTGGCCGGGCCGCACCTGGCCGCTGGGGGCGTCGTACGAC
>NZ_DASXWU010000041.1:0-13931 GCF_036503465.1 Nocardioides sp.
AGCACTCACGGCGAGACCGGATCACGCGTGAAACCTGGTGGATGGGCATCGTGTGACGCCTCTCACCGCCCGACGATTTGGATAGTGCTAGCAGTTGCTAGCACTATGGACGCGTGGCCAGGAGCAAGGTCGGCAAGACCGTCGAGTCGCTCGGCGAGTACTTGCGGGAGCAGCGGGTCTCGGCCCGGCTGTCCCTGCGTCAGCTCGCCGAGCAGGCCGGCGTCTCCAACCCCTACCTGAGCCAGATCGAGCGCGGACTTCGTCGTCCGTCGGCCGAGGTGCTCCAGCAGCTCGCCAAGGCGCTGCGCATCTCCGCCGAGCAGCTCTACCTCCGGGCGGGGCTGGTCAGCCCCGACGAGGGAGTCGGCGGCTCGGTCGAGCTCGCCGTCCTCGGCGACGTCCTGCTGACCGAACGGCAGAAGCAGACCCTGCTCGACGTGTACGCGTCGTTCCTCGCCCTCAACGCGGGGAGCTCCGCCCCCTGACCGAACCCGGCCCCGACCGGGACCAACAGAAGGAGTAGTGCCTCATGACCAAGCTCGACCTTCCCACCCACCTGCCCACGCAGGTCTCCCGTCCGCTGTACGCCGGCGTCGGAGCCACCGATCGCGTCGTCGCCGTCGTGCGCGAGGCCGTCGCGGACGCGCAGGACCGCGCTCGCGCACTCCAGCAGACGCTCTCCGGCCTCGACTACCAGCCGCAGGCGCTCCGCGAGCAGGCCACCCACGCGGTGACCGCCGGGGTCGACGTGCTCGGCAAGGACGCGATGGCCCGGCGCCGTGCTCTCGAGCAGCGGGTCGCGGACCTGCAGGCCGAGGCGAAGGACCTCCCGGTGCGGCTCCAGAAGCTGGTCGACGAGCAGGTCGCCACGGCCGGTGCGACGTACGACGAGCTCGTCAGGCGCGGCGAGACGCTGGTCGGCCGGATCCGTGGCCAGCAGTCGACTGCCGCCACGACCTCCTCGGCGAAGACCACCACGGCCAAGGCCAAGACGACCCGTACCCAGGCCGCCAAGACCGCGAAGAACACGAAGAAGTCGGCGTCGCGCACCACCAAGAAGGCCGCCCAGAGCCCCGCGCGGAGCAGTGCGAAGGCCACCGCGACCGCGGCGAAGAAGACCGCGAGCAACGCCACCCAGGCTGCCGGTGACGCGGCGCAGAAGGTGGGCGACTGACTGTCCGACCCCGGACGGGGTACGGAATCCGTAGCGCACCGGTCCCTGGGGAGGTATGTGTTCCCAGGGGCCGGTGTTGCTCTGCGGGGCCCTGGGGGCGGTGAGCCAGGACCCGTTTCGCCACGACGGACGGGTCCCAGCTCACCGCCCCTCGGCGTCCCTGGTGGCCGCCGTTCCGCCACCGTACGCCCGGCCGCATGAGATTCTGGGGGCATGAAGTCCGACCAGCGCCCGTGGGGGGCGTGGTACGTGCTCGACGAGGGTCCGGGCTACAAGGTCAAGCGGATCGAGGTGAGCCCCGGCCAGCGGCTCTCCTACCAGGTCCACCAGCACCGCGCCGAGCACTGGACCGTCGTCCGGGGCACGGCGACGTGCACGCTCGACGGTGAGACGGTCGTCGTCGCGACCGGCGGGTCGCTCGAGGTGCCTCTCGGCATGCCACACCGGATCGCCAACCGACACCGCGACGACCTGGTCATCATCGAGGTGCAACGGGGCGACTACACCGGCGAGGACGACATCGTCCGGCTCGAGGACGACTACGGCCGCGACGCCGGCAGCGTCGCCAGATAGCTCCGCAGTGCCTGGCCGGCGTCGACGGGCACGAACCCGGTCGCCTCGAGCTTGCGCAGCGACAGCACGCTGTTCGCCGGCCGCGGCGCGGTCGCGCGACCCTCGGCGTACTCCTCCGTCGTGACCGGGCGCACGTCGTCCGGGCTGCGGCCGCGGAGCTCGAAGACCTCGCGCGCGATGTCGGCCCACGACCTCGGCGGGCCGCCGTTGCTGACCTGGTAGGTGCCGTACGCCGCGCGCCGCTCGACGAGGTGCCGGGTGGCCCGCGCTATCTCCCCGGCGAACCCGAGCCGACCGACCTGGTCCGCGACGACGGACGGGGTGGCTCCCTCGTCCGCAAGGCCGGCCATCGTGCGCACGAAGTTCGGCCCGTCCCCGATCACCCACGAGGTCCGGACGAGGTAGTGACGCGGTGTGGTTGCCACGGCGGCGTCGCCCGCCGCCTTGCTCTCGCCGTAGACCCCCAGCGGAGCCGGTGGCTCGTCCTCGTCGTGCTCGACGGCGGTGCCGTCGTAGACGTAGTCGGTCGAGAAGTGGACGAGCGTGAACCCGTGCCGGGTCGCGAGCCGCGCGAGGGTCGCCGGTCCGGTGGCGTTGACCGCCCACGCCTGCCGCCGGCCCGTCGGGGTCTCGGCCGCGTCCACCGCTGTGTACGCCGCGGCGTTCAGCACGACGTCGTGCTCGCGCCACGGCCAGCGCCCCAGCGACTCCCGGTCGATGAGGTCGAGCACGGTGCGGGTCACGCCTCGCGCGTCGGGAAACGCAGCGAGCAGCGCCCGCCCGACCTGCCCGCCCGCGCCGATCACCAGGGGAGTACGCACCGGCACCGGTGTGACCTCGGTGAGCCTCGGCGCCGAGCGGTCGCGGCCGGACAGGATCCGCTCGCCCGGCGGGAGCGGCCACGCGATCGCGAGCTCCGGATCGGCGTGGTCGACCGCGACGTAGTGGGCGTCGGGCCGCCAGTGGTCGTTGACGAGGTAGGAGTACGCCGTCGCGTCCGACGTGGTCTGGTAGCCGTTTCCCACACCACGCGGCACGAACACCGCCATGCCCGGCTCGACCTCCAGGGCGTACGTCGTGCCGAAACCCTCTCCTTCTCGCAGGTCGACCCACGCGCCGTACGCACTGCCGCTGACGACCGTGACGAGCTTGTCCCACGGCTCGGCGTGCATGCCCCGGGTCGTGCCGCGCGCCTGGTTCCACGCGACGTTCGCCTGTACCGGCCCGAAGTCGGGCAGCCCGAGCACGGCCATCCGCTCGCGGTGCCACGTCTCCGCGAACCATCCCCGCTCGTCGCGTTTCACGTCGAGCCGGACGACGAGCAGTCCCGGGATCGGCGTCGACTCGACTGTCGGATCCACGGGCGCCTCACATGCCCTTCGCGGCGTACGCCGACTCGGTGGCCGCCTTGTGCGGGCCCCACCAGTCGCGGTGCGCGCGATACCACTCGATCGCCTGCGTCAGCCCGGCCTCGAAGTCGGCGTACCGCGGCTGCCAGCCCAGCTCCAGGCGCAGCTTGCCCGACTCGATCGCATACCTCTGGTCGTGCCCGGCCCGGTCGGCGACCAGCTCGTAGTCGCCCTCCGGCCGTCCCATCAGCCGCAGCAGCGCGCGGGCGACGTCGAGGTTGCTGCGCTCGCCGTCCGCGCCGACGAGGTAGGTCTCACCCGTCCGGCCGCGCTCGAGGATGGTCAGCAGCGCCGAGCTGTGGTCGTCGACGTGGATCCAGTCGCGGACCTGCTGCCCGTCGCCGTACAGCCGCGGCCGCCGCCCCTCCAGGATCTCGGTGATCTGCCGGGGGATGAACTTCTCGACGTGCTGCCACGGTCCGTAGTTGTTGGAGCAGTTGGAGATCGTCGCGCGGACCCCGAAGCTGCGCACCCACGCCCGCACGAGGTGGTCGGAGCCGGCCTTGGCGGCGGAGTACGGGCTGCTCGGCCGGTACGGCGTGTCCTCGGTGAAGCGCTTCGGGTCGTCGAGCGCGAGGTCGCCGTACACCTCGTCGGTCGACACGTGGTGGAAGCGCACGTCGTGCTTCCGCACCGCCTCGAGCAGCACGTAGGTGCCGACGACGTTGGTGCGGATGAACGGCTCCGGGTCGTCCAGGGAGTTGTCGTTGTGCGACTCGGCCGCGAGGTGCACGACGGCGTCGTGGGCGGCGACGAGGGTCTCGACGATCGCGGCGTCGGCGATGTCGCCGGCCACGAGCTCGACCCGGCCGGCCGGCAGGTCCGCCAGCGCCTCCGGACTCGCGGCGTAGGTCAGCTTGTCGAGCACGGTCACCCGCGCGTCGGTGTGGTCCACGAGGTGGCGCACGAAGTTGGCGCCGATGAACCCGGCGCCGCCGGTGACGAGTACGCGCTCCAGTCCTGGCACGCCCTGATCCTAGGAGGCGCGGGGCCGCTGGCTCTCTAGGATGAGCGACCATGCGCGGGATCATCCTGGCCGGCGGCACCGGCTCGCGGCTCCACCCGATCACGCTCGCCGTGAGCAAGCAGCTGGTGCCGGTCTACGACAAGCCGATGATCTACTACCCGCTCTCGACACTGATGCTGGCCGGCATCCGCGACGTGCTCGTGATCACGACGCCCCATGAGCAGGACGGGTTCTCCCGGCTGCTCGGCGACGGCTCGTCGTACGGCGTGTCGATCTCGTACGCCGTGCAGCCCGCGCCGGAGGGGCTCGCCCAGGCGTTCCTGATCGGGGAGCAGCACATCGGCGGCGAATCGGTCGCGCTGGTGCTCGGCGACAACATCTTCTACGGACCGGGCCTGGGCACTCAGCTGCGCAGGTTCGCCGATGTCGACGGGGCTGCGATCTTCGGGTACCGGGTGGCCGACCCCTCGGCGTACGGCGTCGTGACCTTCGACGAGAGGGGGAGGGCGACCTCGCTGGAGGAGAAGCCGGCGCGCCCCCGCAGCCACTACGCCGTCCCCGGCCTCTACTTCTACGGCTCCGACGTGGTCGAGCACGCGCGGACGCTCACGCCGTCCGCGCGTGGCGAGCTCGAGATCACCGACCTGAACCGGATCTACCTGGAGGCGGGCCGGCTCTTCGTCGAGGTGATGCCGCGCGGCACGGCCTGGCTCGACACCGGCACCGTGGAGTCGCTGATCGCGGCCGGCAGCTTCGTGCAGGCGATCGAGGAGCGGCAGGGCCTCAAGATCGGGTGCCCCGAGGAGGTCGGCTGGCGGATGGGCTTCCTCGACGACGCCGCGCTGCTGAAGCGGGCCGACGAGCTGACCAAGAGCGGGTACGGCGCGTACCTGCGGGCGCTGGTGGAGGGGTGACTCGGTCGGCGCTTGGCCTTGTCGCGTTGTCGAAGCGCGGTCAGGGCCCCCGGCACCGTCACCGGGTTTCGACTCGCCTTGCACGGCTTCGCAAGCTCAGCCGTGGGCTCGCGGTTCCTGAGGAGCCGCGGGACGAGGCCTCTCGAAGGGCAACCTTCCCTCGCCACGCCGCGAGCTCGTCCCTCGCTCGCAGCTGCTCGGTCTCAGTAGGCGCCGCGTGAGGAGAGAACTGCGCCGACCGTGCGGGCCAGGATGACGACGTCCTGGATCATCGACCAGTTGTCGACGTAGTAGAGGTCCAGCCGGATCGACTCCGTCCACGACAGGTCGGAGCGGCCGGATACCTGCCACAGACCGGTCATGCCCGGACGCACGCGGAGCCGGCGGGACTGCATCAGCGTGTAGCGGTCCACCTCGAGCGGGAGCGGCGGGCGGGGGCCGACCAGGCTCATGTCGCCGCGCAGCACGTTGATGAGCTGGGGCAGCTCGTCGATCGAGTAGCGCCGGATCCACATTCCGGGCTTGGTGATCCGCGGGTCGCGCTGCATCTTGAACAGGCCCTCGGCGTAACCGACCTCGCTGTGGAGGTCCGCCAATACACGCTCGGCGTCGACGACCATGCTGCGGAACTTCAGGCAGGTGAAGTACTCGCCGTCGCGGCCGACGCGGGTCTGCCGGAAGAGCACCGGGCCGCCGTCGTGCCGCTTGATCTGCCAGGCGCTCCAGAGCATGACCGGCGAGAGCAGCGCCAGGAGCAGAGCGGAGCCGACGATGTCGAAGGTGCGCTTCGCCCAGCGGAGAGCGTCCTGCGAGCGGGGACGGTCGAGGTGCAGCAGCGGCAGGCCGGCGACCGGACGGACCCGGATGCGCTCGCTCGAGACGTCGGTGACGCCGGGCGCCATGATCACCTGGACGTTGTCGGCCTCGAGGTCCCAGACCAGGTTGCGCATCGCCAAGGGGTGGTCGAACGCGCCGCCGACCACGAACACGACGTCCGCGTCGTAGGCACGGACCAGTGCGGCGGCCTCCTCGACGTCACCGAGGATCGAGACGCCGCCCTCGGTCTCGGACCGCGCACCGGCCGGGACGAGCGCGCCCAGCACGTCGTACCCGAGCCAGGTCTCGCGTCCGAACACCGACGCGACCGCGTCGACGTGCTCGTCGCTGCCGACGATCATCGTGCGCTGGGCGAGAGAGCCGTGCCGGCGGGCCCGGTGGAGCGAGCGGCGGAGCAGGAACCTTCCGACCGCCAGCAGCACGGGTCCGAGCACGAAGACGAAGACGAAGAAGCCGCGGGACAGCTGGAACTTCGTGAGGTAGCAGCCGATGCCGAGCAGCGCGGCGGTGAACAGGCTGGAGTTGACGACTGCCTTGTACTCGTCGGCGCCGGCGCCGAACACACCCTGGTCGTAGCCGCCGCGCAGCGCGATCACCACGATCCAGCCGAGCACCAGCGGGATCGCCACGATGGTGATGGACTGTGAGAACGACAAGGCGCTCGTGGTGTCCGACAGCCCCGGGATCGGGCGCCCCGGGTCGAGCAGCAGGTTGGTGCTGCGGGCCCAGGCCGCCACGAGGACGGTCGTGGTCACCAGGGCCAGGTCGAGCACGAGTGCGGTCAAGGGCAGCGCGCGCAGGGCGCGGCTCTGGATGCGTAGCGACGCAACCGAAGGCACGAACGTGCGTTCAGGCGCAATGCCCATCGGATTCCCCCACGCAGCTCCGAAGCGCCCCCCGGCGCCTCTCCCCCGAGCTGCCTGAGTCAGCATAGACCCGCTCCACGGAGGCCGACACCGTTCATCGAATCCTTTACGCACGGCGGCTCCGTGCGTGCCCCGGCGGGCGGCGAGGATGGCAGGCCCGCGGACAGCCTTCGTTACCCTGGCCGGCATGAAGATCCTGGTCACCGGGGGTGCCGGCTACCTCGGCTCCACGACCGCCAAGGCCCTCGAGTCGGCCGGTCACGTGCCGGTGGTGCTCGACTCCCTCCTGACCGGACCGCGCGCCTTCGTGCGCGACCGGATCTTCTACGAGGGCGACATCGGCGACCGCGACCTGGTACGCCGGATCGTCGACGAGCACCCCGACCTCGACGCCACCATCCACATGGCCGCGCGGATCGTCGTACCCGAGTCGGTGGAGAAGCCCTACGAGTACTACCGCGACAACGTGTCGAAGTCGCTGGAGCTGTTCGACCAGCTGGTGGCGCTGGGCAAGCCGCGGGTCGTGTTCTCGTCGTCGGCGTCGCTGTACGCGGTCAAGGACGACTTCGAGGTCCGCGAGGACGACCCGCTCGACCCGACGTCGCCGTACGCCCGGACCAAGCGGATGATCGAGCAGGTCCTGGAGGACATGGCGGCCGCGACCGACCTCCGCGCGGTCATGCTGCGCTACTTCAACCCGATCGGCTCCGACCCCGACCTCGAGTCCGGCATCTACGCCAAGGAGCCGTCGCACGTGCTCGGCCAGCTGGTGATGGCCGCGCGTGGGCAGAAGCCGGGTTTCACGGTCACCGGGACCGACCTGCCGACACGGGACGGCACCGGCATCCGCGACTACCTGCACGTGTGGGACCTCGCCCGTGCGCACGTGCGGGCGGTGGAGTGCTTCGACCGGGTGATCGAGAGGGTCGGCGCGCCGAGCGTGGTGATCAACGTCGGCCGCGGCGAGGGTGTCACGGTCCGCGAGCTCCTCGCCGCGTTCGAGCGGGTGACCGGACGCTCGTTGGCGATCACCGAGGCACCGCCCCGTCCGGGGGACGCGGTCGGGGCGTTCGCGAACGTCGACCTCGCCCACGAGCTCCTCGACTGGCGGACCCAGCTGACCCTCGACGAGGCCATCGCGTCGGCGCTGGCCTGGGCCGACCGACGCGTCGAGGTCCTGGGGTACGAGTGAGGTCGGCTCTCGCCCTGGGTCGTCGTGCCCCCGCACGTGCGCTCGTCACGGCGGTCGTCACGACGGTGACGCTGGCGATCTCCGGTCCCGCCGTCGCGACCCACGACTTCCGGGTCAGGTCACCCGACAGCGGAGGCGGCGTCGCGCCACTGGCGGGCCGGACGATCGTGATCGATCCCGGGCACCCAGCTCGGCAACCACAACTTCCCGCGCAAGATCAACCGGTTGGTCCCGGCAGGGGGCTTCGAGAAGCCGTGCAACACGACCGGCACGGCCACGAACGGTGGTTACCCCGAGGCGACGTTCGCCTGGCGGGTCGCGCGGCTGCTCCGGCACCGGCTGGTCTCGCTCGGTGCGACCGTGCAGATGACCCGGCACTCCAACCGCGAGGACCGGTGGGGCCCGTGCGTCGACGTCCGCGGGCGGGACGGCAACAGCCTGCCGGCCGATCTCAAGATCAGCATCCACGGGGACGGGTCGAACGTCGCCGGGGCCCGCGGGTTCCACGTCATCGCACCGACCGACCGGCGGCCGTGGACCCACGATATCTACCGACCCTCCCGGCGGCTCGCCCTCGACACCAGGGCCGCACTCGAGCGGGTCGGTCTGCGGGTGGCCAACTACGTCGCGGGCGGCGACGGGCTCGACTTCCGGTCCGACCTCGGCACGATCAACCTCTCGAACATGCCGACGGTCATGGTCGAGCTGGGAAACATGCGCAACCCGATGGACGCCCGCCGGATGACCACGCGGGCCGGACGCGCGACGTACGCCCGCGGGCTCGCCCTCGCCGTACGCCGCTTCCTCGGCTGATCGCCCCCGGCCCGTCCGGGCGCTGTGTGGACCGTGCCGGAGGCAGCGGCTACCGCTGGGTAGTGTCGCGAGCATGGACCTCACCCTCACCGACGAGGAGCGCGAGATCCGCGAGTGGGTGCGGACGTTCGTCACCAGGGAGCTGATGCCGCTGGAGCCGCGGGTGCTCGAGCGGGAGCGCAACGGCGAGCGCGGCATCGGTCTCGACGAGGTCAAGGCGCTGCAGGACAAGGCGCGCCAGTCGGGCTTCTTCGGGATCCAGACGCCGGAGGAGTACGGCGGGATGGGGCTCGGCGCCGTGATGCACGCCCTGATCGAGGCCGAGCTCGGCCGGTCCTTCGTGCAGTTCAAGTTCGGCGGCGACGCGGACAACATCCTGTTCGAGGCCAATGCTGAGCAGAAGGACACCTACCTGAGGCCCACGATCGACGGCACGCGGCGCAGCTGCTTCGCGATCACGGAGCCGGGCGCCGGCTCCGACGCGCGGAACATCCGCACCGCCGCCGTACGCGAGGGTGACGAGTGGGTGATCAACGGCGAGAAGACGTTCATCACCGGCGGCGACGTGGCGGACTTCTGCATGGTCTTCGCGGTGACCGACAAGGAGAAGGGCGCCGACGGCGGCGTCACCTGCTTCCTGGTCGACCGCGACGCCGGCTGGACGTCCGCCACGATCCCGACGATGGGCGAGTGGGGGCCGGCGTCCCTGTCGTTCGAGGACGTGCGCGTGCCGCACTCGGCGATCCTCGGCGAGGAGGGCCGCGGCTTCGAGCTCGCGATGCGCTGGATCGGCAAGGGCCGCTACCTGCTGCCGGCCCGAGCACTCGGAGCCTGCGAGCGACTGGTCGAGATGGCCATGGAGCAGGCGAAGAACCGGGTCACCTTCGGCGAACCGATCGCGAACCGGCAGGCGATCCAGTGGATGATCGCCGACTCCGCGGTCGAGATCGAGGCACTGCGCTGGCTGGTGCTGAGCGCGGCCTGGCAGGTCGACCACGACCTCGACTCACGGCAGGGCCAGTCGATGGCGAAGCTCTACGGCGGCGTCCACGCGAACCAGATCGTCGACCGGGTGCTCCAGATCCACGGCGGCATGGGCTACACGCGGGAGCTGCCGATCGAGCGCTGGTACCGCGAGCTGCGGCTGCTGCGCATCTACGAGGGCACCGACGAGATCCAGCGGCGCACCATCGCCCGCAACCTGCTCTCCGGGCGTGCGTCGGTGCGCGGTCACCTGGGCTGAGTCGTCAAGGCCGGCAACCGGCGACCGGCGGTGAGCCAGGATCGCTTCGCCTTCCTCCGACCGGTCCTGGGTCACCGCTCTGCGCGGCGAGGCGGGACGTCGAGGCTTCTACACGTCGAGGAAGTCCATCGCGGCGAGCACCGCGCGTACGTGGGCGACCTCGTGCGTGCGGAACAGGTCGGTCCCGCCGAGCCGCGCCAGCAGGGCGAAGAAGCCTTCCGCCTTGCGGAACTCGTCCTCGAAGAGGTCGAACGCGTGCGGCAGCGCGTTGCAGACGGGTACGCCGAGACGCCGCAGCCGGAAGCACTGCGCGAGAACGGCGGCCTGGTGCCGGACCCGGACCGCCGGCTCGACCAGGTTGCGGTAGTAGAAGCCCAGCCCCGGGTCGATCACGACCTGCTCGACGCCGACCGACCGAGCGTGCTCGATCCGCGGCCCGAAGTGGTCGATCAGGTACGGCAGCGGGTCGGTCTCGGTCGGGTGGCGCGCATCCGCTCGGACGTCCGCCGGCTCGCAGAAGCAGAGGATGACCGCCGCTCGGTACGACGCGGCGCAGGCGAGCATCTCGTCCTCGCCGTCGCGGCCGGTCAGGTTGAGGATGCGCGCGCCGGCGGCGAGGCACGCGGCGACGACGTCGGGCCGGTAGGTCTCGACCGAGACCACGCACTCGTCGGCGAGGGCCTCGACGACGGGCAGCAGCGACGTACGCTGCCGGGCTCCGTCGACCCGGGCTGCGCGAGCGGTGCTCGACTCGGCGCCGACGTCGACCACCTGGGCGCCCTGCGCCACCTGCGTGCGCGCCTTCCGGATCGCCGCCTCCGTCGAGACCGCGACGCTCTCGCGGTACGTCGAGTCGCGGGAGAGGTTGACGGTGCCCATCAACACGGGGTCGGGGCCGCCGATCGTCACGCCGCCCACCGTCACCGGCTCGACCGGACGGGCCAGGTCGTCGGCGTACTCGCTGTGCAGCGCTGCCAGTGCCGACAGCGAGATCATCCCGGCAGTGTAGACAGGGCCTCGGCCCCCGTCGGCCGGGCCCGGCGCCGTACGTGTGACGATGGGGGCCGACGCGACGCCGACGACGAGGGAGACCACGGATGCGAGTCCTGCTCGGCGAGGACGGCGACCTGCGGGAGTTGTACGCCGCGCCCGACCAGCCCTGGCTGCGGGTGAACATGGTCTCGACGATCGACGGTGCCGCGACCGGCGACGACGGCACGAGCCGCTCGATCAACAACGGTGTCGACAAGATCGTCTTCGACCTGCTCCGGGAGCTCGCCGACGCGTTGGTCGTCGGCGCCGGCACGGTGCGGGTCGAGGGCTATGCCGTCGGCCGCAAGCCGCTGGTCGTGGTGTCCCGCAGTGGCTCCGTGCCCCCGACCCAGCGCGAGGCCGAGCGGGGGATGGTGCTGATGGCGACCGTGTCGTCCGCGCCCTACCTCGACGAGGCGCGGGACATCCTGGGCAAGGACAACGTGCTGGTCCTCGGGTCGCACCGGGTCGACCTGGGCCGGATGAAGGACGAGCTGGCGCTGCGCGGCTTCCGCCACCAGCTGTCGGAGGGCGGGCCCCATCTCCTGCGCGACCTGCTCGACCAGGGGGTGGCCGACGAGCTCGACTCCACGATCGTCCCCCGGATGATCGGCGGCTCCCACCGCCGGATCACCGACGGCCCGCCCGTCGACGTACCCCTCCGCCTGACCACCCTGGTCGAGGAGGACGACACCCTCCTCGCCCGGTGGTTCGTCGATCGGTAGGGCTGAGCGGGGTCGTCGAATTCCCCGCCTGAGCGGGGAAGTCTGCACCTGTTGGGGCAGATCTCGGCCACTAAGTGCAGAAGTCCCCGCCTGAGCGGGGAATTCGGGAGCCTCAGCGACTCCCCTTGCGGGCGCGGGCGGCCAGCTTCGCGCGCTCGTTCTGGTCCAGGACGACCTTCCGGATGCGCACGGTGTGGGGGGTGACCTCGACGCACTCGTCCTCGCGGCAGAACTCCAGGCACTGCTCCAGCGACAGCCGCCGCGGAGGCACGAGCTTCTCGAAGTTGTCGGCGGTGGAGGAGCGGACGTTGGTCTGCTGCTTCTCCTTGGTGATGTTCACGTCCATGTCGTCTGCGCGGGAGTTCTCGCCGACGATCATCCCCTCGTAGACCTCGGTCGACGGCTCGACGAAGAGGACGCCGCGCTCCTGCAGGTTCGTCATCGCGTACGACGTGGCGGCACCCGCCCGGTCGGCGACCAGGGAGCCGGTGGCTCGCGACCGGATCTCTCCGGCCCACGGCTCGTAGCCCTCGAACACGTGATGGGCGATGCCGGTGCCGCGCGTCTCGGTGAGGAACTCGGTCCGGAACCCGATCAACCCGCGCGCCGGCACCAGGAACTCCATCCGCACCCAGCCCGTGCCGTGGTTGGTCATCTGCTCCATCCGGCCCTTCCGAGCCGCCATCAGCTCGGTGATCGTGCCGAGGTACTCCTCCGGCGCGTCGATCGTCAGCCGCTCCACCGGCTCGTGCAGACGACCGTCGACCTCCCGGGTCACCACCTGCGGCTTGCCGACCGTCAGCTCGTAGCCCTCGCGCCGCATCTGCTCGACCAGGATCGCCAGGGCCAGCTCCCCACGGCCCTGCACCTCCCAGGCGTCGGGACGCTCGGTGGGCAGCACCCGCAGCGAGACGTTGCCGACCAGCTCTCGGTCGAGCCGGTCCTTGACCAGGCGCGCGGTGACCTTCGACCCCTTCGTCTTGCCCACGAGCGGCGAGGTGTTGGTGCCGATCGTCATCGAGATCGCCGGCTCGTCGACCGTGATCAGCGGCAGCGCGACCGGCTGATCGGGGTCGGCCAGGGTCTCGCCGATCATGATCTCCGGGATGCCGGCGATCGCGGCTATGTCGCCCGGCCCGGCCGACTGCGCGGGCACCCGCTCGAGCGCCTCGGTCATCAGCAGCTCGGTGACCTTGACGCTGCGGGTCGACCCGTCGCGCCGCAACCACGCGACGTTCTGCCCCTTGCGCAGCGTGCCCTGGTGGACGCGGACCAGGGCGAGCCGGCCGAGGAAAGGCGAGGCGTCGAGGTTGGTGACGTGCGCCTGAAGCGGCGCCCCCTCGTCGTACGTCGGCGCGGGGATCGTCTCGAGGATCGTCCGGAACAGCGGCTCGAGGTCGGGCGAGTCGGGGAGCCCGCCGTTCGCGGGCGCCTCCAGGGACGCACGCCCGGCCTTGGCCGAGGCGTACACGACCGGGAAGTCGAGGGCGTCCTGGCTGTGCCCCTTCTGGAGGTGGCTGTCGTCGAGCAGGTCGAGGAAGAGCTCGTAGGTCTCGTCGACTACCTCGGAGATGCGGGCGTCGGCGCGGTCGACCTTGTTGACCACGAGCACGACCGGGAGATCGGCGTTCAGCGCCTTGCGCAGCACGAAGCGCGTCTGCGGCAGCGGACCCTCGGACGCGTCGACCAGGAGCACGATCCCGTCGACCATCGACAGGCCGCGCTCCACCTCGCCGCCGACGTCCGCGTGGCCGGGGGTGTCGATGATGTTCACGGTCACGGCCGTGGGGCTCGGCACTGGTGGTCCCGCGCCGTCGGAGGCGAGGTGCCCAACACTGGCCAGGGAGGGCCCGCTGTAGTGGATCGCCGTGTTCTTGGCGAGGATCGTGATCCCCTTCTCGCGCTCCAGGTCGCCGGAGTCCAGCACCCGCTCGGCGACACCCGCCTCCTCCTGGTGCGCGGTGAAGGCACCGGTCTGGTGGAGCATGGCGTCGACCAGCGTGGTCTTGCCGTGGTCGACGTGCGCGACGATCGCGACGTTGCGGAGGTCCGAACGGGTGGCAGGCATGCTGGTACGACGTCGCTTTCGAGGGGGGATTTCGGCTCCCGATCCTATCGGCGGCGGTGGCCCGTACCCGCATCGTGAAGGGGTCGTGTGCCCGATGACGCGCCATGGACCGTCCTCA
>NZ_DASXWU010000042.1:0-18473 GCF_036503465.1 Nocardioides sp.
GACTTCATCGCCGAGGTCGAGCGGGTGCTCGGCGTGCTCGACGGTGCCGTCCTGGTGCTCTCGGCCGTCGAGGGCGTGCAGCCGCAGACCCGGATCCTGATGCGGGCGCTGCAGCGGCTGCGCGTGCCGACGCTGCTGTTCGTCAACAAGATCGACCGCGTCGGAGCCGACGTCGACCGCGTCCTGGACGCGATCCGCAGCCGTCTCACCCCCGACGTCCTGCCCATGGGCGCCGCGGCCGGCCTGGGCTCGCGAGCCGCGACGTTCACGCCGTACCGACCCGACGACGGCGCCTTCCGCGAGCGCGAGACCGTCGCGCTCGCCGAGCACGACGAGGCTCTGCTCGCGGAGTACGTCGGGGGCCGCGACCGAACGCCGGACCAGCTGCTCGCGGACGCCGCCGCCCAGACCCGCGACGCCGTCCTGTATCCGGTGTTCGCCGGCTCGGCCGCCACCGGGGCCGGAGTGCCGGAGCTGATGGCCGGGATCGCGGCACTCCTGCCGGCCGCCGCGCCGGACGGCACGGACGCGCCCTCGGGCCGGGTGTTCAAGGTGGAGCGAGGAGCCGCGGGGGAGAAGCTCGCCTACGTCCGGATGTTCACGGGCGCCGTGCGGACCCGCCAGCGGCTCGACCTCCCCGGCGGGCGCGTCGGCAAGGTCAGCGGCCTGCAGGTCTTCGACGGTGGGCAGTGGGTGCGCGCCGACGAGGTTCGGGCCGGGCGGATCGGTCGGCTGCACGGCCTGGCCTCCGTGCGGGTCGGTGACGGCTTCGGCGGCTCGTGCCACGCGGAGGAGCGCCACTTCGCCCCACCGACGTTGGAGGCGTCGGTCGAGGCGGTCGATCCCGCGCAACGCCCCGCGCTGCGGGTGGCGCTCGCCCAGCTCGCCGACCAGGACCCGCTGATCGCGGCCCGTCTCGACGACGACGGGCGACCGACGGTCTCGCTCTACGGCCGCGTGCAGCAGGAGGTGCTCGGCGCCACGCTCGCCGAGGAGCACGGGATCGAGGTCGAGTTCTCCGACGCCGGCGTACTGCACGTCGAGCGTCCGCGCGGCGTCGGCGAGGCCGTCGTACGCCTGAACACGGACGAGAACCCCTACCAGGCGACGGTCGGCCTACGGATCGCGCCCGGGAAGCCCGGATCGGGTCTCGTCTTCCGGGTCGCCGCACCGGCCAAGGACATGCCGCTGTACCTCTTCAGGAGCGTCGAGGGGTTCGGGGCCGCGATCGAGAAGCACGTACGTCGTGAGCTCGCCCGCGGCCGGTACGGCTGGGAGGTGACCGACTGCGTCATCACGCTGGTCGAGGCGGGATACAGCGTGGCGGACGGTCCACCCTCCAAGCGCGGTCCGACCAGCACGTCGTTCGACTACCGCAAGGTGACGCCGATCGTGGCTCGTCGAGCGCTGGAGAGGGCCCGGACCCGGGTCTGCGAGCCGGTGCTGCGGGTCTTCCTGGAGGTGCCGACCGACGACGCGCCCACGGTTCAACGGCTCCTGGCCCGGTGGGGCGCGGAGCTGACAGGCCAGACGTCGGCCGGCGAGTACACCCGGCTCGAGGCGCGGCTGGTCGCCGCCCGGCTGCACGAGCTCCAACACCAGCTGCCGGACCTGACCGGGGGTGAGGGGATCCTCGAGTCGCGCTTCGACGGCTACCAACCGGTCCGCGGCCGTTCCCCGGTCCGGCTCGGATGGGCAGCCTCGCCGGCGGGCATGACAGGGTGACGTCGTGGGGTTCACCAAGGCCGAGCTGGAGGCGTTCCGCGACGCGGAGGTGCCCGACCTCGTCGGCGCCGACCCGAAGCTGGTGATCGTCGGGATCAACCCCGGCCTCTGGACCGCCGCCGTGCAGACCCACTTCGCCCGGCCGGGCAACCGGTTCTACCCCGCGCTGTACGCCGCCGGCATCCTCGACCGCCGGATCGACCCCGGGGCCGGGATGACCGACCAGGACCGGGCGGCCCTGGTCGCGCGCGGCATCGCGATCACCAACCTGGTACGCCGCGCGACCGCCCGGGCGGACGAGCTGAGCCGGGACGAGCTGGTCGCCGGACGTGCCGGACTCGAGGCGTTCGTGAGGCGGCACCGGCCACCGGTCGTCGCGATGCTCGGGATCACGGCGTACCGCGCGGCGTTCGGGCAGCCGAAGGCCGGGCTCGGCAGACAACCCGCGGACCTCTGCGGCGCGCAGCTGTGGGTCGTGCCCAACCCGAGCGGGCTCAACGCCCACGCCACGATCGCGTCGTTGGCCACGGCGTACGCCGAGCCCGCGCGCGCCGCCGGGATCGAGCTGTATACGCGTTCCACCGTCGCCGGCTGAGCCAATCCGAGTGAGTCCGACAGGTGGCAGTCGGCCTTGCGCCTCCGGAACTGTCGGAATGTTCGCCCGAGCGCGGTGGTCGCCGGCCGACTCGTCAGTCGGCGAGGAGGGCGAGCTCGTCGTCGACGTAGGTGTCGGAGCCGCCGACCGACTCCAGCTCGGCCTTGAGGGCCCGCTGGATCTCCAGCGCCTCCTCACGACGGCCGAGGTTGCGGTAGGTCCAGCCGATCATCCAACGCGCGACCCGGATCCGCGACGGGTCGCCGATCCGCTCGCAGGCGGCCAGCGCCTGCTCGAGGGCGGTCAAGGCGGCCTCGAAGTCCCCTGCGTCGGCGTGGGTCATCCCGATGTTGTTCAGCAGCGAGGCGTCCCAGTCGCGGGCGCGCTGGTCGCTGGCGGCGCGCGCCACGGCCAGGGCGCTCTCGTTCAACGCGAGCTGCTCCTCCGCGGGCGCGGCCAGTGCCACCATGTGCAACGCGTCCACGTGCAACGCCTCGAGACCCCCGGCCTCCGCCAGGGCGGCAGCGCTCTCGAAGTGCGGACGCGACTCCGCGACCTGCCCCGAGGAGCGCAGCACCCGGCCGCGCTCGATGGCCAGGTACGCCGCCGCCTCGGGTGCGTCGGAGTGCAGCCGGTCGAGGACCTTGGTCGCCTCGTCGTACTGCTCCTGCAGCCCCAACGCACGCGCGTACTGCGTCAGCCACGACGTGCGGTCCGGCTCGTCGGCCCTCTCCGCGGCGTCGAGGAAGCGCTCACCCGACCCGGCGGGGTCGTCGAAGTCCCAGAGCGGACGGGGGTCGATCACGCCGCGACCCTAGTACGCGACCAGAAGCGGGACCCCACGAGAATGGGGCCATGTCCTCGGAAGGGCGGACCCCGGCGGCGCGCCCGCACCACCGGTTCACCGACGACGGCCGGCGGATCCGCGAGGTGCTCAGCTATACCCGCCGCGGCAACCGCTTCACCCCTGCGCAGCAGGAGGCGTGGGACGCCCACCACGACGCCTGGGTGATCCCGGACGAGACCGTCGACCGGCCGGACTTCCGGCTCACCGACTGGTTCGGGCGCGAGGCGCCGCTGATCGTCGAGATCGGCTCCGGCGTGGGAGAGGCGACCGGCGTGCTCGCCGCCGC
Organism: Nocardioides sp.; assembly: GCF_036503465.1. Taxonomy (GTDB): domain Bacteria; phylum Actinomycetota; class Actinomycetes; order Propionibacteriales; family Nocardioidaceae; genus Nocardioides. Next base: position 3,454 of record NZ_DASXWU010000042.1, read on the forward strand.
CCGACCGGCGTACGACGTGCTGGCCCTCGAGGTGTGGCGGCCCGGCGTCGCCTCGTCCCTGGCTCACGTGGCAGCGGCGGGCGCGAGCAACGTCCGCTTCTGCTCGGTCGACGCGGTCTGGATGCTGCAGACCCACGTCGCCCCGGCCGGCCTGGCCGAGCTGTGGACCTTCTTCCCCGACCCTTGGCCGAAGACCCGTCACCACAAGCGCCGCCTGGTCGATGCCGGTTTCGCCGCGCTCGTGGCCGGACGGCTCGCCCCCGGCGCGTCGTGGCGCCTCGCCACCGACTGGAAGGACTACGCCGAGCAGATGCGGTCGGTCCTGGACGCCGAGCCGGCACTCGCCGGAGGCATCGTCGACCGATGGCCGGAGCGGCCGGTGACCAAGTTCGAGCGCAAGGGCATGGCCGCCGGCCGGGTCATCACCGACCTTCGCTACACGCGCGTCTGAGCGAGCTCAGCCGAGATCGACCCCGGCGCGCTCGAGCGCCGCCTCGGTGCGCAGGCGCTCGCTCTCCAGCTCCAGGGCGTCGGAGAGCCGGCCCAGATCGGTCGGTACGTCGAGCGCCCGGCACGCGTCCAGCAGCGCGTCGTCGTACGCCGACGCGATCGCTCGACGCCGCACCATCGGCATCCCGTCGGCGGGCCACCGCGCCTGCGGCCGGATGCGTCTCAGGTCCGCCGCGATCCGCTCGATCGGCATCCCCTCGGGAGGCGGCACCGCCCGCGTCCTGACCAGGGCGCCGACCCAGCGGCCGCTCTGCTCCATCACCTCGGCGGCGTGGGCGATCACCCAGAGCGTGCCGGCGGCCCCGATGGTGATCAGGGTCAGGTCGACCAGTCCCCAGGCCTCGCCCGGCATGTTTCGACGGTAGGTCGCGCCCGGGGCGGCGGCAAGGGCGGCGCGTCCCCGCGGGGTCACCAGGTGCGAGCCCTCCTACCTGCCACAATGCGCGCCATGACTCAGCAGCCGCCCGGATACGGCCCGCCGGCGTACGGTGGCTACGGCCCGCCCTCGCCCAACCACCCGCAGGCCACCACCGTCCTGGTGCTGGGCATCCTGGGGATCGTCATCTGCGGCTTCGTCGCGCCGTTCGCCTGGGTGATCGGCAACCGCGTGGTCCGCGAGATCGATGCGGCAGGGGGCCGATGGGGTGGCCGCACCGAGGCCAACGTCGGACGCATCCTCGGGATCGTGGGCAGCGCCTTGCTGATCCTCGGCGCCGTCTTCATCGGCGTCTTCGTCCTCGGCGGCATCATCGCCGCGAGTTCCAGCTGAGCCGTCACCCCGCGAGCGCCCGCACCGCCTCGCCGAACACCTCGGTGTGCCGGTCGACGTCGGCGCTCGTGTGGTGCGGAGAGAACAGCGCCATGTTGTGGAACGGCGTCAGGAGCACGCCGCGGTTCAGCGACCACAGGTGCAGGAAGCCCTCGAGCTCGTCGTCCATGGCGGCGGCCGCCTCGGCGCCGTTGCGCGGCGGCGGGCAGAACCAGTACTCGGCCCGGCAGCCCAGCCGCTGGACGTTCCACGGGAGCCCGTGCCTCTCGATCACCTCCGACACGCCTTCGGTGAAGCGGTCGGCCAGCGGCACAGCAACGGCGAAGTCCTCCTCCCGCAGGGACGTCGACAGCGCGGCCCGCGCGGCGGCCAGGGCCAGCGCGTTGGCGGTGAGCGTGCCGCCGACGCCGGCCACGTCGATCTCGTGGCCCAGCATCGGCTCGCGCAGCCGGTCGGCCACTTCGGTGGTCATCCCGTACGCCGCCAGCGGAACCCCGCCGGCGATCGGCTTGCCGACGACGAGGAGGTCGGGCTCGAGCCCCCAGGCCGCCGTGGCCCCGCCCGGACCGGCGCAGAGCGTGTGGGTCTCGTCGATCACCAGGAGGACGCCGTGCTTCCGGGTGATTTCGCGGACCGCGTCGGAGTAGCCGGCGTCGGGCAGGACGATGCCGATGTTGGTGAGTGCCGGCTCCATCAGCAGGCACGCCACGTCACCTTGCGACAGGCGTCGTTCGAGCGCGCCGACATCGTTGAACGGGAGGACGGCGGTGGTCTGCGCGACGTCCACCGGCGGCCCGAGCAGACCCGGCCGCGGCACGACCCGATCGCCCTCGAGCGTCGCGAACGTCTCGTCGACGGTGCCGTGGTAGCACCAGTCCATCACCGCGATCCGAGGCCGGCCGGTGATGTGACGGGCGAAGCGGAGCACGAACCGGTTGGCGTCGGTGGCGGTCATCGCGAACTGCCACTGCGGCAGCCCGAACCTCCGGGCCAGCTCCTGTGATACCCACAGCGCGTCGTCCGACGGGAGCATGGTGGTGATGCCCTGCTGGGCACGCCGCGAGACGGCCTCGGCCACAGCCGGCAGCGCATGCCCGGTCATCGCGCCGGTGTCGCCGAGGCAGAGGTCGACGTACTCCACGCCGTCGACGTCGACCAGTCGCGCACCCTGCGCCCGCTCGACGAAGACCGGGAACGACCCCGCCCACCGGGTCATCCACGGCATCGGGACGCCGGCGAGCAGCGAGTCGCCCGCCTCCTTGGCCAGCGCCTGGGATCTGGGGTGGGTCTCGACGAAGCGTCGCTCCTCGTCGGCGCGCAGCGTGGCCAGCCGGTGACGGTCGATCATGGCGGCAATGTAGCGGGTGCTTCGTCCTCACTCGGGGGAGTACTTCTGCTCGACGAGCACCAGCCAGTTGCCCGAGTTGTCCCGGCACAGAGCCTCGACGCCGTACGGGCGCTCCGACGGCGGCTGCAGGAACTCCACTCCCTTCGCCACGAGCGCGTCGTACGTCGCCTGACAGTCGTCGACGTTGAGGCCGAGGCCCGACATCCCGCCCTCGTCCTGCGCCCGGGCGATGGCGGCGGCGAGCTCGGGCGAGAGCGGCGGCCCGGGCACCGTCAGGTGCACGACCAGCTCGGGCTGCTCGGGGTGGATGACGGTGCACCAGCGGTATCCGTCGCCGAGGGTGACGTCGTCCTTGGGCTCGAAGCCGAGGGTGTCGGTGTAGAAGCGCAGAGACTCGTCGACGTCCTTCACGAACAGGCTGACGATGGCGATGTTCTTGATCATGGGGCCGACGTTAGGAGTCGTGGACGCGCCGCGGCTTCTCCTCGCTTGCGGAGCGTTCGACGAGACCCCACATGAAGACGTAGCACCCGGGGATGTGGGGCGCGCCCTCGGCGTACCGCTCCTGGAAGTCGCGCGGTGAGTCGCCCACGATCCGGCGGAACGTGCTGCTGAACGACCCCAGGCTGGAGAAGCCGACCGCGTGGCAGACCTCGGTCACCGTCAGGTTCGTGGCCCGTAGCAGGTCCTGAGCCCGCTCGATCCGCCGCTCGGAGACGTACGCCGCAGGGGTGCGTCCGTAGGTGGCGGCGAACAGCCGGTGGAAGTGGTACTTGCTCAGGCCTGCGACGTCGGCGAGCCGGTCGAGGTCGAGCGGCTCGGCATAGTGACGGTCGGCATGGTCACGTGCCCTGCGGAGGTGGACCAGTACGTCGCCGGGCACCCGGGCAGGTCGCGTGGTCATCGTGATGTCAGCCGCGCCCGCAGGGACTCGTCGCGATGCAGGCGGGCCAGGTCGCGGTCGCGTCGGGCCGCGCCGGCGGCCGCCAGGAAGTCCCACGGCGGCGTGCCGGGCGGCGGCGGTGGCGCGACGTACGTGGCGAGCCGGTCGGCGAGCATCTCACCGATCCGCTGTCGCGAGGAGGGGTCGAGGGTCGGCAGCCGCGTGAGGTACTGCCGGATGGCGAGTCCGAGCCCGACCGGCGGCGTTCGCAGGTCGGCGGACGCCGCCCAATGGGCGAGAGCGGGCGGCATCAGCGGGGGCGGTTGCAGCGAGAGGCGGACCCGGTCACGCACGACGTACGTCCCGGCCGCGTAGTCGCCGAGCCGCTTGCCGCGCGAGCTGACCAGGCAGCTGAAGAACGCCGGCCCCCCGCTGAGCGCGTAGATCTCTGGGATGCCGATCAGGGCGCGGACGAACGCCTGCTGGGCGGTGACCGTGCCGCCGTCGTCGCGCACGACCCGGAGCCCGAGCACCAGCTTGCCGAGGGACTTCCCACGCGTGAGCGTCTCGACCGTCGTCGGGTACACCAGGAACACCGCGATCAGCGAGCACACCACGGCGACGTGCTGCAGCGCGTCGTCGGCCCTGATGCTCACCACCAGCGCCAGGAACAGCACGGCGAAGCCGACGCACCCCATGGCCACCACGTCGAGCAGCCCGGAGCCGATCCGGGCCGCGACCGAGGCCGGGGGCAGGTCGAGCGCGACGGCCTCGCCGGTGACGAGGTCGTCGGGCGACAGCATCGCGAAGTCGGGTGTCGACATCGCTGAAAGCATAGGTTTTGTCCCGTGGATCTGGACGCCTACGTGCTCGCGCACCACGCGGAGTGGGAGCGGCTCGAGGCGTTGACCGGGAAGCGCCGGCTGGACGGCCGTGAGAGCGACGAGCTCGTCGAGCGCTACCAGCGGGTCGCCACCCATCTCTCGGTGATCCGGACGGCGGCACCCGACGCCACCGTGATCACCTATCTGTCGCTGCTGCTGAGCCGCGCCCGCAACCGCGCCGGTGCTGCCCGGGGCGGCACCTGGTCGGGGGTCAGGTCCTTCGTCCTCGAGCGGTTCCCGGCGGCCCTGTACCGGCTGCGGTGGTGGTGGCTGGGCACGCTGGCCGGCAACGTCGTCGCGACCGCGGTGATGATGTGGTGGCTGCTCGACCACCCGAACGTCGAGCAGACCCTCCTCTCGCCCCGCGACGTCGACCAGCTCGTGAACCACCAGTTCTCCGGTTACTACAGCCAGTACGCCGCGTCGCACTTCGCCGCCGAGGTCTGGACGAACAACGTCTGGGTGGCCGCCCTGTGCCTGGCGCTCGGCGTCCTCGGCCTGCCGGTGCTCTACCTGCTGTTCCAGAACGTCGCGAACCTCGCGGTGATCGGCTCGATCATGACCCGACACGGGCACGCCGCGGAGTTCTGGGGGCTGATCCTGCCCCACGGCATGCTCGAGCTGACCGCGGTCTTCGTCGCCGCCGGCGTCGGGCTCAGGCTGTTCTGGTCGTGGGTCGAGCCGGGGGACCTGACCCGGTCGCAGTCCTTCGCCCGCGAGGGACGCACCGCCGGCACCGTTGCCCTCGGCCTGGTGGGGGTGCTGGCCGTCAGCGGCTGCATCGAGGCCTTCGTGACGCCGAGCCCGCTTCCGACCTGGGCCCGGATCGCGATCGGCGTCGTCGCCGAGGCGACGTTCCTGGCCTACGTCTTCGTGCTCGGCCGCCAGGCGTTCCTGCGCGGCCACACCGGCGACCTCGACCCCCGGCTCCTCGACGACCGCGTCGCCTCCCAGGCGTGACTCAGAGCAGCCCGCGGGCCTTGAGCGAGAGGTAGTGGTCGGCGAGAGCCGGGGCCAGGGCATCCGCCGGTACGTCGATCACGTCGACGCCGAGGGTCTCCAGCAGGGCGGCGGTGGCGCGCCGCCGCGAGAGGGTCTGCTCGGCCGCGGCCGCGGTGTACACCTCGTCGAGCCCCCGGCGCGCTCCGGCCATTCGCTCCAGCTCGGGGTCGCGCACCGAGGCGAGCACCACCCGGTGGTGGGCGACGAGCACAGGCAGCACCGGCAGCAGACCCTCCTCCACCGCCGACGGTTCGAGGGGGGTGAGCAGGCAGACCAGCGCCCGCTGGCGGCCCAACGCCTGGACCGCACCGGCCAGAGCCGTCCAGTCCGCCTCGGAGATCTCCGGCTCGAGCCCGGCCAGAGCGTCCTCGAGCCGGCTGGTCGCGTCGCGGGCTCCGGCCAGGCGCAGCCGGGCACGCACCCGCCGGTCGCCGGCGACCACGTCGACCCGGTCGCCGGCCCGGGCGGCGAGCGTGGTCAGCAGCAACGCCGCCTCCATCGCCGAGTCCAGCCGGGGCACGTCCTCGACGCGTCCCGCCGAGACCCGCGAGGTGTCCAGGACCAGGACCACCCGCCGGTCGCGCTCGGGCTGCCAGGTGCGGACCACCACCGTGCGGTTGCGAGCCGAGGCCCGCCAGTCGATCGATCGGACGTCGTCACCGCGGACGTACTCGCGCAGCGAGTCGAACTCGGTGCCCTGCCCCCTGACCCGGACCGCCGAACGACCGTCCAGGTCGCGCAGCCGGGCCAGCCGCGAGGGCAGGTGCTTGCGCGACTCGAAGGGCGGCACGACGCGCAGGGACGCCGGAGCCGGCCGGGTGCGCTGTCGTGCGGCCAGGCCCAGGGGCCCGAGACACCGGACCGTCACCCCCAGCGCGACCAGCTCGCCGCGTCGGGTGGGTCGGAGCGGGGTCGTGAGCAGCACCCGCGCACCGTTGTCCAGGCGTAGACGGTGTCGGTTGCCCGAGGCTCCGGCCGTGGGCTGCCAGGCGTCGCGGACGAGCAACGGCACCCGCCGGCGTCCGGTGTTCTCGACCGCCAGCGTGCTGGCCGTCTCGTGACCGACCCGGACCCTCCCCGGCGGCAGGCGCTCGACGGAGACCGAGTCCGGAGATGCCGCGAGAAGGAGGTCGAGCCCCACCAGCAGCAGGACCGCGAGCAGCCAGAGCCACACGGTGGAGAAGCCGGGACGCAGCAGGACCGCGACCAGGCCCAGCAGGACCAGGAGGGGGACGCGTCCGGTGATGGCCATGGTGGCGACCTCAGCGTGGGACCGGCACCGAGCCCAGGGCCGAGGAGAGCACGGCGCCCACCTCGACCCCCTCGAGCTCGGCCTCGGGACGGAGCGACAGCCGGTGCGCCAGGGTGGCCTGGGCCAGCGCCTTCACGTCGTCGGGCGTCACGAAGTCGCGGCCCGACAGCCAGGCCCAGGCCCGGGCGGTCCGCATCAGCGCGACCGCACCACGCGGGCTGGCGCCGAGACCCAGGGACGGCGACTGGCGCGTGGCCCGGGCGACGTCCACGACGTACCCGGCGACCTCGGGGGAGACCTGTACGTCCCGTACGCCGCGGCGCCCCGCGACGACGTCCGCGGCGCCCGCGACCGCGGTGACTCCGGAGGCGCCCACGTCCTGAGGGTCGAAGCCGGCGGCGTGGCGTGCGACGATCTCCAGCTCCTGCGCCCGATCGGGGACGGGCAGGACGACCTTGATCAGGAACCGGTCGAGCTGGGCCTCGGGGAGCGGGTAGGTGCCTTCGTACTCGACCGGGTTCTGGGTGGCGGCCACCAGGAACGGCCGCGGCAGGGCGTGGGACACGCCGTCGACGCTGACCTGTCCCTCCTCCATCGCCTCGAGCAGGGCCGACTGCGTCTTCGGCGGAGTGCGGTTGATCTCGTCGGCCAGCAGCAGGTTGGTGAAGACCGGCCCCTCGCGGAACGACAGCTCACCGCGATGGCTGTCGATCACCATCGAGCCGGTGATGTCCCCGGGCATCAGGTCGGGCGTGAACTGCACCCGGCGGGTCTCGACGGACAGGGCGGCGGCAAGGCTGCGCACCAACAGGGTCTTGGCGACCCCGGGCACGCCCTCCATCAGCACGTGCCCGCCACACAACAGCGCGACGAGCAGGCCGGAGACCGCGGCGTCCTGGCCGACCACGGCCTTGGCCACCTCGGCGCGGACCGCTCCGAGGCGCTCCCGTGCCTCCCCGCCGGCGGACGGGCTGGTCGCTTGGGTCATCGCTGGGACACCTCTCTGTCGAGCTCGGTGAGCCGGGACGCCAGGGAGACCAGCTCCCGGTCGTCGCGCGGCGGATGGGATGTGGGTCCGATCAGGGCGTCGACCTCGGGGGCGGGGCGGCCGGTGTGCGCGGCGACATCCTCCACGAGGCGGCCGGGATGGACCCGGCGGGGGAGGCGCAGTCGCTCGGCGAGGCGGGCACGGGCTGCTGAGCGCAGTGCCCCCGCGGCATGCCCGCGATCGCCGGCCCTCCGGTAGAGGCGGCCCAGGTTCCGGGTCGTCTCGACGGCCTTGACCGAGACCGGCAGCGGCTCGCTGGCGAGCGGGCCCAGCCGCCGAGCTCGCCACGCGATCAGCGCGATGCCGGTCAGGAGGAGCAGCCACAGCGCCGGCACCAGCCAGTCGGGCAGCAGGCTCCGCACCGACACGCTGTCGGCGCCGGCCAGGTCGGCCAGTGAGGGGATGTACCAGACCAGCCGCTGCCGCGCGCCCAGGAGCCGCAGTGCCACCGCCGCGTTGTCACCCTCGATGATCTGGTCGTTGGTCAGCACCGCCGAGGCTCCGAGCAGGGTGAGGCCGGATCGCGGGCGCGCCAGGATCACCCCGTCCTTCCCGCGGAAGCAGCCGTGCGTCCGGTAGGCCTGTGCCCGGGACACTCGCACCGACAGCCCGTCGTACGCCGGACAGCCGGCCGCGACGGGTCCGGTCGGGGTGGTGGTGGCCGGGAGGGCGCCCACCCCCAGCTCGCGGACCAGCTGCGGCCCCGGCTCGACGATCACGAGGTCGGCGGCTCCCCGGTGCCGGAGCAGACGGTCGGTGGTGGACCGCCCGAGCCGACCGGTCGAGGTAACAACCACCGTGGTCGAGCCGTCGACGGTGGCCCGGTCGAACGCGTCGGCGGAGCGCACGATGTCGACCTCGACACCCTGCTGGTCGAGCACGCGGGCCAGCGCCTGCGCCCCGTCGCCGTCGGGGTTGCGCGGGTCGAGCGCTCCGGCGTACGTCTGGTTGCCGCGTCCCGCCCACGCCGCCCCCGCCACCGCGACCACGGCCGCGAGCACGACCAGCAGCGCCACCCGGTGCCGCCCGAGCCACCTCACCGGGCACCCGCCAGGACGTCGTCGAGCTCGAGCACGTCGTGTGCGTCCTGGGGTCCCGCCGGGTGATGGCCGTAGAGCGTGGCGTCGAAGAGGTCCGCGCTGCGGCCGACGCTGGCGCGATGGCTCGGGTACGACGCGGCCAGGCTCGCCGCGACCTCGTGCGCGGTCGCGCCCGGCTGGTCGTGGAGCCGACCCCGCTCGACCTGACGCACGGCCAGGGCACGGAAGCCGTCCACGAGGGCCTCCGCGTGGCGCCCCTCGGAGAGCGCCGCCTCGGCGCGGCGGCGCAGAGCGGCAGCGGACGGCCGGTCGGCGCTGAGCACGGCCTCGGGGCGCGAACGCTCGCGCCGGTCACGGCGTACCCGGGACAGCAGGACCACGAGACCGATGACCAGCGCGGCGCCCACCAGCATCGTGACGAACGCCGTCACCCCGTCGCTGCCCGACGCTGCTCCCACGCCTCCCTGGAGCTGGCGCCACAGCCAGTCCAGCAGACGCTGGAGCAGATGCTGGCGGTGGTACTCGCCGTGCACGAGCTCGTCGCGCAGCAGTCGTCGGCCCTCGTCACCGGAGGGCTGCAGGGGAGGTCCGGGCGCGAGCATCAGGTGGGCAGTATCCCGGCCCGGCCGAGCAGCTCGACGTCGTAGGCCTCCTTGCGGATCCGCTGGTCGATGTAGAGCAGCGCCGACACCGCCGCCGAGAACGGCTGCAGGACGGCCGCCGAGATGACCGTCCCGACCGCGGTGAGCACCAGATAGATCAGCAGGCCGTAGCCGGAGTCGGTGGACTGCGTCAGGAACAGCTGGCCGGCGATGCTGAACGGCAGGCGCAGGATGCTGCCCGCCACGCCGACGACGAGGGCCATCAGCAGGAGCAGGCCGAGCAGCCGCCAGAACTGCTGCCGGGTGAGGCGTACGGCGCGACCCAGCGCGCCGAACACGCCGACGGGCTCGAGCATCAACGTCGGGACCGCGAGCGCCCGCATCCGCACCCAGAACAGCAGGTAGGCGACGACGAGGACGGCCGCCACCATCAGCGACGCCACGACGACCGAGCCGAGCGAGGCGTGGAAGGCCACCGCGAAGACGACCAGGACCCCGACCGCGACGCCGATCACGACGACCACGCCGAGACCGAGCATGAACGACATCCCGAGCAGACGCCACCGCTTGCCCCGCGTGGCCGCCCAGGCCTCGGCCATGGAGAGCCGACGGCCGACCGCGGCCGCGGAGCTCACGTGGGCGATCATCCCGGAGACGAAGAGAAGGCCGATCGACTGCAGCTGCGCACCCGCCAGGAGGCCACCCAGCCCGACCAGCACGCTGGCGATCTGGCTGTCGCTGAGCGAGCCGGTGTCGGGATCCGGCGCGAGTCCGCCGGTGGAGCCGCTGGCGAGCCCGACCGCGATCGGCAGGATCATCGCCACCGCCGAGACCAGCACGGCGGCGCCGATCGTGGCGCGCGGGTTGTACCGGATGATCCGGAACGCCCCGTCGAAGATGTCGCTGAGGACGAGCGGTCGCAGCGGGATCGCGCCGGGCTTGTGCGCCACCGGCAGCGGGACGCCGGGATAGCCGGGGTGGCCGGGGTAGCCCGGGGTCGCAGAGTTCGGCGGCGGTCCCCACTGCTGCCACCGCTGTGGCGGCGTCTCGGACTCCGGCGGCTGCCATCCGGGCGGGGGAGGCTGGACTCCCGACACCGCTACCTCCCCTCGTGGGCGGCGCCGAGACCGAGCGGCGCCGCGGGCCCATCCTGTCAAAGATGGGCCCTGGGCAGAGGGCATTCCCCGGGCCCCAGGCGCCGTCACGGGACGGTCGACTCTCGGTCGCGAGCTCGCAGGCTCGGTCCGAGCCGACGCTCCTCGACCTCCCGCCCTGATCGGCGGCGTCGCAAGCTCAGCCGCCGGGGCGTGAATTTGGCCTACTCGGGCGACATCTGTCAGGATTGTCCGGTTGCTCCGGCGGGTTGCCGGGGCGCGCCGTACTTGACTTCACAATCGCGTCTCCCGCTGGTTCGTGATCGCTGTGCGTCGCGCCGCACCTGGAGACCCGATGGCTCGGCCCCCTGCATGACCGGGGCTGGGCGTCCACCAACACGATGCAGATCCTCGCCACGGGTGATCTGTGTGCCGCGGACACGCGACACGCCCGACCTCGGGGGTCGGGGATCACGGATGGGCGAGCGCCTGAGACGGACGACCGGCAGCACGACCCGAGCAGTACGACACGAAGGACGAGAGAGACCTATGGCGGGACAGAAGATCCGCATCAGGCTCAAGGCCTATGACCACGAGGTGATCGACACCTCGGCGCGCAAGATCGTGGACACCGTCACCCGCACGGGTGCCAAGGTCGCCGGCCCGGTGCCGCTGCCGACCGAGAAGAACGTGTACTGCGTCATCCGCTCGCCCCACAAGTACAAGGACTCGCGCGAGCACTTCGAGATGCGCACCCACAAGCGGCTGATCGACATCATCGATCCGACGCCGAAGACCGTGGACTCCCTGATGCGCCTCGACCTCCCTGCCGGTGTCGACATCGAGATCAAGCTCTGAGGCCCGTGATGACTGTTGAGCGAAACGTGAAGGGTCTGCTGGGCACCAAGCTCGGCATGACCCAGATGTGGGACGAGAACAACCGGATCGTCCCGGTGACCGTCGTCGCGGCGTCCACCAACGTCGTCACCCAGGTCCGCAAGCCCGAGACCGACGGCTACAACGCCATCCAGATCGGGTTCGGCGAGGTCGACTCCCGCAAGGTGATCAAGCCCGTGGCCGGCCAGTTCGCGAAGGCCGGGGTCACGCCCCGTCGCCACATGGCGGAGATCCGCACCGCGGACGCCGGTTCCTACACCGTCGGTCAGGAGCTGCCCGCCGACACCTTCGTCGCGGGTGAGGTCATCGACGTCACCGGCACCACCAAGGGCAAGGGCTTCGCCGGCACCATGAAGCGACACGGCTTCTCCGGCGTCGGCGCCTCCCACGGTGCCCACCGCAACCACCGCAAGCCCGGCTCCATCGGCGCCTGCGCCACCCCTGGTCGCGTCTTCAAGGGCGTCCGGATGGCCGGCGTGATGGGCCGCGAGACCGTGACCACCCAGAACGTCGTCGTCCACGCGGTCGACACCGAGAAGGGCCTGATCCTGCTCAAGGGTGCCGTTCCCGGCCCCAAGGGCAGTCTCGTCGTCCTCCGCTCGGCCGCCAAGCGCGCGCAGAAGGAGGACTGACCATGGCGACCACCACCAAGAAGGCGGCCTCCCGGTCCGGCTCGTCGGCGAGCAACGGTACGACCGCTCAGATCGTGAAGGTCGACCTCCCCGCCGAGATCTTCGACGTCGAGGTCAACGTCCCGCTGATCCACCAGGTCGTGGTGGCCCAGCAGGCGGCCGCCCGCCAGGGCTCCCACGCCACCAAGACCCGTGGCCAGGTCCGCGGCGGTGGCCGTAAGCCCTATCGGCAGAAGGGGACCGGCCGCGCCCGCCAGGGCTCGATCCGCGCTCCGCAGTTCGCCGGCGGCGGCACGGTGCACGGCCCGCAGCCCCGCAGCTACGCCCAGCGCACCCCCAAGAAGATGGTGGCCGCCGCGCTCCGCGGTGCCCTGTCCGACCGGGCCCGCGAGGGTCGCATCCACGTTGTCGAGTCGCTGGTCTCGGGTGACACCCCGTCGACCAAGTCGGCGCTGGCCTCCCTCAGGGGCGTCGTCGCCGACCGGGCCAACTTCCTCGTGGTGCTCGAGCGGTCCGACGCGCTGACCTGGCTCTCGTTGCGCAATGCCGTCGAGGTCCACATCCTCGCGGTCGACCAGCTGAACACCTACGACGTGCTGGACTCCGACGACATCGTCTTCACGCGGGGCGCCTACGACGCGTTCGTCGGCGAGGGTGCGTCCGCCGGTGCGGCGACCGAGGCCGTCGTTCCGGTGGCAGCCGGGTCCGCGACCGGCACGTCCGAGGAGAAGGCCGAGCCCGCCGCGAAGAAGGCGAAGAAGACAGCGGCGAAGGCCGCGACGACCGTCGCGGCGAGTGACGCCGACGAGAAGCCGGCCCTGCCCAAGGGCGCCAAGGCACCGCTGAAGAGCGGCGGCGCGCCGAAGGGCTACGAGGTCAAGGCCAACGCCGACTCGGGCAAGTACCACGAGCCCGACGGCCGGTGGTACGACCAGACCGAGGCGGAGTTCTACTTCAAGTCCGGCGAGGACGCCGAAGCGGCGGGCTTCACCCGCGCCGGCGGTGGCACCGCGGACGAGGCCGAGGAGGACGAGAAGTGAGCACCCTGCACAAGGACCACCGCGACATCCTGCTCGCACCGGTGGTGTCGGAGAAGAGCTACGGGCTCCTCGACGCCAACAAGTACACCTTCCTGGTGCACCCCGACGCCAACAAGACCGAGATCAAGATCGCGGTCGAGCGGGTCTTCGGCGTCAAGGTCACCTCGGTGAACACGATCAACCGGCAGGGCAAGACCCGGCGTACCCGCACCGGGCTCGGCAGGCGCAAGAACACCAAGCGCGCCATCGTCAGCCTGGCCGAGGGTCACCGGATCGACATCTTCGGAGGTCCGGTCTCCTGACCGGGCTTGAGAGGTAACGAGACATGGCTATCCGCAAGTACAAGCCGACCACCCCGGGCCGCCGCGGCTCCTCGGTGGCCGACTTCGTCGAGATCACCCGGACCACGCCGGAGAAGTCGCTGACCCGCGCCCTGCCCAAGAAGGGCGGCCGCAACAACCAGGGTCGGATCACCACCCGTCACCAGGGCGGTGGCCACAAGCGCGCCTACCGAATGATCGACTTCCGTCGCTACGACAAGGACGGCGTCCCGGCGAAGGTCGCGCACATCGAGTACGACCCCAACCGCACCGCCCGGATCGCGCTGTTGCACTACGCCGACGGCGAGAAGCGCTACATCGTGGCGCCGAAGGACCTGCGTCAGGGCACGATGCTCGAGTCCGGCCCGAACGCCGACATCAAGGTGGGCAACAACCTGCCGCTGCGCAACATCCCGGTCGGTACGACGATCCACTGCATCGAGCTGCGGCCAGGTGGCGGGGCCAAGATCGCCCGCTCCGCCGGCAACTCCGCGCAGTTGGTCGCCAAGGAGGGCTCGCGCGCGACGCTGCGGATGCCGTCCGGCGAGATGCGGTTCGTCGACGTCCGCTGCCGCGGCACCGTCGGCGAGGTCGGCAACGCCGAGCAGTCCAACATCAACTGGGGCAAGGCCGGCCGCATGCGGTGGAAGGGCAAGCGTCCGACCGTGCGCGGTGTGGTCATGAACCCCGTCGACCACCCGCACGGCGGTGGTGAGGGCAAGACCTCGGGTGGCCGCCACCCGGTCAGTCCGTGGGGCAAGCCCGAGGGTCGCACGCGCCGCAGCAAGGCGAGCGACAAGCAGATCATCCGCCGTCGCCGTACCGGCAAGAAGCGCTAGGAGCCTGACCAATGCCGCGCAGCCTGAAGAAGGGTCCTTTCGTCGACGACCACCTGATGAAGAAGGTGGACGCCGAGAACGACAAGGGCTCCCACAACGTGATCAAGACCTGGTCGCGTCGCTCGATGATCGTCCCGGCCATGATCGGCCACACGATCGCCGTGCACGACGGCCGCAAGCACGTGCCCGTGTTCGTGACCGACTCGATGGTCGGCCACAAGCTCGGGGAGTTCGCCCCCACTCGCACCTACCGCGGGCACGTCAAGGACGACCGGAAGGGGAGGCGTCGCTGATGCCGACCACTGACCGCCGCCGCACCAGCGCCCGCCGCGAGTCGCTGCTCGGCGACCAGCCGGGTGCGTTCGCGAGCGCCCGTTACCAGCGGATCACCCCGATGAAGGCCCGCCGGGTGACGCAGATGATCCACGGCCTGCCCGTGGACGACGCCCTGGCGCTGTTGCAGTTCGCGCCGCAGTCGGCCGCCAAAACGGTCTACAAGGTGCTCGAGAGCGCGATCGCGAACGCCGAGACCACCGAGGACCTCGAGCGCGCCGACCTGGTCGTGAGCAACTGCCAGGTCGACGAGGGCCCGACCATGAAGCGCTGGCGCCCGCGGGCCCAGGGCCGCGCCACGCGGATCCTCAAGCGCACCAGCCACATCACTCTCGTCGTGACGCCTCTTCCCAAGGAGGAGAAGAAGGCATCCGCCAAGGGCGAGTCCAAGAACCGGAAGAAGGGGAAGGCCTGATGGGCCAGAAGATCAACCCGAACGGCTTCCGCCTCGGCATCTCCACCGACCACAAGTCGCGCTGGTACGCCGACAAGCTCTACAAGTCGTACGTCGGCGAGGACGTCGCGAT
>NZ_DASXWU010000043.1:0-12219 GCF_036503465.1 Nocardioides sp.
CGGCACCACCGGCGTCACCGCGGTGGTCGTCACTCCCGAAGGCCGCATCGCGGCCCGCGGCTACCAGGAGTTCCCCCAGCACTTCCCCCGGCCCGGCTGGGTCGAGCACGCGCCGGAGGAGATCTGGCAGGCCACGCTCGAGGCCACGCGCGCCGCCCTCACGTCGTACGACGCCTCGGAGCTGCGCGCCGTCGGGATCACCAACCAGCGCGAGACGGTCCTGCTCTGGGACCGCGAGACCCTCGACTCGCCCCGACGCGCGATCGTCTGGCAGGACCGGCGTACCGCCGCGATCTGCGACCGGTTGCGCGACGACGGACACGAGGAGCGCGTCACCGAGCTGACCGGGCTCCGGCTGGATCCGTACTTCTCGGGCACCAAGCTGACCTGGCTGAGGGAGAACGAGCCCCACACCTGGGCGCTGGTCG
The DNA here is from genome assembly GCF_036503465.1 of Nocardioides sp. GTDB lineage: Bacteria > Actinomycetota > Actinomycetes > Propionibacteriales > Nocardioidaceae > Nocardioides. The sequence continues at coordinate 429 of NZ_DASXWU010000043.1, forward strand.
AGGACGGCCGGTACGCCGTCGGCACCGTCGACTCCTTCCTGGTCGCCCGGATGACCCGCGGCACCTGGCACGTCACCGACGTGTCCAACGCGAGCCGGACCCTGCTGATGGACCTGTCCACCGGCGAGTGGTCCGACGAGCTGTGCGGGCTCTTCGGCGCACCCCGCGACGCGCTCCCCGACCTCGTGCCCAACTGGGGCGAGATCGCCACGACCGACCCGGCGTCGTTCTGCGGGCTCGAGCTGCCGATCGCCGGTCTCGCCGGCGACCAGCAGTCGGCGCTGTTCGGGCAGACCTGCTACGACCCGGGCGACGCCAAGTGCACCTACGGCACCGGCTCGTTCATCCTCACCAACACCGGGACGTCGCTCGAGCGGTCGGACGCCGGCCTCCTCTCGACCGCCGCCTGGCGCTCCCCCGACGGCGAGCTCACCTACGCCCTCGAGGGCGCGATCTTCGTGACCGGCGCGGCCGTGCAGTGGCTGCGCGACGGGCTCCAGATCGTCGGCTCGGCCGCCGAGACCGAGGCGATCGCCGCGACGGTCGACTCGTCCGAGGGCGTCGTCTTCGTGCCCGCCCTGACCGGACTGGGAGCCCCGCACTGGGACCCCCACGCGCGCGGCACCATCCTCGGCATCACCCGGGGTACGACGCGGGCTCATCTCGTGCGCGCGACGCTCGAGGCGATCGCCTTCGAAGTGCGCGACGTGCTGGCGACCATGCCCGGCGCCGACTCCGCCCCGCTGCGCGTCGACGGCGGCGCCTCCGCCAACGACCTGCTCTGCCGGCTCCAGGCCGACCAGCTCGGCGTACCGGTCGAACGCCCCGAGATCGTCGAGACCACCGCCCTCGGGGCGGCGTTCCTCGCCGGGCTCGGCGTCGGCCTCTGGGAGTCGACCGACGCCCTCCGCGAGACCTGGCAGCTGGACGCGCGCTTCGAACCCGATCCGGATCACCGGGATGCCGCAGACGCGGCCTACGCCCGCTGGCAGGAAGGCGTCCGCCGGTCCCTCGCCTGGGCCGACTGAAGGAGCCGGTCAGGGAGTGCCGCGCGAACCCGGCGTGATCACGAAATACCAGTACAGCCAGAGCACCTGGGTCGCGAGCCCGAGCACGACGATTCCGAGCACGACGAGCCCTCGCTTCTCGCGCACGATCGCCTCGCTCTTGCTGAACGGCCACAAGCCCGGTCCGAGGAGCATCAGGTAACGGAAGAGGCTCGACGTCGGGGGAGTCGCCGCGAGCACATAGGCGGGATAGGCCGCGACCCATGCGCGCGTGCCGTCGGTCCATTGGCGGTTCCGCCACCCGATCCACACGGCGACCGCGACAACGACAACGACGAAGACCCAGCGTGCGGGGGGCGCGCCGTGAAGAAGGGAGACCAGCCACGTGTCGGGGCGGGTGCCGGCGGTCCCGCGCCATGCCTTCTGGGTGTCGGAGTAGGCGGACAGATCGCCGACAACGATCCCGGCGACCAGGGGCCAGATGACTGCCGACACAGCGATTGTGATCATCGCTCCGATCAGCGCCGCGCGTTCGCGCGCCGGGAAGTCCTCCCGTTCGCGACGACGCCAACGCAGGGCCAGTTCCACAGCGACGGCGACTGCCAGCGGCAGCGTGACCGGGCGGACGAGCGCCAGAGCCAGACCGACCAGCGCCACCCAGCCGTAGCGACGGTGATGAAGCCACCACAAGCCGAGCAGGAGCAGGAGCAGGGCGACGCTCTCGGTGTAGGCGACCTGCAGCACAGGCGCCATGGGCGCGCAGCAGACCGCCAGCACGGTCACTCCCGCCATCCAGTCGCTCGACCGCAGACGCACCAGCCGGTACAGCAAACACATCGCCGCACCACCTGCCACCAGACTCACTGCGGACGCGGCGACGCCGAACGACAGCCCGAGGCGGGTCACCAGCCAGACCAGGGCCGGGTACCCCGGGTAGAACGCCCAGGCGTTCTGCGTCACCTCGCCGTCCCTCGTCGGCAGCGTCGACGGGTAACCGTGCTCGACGATCTGCCTGTACCACTGACCGTCCCAGCTCTGGATCGCACTCAGGTACGAGGGCGGGTCGATCACCGTGGGCACGAGCGCGTCGCGAGGAAGGGAGGAGGCCGGGATCTGATGTCGGGCCATCAGCACGATGACCACCGCGTCGAACAAGCGCGTCAGGACGAAGATCCCGAGCGGCATCGCGAACCACGGCGCACCGCGCAGGAATCTCACGACCACGGAGGGTAACTGCGAGCGAATCCCTCACGTGGCCGAACGCGCCCAGAGACGCACCGTCACCTGGGCCGACTGATCAGCCCAGCTTGTCCAGCGCCTTCTGGGCGACGTCGCGCGTCTTGACCGCGGCGATGTGGGCTGCCTTGGCCTCGCCCTGAGCGTCCTCGGCCTCCTCGAGCTCGTCGTCGGTCTCCTCGGCCGACGACTCCAGCTCGGACAGCTTGCGGCGTAGCTCGTCGATCTCCGACTGGAGCTGGAGGCTGCGGGCCTGGAGCTCCTCGACCGCCTGGTCGGCCTCCGTCAGCGCCGACTCCGCCTGGTCGACCGTCTCCTGTGCGGCGGCGAGCGCGGCCTCGGCCTCCTCGCGCTTCCGCGCGTCCTCGTCACCGGGTACGACGTGCAGGTCCGGCGGCGCGGGCGCCTCCGCCGCGGTCGGTGTCGCCGCGAACCCGAGAGCCTCCGGCACCGCGACGGCTGCCGCCACGTCGACGGTGTCGACGCCCGTCGATGACAACGCGGCGACGAGCAGGCCGCTTCGCACCGCCCGCGCACACTCCGGGTCGAGCATCGCCGCGGTGAGCGTGGCCTCGACCTGGTCGGCGACCGCCTGGGTGACCTTCACGCCCTCGTCCTTGGCCAGGCTCCGGGCCTGCTGGGTCACTGCGGAGGTGAGCTGTCGTCGCTGCTTGGTCAGCGCCCGCAGCTCTGCTCCGTCCATTCCCTCCTGCGCCTCGCGCAGGGCCGTGCCGACAGCGATCACCTGCTCGACCTGTTCGCTCTCGCGACGCACGAAGAGGTTGACGACCCACGCCGCGACCGACGGCTTCTTGAGCTTCTTCACCGCTGCGGCGAGGTCCTTCTTGGCCTTGAGCTCCTTGGCCCTCGCGTCGCGGGCGGGCGTGAACTCCTCCTGCGGGAGCCCGTACAGCTCGTCCGCGATCTCGAGCAGCTCAGCCACGGCCGTACTCCAGCTCCACGGGATAGGGCGGCCACTCCGCCTCCTGCTCGAGCCCGGTCGGCGCCCAGCCGAGATGCTCGTAGAGGCCCCGCGCGCGCTGGTTGTCCCGCAGCACCCAGAGGCGGCAGACGCCGTCAGCTCGCTCGACCGCGCGGCGGGCGAGGCCGCACCCCCACAGCTCGGGGCGGACACCGAGGTGCCGCAGCCGCTCGGCGTCCCACGCGAGGTATACATCGAGGCGCGCGGGCAGACCGGCCACCTCGACCCGCACGTCGGGGTCGGCCAGGAGCCGGAGCCAGCGGTCCCGCACCTCGTCGTAGGGGAAGGGGATGCCGGCGAAGACGTGTCCGAGCGCGATCAGGTTGGTGTCGCGCTCGAGCTCGGTCAGCGCGTCGGCGTCCGCGGCCGTGGCCGGCCGGAACACGACGTCAGTCGCCGTCGTCATCGTCGGTGTCGCCATCGTCGAGCCCCTGCTCGATCGCATACCGGGTGAGCTCCACCCGGTTGTGCATCTGGAGCTTGCGCAGGGTGTTCTGCACGTGGTTCTGCACGGTGCGGTGCGAGAGGACGAGCCGTTCGGCGATCTGCTTGTAGCTCATGCCCTTGGCGACCATCTTCAGGATCTCGGTCTCGCGGGCGGTCAGCGCGTTCTCCGGCTCGGGCTCCTCGCCGCCTCCCTCGTTCATCCGACGGAACTCGCCGAGGACGAGGCCCGCCAGGCCCGGCGTGAAAACGCTGTCGCCGGCCGCCACCCGGCGTACCGCCTCGAGCAGCTCCTGCCGCGACGCGGACTTCACCAGGTAGCCGGTCGCGCCCGCCTTCACCGCCTCGAGGACGTCCTGGTGCTCGCCGGAGGCCGAGAGGATCAGCACGCGTGCCGACGGGTCGTGGCCGAGCACGTCGGCGGTCACCTCGACGCCACCGGGACCGGGGATCTGGAGGTCGAGCACGACGACCTTCGGCCGGGCCGCGCGAAACCTCGCGATCGCCTGGTTGCCGTCCGCCGCGACTGCCACCACGTCGAAGCCGGCGTCCTGCAGGTCGCGCTCCACCGCGTCACGCCACATCGGGTGGTCGTCGACGACCATCACCCGCAGCCGCTCCTCGCCCACCCCGTCGGACACGGTTGGAACCCTAACGTCCGTACCGCCCGCGGTGGTGACGCAACGGTTCCTCGTCGTCACCGACCTCGAGGTGCTCGACAACGGTGGTGACCAGGGTCGACCATCCGACCGCCTGCTCGGACTCCACGCGTACGCCGGCCCAGGTGCGCGCCGACTCCAGACGGGGCCCCCACTCGGTCTGGACGAACTCCGCTTGCCGGAACATCCCACCCGGCGCCGGCGCCGTGCCGCCGAACATCTCGGCCAGGTCGCGGTCGTCCCACGTCAGCAGCTGGAGCACGGCGCGCCCCGACTCCAGGAGCCGCTCGGTGAGGTCGGCGTCGGGGTCGAGCAGCGCGAGCACGCGTGCGTCCTCGCCGGCCGCGACCAGGAACGACGTCACCGTGAGCCCGGCTCGGTCCGACTCACCCCCGGCCGTCCACAGCCCGACCGTGCCGCCGACGCGCCCGCGGAACCGGCGTACCGGATCCGGCTCTGCGTCGCGGAACGGGTGCTCGGCGTGGATCGTCACTCGATGACGATAGGCCGTGGCGACCTCGGGACCGTGAACTCCCACTCGGTGCCGTGCGGACCGGTCGTGAGCTCGGCGCTGCCGCCGAGCTCGGCGACCCGGCCGCGGATCGAGGACGCGACTCCCAACCGCCCGTCCCGCTCCGCCGCGTCGAGCCGCCCATCGGCGATGCCCTGGCCTTCGTCGCGAACCGAGACATGGACGGCGTCCCGTGTGGCCTCCAGCAGGACCCAAGCAGGAGCCTTCGGCCCGACATGGGCCGCGACGTTGTCGAGGCATGCGGACACGACGGCGACGATCTGGTCGGCCTTCGCACGCTCGAGCAGTACGCCGTCGGACGGTGCGGCAACTGAGACGCCGGGTCGCCGCTCGAGTGCCGACAGCGCACCGACCAGGTCGACCATCCCGGGCGTAGGGGTCACCGTGTCCTGCTGACGGATCAGGGAGCGCAGCGCTTGCTCCTGCTCGCCCACCAGCCGACCCAGCTCGACCCCTTCGGACCCGAGGTCGGGGGCGCGCCGCTGGACGAGCGCCAGCACCTGGAGGACGCCGTCGTGCACGGTCCGCGCCATCCTCGTGCGCTCCAGGGCGGCGCTGGCGGCTCGCTCGGCGGCAGCCGTGCGGGCGGCCGAGCGGAGCAGCGAGTCGACCATCAGCCCGACGATGGGGCCGCCGACGAGGAGAAGGAAGTAGTTCCCGTAAACGGTCTCGGACAGGTAGCCGCGAGTCAGGAGATCGTCGACCGACAACAGGACCGCCGCCACCAGCCCGCCGTACAGCCGCCAGTGGATCGCGCAGGCGAACAGGGCGCCCATGATCCAGAAGCCCGGAACCGTCGAGTGGTAGCCCGGTTCCTTGACCGCCGAGGTCAGGGCCAGCGACACCAGGGCGACGATCAGGTCGGCCGCCACCCAGAAGCTCGTGCGGCGCCGGAACGAGTGGTAGACCCAGCTGATCAGGCACGTCCAGACCACGAGCGCGGCGACCAGGAGCGCCCCGCCGACGGGGTGCTCGAAGCCGCCTCGGTAGACGTTCAGCGCGACCGTGTTGGCGACGAGCAGGAACCGGAGCACCGCCAGCCAGCGGTACATCCGGTCCTCGACCGCGATCGCGGCTGGTTCCGTGGGGCGGACCGGGAGGAGCAGCCCCGGCGTGAGCCCGGGATGGCGCGTGGTCAGGACGCCTGCTTCTGCTCGCCGGCCGCGGCGGCGGCGGCCTCGCGCTCGGCACGCTTGGCCTCGGCAGCCGACTTCTGAGACAGCTCCTTGGCCCGCGTCGCGTACATGTCGACGTACTCCTGACCGGACAGCTGCATGATCTCGTACATGATCTCGTCGGTGATGGCGCGCAGGATGTAGCGGTCGTTCTCCATCCCCTCGTAGCGGGAGAAGTCCAGCGGCCTGCCGAAGCGCACGCCCGGCCGGGTGAACGTGCCGAACGTCTTGCCCGGCGGAGCCACCACGTTGGTGCCGAGCACCGCGACGGGGACCACCGGTACGCCGGTCTCGAGGGCGAGCCGCGCCACGCCGGTCTTGCCGCGGTAGAGCCGACCGTCGTGCGACCGGGTGCCCTCGGGGTAGATGCCGAACAGCTCGCCCCGGCCGAGGATCTCGCGCGCTGAGCTGAGCGCACCCTCGGCCGCGTTCGCACCGGAGCGGTCGATCGGCACCTGGCCGGCGCCGGAGAAGAACTTCTTCTGGAACCAGCCCTTGACGCCGGGGCTGGTGAAGTACTCGGCCTTCGCCACGAAGGTGACCCGGCGCGGAAGGGTCAGCGGCATGAACAGCCAGTCGGCGTACGACAGGTGGTTGCTGGCCAGGATCGCCGGCCCGGACGCCGGCACCTGCTCGGCCCCCTCGACGTGCGGCCGGAAGACCAGCTTCAGCCACGGGCCGATCGCGATCCACTTGAGGAACCAGTAGAGCACTCCGACCCCCTTGTGCGCGTCGACTCTCACACCGTCTGGCCACACCCTAGTCGCACCGGGGAAGGTGGAACCCTGACAAGGCTCGTGGGGTACGGAAGGATGCCCCGCATGTCCGACACGCCGTCGCCCGAAGCTCCCACCGACCCCCTGTCGCTCCCTGCGCACCCCGAGCAGACCGGCGGCCGGTCCGTCGGCGTGCTGCTCCTGCACGGGTACACGGGCTCCCCCGCTTCGCTGAAGCCGTGGGCGCGCGCGCTCGCCGATCACGGGTACGCCGTCGAGGTCCCGCTCCTTCCGGGTCACGGGACCCGGTGGCAGGACCTCAACCGGGTCTCCTGGACCGACTGGTACGCCGAGGCCGAGGCGGCGTTCGACCGGCTGCGCGAGAGCTGCGCCGCAGTCGCCGTGACGGGTCTCTCCATGGGAGGCTGCCTGGCGCTCCGTCTCGCCGAGGAGCGTGGGGACCAGGTCGCCGGCCTGGTGCTGGTCAACCCCTTCGTGTCGAGCATCCGCACCGAGCTGACCCTGCTCCCGTTCATCAAGCACTTCATCCCGTCAATGCGCGGAGTCACCAACGACATCCGGAAGCCCGGCCAGGACGAGCACGGCTACGACCGGCTACCGCTCAAGGGGCTGGCCGAGGTGACCACGATGTGGAAGGTCGTCGTTCCCGACCTGAACAGGGTGAACCAGCCGCTGCTGTATTTCCGGTCCGAGAACGACAACGTCATCGATCCGTCGTCCTCTCCCACGATCCTGCACGGGGTCTCCTCGACGGACGTGGAGGAGCGGACGCTGGACAACAGCTACCACGTGGCCACGCTCGACCACGATGCCGAGCAGATCTTCGCGGAGTCGGCCGAGTTCACGGCCAGGGTGACCGCCACGTGACTCGGCGATGACGGCATAGTCTGGAGGCGTGAGCAGACGCGACGACGAGGCTCGCGACCGCGCTCGGGCGGAAGCCGAGGAACAGGCCTGGCGCGACATCGTCGACCACTACGGCGACGGCCCTGACGTGCCGGGACTCATCGAGCTCACCACTCCCCTGACCGAGCCCACGCCGGCCGAGCAGGACGAGCCGTTCCTGCTCGACCTGGACGACGACGAGTCGTTCACGCCCCCGCCTCTGCCGCCGCCGGCGGTGATCTCGCCGGAGCGTCGCGTCGCCTGGGTCGGGCTTGTGGCTTCGCCGCTCCTGCTCGTGCTGCTCCAACTGCTCGACTACCCGCTGCCCGGCATCCTGAGCGTGGGGCTGGTCGTCGCGTGCATCGTCTCGTTCGGCTACCTGGTGGCCACGATGGCGCCCCGCGACCCCGACGACGACGGGGCGCGACTCTGAGGAGCCGCCGTCACCCCGGGCTACGTCCGGCCGGAGCGGTCAGCAAGACGTAGCCGGCGTCGGTCCCACGCATTGTCCATCCGCGGTCGGCAAGCTTGTCGACGAGAGGCGAGTGCTCGCCGAGCAGCGCGGCGGTGGCCCCGGACGCGTTCACGATCCGGCTCCAACCGGGACTCGCGCTCTCGCCCACGACGTAGTCATGCGCGTGCCGCTCGGAGTACGGCGTGATCAGTCCGTCGATGTACTGCTGGAGATCCGGATGGCGCCAGGCGATCCAGCCTCCGAGCGCGTAGTCGTTGAAGACCCGAGTCCCGGGTGGGAGCCGGTCGAGCGCGCCGTTCAGCGTCGTGGGCACGTCGCCGGGCCGGACCGCGGTGACCGGAGCAACGATCGCCACGACGGTCGCAGCCACAGCCGCGGAGACGGTCAGCACCAGTGCCTCGGAACGCCGGAACCAGAAACGTTCGTGGGAGCCGTCCGGGATCGACGACCCTGCCCGCACGAGTTGGTCGAGTGCACCGGCGAGCAGCGGGGCGACGACGAGTCCGGCCACGGCGACGGTGCGGCCGGCGTACCAGGTCCAGACAAGCGCGCTGACCAGCACCAGCACGCCCGGCCATGTCAAGCCCCGCCGGGTGGTGGCCCAGACGGCGGCGGTCACCAACACCATCGCCAGCGAAGCGAGCGCGGCTGCGCTGGTGAGGTCTGTGCGGGCCCACTCCTGGATATAGCTCGAGGTGCTGTTCACGGCGAGCGGAGCCTTCAGCACGCCGAGCCCGACAGGGTTGAGAGCCACCACCGCGAGAGATGCGACCGCGACCGCGAACTGACGCAGGAGGACCGCCGCGGGCATCTTCCGCGACAGGGCGAAGCCGGCGACGAACAGGAAGCCGTAGCCGACCCCGATGAACCAGAAGCCGTGGCAGAGCGACCACGCCCAGCTCAGCGGCACGAGCCACCAACGAACGCGATGGTCATGCTCGCTGCGGAGCCACGCCTCCACGACCACCGGCAGCAGCACGAAGCTGACCAGCTGTGGCCGTGGGCTCAAGGAGCCGGTGATCGCCAGGACAGTCACCACCGTCGTGACCGCGGCCGGCAACGCGGCGGCGTGCAGACGACAGACCGCATGGACGGTCAGCACGACGACCAGCGCCGCCGCCGCGAAGAGGACGGCCAGGCCGGGCAGACCGAACCAGCGGTTGACGTACGCCGCCGTGATCTCGGGCAGCGGCTCGGTCGGCACCCAGGGCACCGAGGCGAACACCGACCAGTGCGGTGCTGCCAGCGAGTGCTGGTCGATCAGGTCGTTGCCGAGGCGCAGGTGCCACCAGTCGTCGGGGTCGCCGATGGGCCGCGATGCTCGGATCGCGACGGCACCGAAGAGCACGCACAGGAGTGCAGGCGGCATCCACCGCAGCGCGCGTTCGGCCACGGCACGATCGTGACAGCAGGTTGCCTGACCCGCGGGACTTCCGCTCGATAGTGTCCGGCGATCCGTGCCGGATCAGTGTCTGGTGAGGTCGGCAGCGCCGATCAGGCCCGCCCGGTTGCCGAGCCGGGAGCGACGGATCTCGAGTGCCGGCCGGTGGCCGCGACCGGTGAGCTGGGAGGTGAACGCCGTACGAGTCGGGGCCAGCAGCAGCTCGTCCGCGGCGCTCACGCCGCCGCCGACCACGACCACGGCCGGGTCGAGCACGGCCGTCAGCGACGCGATGCCTTCACCCAACCACCGGCCGATCGACGACAGCTGCTCGATCGCGAACGTGTCGCCGTCTCGGGCGGCCTGGGTCACCAACGGCCCCGTGATCGCGTCGGCATCGCCGCCGGCTCGCTCGAGCAGGTCGGCGGCCAGCAACGAGCCGGCGCGGGCCGCCGCCCGCGCCTCGCGGACCAGGGCGGAGCCGCTGGCGTACATCTCGAAGCAGCCCCGGTTCCCGCACCCGCACAGGAGCCCGTCGGGCACCACGCGCATGTGGCCGATCTCGGCGCCGACGCCGAAGGCACCGCGGTACAGAGAGCCGTCCAGCACCAGGCCGCCGCCGACGCCGGTGCCGACGGTCACCAACAGCAGGTCGTCGACATCGTGGCCCGCGCCGAACTGGAACTCCCCCCACGCCGCCGCGTTGGCGTCGTTCTCGACCACCACTGGAAGCTCCAGGGTGCGCTCGAGGTCCGCCTTGAGGTCGAGGTCCCGCCAGGCCAGATTGGGCGCGAACAGAACGACAGCGCGAGCCTTGTCGATGTAGCCGGCGGCTCCCACTCCCACGGCCTCGATCGGATGCCGGGTGCGGAGCTCGGTGACCAGCTTCTCGATCGCCGCCTCGATCGCGAGGACGTCGGTGGCCGGCGACTCGACCCGGAGCTCCTCGAGGATCGTTCCGCTCTCGTCGACCACCCCGCCGGCGATCTTGGTGCCACCCACGTCGATGCCGCAGGCCAGACTCATGGTGCATCCTCCGGCCAGCCGTCGGAGCCCTCGTCGAGGTCGATGCGCTCGACGGTGCCGTCGCGCGACGGAGCGTGGGGCTGCATCATCCCCGAGACCGCGAGCAGGAACGACGACGCGGCGTTCGCCAGGTGAGCCCGCACCTCGGGGCTGGTCTGCCGGACCGCGGACAGGGCGCGGCAGAGGGGACACCAGGTGCACTCCGGCGCACCCGTGGCGAGGTGCTCGTGCAGCTCGTCGGTGAAGGAGCCCGCCATCGTGCCGGCCATGGCCGACACACCGTCGCCGTGCTCACGGGCCCAGCCGGAGAGTGCGCCCAGAAGCTTCGCAGCCTCTTCCGCCACGCTGCCCACCGGCTCGGGGTCGTCGCTCTGACTCACCTGGGATCCATCTCAGCTCTCGCCGCGCTCGACTACGAACCTCACCTGCAGCTCGCCCCCGTCCACCCGAGCGCCGGCCACGCGACGGCGAGCCAGCCCGGCGGGCAGGGTGAGGAGACGACGATACGACGCGACGGTCACCACGAGGTCGTCGCCGTCCCTCGCGAGGTCGACGTCCCCCCGCGCGACGAACGGGAGCCGGAGCCGCAGCACGGCACCGTCACCGGTGCGGGTGATCCGCAACGGCTCCTCCGACGGTCGTACGTCGAGCGGATCGGCGCCGTCGTACGTCGCCCGCGCCAGGTCGCACAGCTCGCCGAGCCCCACCGGCTCCGTGGCACGGAACTGCGAACGCCACACCGGGATGCCCGAGAAGGACTGCTCCACCTCGGCGAGCACGTCCGTCTGAGCGCGGACCCACCCGGCACGCCATGCGTCGCTTGCGGCGTTCGGGAAGACCCGGTTGGCGATCACGCCGTCCACCCGGTATCCGAACAGCGAGAGGGTGGTGAAGCTGCGTCGCGCCTCGGCCAGCACCACCTGCTCCGGCGTGAGCACGAGCCGGACACCCGCCTCGGGGCCCGTGAGCAGGGCCCGCACCTGGTCGAGCTCGGCGTGGAGCCGCTCAACAGCGCCGAAGACGTCGTCCTCGGGCATCGGCACTCCGGCCGCCCGGGTCAGCACCGGCTTCAGCGCCCTGACCACGCGGCGCTCGACCGGGAAGACACGGGTCATGTACCAGCCCAGCGCCTCGGGCAGCGCCAGCAGCCGCAGGGTCTCGGCCGTGGGCGCGCAGTCCACCAGGACGGCGTCCCACTCGTCGGAGAGCGCGTGCAGCCTCAGCTCGAGGAGCGCCAGCACCTCCTCCGCGC
>NZ_DASXWU010000044.1:0-2914 GCF_036503465.1 Nocardioides sp.
CGCGATGGGTGAGTCCTGGAGCGACCTGAACGCGATGGAGTACCTCTTCTCCCACCACTACTCCACGGGCGTGAGCCCGAGCGTGATCGGCCCCTACGCGACCGGCAACTTCACGACCGGCATCCGCGACTACGACCTCGCGCACAACCCGCTGAACTACTCCGACATCGGCTTCGACACCACCGGCGTCGAGGTGCACGCGGACGGAGAGGTCTGGAACGGCACGCAGTGGTCGGTCCGCCAGGCCCTGGTGAAGAAGTGGAACCACCGGTTCCCCTACCGGGACCGCAGGCTCCAGCTGCGCTGCGTCGACGGCAACGCGACGCACTCACCCCTGCCGCCCACGCGTTGCCCCGGCAACCATCGCTGGATCCAGCTGGTCTTCGACTCGTTCCTGCTCCAGCAGGGCACGACCTCCATGCTGGACGCCCGCGACGCGATGCTCGCGGCCGACCGGATGAGGTTCGGCGGCCAGGACCTGAAGGTGATGTGGAACGCCTTCGCGGCCCGCGGCATGGGCAAGGGCGCCCGCGTGCAGAACGGCGACGACGGCCAGCCCCGCCCGAGCTTCGCGTCGCCGAGGGCGCGCAACGCGGTCGTCCGGTTCCGTGGACCGGGAGGCGGACGGATCTACGTCGGCCGCTACCAGGCACGCGTCTCCCCCGTCGCCGACCTGAGCCGGCGCACCAAGCTCGACGCCGTGGCGCGGTTCGCACCCGGTCGCTACCACTTCCTCTACACCTCGCCCCGCACCGGCTTCGCCCGGTTCACGGTCCGGCTGCGGCCGGGCCAGCACCTCAGCTACCGGATCCAAGCGCCCGGCAACCTGGCGGCTGCGGCGGGCGGTGCGAAGGTGATCGCGTCGAGTGCCGGCTCGCTCAACGCCGCCGCGCTCCTCGACGGCTCCGAGGCGACGAACTGGGGCGGTGTCAACGGCGACGGCACCAACGTCGACGCGCGCCATCCGTACGTAGCAGTCGACCTGGCCGGGTGGCGCCACCGGATCCACCGCGTGCAGGTCAGCGCGATGCTGCACCCCGCTCCGGCGAGCCCGACCGACGTACCGCTGGCGAAGGACCCCGACCCCGACTCCGGATCGCGCTTCACCGCACTGCGCCGGTTCGCGATCGAGGTGTGCGTGCGTCACTGCGGGTCGAGCGACGCGAGGTGGCACCGGGTGTACACCTCCCCCGCCAACGCCTTCCCCGCCGTGCGTCCGCGTCCCGTGGCGCCGAACCTGACCCTCCGCGGCTTCCGGCTCGCGCATCCGGTGCGGGCGTCGGCCGTGCGCCTCGTCGCCCTGGAGAACCAGTGCACGGGGTACGCCGGGTACGCCGGCGAGCAGGACAACGACCCGACCAACGCCACCGACTGCAAGACCGCCTCGGACCGCGGATCGATCGTGCACGTCGCCGAGCTCGAGGTCTACTGACTCGAGGTCTACTAAGCCCTACGGGTGAGGCTGTCCGGCGGCCGGCGCGGCCTCCGGGGGCTCGCCTTGCGTGCCGCCTGCCGATTCGGAAGGGTGACAAGCATGGTCGGACGCATCCCCGTCATGGACGTCATGCCTCTGGTCGATCTCGGCCGGCTACCCGCGAAGGCCACCGCGGGCGAGCCACTCCCCGTCTCCGCAACCGTCTTCCGCGAGGGTCACGACAAGCTCGGCGCCGAGGTCGTGCTGGTCGCTCCCGACGGCACGACGCGTCCGCCGGTGCGGATGCGCCCCGAGGGCGAACGACCCGACCGGTACGCCGCGTGGGTCACCCCCGACTCCGAGGGCGCCTGGACGTTCGAGGTCCACGCGTGGTCCGACCCCCTGGCGACCTGGGAGCACGACGCCGGGCTCAAGATCCCGGCCGGGGTGGACGTGGAGCTGATGTTCACCGAGGGCGGGCTGCTGCTCGACGAGGTGGCGGGCGACCCGGCTCTCGAGCCCCGCGAGAAGGAGGTCGTGGCGGGTGCGGCCTCGGCCGCGCGGGACACCTCGCGGCCGGTCGAGGCACGACTCGCCGCGCTCCAGTCCCCCGACCTGGTGGCTGTGCTCGTGGCCCACCCGATCCGCCGGCTGGTGACCGTCGAGGGCCCTTACCCGTTGTACGCCGACCGGCCGCGCGCGCTGTTCGGCAGCTGGTACGAGTTCTTCCCACGGTCGGAGGGCGCGACGTACGACAAGAAGGCTGGGAAGGTCGTCAGCGGTACCTTCACGACGGCCGCCAAGCGGCTCGATGCCGTCGCCGGGATGGGCTTCGACGTGATCTACCTGCCGCCGATCCACCCGATCGGCCAGGTCAACCGCAAGGGCCCCAACAACACGCTCGACCCCGGGCCGGACGATCCCGGCTCACCCTGGGCCATCGGCAGCAAGGACGGCGGCCACGACGCGATCCATCCGGACCTCGGGACGCTGGAGGACTTCGACGGCTTCGTGACGCGGGCCAACAGCCTCGGGCTCGAGGTCGCCATCGACCTGGCCCTGCAGTGCGCACCCGACCACCCCTGGGTGACGGCGCACCCGGAGTGGTTCACCACCCAGGCCGACGGCACGATCGCCTACGCCGAGAATCCGCCGAAGAAGTACCAGGACATCTACCCGCTGAACTTCGACAACGACCCGACCGGCATCTGCAAGGAGGTGCTCCGGGTCGTCCGGCACTGGATGAAGCACGGCGTCCGGATCTTCCGCGTGGACAACCCCCACACCAAGCCGGTCGCGTTCTGGGAGTGGCTGCTGCGCGAGGTACGCCGTACCGACCCCGACGTCGTGTTCCTCTCGGAGGCCTTCACCCGGCCGGCGATGATGCACGCCCTCGGCGCGGTCGGCTTCCACCAGAGCTACACCTACTTCACCTGGCGCACCGCGAAGTGGGAGATCGAGGACTACCTCCGCGAGGTCTCCCACGAGTCCAGCCACCTG
>NZ_DASXWU010000045.1:0-67903 GCF_036503465.1 Nocardioides sp.
CTCGAGCATCAGCTTCTCGGCCTTCTTCTGGTCGTAGCCGAAGTACTGACGGAACACGAACGTCACGTAGCTCATCAGGTTCACCGGGTCGTTCCACACCAGCGTGACCCACGGCTTGGCGGTGAGCGTGATCTCGTCGGGAGTGAGGTCCGGCTCGACCTCGACCGGGCTCGTGGTCGCCATCCGCCCATGGTCCCACAGAGGGGCCGACGTCCCGCGCCCTACGCTGGCCCCGTGCGCGCGTCGACGGCCCTCCTGACCGACCACTACGAGCTCACGATGCTCCAGGCTGCCCTGGGGTCCGGCACGGCACACCGGCGCTCGGTCTTCGAGCTGTTCCCGCGCCGGCTCCCCGAGGGACGCCGGTACGGCGTGGTGGCCGGGGTCGGCCGGGCCCTGGACGCGCTCGAGGACTTCCGGTTCGACAACGAGGTGCTGGGCGCCCTGGAAGACGTCGTCGACGAGCCCACCCGGGAGTGGCTCTCGACGTACCGCTTCTCCGGCGACGTCTTCGGCTACGCCGAGGGCGAGGCCTACTTCCCGTACTCGCCGCTGCTGATCGTCGAGGGCACGTTCGCCGAGGCCGTGCTGCTCGAGACGCTGATGCTGTCGATCTACAACCACGACTCGGCGATCGCGTCGGCCGCTTCACGCATGACCCAGGTCGCCGGCGACCGGCCGTGCATCGAGATGGGGTCGCGGCGCACGCACGAGGAGGCGGCCGTGGCCAGCGCCCGGGCGGCGTACGTCGCGGGGTTCGCCACCACCTCGAACCTCGCCGCCCGCGACCGGTACGGCGTGCCCTCGGCCGGCACCAGCGCGCACAGCTTCACGCTGCTCCACGACACCGAGGCCGACGCCTTCCAGGCGCAGGTCACCTCGCTCGGGAAGGGCACCACCCTGCTGGTCGACACCTACGACATCCGCAGGGCCGTCGAGCTCGGCGTCGAGATCGCGGGGACGGAGCTCGGCGCGGTGCGGATCGACTCCGGCGACCTCGGGGTCCTCGCCGGCGAGGTGCGGGCTCAGCTCGACTCGCTCGGCGCCACCGGGACCAGGATCATCGTGACCAGCGACCTCGACGAGTTCGCCATCGCCGCCCTGGCCAACGCGCCCGTCGACGCGTACGGCGTCGGCACACAGCTGGTCACCGGGTCCGGCCACCCGACCTGCGGGTTCGTGTACAAGCTGGTCGCGCGCGAGGGGGACGACGGCGAGCTGGTCTCGGTCGCGAAGAAGAGCACCGACAAGGTCTCCGTCGGTGGGCGGAAGTACGCGCTGCGCCGGCGATCCCCCGAAGGAGTCGCCGAGGCGGAGGTGGTGGGGATCGGGAAGGCGCCCGTTGACGATGGCGACGACCGGCCCCTGCTCGTGCCACTCGTGCGTGACGGGGAGGTCGTGGGGCGCGAGGCCCTCGACGACGCCCGAGCCCGGCACCTGGCGTCGCGGGCCGAGCTGCCCCGGGCCGCCCAGCAGATGTCGCGGGGCGAGCCGGTCATCCCGACCATCCACCTGTGAGTCACGCGTGGCGTTCCTGACCTGTGACTTCTTCTCCGACGCGCTCGAGGTCGGGACGTCGGTCAGCGTCGTGCTCCCCCAGGCCACGGAGGGCCAGGTGGGAGTCGACGCCGGAGCCGGGTCGGGTCCCCCTCCCGTCCTCTACCTGCTCCACGGCCTGTCCGACGACCACACCGCCTGGGCTCGCTACACCGCGATCGGCCGGTACGCCGAGGCAGCGGGGCTCGCGGTCGTGATGCCCTCGGCCGGCCGGAGCTTCTACGCCGACGAGGCGCACGGACACCGCTACTGGACCTACGTCTCGGAGGAGCTGCCGTCGATCGTGCGGTCGTTCTTCCGGGTCTCGGACGAGCCCGCCGACACCTTCGTCGCCGGACTCTCGATGGGCGGGTACGGCGCGCTCAAGCTCGCGCTCACCCACTCCGACCGGTACGCCGCCGCGGCGTCCTTGTCGGGTGCCGTGCACCTCCGCGAGCTCCTCGCGGAGCCGGCCCGCGGCGAGATCCTGGACCGGGTCTTCGCCGGCGAGGTGGGGGACGACGACGAGATCTTCACCCTGCTCGACCGGGCCCCCGACGTACCACCGCTCTATCTCGGCTGTGGCACCGAGGACCCGCTGCTCCCGTGGACCCGGCGGTTCGCGGAGACCGCCGCCGCGGCCGGCGTGGACGTCACCGTGGACCTCCGCGGCGGCGCGCACGAGTGGAGGCTCTGGGACGCGATGATCGAGGACGTCATCGCCTGGCTCCCGCTGCGCCGCTCGCCCGATCCTCGGGCCGGATAGGCTCGCCGCATGACCCGCGCGTTGATCGTCGTGGACGTGCAGAACGACTTCTGCGAGGGCGGTTCGCTGCCCGTCGAGGGCGGGGCCCGGGTGGCCAGCGACATCGGTGAGCTGCTCCACCACTGGACCCGCGGCGACGACCGCGCCCCGTCGTACGACGTGGTGGTCGCGAGCAAGGACCACCACGTCGACCCGGGGCGTCACTGGTCGGGCGAGCCGGACTTCGTCGAGTCCTGGCCGGTCCACTGCCGGGTCGGCACCGACGGCGAGGCTTTCCACCCCAACCTCGACCCCCAGCCGTTCGATGCGATCTTCCTCAAGGGCGAGCACCAGGCGGCGTACTCCGCGTTCGAGGGGCGCACCGTCGACGGCCACGCGCTCGCCGACTGGCTGCGCGCGAAGAAGGTGGACGAGCTCGACGTGTGCGGCATCGCCACCGACCACTGCGTGCGCGCCACGGCGCTCGATGCGCGCATGGAGGGCTTCGAGACCCGCCTCCTCACCGCCCTGTGCGCTGGGGTCGCACCAGAGACGACGGAGCAGGCACTGACCCAGATGAAGGCGGCCGGGGTCACCGTCGCCTGACCGGCGCCACGGCGGTCACGCGCCCCAGCGCTCGGCTAGGGTGCGGATCACCGTCAGGTTGCGGTTGGTGGCCACGCCGAGGCGCCGCTCCACCCAGTCGTTCCCCAGCCGCGACGAGTGGTAGCCCGCGAGCTCCTTGCGCAGCAGGTGGGCGGCCCGCCCCCGGACGAACAGCTTCTCCCCGTCCTGGGCGCTCGCCGCCTCCTCCGTCCGGCGTACGACGTCGGCAGCCGGCTCCTCCTTCAGCACCGAGACGTACTGTGCCTCCGCCCCCGGCAGCTCACCGGCGAGCTCCGTGGCGTCGGCGAGGACCTGGATGAGCTCGGCCGGGGTGAAGGCGATCGTCCGCACCTCGAAGCCGGCCTCGGCCTCGAACGCCTTCTCCAGGGCTGCCTCCACCTTGGCCCGGCTGCGCAGCGGCGAGGTCACGCGGACGTTGCCGGTGTTGATGTAGGTGGCGACGTCGGTGCAGCCGGCCGCCTCGCACGCCCGCACGATGGCCTCCTTGCCGAACTTCCGCTTCCCGACGTTGACGGCACGGAGGAACGCGATGTACGTCGGCATGCCGCTCATCCTGCCCGAGCCCTGCCCGACTCTTTGTATCCTTCCCGCGTGCCCACCGACCTCGAGGTGCAGAGCAGCGAGCTCGTCGTGCAGGCTGCCCGCCTCGTGCGCGCCGTACGCCGGCGCATGGGGCAGCCGGCCGGCATCCGGATCCTGGCCGTGCTCGACGAGCTCGGGCCGATGGGGGTGACCGCGCTGGCGGAGGCCGACCGCTCGTCGCAGCCCACCATCTCCGGCGCGGTGCGGCACCTGGTCGACGAGGGGTGGGTGGCCAAGGAGCCTGACCCCACCGACGCGCGCCGCTCGCTCGTCCGGCTGACGGCTCAGGGCCGGCAGCGCCTGGCGGAGGCGCGGCGCGACAACGGCGCGGCCGTCGCCGAGCGGCTGGCCCGCACCGGGCACACCGCCGATGACGTGGCGCACGCCGTCGCCGTGCTGCGCAACGTGATGGCCGAGCGGCTCTGAGCCGGCCCCGGGTTCAGGACATCCTGATCACGACACCGTGATCGCCTGACCGTCGGCGACCAACCGCCAGTCGACCGTGGCGAACTGCGCCGGATCGATGACGTGGTGGGCCGTCACCCAGTCGATCAGCAGCTGCCGGATGTCGATCTGGCGGTTGTAGACGACGGGTGCGTCCTTCACGGCCGGGAATCCCCCGCCGCCGCCCTGGCGGTAGTTGTTGACCGCCATCGCGAACTCCCTGGCGGGGTCGATCGGGTCACCGGCGTACTGGAGGTTCGTGACGCGTGACCCGACCGGCTTGGCGATGTCGACGTCGTAGGTCAGTCGGCCGTCCAGCCCCGCGATGGTGTCGAAGTTGTAGTCCGGCGTGCCGTTGGGAGCCGTGGGCGTGACCGCGTTGGTGACCTGGTCCATGGTGTAGGTGCCCGGCCCCGGGACCTGCTTGAAGTACCGCATCGAGTACTCCAGGTAGTCCTTGACCTGCTGCCCGGTCACCTTCACCGCGAGCAGGGTGTTGTCGTAGATGTAGAGGCCGGCCACGTCGCGCAGCGTGACGTCGCCCGAGGGGAACGACGCCGACCGGTTGAACGGCGCCGCGATCGAGAGCACCGGCAGGGCGGCGTCCGCCCCGGTGAGGTCCTGCTTGACGGCATCGGCCTGCACGTAGTTGATGAAGTCGATGATCGGCACGTCCTCGACGGGCGCCCGCGCGGCCGTCATCTCCTGCACGGAGGAGCCGATCACGGAGTTGACGTAGGTGACGACCTGCTCGTGCTGGGCACGTACCGCGTCGGCCACCTCCGCGTCCTCGGCGGCCTCGTTGGAGTTCAGGGTCTGGGACGTCGCGCCGGTGACCGTCCAGTGGTCGCCGCGGCGCTCGAGCATCAGGTCCATCACGGCCAGGCGCATGCCCCAGTAGTCCGGCTCGCAGAGCAGCACCTGCTTGCGGCTCCCCTTGACGGTGACGTAGCGCTGCGGGATGTCCACGTGGGCGTGGCCGACCAGGATCGCGTCGATGCCGGGCACGTCGGCTGCGACCAGGGACGAGGCGTTCTCGGGATACGGCAGGGCATCGCCGTACGACGAGGAGGTGTCGGCGCCCGAGTGCGCGGCCACCACGATCACGTCGCACCCGAGGTCCTTCAGCTCGGGCACGAACACCTTGGCCTGCTCGACCAGGCCGGGGAAGTCGATCCTCCCGGCCACGTTGGCGTGGTCCCAGATGGCGATGCCGGGGTTGGTGAGTCCGAGGACACCGACGGTCAGGTCCGGGCCGCCGGGCACCGGGAGGGTCTTGATGATGTAGGGGCGGAACACGGGGATCCCGGTCGCCGGGTCGACCGCGTTGGCGCCGAGCAGCGGGAAGTTCAGCTGCCTCTCCCAGGCCCGGAGCAGCGGGATGCCGTAGTTGAACTCGTGGTTGCCGAGCGCCGCCGCGTCGTACCCGATCAGGTTCATCGCGTTGGTCATCGGGTGAGAGCCGCCGGAGGTGATGGGCTCGACCTTCGCGTAGTAGTAGGACAGCGGCGTCCCCTGGATGGTGTCGCCCGCGTCGAGCATCAGCAACGGCTCGTCGTCCCGCTCGGCGCGCAGCGCCTTGATCAGGGTCTGCACCTTGGCGATGCCGACGTCGTTGTGCGCGCTGTCGTCGTACTCGCCGTTCTTGTAGTAGTCCCAGTTGAAGACGTGGCCGTGCAGGTCGGTGGTGCCCAGGACGGTCAACCGGGCCGTGGATCCGCTGTGGCCGGTGGAGGCCGCGGCCGGTGCGGCGTATCCGGCGGCGGCGAGGGCGGCGGCGCCGGTGAGGACTCCGCGGCGCGAGGGGGTGGCTGTGGGCATGTCCGAGATCCCTTCCGAGACGTGAGAAGGCATGTCTACTCCACCGCCCCCCGCCGACGTGATGCGGCTCACCGGAATGTCGGAGCAGATCCATAGGTTACCTATGTAGAATGTCGAGTCGATCCCCAGAGAGGTGCCCTTGTCCACGCACGTCCACCAGTCACACGACGCGCCGGTCCGGTCCGGCTCCTTCTTCTCCCAGCCCCGCGCGGTGTGGGCGGTCGCCTTCGCCTGTGTGATCGCGTTCATGGGCATCGGCCTGGTGGACCCGATCCTCAAGGACATCGCGGTCAAGCTGGACGCGACGCCGAGCCAGGTCTCGCTGATGTTCACCAGCTACATGGCGATCATGGGCGTGGCGATGCTGGTGACCGGCGTGGTCTCCAGCCGGATCGGCCCGAAGCGGACGCTGCTGTCGGGTCTGGTCCTGATCATCGTCTTCGCGGGGCTGGCTGGCTCCTCCGACAGCGTCGGCGCGGTCGTCGGCTTCCGGGCCGGATGGGGTCTCGGCAACGCACTCTTCGTGGCCACCGCGCTGGCCACCATCGTGATGTCCGCGACCGGCGGGACGGCGCAGGCGATCATCCTGTTCGAGGCCGCGCTCGGCATCGGCATCGCCTCCGGGCCGCTGGTCGGCGGTCTGCTCGGCGAGCAGTCCTGGCGCGCGCCGTTCTACGGCGTCTCGACGCTGATGACCATCGCCCTCGTCGCGACGGCGTTCTTCCTTCCCTCCACGCCGCCGACCGGACGCCGTACCTCGCTGGCCGACCCGTTCCGGGCGCTGCGGCACCGGCCGCTGCTGCTGACCGGCCTGACCGCGGTCTTCTACAACATCGGCTTCTTCACGATCCTGGCCGCCGGCCCGTTCGCCCTGCCGGATGCCGGCATCATCCAGATCGGTTGGATCTACTTCGGCTGGGGCGTGCTGGTCGCGGTGGTGTCGGTGTTCGTGGCGCCGCGGGTCCAGCGCTGGGTCGGGACCATCCCGGCGGTGGTCGGGACGCTCGTGCTGTTCATGCTCGACCTGCTGGTGATGGCGGTCTTCGCCGACCACCAGGCCGTCGTGATCGTCGGGATCGTGCTCTCCGGTGCGTTCATCGGCAACAACAACACGCTGATCACCGAGGCCGTGATGGGCGTCGCGCCGGTCGAGCGGCCGGTGGCCTCCGCGGCGTACTCCTTCGTCCGCTTCTGCGGCGGCGCGATCGGCCCCTACGTCGCGCTCAAGCTGTTCGGGCTGCCGCCACACGTGCACGTGCACGCGCCGTTCGTCTTCGGCGCGGTGATGGTCGCCATCGGTGTCGCGATCATCGCGTCCGGTGCCGGCGTGCTGACGCGGGCCCTCGAGGGCACGCACGAGAGCCGGGCGGACGAGGCCGAGGCCGTGCTGGTCGGCGACCTGGACTGAGCCTGGCGCCGGACGTCATACGAGTCGTGACCCCATGGGTCGCGGTTCGTATGACGTCCTCTGTCGTGTCAGGTGTCGTGTCCGGTGGGCAGGTTCAGCTCACCGACTCCAGGAAGGCGAGACCCTCGCCCTGGAGTGCAGCCAGGTCGGCGATCTCCAGGCACGGGTAGACGTGGAACTCGAACCACGGCGTGAAGGGAGCGGTGTCCTTGGCGATCTCGGTGGCGTCGTCGGTCTCGACCACCGCGAAGCCTCCGTTGCCGTCGATGCGGCCGAGGAAGGCGTGGAAGTGCTCGGGGTGCGCCGGCGACCACTTGCCGAACACCGTGAGGGAGCGCTTGGCCGCCTCCTCAGTCACATTCGGGCGGAGCTCCCAGGTGACGGCGTACTTCATGTGCGGACTCCTTTCCAGGTGGGGAATCCATCGACGCTAGACCCCGGCCGGGCTTCGCGCATGACTCATCCGGGCCACGCGGCGTGGCCGCCGGCCCGCGCGCTCCGGGACGTCGTACCGTCGGGAGGGTGCCCTGCGACTACTGCGGCGTCGAGTTCGACCCGATCGCCACGCGCTGGCTGTGCCCGCACTGCCACATGAAGGCGAACTGCTGCGACGGTGCCCCGCTGCCCGAGACGACCGGGCTCAGATTTCGAGACGCGTCGCGCCGCCCGTCGCAAGCGACGGTCCCCGCCGACGCTCCTCAATCTCTTCGCTGATCGGCGTCCTCGCGAGCTCGGCCGCCGCGCTCAGAGGTTGCCGCGGAGCTCCTGCTCGCGCTCGATGCTCTCGAAGAGGGCCTTGAAGTTGCCCTTGCCGAAGCCCAGCGAGCCGTGCCGCTCGATGAACTCGTAGAAGACGGTGGGGCGGTCGCCGATGGGCTTGGTGAAGATCTGCAGCAGGTAGCCGTCCTCGTCGCGGTCGACGAGGATCTTGCGCCGCTTGAGCTCCTCGATCGGCACCCGCACCTCGCCGATCCGGGCGCGCAGCTCGGGGTCGTCGTAGTAGGTGTCGGGCGTGTCGAGGAACTCGACGCCGTTGTCGCGGAGCAGGTCGACGGTGCGCAGGATGTCGCCCGTGGCCAGCGCGATGTGTTGGCAGCCGGCGCCGTCGTAGAACTCGAGGTACTCGTCGATCTGTGACTTTTTCTTCGCGATCGCCGGCTCGTTGAGGGGGAACTTCACCCGGTGGTTGCCGCTGGCGACGACCTTGGACATCAGCGCCGAGTAGTCGGTGGCGATGTCGTCGCCGATGAACTCCGCCATGTTGGTGAAGCCGAGGACACGGTTGTAGAACTCGACCCACTCGTCCATCCGGCCGAGCTCGACGTTGCCGACGCAATGGTCGATGGCCTGGAAGAGCCGCTTGGGGTGGCCCTCGCGACGGGTGACCTTGGTGGTGGCGGCAACGTACCCCGGGAGGAACGGGCCGGAGTAGCGCGAGCGGTCGATCAGCGTGTGCCGGGTCTCGCCGTACGTCGCGATGGCTCCGAGCCGGACGGTGCCGTGCTCGTCGGACACGTCGTGCGGCTCGTCCAGGATCGTCGCGCCCTGCGCACGGGCGTGCTCGATGCACTTGTCGACGTCCGGCACCTCCATCGCCAGGTCGACGACGCCGTCGCCGTGCTTGCGGTGGTGGTCGAGGAGCGTGCTGTCGGTCGCCACTCCGCCGCTGAACACGAAGCGGGCGCTGCCCGAGCGGAGGACGTAGGACTTGGCGTCGCGGTTGCCGGTCTCGGGGCCGGAGTACGCCTCGAGGTCCATCCCGAGCGCCAGCTGATAGAACTGCGCGGTCTGGGTCGCGTTGCCCACCACGAAGCCCACGTAGTCCTGCGCGGTCACCGGGAACGGGTCGGAGCTCGCGTCGTACTCCACCAGCCCGACCAGCTGCTTGAGCTGGTCGACGGTGAGGTCGGCCTTGAGCTCGTCGGCGGTGAGCGCGCCGCCGGTAGAAGGGGTCTCGTGGGTCGTCGTCATGGCGTTCACCTTGCCGGGTGGCGACAACCTGCGCAACAGTACGGCGAATCGCTGTGCAAACTGTCCACCTCAGGAGCAGCCATGGACCAACTCGACCGCAGATTGCTCGCCCTCTTCGCCGACGAGCCTCGGATCGGCGTGCTGCAGGCCTCCCGCGAGCTCGGAGTGGCCCGCGGGACCGTGCAGGCGCGGCTCGACAAGCTCGTGGCCTCCGGCGTGGTCACCGGGTGGGGGCCCGACCTCTCCCCCGAGGCCCTCGGCTTCCCGGTGACGGCGTTCCTGACGCTCGAGATCCGGCAGGAGGCCGCCGAGCACGGGGGCCACGACGCCGTCGCCCGCCACCTGGCGACGATCCCGGAGGTGCTGGAGGCTCACACGATCACCGGCGCCGGAGACCTGTGGGCGCGGGTCGTCGCCCGCTCGAACTCCGATCTGCAGCGGGTCATCGACCTGGTGCTGAAGGATCCCGCGATCGTTCGGTCGTCCACGGTCATCGCGCTGGCGACCCAGATCCCCTACCGGGTGCTGCCGCTGGCCCACTCGGGGTAGTCAGCCGCTTGGCGAACCAGGCCTCGGCGTACGGGTTGTCGTTGTACCGCTCGATCCGGCGGTAGCCGGCCCGGTCGTACATCGCGATCGCCTCGATGAGCGTGCCGTTGGTGTCCAGGTAGACCTCGCGGTAGCCGAGATCGCGGGCGGCGTCCTCCAGCGCGGTGAGCATCCGGCCGCCGAGGCCGCAGCCGCGCCACGCCCCGTCGACCCACATCCGCTTGATCTCGGCGCGGGTCCGGCTGAGGCGTCGTACGCCGCCGCACGCGGCGACCGCGCCCTCCACGCGGGCCACCAGGAACCGACCGTCGGGCGGGTTCATCGCCCGGACCTCGCCCGCGACGTCGCCGCGCTCGAAGCCGGCCGGGAAGCGTTCGGCGAGCTCGTCGGCGTACCGCCCCACGGCTGACCTCGCCTCGTCCGAGCCCGCGTCGACCACCTGGATG
This sequence comes from Nocardioides sp., assembly GCF_036503465.1. Lineage (GTDB taxonomy): Bacteria > Actinomycetota > Actinomycetes > Propionibacteriales > Nocardioidaceae > Nocardioides. Next base: position 10,130 of record NZ_DASXWU010000045.1, read on the forward strand.
TCGCACGTGGCGGCACGGATGAGCCGGTCGGCGGTCGCCAGCGCCTCCTCGAGCCGGCGCCGCTGCGACGCCCCCAGGGGCGCGACCAGGGAACGAGCACGCTCCTCCGAGCGCTGCTCCAGGCGCTCGATCGCGCGTCGACCCTTGGCGGTGGGGACGACCACACGTCGCCGCTGGTCGTCGGGATCGGGACGTACGTCGACCAGCGCCTCATCCTCGAGGGCACGCAAGAGCCGGCTCAGGTAGCCGGAGTCCAGTCCGAGGCGCCGCCGCAGGTCGAGCACCCCGGAACCGGCGTACCCGATCTCGAACAGCAGCCGGGACGCTCCCAGGCTCCGCCCCTGTCCCAGATAGGACTCCTCCAGAACCCCGATCCGCCGGCTCCAGGACCGGTTGAACCGCCGCAGCACCTCGGTGTCGCTCATTCTCTGACTGTAGTCAGGGACCGGCGTCAGCGCGAGGGCTTGGCGGCCCACTCGCGGAGGCGGTTGATGCGGGCGTGGAGCTGCTCGGCGTTCGCGATCGCGGCGGCGGGGCCACCGAGCTCCTTGCGCAGGGCGGCGTGGGTGACGCCGTGGGCCTGGCCGGTGCGGTGGTGCCAGGCCGCCACCAGCCCGTTCAGCTCACGGCGGAGCACGGCGAGCTGCTCGTGCGTGGAGGGCTGCCGGTCGGGAACGGGCTCGTGCGCGGCCGCAGTGGGACGGCGTGAACGCTGGCGGTGGTGGAGCAGCTCGCGGACCTGGTCCGGCTCGAGCAGACCGGGGATGCCCAGGAAGTCCATCTCCTCGTCCGACCCCACATGCACCTCGCCGGCGTGGCCGAACGCGGCTCCGTCATACACGACCTGGTCGAAGCGCGCCTGGGAGCCGAGCGCCTCGTAGGACCCGAGCAGCTCGTCGGACGCGCCGACGTCGGCGTTCGCCCGCTCCAGCAGCTCCTGCTCGGCGGCGAAGATGTCGTCCTCGTCGGTGATGGTGCGGCCGAGGACGTGGTCGCGCTCGACCTCCATCTCGGCGGCGTACCCGAGCAGCGTCGGCACCGACGGCACGAAGACCGAGGCCGTCTCCCCCCGCGCCCGAGCCCGTACGAAGCGCCCGACCGCCTGGGCGAAGAACAGCGGCGTCGAGGTGCTGGTGGCGTAGACGCCGACCGCCAGCCGGGGTACGTCGACCCCTTCCGACACCATCCGGACCGCGACCATCCAGCGCTTCTCGGCCTCGGTGAAGGCCGCGATCCGCTTCGACGCGGCCTTCTCGTCGGACAGGACGACCACCGGCGGCTCGCCGCTGATCCTCCTCAGGATGGCGGCGTACGCCCGCGCGGCGTCCTGGTCGCTGGCGATCACCAGTCCACCTGCGTCGGGTACGTGTCGACGCACCTCCGTCAGACGGCGGTCGGCCGCGGCCAGCACGGACGGGATCCACTCCCCCGACGGGTCGAGCGCGGTGCGCAGGGCTTGCGCGGTCAGGTCCTTGGTCAACGGCTCCCCGAGCCGCGCCGAGATCTCGTCCCCTGCCCGGGTGCGCCAGCTCAGGTCGCCGGAGTAAGCCAGGAACAGCACCGGCCGCACCACGTGATCGGCGAGCGCGTGGCCGTAGCCGTAGGTGAAGTCCGCGACCGAACGCGGGATACCGTCGGCGCCCGGCGCGTAGCTGACGAAGGGGATCGGGTTCACGTCGGAGCGGAACGGCGTGCCGGTCAGCGCGAGGCGTCGGGTCGCCGGCTCGAAAGCCTCCCGGACGCCCTCACCCCACGACAGCGCGTCGCCGGCATGGTGGATCTCGTCGAGGATCACCAGCGTCTTGAACCGCTCGGTGCGGATCCGCATCGCGAGCGGGTTCACCGCTACCCCGGCGTACGTCACGGCGACGCCGACGTAGTCCGTCGAGGTCTTGCCCGAGCCCGCGGAGTACGTCGGGTCCAGGGGGATGCCCGCACGCGCCGCGGCCTCGGCCCACTGGAGTTTGAGGTGCTCGGTCGGCGCGACCACGATGACGCGGTCGACGACCCGCCGACCGAGCAGCTCCGCGGCGGCGGAGAGGGCGAACGTCGTCTTGCCCGCGCCCGGCGTGGCGACCGCGAGGAAGTCACGCGGCGATCGCGCGAAGTACTCGGTGAGCGCGGCGGTCTGCCAGGCGCGCAGAGAGGTGGCCGTGCCCCAGGCCGCGCGCTCCGGCCAGGCCGGAGTGAGCGCGGACGACGGTGGGACGGCCTCCCCGTCAGGAGAGGGCCGGGAGGTCACTCGCCGTCGTCACCGCCACCGGGCTTGAACGACTCCCAGAGCTCCTTGCACTCGGGGCAGACCGGGAACTTCTCCGGCGCTCGGCTCGGCACCCAGACCTTGCCGCACAGGGCCACGACCGGCGTCCCCATCACCATCGCCTCGGTCAGCTTGTGCTTGTCGACGTAATGGCTGAAACGCTCGTGGTCACCCTCGTCCGTGGGGACCGTGCGCTCCTCGACCCGCTCGTCGACGGCGGTCTCGGTCAGGGGGGAGAAACCGGTGGGAACCACCGTTCCACCCTACGTCAGTTGAGCTCCGGGTCCGCCGGCCGGTTGACGTGCCAGGCGAGCTCGCCGGGCTGGCGCCGCATCACCTCGCGCCACAGGTCGCTCGGGTCGGCCTGGAACGGATCGGGTGGCAGCGACGGCACGACGTACCAGTCGCCGCCCTCGATCTCGCCCTCGAGCTGCCCCGCGCCCCATCCGGCGTACCCCGCGAAGATGCGGATGCCGTCGACGACCCCGTCGAGGTCGGTGGCCTCGCCCTCGAGGTCGACGATCGCGAGCCGGTCGGTGACCGGTCGTAGCCCCGGCGGTACGGCGTGCGGATCGCGGATCAGCGCGACCGCAAGGGCCCCCTCGGGGGAGACGGGCCCGCCCCGGAAGAGCACCTCGGGCTCGGCGACGACGTCCCCCCACTCGGCCAGGACCGAGATCACCGGGACGGGTGACGGGCGGTTGATCACCACGCCCATCGCGCCGTCGTCGTCGGCGTCGAGAAGGAGCACGACGGTGTCGACGAAGTTCGGGTCCAGCAGCTCGGGCGACGCCAGGAGCAGCATCCCCGCCCGAATCTCCGCCATGCCTCCATTCTGCCCGTCCCGCAGCCGGAAGGTGTCGGTCAGGCGGCGACGCGTGCCCGGACCCGGGCGAACAGCCCGCCGCCGCGGTGGCCGGCCACGGGCTTCGGCGGGGGCGCCGGCCGGTAGGTGACACGAGCGCGCTCCTCGAGGAGCCGGCCGGCGGCGGCCGTCGCCGCAGTCGTGGTGCCCGCGCGGCCGGCCATCGCGGCGAGGAGCACGTGCTCCTTCGCAGCCGACGTGGCGAGCGCCGCCCCCATCCGCTCGTCGAGGGGCTCAGCACGGTAGCGGTCGAGGACCATCCGGACACCGGGCAGCTCCTCGGCGGTCGCGTGCCAGGCCGCGACCGCGGCCCCGTCGATGTCCAGTGGTTGCTGCATCAGGGCGCGCTCGAGGTGACCCGACAGCCGGGTGTGCCAGCGCAGCTGCAGGGCGCCGAGCAGGGCGAGCTCGTCGTCGAAGGTCTCGGTGACGCCGGGCAGGTCCGTCGGCAGCCGGCCGTCGCGGCGCGCGTCGGCCGCCTCGATCACGGTGCGGAGGACCTCTCCGCGGCGGTGGAAGGTGGTCCAGGTCATGGCCATCCCCTCTCTGGGTGCCCGGAGACGGTGCGCCTCCGGTTCGCATACCGTTGGTACGTACTCAGAGTATGTAAACGACCGGGGGTACGCAAGTTGTTCCCGCGTGAGCCGGAGCACGCTGCGGCGCCAGGTTCAGACCGCCTTGCGAGGAAGCTCGCAGCGGCGTTCGCTGCGACGTAAGACCTCGGCTCCGCCGCGTCCTAACGTCCTCTCTCAACCATCACGTTGGTCGACTTCACGACTGCCGTGGCGGCGACGCCCGGGGCGAGCTCCATCTCGTCGGCGGCCTCGCGGCTCATCAGGGACACCACCCGGTAGTCGCCGCAGGCGAGCTCCACCTTGGCCATCACGCCGTCACGCTCGACGGACACGACGACACCGGTGAGTCGGTTGCGTGCGCTCGATGTCCGGTCTGCGCCGGCCAGCGTGGTGAGGAGCCCGGCCAGCTGCGTGGCGGGCAGCACCCGTTGGTTGCCGCGCCGCTCGAAGGAGATGCGGCCCTCCGACTCCCAGCGCCGCAGCGTGTCGACGCTGACGCCGAGCCGCTGCGCCACCTCGCCGATGCGCAGGTAGTCGACCACGAGGCTCAGGGTAGCCAGGAAGGGACGGCTCGCGGGCGCGGCTCAGGGCCTGCCGAACCCCGCCTTCACGAGCGTCCGCCGGCCGGTCGCGCCGGTCACCAGGTCGACGAACTGCTGGGCCAGGTCGGGGTGCTTCGACTGGGTGAGCGTCACGATCGGGTACGACGTGACCTGCTTGCCGCTGCCGGGGATGCGAAGAGCCTTCACCTGGTCACCGGCCGCCACCGCGTCGGTGGTGTAGACCAGACCCGCGTCGGCCTCCCCCTCGGTCAGCTTGGCCAGCACCGACTTCACGTCGATCTCCTGGCTGACCGGCGTACCCGTGATGTGGTCCTGGTCGAGCAGTGCCTGACCCACCTTGCCGCAGGGCGCCGTGGTCACGCACATCACGAACTTCACCGACGATCGGTCGAGGTCGGAGAACGAGGAGACGTGAGCTGGGTTGGCCGCCGGTGTCGCGAGCACCATCACGTTCGTCGCGAACACCTCGGGTTTCGTCGCCTGGGCCGCCCCGGCGCTGTCCATCGTGGTCGTGTCGGCCGTCGCCAGCACGTCCGCCGGCGCACCCTGCGTCGCCTGCTGCGCCAGCGTGGCCGAGGAGTCGAACGCGAACTTCACCCTCACGCCCGGGTGCTCCGCCTCGAACTGCTGACCGAGCTCCGTGAAGGTTCCGGTGAGCGAGGAGGCGGCGAGCACCGTGATCGTTATGTCACCGTCCCCGCCGCCGCACGCGCTCAGCGGGAGGAGCGCCAGCACGGCGGCCGCCACGAGGGCCGGGCGGCTGGTGGGTCGAGGCACGGGTCGTTTCTAGCACAGCGCGCCTAGGTATTACCTAGGTATGTGCGGAGGGCGACGCGCGGCGCGCCCTAGACTGCGCCGGTGACCAGGAACGCGCGCGCCCGGCTGGCCGCCACGGTGTCGCACGTGCCCGGCACCAGCCGCCGGGCGCAGTATTCCGCCTCGACCCGGCGCGCCCTGGTCGACGTCGCCGAGCGGCTGTTCGCCGAGCACGGGTACGCCGCCACCTCGCTGGACGCGATCGTCGCCGGGGCCGACGTCACGAAGGGCGCGCTCTACCACCACTTCTCCGGCAAGCAGGCGTTGTTCGAGGCCGTCTTCGAGAAGGTCGAGGCCGCTGGCGCGCAGACCGTGCAGGCGACGCTCCGTGAGCAGCGCGACCCGTGGGAGAAGGCGATCGCCGGCCTCAGGGCCTTCCTCGACGTGGTGCGGCAGCCGTCGTACAGCCGGATCGTGGTGCAGGACGGCCCGTCGGTCCTGGGCTACGAACGGTTCCGCGAGCAGGAGGAGCGCTCGACCTTCGCCAACGTCCGCGACATCGTGCGGGCGGTGCTCGGCGCCGGCGAGTGGGACGTCGACCGGGCGATGGAGGGCACGTTCGCCCGCATCTTCTTCGGCGCGATGTCGTCGGCCGGTACCAGCGTGTCGACCGCGGACGACGCGGACACCGAGGCCGAGCGGGTCGAGCTCGCGATCGGCTTCATCCTGTCCGGCCTGCGTGCCCTCTCCGAGCAGGGCACCCGGCTGTCCGGGCTTCCGGACACTCCTACTTCCTGAAGCCCACGTTCCCGCCGTTGACCGGCACCAGCTCGATCCAGGTGTGGCCCGGGGGCACCTCGAGCTTCTGACCCTTCTTCGTGGCCAGGGTGATCGGCGAGGCGGCGGCGTTCCCCTTGTGCCAGGTGGCCACGAACATGCGCCCGTCGTGGAAGAGCAGCGCGTTGCCCTTGCCGGTCAGCAACGTCTCGGGGACGTGGTTGCCGGCCGGGTCCAGGTAGCCCGCGTCACCCTCGCGCACGCGCAGCACCAGCACGTTGGTGGCCGGGAACTGGTCGCCGGCCGGCGCGTTGCTGTTCAGGTTGTGGTAGCTGCCGTTCTCGAACTTCCACTCGGTCGTATGGCCGCCGGAGAACCGAGCGTTGATCGTGGTGATCTTCCGCCCCTTCGGCAGGTCCTTGGAGCCCCACTGGAGGTAGTCCGGTGGCGTCGCTGCCTTCGTCTTGGCGGTGCTCGCGACCTCGTTCAGGTGGACGAAGAGGTTGTACGGCGCGGCGCGGCTCGAGGAGCGGTACATCCCCTTGGAGCCTTCGCCGTAGAACGGGATGTGCGCCTTCTTGATCCGCGCGATCGTCTTGCCGGCGGCGCCGCTGGTGACCATCGACGCGTGCACCGGCGAGACGACGTCGATGTCGCTGGCGCGCATGGAGCGGATCGGGCCGACGTTGCCGGGGATGTCGGAGTAGTAGAACGCCGCGAGCCGGGTCAGCCCGCCCTCGACCAGCTCCTCCACGACCATGTCGGCCTTGGACAGCCCCACCTGGGGCTGGCTGGAGAACGTGTTGTCCATCTTCGCGACCAGGACCGGGTGGTCGAGCGAGGCGGACTTGTTCGACGGGACCTTGAGGCCGGTCAGCGGCCAGAACTGGGGGATCGACTGGCCGCCCTGGACCTTCTGCGTGCTCTCGCCGGCGGACGGGGTCGAGCTGCTCGACCCGCCGCACGCGGTGAGCATCAGACCGGTCGCGGTCAGGGCGGACAGGGTCAGGGCAAGGCGTCGCACGGGTTCTCCATCACAGGGTCTAGCTCCAGGGATCCGCAACAGTGTGAACGATCGACCAAGCGGTGCCGGGCAGGCCACGCCGGGGCTGTGACCGGGGTCACCCGGACGGGGCCGACGAGGTGGTCGGAGAGGACGAGGACGTCCCGGGCGACGAGGCGCCGTACTCCACGGTCTCCAGCGGCTTGAAGGTGGTCGGGTCGACGAACTCGACGTGGACGTCGCTCCCCTGCGGGTCGGGGATCACGACCATCAGGGCCGGAGTGGCGGGGCCGGGTCGGCCGCCCTTCTTGGCCACCGTGAACGACGTCCGGAAGACGAGTGGCTGTCCGCCGTTGTCGTTGCCCAGCGCCGGCAGGTGGGAGAGCGCCTGCTGCTGGGTGCCGTTGTCGACCGGCGACAGCCCCTGGTAGGTGACTCCTTGGGCCTCGAGGGCGCCGGTGAAGCCCGACGGCAGCTCGGAGTAGACGTCGACCGACGAGGTGTGGTCGCGGCCGTGGGTCAGCACGAAGCCGAGCACGGCGAACCACGCGACGAACACGACGACACCGACCAGCAGGTGAACCGGCTTGAAGCCCGGTGGCGCGCCGGTCCGGTGGACGTAGTCAGGAGACAAGCTTGGCGCCCCCGTCGACGTACAACGTCTGGCCGGTGATGTACGACGCCTCGTCGCTGCACAGGAACGCGGCGGCGGCCGCGATGTCCTCGGGGTACCCGACGCGGCGGACCGGGTTGCGATCGGCCGCGGCCTGGCGGAACTCCGCCACCGGCATGCCCACCCGCGCGGCCGTCGCGTCGGTCATGTCGGTCGCGATGAAGCCTGGCGCGATCGCGTTGGCGTTGACGCCGAACGGACCCAGCTCGATGCCGAGCGTGCGGACGAAGCCCTGGAGCCCCATCTTCGCGGTGGCGTAGTTGGCCTGGCCGCGGTTGCCGAGAGCCGAGACGCTGGAGAGGCAGACGATCTTGCCGTACTTCTGCTCCACGAAGTGCTTCTGCGCGGCCCGGGTCATCAGGAACGCCCCGCGCAGGTGGACACCGATCACGGCGTCCCAGTCGTCGTCGCTCATCTTGAACAGCAGGTTGTCGCGGGTCACGCCGGCGTTGTTGACCAGGATGTGCACGGTGCCGAGCCCGGCGGCCACCCGCTCGATCGCGGACCGGGCCGAGTCGCTGTCGCTGACGTCGCAGCCGATGCCGAGGTGTCGCCGGCCGTCGCCGCTCGCCAGACCGGCAGCGGCCTCGGAGGCCTGGCCCTCGTCGAGGTCCAGCACGGCCACCGATGCGCCCTCGTCGGCGAACCGGGTGGCGATGCCCAGCCCGATCCCTCGTGCGGCTCCGGTGACGACGGCGATGCGCCCGTCGAAGCGACCCATTCCTACTCCTCGTGCGGCTCTGCGGTCGGTGACCGGTGGTCGCGCGCTCCGGCTCGACCCCCGGCCACTGTAGAGGCCGCCCGGAAGTCAGCTGGAGCCGGGCGCGACGGCCGCCTCTGCCTGTGCTCGCAGGCCCTCGATGCCGGTCGCGGTCGCGAGCACGGCCCGGACAGCCGCGTCGTCGGACCGGGTGAGGGCGAGCAGCAGCCGCGCTCCGGTCAGTCCGGGAACCCGGCGGGCGTCGGCACGGTCGTCGGCGTCGAGCCGGTCGCGCAGGACCGCGCGGCGTACGTCGCGCAGCAGCGCACGCATCTCGGTCGAGAACTGCGGACCCTCGCGACGGCTCCGGGGACCGCGGCGGCCGCGGCCACGCTGCCCCTCGCCGTGCTCGGGATGATGGCCGTGGCGCCGGCCGCCACGGCGGCCCCGGCCGCGCTCGGGCCGGGGACGGTCGGCCCAGCCGTCGGCGAGATCGGCGCCGAGGTTGGCGCGGACCGCCTCGCGGACGCGGTCGAGGTCGATGCCGATGGCCGCGAGCGCGTCGCGGTCCTCGTCGTACCCCGCGGCGTGCCCGCTCGGGTCCGCCTCGGTCTCGGGCTCGGCGTCGACGTGATGGGCCGCGACCAGGTCGCGGGCGGTGTCGAGGTCGAGTCCGTGGTCGTGGAGCGCGGCGTACGCCGTGCCCCGCGGGTTGGCGAGCAGGCCCGCCAGCAGGTGGCCGGGGCCGACCTCGCGGTGCCCGAGCTCACGGGCGATGTCCGCCGCCTGGGCGACGGCGATCCGGGATTCGGTGTCGAATCGGGTGTGCATGGGTGTTCTCCTACGTCTGGGGGTCTGGATGACCCTGGATGGCCCCGGTGTCAGCTCCGGGAGTGCTTCTGGTGAACCGCCTGGCGGCTGAGCTGCAGCACGCCGGCGATCGCCTGCCAGCTCCAGCCCTGGTCCCGCGCGTTGCGGACCTGCACCGCCTCGAGGCGGTCGGCCAGCGCGCGGAGGGCCCGGACGGCGGCGAGTCCCTGCTCGGGGTCGTTGCTCGCGGCCTGCTCGGAGAGGTCTGCGGCGTCGTTCACCGTGTCAAGTGAACCTGACACATCGCCGTTTGTCAACTTTTCCTGACACGTCCGGAGGTAGCAACTCGAGTGACGGTTGAGCAATACCCCTCCGGCGTACGTCGTCACTGGTATGGGCGGATCGCACGTGGGTCGCGAGGAGGACCTCTCACGCGTGCTGTACGAGCAGCACGCCGAGGACCTGCTCGCCTATGTGCAGCGGCTGATGCACGGTGACCGTCAGCTGGCCGAGGACATCGTCCAGGAGACCTTGCTACGGGCCTGGCGCCGCGGCGGCGACGTGCCGCCGGAGTCGCGGCGGCCGTGGCTGTTCGTCACCGCACGACGCCTGGTGATCGACGCCTACCGAGCTCGGAGGTCACGCCCGCCCGAGGTGGCTGCCGAGCTGCTGGAGATCTCCGCCGAGGACCACGGCCTCGACGCGGCGCTCGACGCGGTGCTGCTGGCAGATGCCTTGCAGACCCTGAGCGCCGAGCACCGGTCGGTGCTGTTCGAGTCCTTCTACGAGGGGCGGACGGCGCGACAGATCGCGTTGGCGCGCGGGATCCCGCCCGGGACGGTGCGGTCGCGGATGCACTACGCGCTACGGGCTCTCCGGCTGGCGCTGCAGGAACGAGGGGTGAACGGACCATGACCTGTGCGATGAACGTCGAGCTCGGGGCGTATGTGCTCCACGCCCTCGAGCAGGACGAGGCCGAGGCGGTCGAGCAGCACCTCGAGGGGTGCGACCAGTGCCAGGAGGAGCTCCGCGAGCTGGAGTTCACGGCGTCGCTGCTGTCGCTCCTCTCGGCCGAGGACCTCGCCCGGTTCGAGGACACCGCATCCGAGCGCGAAGCCGAGCGGCACGACGTACCACCGTCGCGGAAGGTCCACCGGCCACTGCTCCTGCTGGCCGCGGCGGTGCTCACGGTTGCGACTGCACTCGTGCCGCGGACGTTCGAGGACCACCACACACCGACCGCCGCGACCGTCGTCCACGCCGTCGACCCCGCGACCCGCGTGCGGGCAGCGGTGTCGGTGAGCGCCCGGCCGGACGGGACCCAGCTCCGGCTCGGTCTGACCGGGGCGTACCCGAAGGGCTGGTGCTCGCTGGTCGCACGCTCCAGCGACGGGCACCAGGACATCGCGGCCACGTGGCGCGCCGACGCGCGGGGGTCGGCCGACGTCGACGGGATGACGGCCATCCCGGCCGACCGGCTCAGCGAGCTCGACGTCGTGACCGACACCGGGGCGGTGCTCGTGGCCATTCCGATGCCGCACACCTGAACCACGTCCGACCGACAGGAGAGAAGACAGATGAGATTCCCCACCACACCCACCTCGTGGCGAGCCGCGGCCCTGCCGCTGGTCACCGTCGCCGTCCTGGCCCTGGCCGGGTGCGGGTCGAACGGAGGCTCGGGCTCGACGACCGCGAACGACGGCGGTCAGGGCTCCGGCCAGGTCGTCACCGTGAGCGACGCGAGCGGTCGCAGCGTGCTCGTCGACGCGGCCGGCAAGGCCCTGTACACGAGCGACCAGGAGAAGAACGGTCAGGTGCTGTGCACCAGCGGCGCGTGCGGTGCCATCTGGACGCCGCTGACGGTGTCGAGCACGAGCGGCCTCACCGCTCCGTCTGCTCTGGCCCAGAAGCTGGGCACCGTGGCTCGTCCGGACGGCAGCACCCAGGTCACCCTCGGCCACCGGCCCCTGTACACCTTCTCGTTCGACCACTCGGCAGGCGAGGTCAACGGGGACGGGACCAAGGACAGCTTCGACGGGACGGACTTCACCTGGCACGTGGCCACGCCCTCCGGCCGGACCGCGGCAGCACCGGGCTCGCCGTCGGGCTCCCCGTCCTCCTCGTCGCCGTACGGCAACGGCGGCGGCTACAGCTACTGATGGGGCCGGTCATGTACGACGTCATCGAGCAGCGCGCCGCACCTCCGAGGGCGCGATGGCAGATCGCGGGGTGGGTCCTGCGCCTGGTCACCGCCGCCGCACTCGCGGTCGACGCGTTCGTGCACAACGACCTGGTGGGACGCTACGACCCGAACCAGGGAACCGGTCCGCTCAGCCAGGGCGACCTGTTCCGGATCGAGGCCGTCGTCTCCGCGGTCGTCGCGCTGGCGCTGCTGGTCAGCGGCCGGTGGTTCGTCTGGGTCGTGGCCTGGCTGGTGGCGGCATCGGCGGTCGGGGCGTTGCTCCTGTACCGCTACCACGACCCCGGCGAGCTCGGCCCGCTGCCGGACATGTACGAGCCGCTGTGGTTCCGCGAGAAGGCGGCGACCGGCGTCGCGGAGGGCCTGGCCGTCGTCACCGCGGGCCTCGGGCTGCTCACGGCATGGTGGCGAGCCCGGAGCGCGGCGGACCGGTCGGGGTGAGCGGGGTCAGGCACGCGGCGCGAGTACCGCCCGCAACCGCGCGGCGTACTCGGGCGCCTCACCGTCGGCGTACTTGGTGCGTGGCCAGAAGAAGCCGCGCAGGCCGTCGCCCTTGGTGCGGGGTACGACGTGCAGGTGCAGGTGGGCGACCGACTGGCTGACGACGTTGTTCATGGCCACGAAGCTCCCCTGGGCACCGAGCCCGTCGACCATCGTGCGGGCGAGTCGCTGCGCCGCCTCGAGGAACGGGTCGCGGAGGGTGCCCGGCAGGTCGAGGAGCGTCACCATGTGCTCGCGGGGGACCAGCAGGACGTGTCCCTTGAACACCGGACGCGCGTCGAGGAAGCCCACGAGGTCGGGCTCGTCGAGGACGATCTCGGCGGAGGTCTCCCCCGCGACGATCGAGCAGAACACGCAGCCGGCGGCCATGGGGTCACCGTAGGGGCTCCGCCGCCGGTGGCCGAGGTCACGAGGGGTGTCGCGCGGCGAGCATGAGCAGCCGCTCGCGCTCCGGGCGGCTGGTGGCCAGGTCGGCGGCGCGCCGGAACAGCCGGCGTGCGGCCTCGCCGTCACCGCTCTGCTCGAGCAGGTGGGCGCGGACCACGAGCAGGCGTGGATGGTCCGGCAGGCGGTCGGCGACCGAGTCCACGAGTGCGAGGCCCGCGAGCGGCCCGTCGACCATGGCCAGCGCGACCGCACGGTTGAGCGTCACGACGGGATTGTCGGTGAGGACCTCCAGGAGCCCGTAGAGCGCGTGGATCTGCGGCCAGTCGGTGTCCTCGGCCCTGTCGGCGCCGTCGTGCACAGCTGCAATCGCCGCCTGGATGCGGTACTCCCCCACGCGCCCGGTGCCCATCGCCTCGTCGAGAAGGCGCAAGCCCTCGGCGATGAGGTCACGGTCCCACCTGCCGCGGTCCTGCTCGGCCAGGGTCACGAGGTTGCCTGCGTCGTCGGTCCGTGCCGGGAGCCGGGCATCGAGGAGCAGCATCAGCGAGAGCAACGCCTTGACCTCGGGCTCGTCGGAAAGGCTCCGGTGGAGCATCCGGGTGAGCCGGATGGCTTCGGCCGAGAGCTCGACGCGGTTCAGGTCGTCACCCGAGGTGGCGGCGTACCCCTCGTTGAAGACGAGGTAGAGGACGTGGAGCACGACCGGTAGGCGCTCCGTCTGCTCGGCCGGCGTGAGCGGCTCGAAACGGGCTCCGGCCGCCCGGATCGTCTGCTTGGCCCGGCTGATGCGTTGCGCCATCGTCGGCTCGGGCACCAGGAAGGCGCGGGCGATCTCGGCCGTCGTCAGGCCGCCGACCGCGCGCAGGGTGAGGGCGATCGCCGACGCCGGCGTCAGGGCGGGGTGACAGGCCAGGAAGAGCAGGGCGAGCGAGTCGTCGCGGTCGACGACGTCGTACGCCGGCGGCTGCTCACGCTGGAACCGCTGCTCGCGGTCGCGGCGCGACGCCTCACTCCGGCGCTGGTCGAGGAACCGCCGCGAGGCGGTCTGCACGAGCCAGCCGAAGGGATGCTCGGGCGGCCCGTCGGCCCAGTGCTGATGGCCGGCGAGCAGCGCCTCTTGGACGGCGTCCTCGGCGGCCGCGAAGTCGCCGTACCGCCGGGTCAGGACGGCGAGCACCTGCGGCGCGAGCTCGCGCAACAGGTCCTCGACGCGCCCGCCCGCCACCGTCAGGCCCGGGTCGCATGGCGGAGGTAGTCCTCCATCTCGTCGGGTCCGAACGGTCCCTCCTCGTCCATCACCCGGCGGACGTGGATCGGCTGTCCGGTCGGGACGCCGTTGCGCCCGGGGACCGCGGAGACGCGCGCCGCGATCTCGACGGCACGCTCCTCGCTCTCGACCTCGACGATCTGGAAGCCGGCCAGCCACTCCTTGAACTCCTGGAACGGGCCGTCCGTCACGACCGGCGCGCCGCGGCCGTCGGAGCGGACGATCTTCGCCAGGTCGGGGCCGGTCAGGATGGTCGACCCCACCAGCTCCCCGCTGGCGACCAGCTCTCGGGTGAGAGCCTCGTAGTAGCTGAGGTGGGCGGCCACCTCGTCGCGCGTCCACTCCTCCATCGGCGTCTCGTCGTCACCGGGGCTGAAGTCGACTCCGATCAGGTACCTCGCCATGACTCTGCCTTCCTCTCGGGCGCCGGCCTGGCGCCGTTCGAGAGGGGAACGGAGCCGATCCGTCGTTCTCGACATCGGACCACGGCCAGGACGTGCGAGATCCCGGTGTCGGTGACGCACGTCGTACGTCGCCGACACCGGGATCTCGGGTGTTGATCGCTGTGGAGCTGGCGGGAATCGAACCCGCGTCCTCGAGCGTCGAACCAGGTCTTCTCCGGGTGCAGTCAGCGATGTCGTTTTCTCGGCCCCGGTGCTCGCACTGACACGTCACCGACAGGCCCAGTCAGGGAAAAGTCCCGCTCACCCCTCCTGACAGGAGATGAGCAGCAAGCCTTCTAGATGAGGCCTGGGTCCGGGTCGAAGGCAATCACCCGGTCAGACCCTTCGGTCACCGCTCAGGCGGCGAGAGCGAAGTCAGTGCGCTTAGCGTTGGCACTTATAGGTTTCCGGCGAACGTTTACGAGATGACGCCGGCTTCTCGACCCGCTTCCCCTGGAACTGACGTCCCAAGTCGAAACCGATCAGCCCCCTGTTGAGTTGTCAACGTGGTCAGTCTACGGGGATGAACGCTCCGGCGACGACTCTCATTCCTCGGCAGGGCCGCCGAAGAGACGTACGCCGTTGTGCCAGCAGACGTCGCGGAGCCAGTCGTCGCCGAGGTCGAGGTTGGCCAGGCCGGCCAGCTGCTCGGCGTACGGGCACGGGATGTTGGGGAAGTCCGAGCCGAGCAGGACCTTGGGCTGCAGGTCACGCAGCCTGGGCACCAGATCGGTCGGGAACGCCGCGCCGAGCTCGTCGAAGAACGGCGTGAACACCATCGTGGTGTCGACCCGGACCTGCTCGTAGGACTCGGCCAGCGCCAGGAACTCGGCGTACTCCGGGGCGCCGAGGTGGGCGATCACCAGCGCAAGTCGAGGATGGGTCGCCAAGAGGTCGGCGACCGGGCCCGGTCCGGTGTACGCCGTGACGACCGGGCCCGAGCCGGCGTGCAGGACGACCGGGGTGCCGGAGTCTTCGAGCAGCCCCCACACCTCTGACAGCAGTGGGTCGCGCACGTCGAAGGCGCCGACCTGGACGTGGATCTTGAAGATCTCCGCGTCCGACGCGATCCGGCTCGCGACGTACGCCGGCGCGCCCGGCTCGGGGTAGAACGTCGCGCTGCGCAGGCAGCCGGGCGTCCGGTCGGCGAAGCCGAAGGACCAGTCGTTGAGGAACTCCGCCATGCCCGCCTTGTGCGCGTACGGCAGGGACGAGAAGCGGCGTACGCCGAATCCGCGAAGCGTCGCGACCAGCTCCTCGTCGGGCCCGCGGTACTCCAGGGGCCAGGTGCTGCCGATCAGCGGACCGGCGGAGTCGAACTGGTGGCGCACCTTGGCCATCACGCGTGGCGGCAGGAAGTGGGTGTGCACGTCGAACAGCCCGGGCAGCCCGAGGTCGGCGGCGAAGCCCGCCGGGTCGAGGCCCGGCATCAGTGCGGCCGGATCAATCCGGGAGTCCCTTGAGCCGGCGTCCGACCGCCTGCTCCTTCTCCCGGTTGGCCTGGCGCTCGGCGAGCGCGTGTCGCTTGTCGTAGCTCTTCTTGCCGCGGGCCAGGGCGATCTCGACCTTCGCCCGGCCGTCCTTGAAGTACAGCGACAGTGGCACCAGCGTGTAGCCCTTGTCGGTGATCTTGCGCTCGATCTTGTCGATCTCGGAGCGGTTGAGCAGGAGCTTGCGGCGGCGCCGGGCGGAGTGGTTGGTCCAGGTGCCCTGGGTGTACTCCGGGATGTGGACACCGTGCAACCAGACCTCGTGGCCGTCGACCTCGGCGAAGCCGTCGACCAGCGTGGCGCGGCCCTGCCGCAGCGACTTCACCTCGGTGCCCATCAGGACGAGCCCCGCCTCCCACGTGTCCTCCACGTGGTAGTCGTGTCGCGCCTTGCGGTTCGACGCGATCAGCTTGCGCCCCTGCTCCCTGGCCATCCCGACATTCTCCCAGCAGCGGTCAACCGGGAAACTCCCACGTCATCGGTCAGCTGAACCAGGGGGTGGGGTCCACTGGCTGGCCGTTGACCATCACTGTGAAGTGGGTGTGGCAGCCGGTGGACCAGCCCGTCGTACCGACCAGACCGACCACCTGGCCGCGCGAGACGTGCTCGCCGACGTGGCTGCGATAGGCCGACAGGTGGTTGTAGATGACCGTGACGTTCTTGCCGTTGATCGAGCCGAGATTGAGGTAGAGGCGGTTGCCCCAGACCGCGGAGTAGTACTCCGACATCACGGTGCCGCGGGCCACGGCGTACAGAGGGGCGCCGCAGGGAGCGCCGAAGTCGTCGCCGTCGTGCAGGCCCCAGTAGTGGTAGATCGGGTGGATCCGCCAGCCGTACGGCGAGGTGATCGGACCGTTCACAGGGCGCATCAGCAGCCCGCCGGTGGTCCCGCGATAGCCGCTCCCGCGCCGGGCCGCCCGCAGCCTGGCGAGCTGGATCAGGTGCTGGATGCGGGCCTCGTGCCGCTTCGTCCGGGCCAGGGCTGCGCGGTCGTGGGCACGCGCCTTGCGGGCCATCGCCCACGCGCGCCGCTTCGCCTTCACGTTCTTCCACACGCGCCGCTTGGCGTCGAGCGCCTGCTGCCGGTAGCGGCGCTCGAGCTCGAGGTTGGCGGCAGCCTGCTCATTCTTCCGAGCCACCTGGTCGCGCGCCTTGGTCCTCTCGTCGGTCTGCACCTGGAGCAGCACCTCTGTCGCCTTCAGGCTGTCGAGGATCTGGTTCTGCGAGTCGAGCACGAGGCTGTTGTTGGCCTGCTTGTCGGTGAGCTCGGCGGTGGTCGTGGTGCCGAGCAACGACAGCATCCCCACCAGCTGTGGGTCCCCGCCTTCGTAGAACGACGTGACGGTGTTCACCAGCTGCTCGTGCTGGTCGGCGGCCGCCCTCTGCTCGCGCGCCAGGTTGGCCTCCGCGCGCTGCAGCCTCGCCCGGGCGTGGTCGAGCTGTTGTCGGATCCTGGCCAGCCGCTCCCGCGCCGCCTCGACGTGGGCGCGGGCGACCTGCAGGTCGTGTCGAGCGACCCGGAGATCGGCCCGGGACCGCGACAGCGCGGCGAACGCGCGCCGTGTCTGCTTGCTCGACTCGTCCAAGTCGGCCTTGGCGTGCCGGACCGAGTGCTGCGCCTGCGAGTGCTCGTGACGCAGGTGCTTGATGTCCGCCCAGGCGGCGGGACCGACGGGGGTCGTCAGGACACCGGCGCTCAGGGCGCCCGCCGTGACGGCGACGACCAGGCGCTGGCGGGCGGTGGCGGGGAAGAGTCGCACCGATGAGCCTTCGCGTGTCGGGGAATACCGGCCACGAGGACGCTAACGGACGCGACTCACACTTTGAGGTATTTGCGGGTCAGTACGAGTGTCGGGATCAGCGTCAGGAGGGGACCGAGGACCGCGATCCAGATCAGCGCCCACGTGTAGTCGCTGTGCCCCACCCACGTGATGAAGCTCAGGTCGTGACTCAGCTGTCTCTTGACCACGAACTCCATGAACGCCGCCAAGGCACCGGCCGCCAGGGCGAACCCGATCACAGCGGTGACCAACGCCTCCAGGAGGAAGGGCAGCGCGATATAGAGGGTCGAGGCACCGACCAGACGCATGATGCCGATCTCCCGGCGTCTGGCGAACGCTGCGAGCCGGATGGTGTTCGCCACCAGCAGGAGCGCCGCAACCACCAGCACGATGGCGGTGCCCCAGCCACCCCACTTGAGCCGCGAGATCGTGTTGTAGATCGGGGCGAGCAGCTTGTGCACGTCCTGGACCCTCGACACCCCGTCGAGGCCCACGACGGCGCTCTCCACGTCTCGGAACTGGTTCGGGTCCTTGAGCGTGATGCGGATCGACTGCGGCATGTCCGCGGCCGTGATCGGCGAGTTCGGGCCGTCGTACTTGCCGGGGAACTGCTCCTGCAGGGTCTGGAACGCCCGCTGCTGGGAGATGAACTCGGTGGAGTCCACCTGCGAGTTGGTGTCGATCACCTTCTGGATCGCGCTCCGCTGGGAGTCTGTGACCTGGCCGGTGCAGGCCGGGTTGCCGTCGTTGCGGCTGCAGAGGTAGACGGTGACCGTCAGCTGGCTGCCCCACTGGTCGGAGACCTTCTTCGCCTCCTGGTTGAGCAGCACGCCGAGCCCGACCAGGCTCAGCGACACGAACAGGGTGAGGATCACCGCGACGTGCATCGACAGGTTGCGGCGCAGGCCGATGCCGAGCTCGGTGAAGACGTAACGCAGCTGCATGGGACGGTTCTCTCCGGAGTGCTACTCGTCGGGGGTCGGTGGACGACGCGGGTCGTCGGTCAGTGCTGGAAGCCGTACACGCCTTGGGCCTGGTCGCGGATGATGCTGCCCTCGGCCAGCTCGATGACCCGCTTGCGCATCTGGTCGACCACACCGGCGTCGTGCGTCGCCATCACCACGGTGGTGCCGGTGCGGTTGATCCGGTCGAGCAGCTTCATGATGCCCACCGACGTGGCGGGGTCGAGGTTGCCGGTGGGCTCGTCGGCGATCAGGATCATCGGCCGGTTGACGAACGCGCGGGCGATCGCCACCCGCTGCTGCTCGCCACCCGAGAGCTCGTCGGGCATCCGGTCGCCCTTGCCGTCGAGGCCGACCAGCTCCAGCGTCTCGGGAACCGTTCGCCGGATCTCACCGCGCGACTTGCCGATCACCTGCAGGGCGAAGGCGACGTTCTCGGAGACGGTCTTGTTGGGGAGCAGCCGGAAGTCCTGGAAGACGGTGCCGATCTGGCGACGCAGCCGCGGCACCTTCCACCCGGCCAGCCGGTTGATCTCCTTGCCGGCGACGTAGACCCGCCCCTTGGTGCACCGCGTCTCGCGCAGCACCAACCGCAGAGCGGTCGACTTGCCGGACCCCGACGTACCGACCAGGAAGACGAACTCTCCCTTCTCGACGTCGATCGAGACGTTGTCGAGGGCCGGGTGGGTCCCGCCGGGGTAGGTCTTGGTGACCTTTTCGAAGCGAATCACTGAAGGGAGGTTAGCCGAGCCGGGCAACGGGTCCGGTATTCGCGCGGCGCGCGTCTGCCTCCCGTGGCCCGTTCCGCCCTGGCCGGGTGGCCAGGACCACACCTATGCTCGGGCGATGCTCCTCACAGTGGAGCGCGTCGCCCTGCTCCGTCATGTGGAGCTCTTCTCGGGGACGCCCGACCGGGTGCTGGCCGGAGTCGCGTCCGTGCTCGACGAGGTCGGGTTCGATGCGGGGGACGACCTGATGCGCGAGGGCGCCGTCGAGGACTGGATGTTCGTGGTCGTCGAGGGCGAGGTCGAGGTGTTCCGGAGCGACCGTCGGGTCACGCTCGGCGCCGGGACGGTGGTCGGCGAGCTCGCGGTGCTCGACCCACAGCCCCGCTCGGCGACAGTGACCGCCCTCAGTCCCGTCGTCGCGTTCCGGCTACGGCGAGAGGCGTTCCAGGAGGCCGTCGAGAGTCAGCCCGAGATCGCGATGGGCGTCATCACCGAGCTGGTGCGCCGGCTGCGAGAGTCGCACGAGAAGCCGCCCTCCTGATGCGCGCCCGGCTGCTCCTGCTGGGTGGCCAGACGCTGGCACTCGGGCTCACGGTCGCGTTCCTCGTGGTGCCCACCAGCGCTCTTCTGCTGCACACCTACGGCGCCCGGACACTTCCGTACGTCTACCTCGTCGTCGCGGTCTCGGGGGTCCTCGTCTCGTGGACCATGCATCGCGCGCAGGCGAGGTTCAGCCTGGCCGCGCTGGCGATCTCGGTGTTGTCGGCGTACGTCGTGCTGGTGGCGGCCGGGTACGTCGTGCTCGCCACCACCGACGTCGAGTGGGTGTCGTTCCCGCTGGTCGTGCTCTTCCCACTGGCGATCCCGGTGGGTTTCGTGCTCGTCGGGGCACAGGGCGGGCGGGTGCTCGACGTACGGCAGATGAAGGAGTACTTCCCCAGGATCGTCGGCGGGTTCTCGGTCGGCTTCGCGGTCGGTGGACTGCTCGCGGCGTGGCTGGTCCACGTGCTCGGCGGACCCGAAGGACTGCTCCTGATCGACCTCGTGTTCGCCGCGGCGATGCTCCTCCTGGTCGTCGAGACGGCACGACAGTTCCCCGAGCAGATGCGGGTCCCCCCTCCGGCCGCTCCGCGGGTGCGTGGCGATCAGCCGATACCACGGCGGATCCCGCTGAACGCCCTGGTGGTGACGATCTTCGGCTACCAGGTGCTCTCCGCGGCGGCGACCCAGCTCCTGGACTACATCGTCTGGGAGCGCGCCGCCGCCCGTTACCCGGATGCCGGCGACCTGGCGCGCTTCCAGGGGCTCTACGGCGCGGCCATCAACATCGTGGCCATCGCGTTCGTGGTGCTGCTCGCGGGACGGCTGCTGGGCCGGTACGGCGTCGGCCTGGGTCTCGCCGCGAACCCTGCGGTCGTGGTGGTGCTGCTCGTGGTGGGCAACCTGGTCGGCTGGTCCGCGGGCGTCGCCGGCCTGGTCTTCCTGCTGGTGGCGTGCGCGCAGCAGATCGGCGACATCTCGATGACAGACGGGTTGACGCGCGCCTCGATCAACACGACGTACCAGGCGCTGCCCGCGGACGAGCGCCTGCGCACCCAGACCATGGTCGAGGGCGCCGGGGTGCCGCTGGCCCTGGGCCTGGTCGGCGCGCTGCTGCTGCTGTTGCGGGCGCTGGGCCTCGAGGTGCGGGTCGTGGAGCTGGTCAGCCTGTTCATCTCGGTGGTCTGGCTGGTGCTGGCCCTGGTCGCCTACCGGGAGTACGGCGTCGGTCTGCGGGGACTGGTCAGCACGCGCGCCTGGGAGCCGGCTGCCCTGGACATCCAGGGCGATGCCGGGCTCGGCGCGGTCCAGCGGTTGCTGGCCAGCGATGACCCGCGCGACGTCGAGGTCGGGCTGGACGCGCTCGCGGACTCCCACAGCCCGGCGTTCGCGGCCCAGGTCGGCGCCCTGCTGTCGAACGAGACGCCGGCCGCGGTCCGTGCGACGGCGGCGCGCGCGTCGCTGGTCAGCGGTGACGTGACGGCTCGACCCGAGCTCGGCCGCCTGCTCGACGATCCGGACCCCGGGGTCAGATCGGCCGCCGGGGCCGCGCTCGTCGACGCCCCGGGGACCTTGGGTGAGCGGGCGCGGACGGTCTGGGCGTCGCTGGTCGGTGCCGAGAGCCCGGACCTCGTCGGCAGCGCGCTCCGCGCGGCGGCCTTCTCGCCGAGCCCGTTCTTCGTGCCCCACCTGGTGGAGGCCGCCGGGCGGCGGGTCCCGGCGACCGCGGTCGCCCAGGCACTGACCGCCCACGCCGAGCACCTCGGCACCGCACTGGGAACGATGCTGGTCGACCGGACCGGGAGCCGGCGCGTCCGTGAACGGCTCGCCCGCGCCGTCAGCGCCGCCGGTGGACGCGTCGCTCCCGTCAGCATCGACGTCGGGGCGGCGCTCCACGGCCAGCAGGTCCGGTCCACTCGCGCCCGCGCCGCACTGGTCCACCTGGACGATTCCCCGCCCCTCGATCCGTTGCGGCGGGCCCTGCACGACGAGCTCGCCGGCCTGGCCGCCGAGACCACGACGCTGCTCGAGCTGGCCACTGGTCAACGCGGCCTGGCGCGCGCAGTACGCGACCTCGACTCCGCCGACCCCGCGGAGCGGGCCCTGGCCCACGAGGCTCTCGAGGTGACGGTCGGGCACATCCAGGCACCGTTGGTGCTGGGCCTCCTGCACCCCGACGGTGAGCCGGGGACCGACAGACCGGAGCCGGTCGCCGACTGGCTGGCGGACCTGGTCGACGACCCGGACCTGGTCTGGCGGGAGCCGTGGCTGCGGGTCTGCGGGCTGTACGCCGCGCCCACCGTGCTCGGTGACCGTGCTGCCGAGCTGGCCCGGCGCTGGCTCGACGACCCCGACCCGGTCGTCGCCGAGACGGCACGGTGGGTGCTCTCGACCGTCAGGCCCCGAGAACATCGGCCTTCCTGACAACTCCGTGCAACCGAGCCCTGTACCTGCGCGTGTCTGGTCCAATGAGCCGGCCGGATCGGTCGGCGGACTCCGAGGAGGGCCCGTGGGCACGAGTCAAGACGACTTCGCGGCGTTCTACGACGCCACATGGCGGCGGACCGTCGCGTGCGCGTACGCAGTCCTCGGTGACCTCGGCGCCGCGGAGGAAGCCGCCCAGGAGGCGTACACGAAGGCCTGGCCACGCTGGACGAAGCTCGCGTCGTACGACGACCCCGGCGCGTGGGTGCGCCAGGTCGCCACCCGCGGGGCGATCAGTGGCTGGCGCCGCCGGCGTACTGCCACCAGGCACCTCTCGGCCGCCGGTCCGCCCGAGTCGGCACCACCACCCGACGAGAACACGGTTGCGCTCGTCGCCGCGCTGAAGCAGCTGCCGGAGGCGCAGCGCCGGGCGCTCGTGCTCCACCACCTCGCCGGCTTCAGCGTCGCCGACATCGCCACGTCCGAACGGTGTCCGGAGGGCACGGTCAAGGCCCGCCTCGCGCGCGGCCGGGCCGCCCTCGTTCCCCTGCTCGGCGGCACCCCGAACGGAGAGACGACCCATGCCTGAGCACGACAGCTTCGACCTCGACGCCGCCTTCGGCCGCCTCGAACAGGACATCGCCGGCATCTCCGCCCCCCGCGGTGCCGGCGCCGCGATCACCACGGCGCGACGACGTCGCCAGACCCGGTGGGGCGTCGCGGCGGTCGCCGCGCTGGTCGTCGCCGGCAGCGCGGTCGGGCTCCACGGACGCACCGGATCAGATGTCGAACCGCCGCCCACGCGCCCGATCCCGGCCCCGGCCGTGCGCCAGAGCTTCACCTCCACGACATACGGGTACACCCTGAAGGTCCCGGCCGGATGGACGGCTGCACAGGCGTCCGAGAGGTGGGACGGGAGAACGGTTCTCTTGTCCGAGTCCCCCGAAGTCGACAGGTTCACCGGAACCACGACCGCGAACTCGTTCGCAGTCGCGAGGAGCTGGCGGCGCGGCCTTGCGGCGTACGTCACGTCCCTGGTCGCGTGGCAGGCGCGCACGCACCCCTACTGCCCGTCGAAGCCGGCGCTCGAGAAGCCGGTCGCCATCGGCGGCAGCCCCGGCCTGCTGCTCGAGTACAACTGCGACGTCCTGATCAACATCGCCGTCACCGTCAAGGACGGGGTCGCCTACTGGTTCTTGTTCGATCCAGGCAACGAGCCCGCCCTGGATGGATCAGATCACGTTGCCTTCCTGCGGATGCTGCGGTCGGTCGAGTTCCCCCGATGATGGATGGGGAAACGCCTCCCCCGCGCGGCGGCCCCGACCGCGATCGGGTCGGCGATGCTCGGTTTCGTCGAGCACGCTCGGCGTCGCACGACGCCGGCCGGAGCTAGCTCGCGGCGGCCTCGGTGGAGCGGCGCCAGCGGATGCCGGCCTCGAGGAAGCCGTCGATGTCGCCGTCGAAGACGGCCTGGGGGTTGCCGACCTCGAACTCGGTGCGGAGGTCCTTGACCATCTGGTAGGGGTTCAGCACATAGCTGCGCATCTGGTCGCCCCAGCTGGCGGCCACGTCGCCGCGCAGGGCGTCGAGCTGGGCGCGCTCCTCGGCCTTCTTGAGGGCGAGCAGCTTCGCCTTGAGGATCACCATCGCGCTTGCCTTGTTCTGCAGCTGCGACTTCTCGTTCTGGCAGGAGACGACGATGCCCGTCGGGATGTGGGTGAGCCGCACCGCCGAGTCGGTCGTGTTGACGCTCTGCCCGCCGGGCCCGCTCGAGCGGTAGACGTCGGTGCGGACCTCCTCCTCGGGGATCTCGATGTCGTCGGTCTGCTCGAGCACGGGCACGACCTCGACCGCCGCGAACGACGTCTGCCGGCGGCCCTGGTTGTCGAACGGGCTGATCCGCACCAGCCGGTGCGTGCCGGCCTCGACGCTCAGCGTCCCGTAGGCGTACGGCGCGTGCACGGCGAAGGTGGCCGACTTGATGCCGGCCTCCTCGGCGAAGGAGGTGTCGAAGACCTCGACGTTGTACTTGTTGCGCTCGGCCCAGCGCGTGTACATCCGCATCAGCATCTCGGCGAAGTCCGCGGCGTCGACGCCACCGGCCCCGGAGCGGATCGTGACCAGCGCCTCGCGCTCGTCGTACTCACCGGAGAGCAGCGTGCGGACCTCCAGCGCCTCGACCGCCGCGTGGATCTTGCCCAGCTCGGCCTCCGCCTCGTCGAGGGTGGAGGCGTCGTTCGCCTCCTGACCCAGCTCGACGAGAGCCTCGAGGTCGTCGACGCGCGAGTCGAGCGAGGTGAATCGGTCGAGCTGACCCTGGAGCGCCGACAGCCGGCCGGTGACCCGCGTGGCGTTCTCCTGGTCGTCCCAGAGGTCGGGGGCCGCGACCTGGGTGCCGAGGTCGGCGATCTCCGCACGCATGCCGTCGAGATCGAGCACCTGGCCGATGGTCCTCATCGTCGCCCGGAGCTGCTTGATCTCCACGTCGAAGTCGATGCCGGCCACGAGGAGCAAGGTTACGGCACCGGCGATGGCCGAACCGCATCCGCACAGCCGGCCCGGGGACCTGCTCAGCGGGCCAGGAATCCGCCGTCGACGGGGCGGCAGCACCGCATCGGCGATGAACGAGGCCTCGTCGGAGGCCGGAACACGATCGCCGTGGCGACCTCGTCGGGCTCACCGATCCGGCCCATCGGGTGCTGGGCGACGATCGCCACCTTGCCGTGGAGGCCGGCCGGCTTGTCGGCCCGTCTGCCAGGGCTGATCGCAACGCTCATCGCCCCTCACCTTCCGACACGCCCAGCCCAGGGACGCGAAATCTTTACCCGACAGGCGGTCTCTGAGGACGTAGCCTGGTCTCCTTCCCCCCTGTTGAGATGGAAAGCACACCACCCGGAGGAGGGTCGGATGGCGGGCAAGCACCGCAGGGTCGTGCAGGTGCATGGGGACGACACCTATGAGCGCATCTGGGACCTGGTCCGTCTCGGGGCTGTCGTGAGCGTCGAGTTCGTGCTGTCCGACGAACGCCAGATGCTCGCGACCACGACGATCGTCGACGACCACGGCGTCACCGTGGACCAGACAGTCGTCGAGGTCTGAACCAGGGGGGAACTACTCGTCCACGCCCACCGTCGCGGCACTGACGGCGGCGACGTCGGCGTGCTCCGGCGAGCCCGGGACGTGGAGCGGCAGGTGGATCGGGGCGCGGACCTCGACGATCACCCGTTGCGTCGATGAGTCCACCGAGACCCGCGTGCTCAGCCCCGGGTAGCGGTCGTAGGCGCCGACGCGGTGCAGGTAGCTGAGCACCGCGGCGCGAGCCACGTCGGCGTCGAGGTGGAGGTCGACGTCGAGGCCGTTGCCGTAGGCCTCGTCGCCGGACGCGCCGGCGTCGGCGGCGGTGAGGGCGGCGCCGTCGGCGAGCGTGTCGAGCCCCTGCCGCTGGAGGTACGCCGCGGAGGCATCGGTCACCACCGCGGCCATCATCAGCAGCACGACAGCGAGGCCGATGATCAGCAGCGTCGTCTGCCCGCGCTCATTCCGCTGGCGTACCACTGCTGATCTCCTGGAACTGTCCGCTCGGCACGGTCTGGGTCGCGTCCAGCGCGAAGCTCGGCCGGTTGCTGCCCAACGCACTCGGCATCATCGGCAACACCACCCGTGAGTGCACCGAGACCGTGATCACCGAGGAGCCCTGGTGGCAGTCGGCGGGGTACGGCGTGCAGGTCACGCGGACCTCGGGCACGACGCCGTGAACACCCTGGTCGTCGAGAGCGATCCGGGCCGCCGTCCGCGCACGGACCAGGCCGGAGGCGTCGTCGGGCGCGAGCACGTAGGCGCGGGCGGCGGCACGCGCTGCGGTGGAGACCCCGAAGGCGCCGCGCTGGACCTGGAACACCGAGAGCACGATCCACAGCACCGGCAGCACGAGCAGGATGCCCAGCCAGGACAGCTCGACGAGGGCACTCCCCCGGTCGTCGCGCCCTCGCCTCACCGCTGTTCCTCGACGGCGTGTCCCGAGACGTAGAGCACGACCGCGGGACCGCCGATGCCGAGCGCGGGCACGACGACGTGGACGGTGACCTCCACCGCCGGCGCGCCGTTGATGGTGATCTCGTGCGCGGTCACGCCCTTGGCGTAGCGGCCGGCCAGGACACCGTCGATCTGGCGGCGGGTGCGGGCGGCTCCGTCGCTGGGACCGCGGTCGAGCGTGGCGGCGTACCGGGCTCCCTCGGAGGCCGCCGCGGTGAGGGTGTTGCGGACGAAGAGCACCAGGGCGACCTGCAGCACCCCGAGGAACACCGGGACGAGCAGGACGAGCACGAGGACGAAGTCGACGACCGCCGCTCCGCGCTGGCCGTGCCGGGCGGGCACGGCTCAGTGCACGCTGTTGAGTGCCGAGGTGAGGATGTCGCTGAGCTGGGGCTTCGCCAGCGAGTAGAGCGCACCGACCAGCCCGGCGGTCATCACGGTGACCAGCACCCAGCCCGGCACGTCCCCGCGTTCGTCACGCCGGCGAGGGGTCGTGACGAGAAGGAGGCAGTGGGTCAGGAGGCGGGTCAGCGGGTACATCGGTTCCTCTTCTCTGCGGGTCGGGTCGTCACCAGTGGTCTCGGATGTCACGGCGTGGTCAGGTGCAGCCCGATCACCCCGGGCCAGAAGGCGATCAGGACGGTGACGGGAAGGATGAGGAACACGACCGGCACCATCATGAAGATCTCCTTGCGCGCGGCGACCTCGATCAGCTCGCGGCGACCGGCTTCGCGGACGTCGGCGGCCTGGGCGTGGAGCACCTCGGCGAGCGGGGTGCCGCGCTCGACCGCGACCGCGACGCCTTGGGCGAACCGCGCCACCGACGGCACGCCGGTCGTGGCGGCCATGCGGTCGAAGGCCCGGGCGACGGGCTCGCCGGTGCGGACCGCGGCGAGCACCGACGCGAGGTCGTGGGAGAGCTCGCCGCCGCTGCGTCGTACGACACGGTCGAGGGCGGCGACCGGGCTCTCGCCGGCGGCGACCGCCAGGGCGAGCAGCTCGGCCAGCACCGGGAACTCGGCGAGGATCTTGCGCTCGCGGGTCGTGACCTGCGAGGTGAGGTAGGTGTCGCGGGCCAGCACGCCGGTGGCGAAGCCGGCCGCGCAGAGGAGCAGTGACCCGACGGTGTCGCCGCGCCCGCCGAGTGCGGTGAGCAGGCAGTACGCCGCGACCACGGCGAAGCAGCCGAGCCCCCAGAGGACCTGCTCGACCCGGAAGTCGTGGACGGTCCGGTCGAGCCCGGCGCGGGCGAGCCGGCGGCGTACGGACGAGGCGCCGCCGAGGATGCGCTCGACCGCGTCGGCGGCGGCCCGGAGACCGGGGCCGAAGACGCCGGCGGCCGCGGAGAGCGGCGAGGAGGTGGGCTCGTCCATCGGCGCTGGGCGTCCGATCCTCGGGACGTCGCGGACGTAGGGCATCACGCGGAGGGCCAGGGTCGGTCGGTGGATGGCGTGCAGTCGGGCGAGGACCAGCACCAGTCCGAGCCCGGCGGTGGCACCGAGCAACAGACCGGACACGATCGGGCTCACGACAGGATCCGGCGTTCGCGAGGAAGGCGGCCGATGCGCATCATGAGCCGGTAGGCGACGATGCAGGTCCCAGCGGAGAAGAGAAGGACGACGGTGCCGGCCGGCGACGCGTAGCGCCGGATGACGCTCGGCTGGAAGCTCATCATCAGCAGGACCAGCCATGGCGCGGCGACCGCGAGGCGTGCGCCGTTGACCGTCCAGGCCTGGCGCGCCTCGAGCTCGGAACGGGTGCGTGCCTCGTCACGCAGGTAGCCCGACAGGTTGCGCAGCAGCCGGCCCAGCTCTCCGCCGCCCACCTCACGGGCGACCCGGAGCCCTTCGACGACGCGGTCGCCGACGGGGTCGGCGAGGCGTTCCTTGAGCCGGTCGAGGCACTCGCCGAACCGCCCGGTCACCTGGTAGTCGAGCGCGAACGCCGCGAACGGCGGTCGCAGCGGCTCGGGGCCACGCACGGACAGCTGACCGAGCGCGTCGGGCAGGGAGAGCCCTGCTCGCACCGCGCTGGCGAGGTTGTCGACGGCTTCGGGCCACACCTCGGCGAAGTCGCGCTGCCGGCGGCGCGCACGGCTCGCCACCACCACGACGGGCAGGTAGCCGCCCATGGCGCCGAACAGCAGAGCCACCGGGGGCGTACGCGTCACGACCTGCATGACCAGGGCCGCGGAGCAGCCGACGACGCCGCAGAGGGTGAGGAACGCGGAGGACGACACGTGCCCCAACCCCGCTCGGGCGAGGAGCTCGACGACCCGCGTGCGGTGACGGCGTACGCGGGGAGTGCGACGAGGCAGCGCGAATGCCGACCAGACGAGCAGCAGCCCGACTCCGAGACCCAGGCCCAGCACGACGCCCATCAGCCGACCCCCGCCAGCACTGCCTGGACGTCGATGCCCAAGCGCTCGAAGTGGTTCTGGCGGGGTGGAAACCCTCCGGCGCGCCGGAGGTCGCCCGAGCGTCGCTCGAATATCGGCTCGATCTCGATGACGTCGTGCTCCACCCGGCCGGGGACACCGACGATCTCGTTGACCCGACGTACGCCGTGCTGGTCGATGCCGAGGTGCACGACCAGGTCGACACTCGCCGCCACCGTGGGGACCACGAAGCGCGCGGACACGTTCTCTCCCGCCAGAAGGGGCAGGGTGCACATCTTGACGAGCGCCTCGCGCGCGGAGTTGGCATGGAGGGTGCACATGCCGGGCACGCCGGCGTTGAGGGCGAGCAGCAGGTCAAGGCACTCCTCGGCGCGGACCTCGCCGACGAGAATGCGGCTCGGACGCATGCGCAGGCTCTCCGTGACCAGGTCGCGCAGCGTGATCACGCCCGTGCCCTCGAGACCCGCCTGACGGGTTTGCATCGCCACCCAGTCGGGGTGGGGGAAGCGCAGCTCGAAGACCTCTTCGGCACTGACCACCCGGTCGCCGCCGGGGATGGCCGCGGCCAGACAGTTCAGGAGCGTCGTCTTGCCCGCCTGGGTGCCGCCGGCGACCAGGATGTTCAGCCCGGCGCGCACGGACGCCTCCAAGAACGTCGCAGCCGGGGGCGTGAGCGTGCCGAGCTCGACCAGCTCGTGCAGGCGCCCCGCGGTCACAATGAACTTGCGGATGTTGACCGCCGTCCAGCCGCGGCTGATGCCCTCGAGCACGACGTGCAGCCGATGTCCCTCGGGCAGCATCGCGTCGACGAAGGGTCGCGAGATGTCGATGCGACGTCCCGAGGCCTTCAGCATCCGCTCGACCAGCTCCTGCACCTGGGCGCTGGTGAGCATCAGGTTGGTCAGCTCATGCTTCCCGCGTCGCGCCACGAACACCCGTGAAGGGTCGTTGATCCAGATCTCCTCCACCGCGGGGTCGTCGAGGAACTGTTGCAGCGGACCGAAGCCGGACACCCGGGCGACCAGCTCCCCGACCATCGACTCGACGTCGCTGACCGGCGCGACCACTCCGGTCAAGCTGCGCTCGTCGTGATCACGGACCACCGACTCGGCCAGACGACGTACGACGATCGCGTCGCGCTGCGGGTCGACGCCTTCGCGGCGCACCGCCTCACGCAGCCGCTGGTCGAGCGACTCGACCAGGTCGGCGTGTGCGTCCGCGGCGATGACAGACAACAGGTGATCCCTCTCCCGAGTAAGAGATCCGTTCAGGCAACCTACGACCACGAGCGGCCGCACGGCTAGGGGTGGGGGTGAAACTGTGGACGGATCAACCTCTGGGGCGCGGCGTCGCTCGCCGGACTCACGTCGGACGAGCCCGCGGAGGAAGGAGGGCGCGCATCATCTGGAAGCCGGCAACGGCGGTCGGGCACGACGAACCTCTGTGAGCGGCCACCGGTGATGTGTCACGCCCGCCACATCCACCCTTCACGACGGGCACGGCCAAAGCGACTGTCGTTGCGGCTGTGGTATCTGTCCTCTGTGAGTGATCACGACACGGGAATCCGCCAGCTGCGGCTGGTGGTCCACGCCGAGGACTACGAGGGAGCATTGCGGTTCTTCCGTGACGTGCTCGGCATGCCCGAGGAGGAGGCGTACGCCGGCGACGGCGGCGCCCAGGTCACGATCCTCGGGGCGGGCCGGGCGACGCTGGAGATCGCCAACACCGCGCAGGTCGAGATGATCGACGACGTGGAGGTCGGTCGCCGGGTGGCACCGCACTTTCGGGTGGCTCTCGAGGTCGGTGACGCCTCGGCCGCGAACGATGCCGCGGTGGGTGGCGGGGCAGAGCCGGTCGCGCCGCCGACCCGGACGCCGTGGGACTCGCTCAACGCGAGGCTGGACGCCCCGGGCGGCGTCCATCTCACGCTCTTCCAGGAGCTCGGTGGTTCCGGCGATGACGCAGGGTCATAGGACGGCATCCCGGGCGGGGCGATGTCTGTGCGGCGGCATCCGGTACGCCGTGTCCGGGCCGCTGCGCGACGTCATCAACTGCCACTGCCACCGGTGCCGTCGGTTCACCGGGCACCACATGGCGGCGACCTCGGCCGCGGTCAGCGACATCGTGCTCGAAGGCGAGGCACTGCTCGCGTGGTACCGCCCCGACGAACACGCGGCGTACGGGTTCTGCCGGGAGTGCGGCTCGAGCCTGTTCTGGCAGGCCGGCGGCCGGCCGGACCGCTGGTCGATCTGCGCCGGCACGCTCGACCCGCCCACGCACCTGACCACGACCGAGGCGTGGTGGGTGAGCGAGGCGAGCGACTACCACCGACGGCCGGATCTGACCGAGCACGCGACCGAGTGACCGCGCGATGCCAGAGCGAGCGCTCGCGGCTCAGCCGCCGAGGGAGGTCTGACAGCCGGGGTCGCCGGATGCCGCCACGCCGACGAACATGCCCGCGTCGCCCATGGAGGAGGCGTGCTCCATGGCTACGGTGAACATGGTCGGATCCTTGACCATGTTGCACCCGCCGATCAGCCCGGTGCCGGGCGCCGGTCCGGTCGCGGCCTCGGCGGGAATCGCCGACAGCACGGCCGGCGCACAGCCGATCGCTGCGACCACACAGATCTTCGCCAGCATTCTCTTGGTCATCTTCGAACACTCCTTGTCGAGTCGATGGTTGGACCGCTAGTTACTAGGCACCGTCCGGGTAGATCGCCCACCCGGTGACCGACCCGTCGGCCTCGACGGTCTCGGACCATTCGGTGGTGCACAGGGCCCTCACCTGGACGTAGTCGGAGCACCACTGACCGGAGTTGGCGCCGTTGAACACCATCTCGGTGGCGGGCGGATCGGTGACCGTGCCGGAGAAGTTGTCCCGGCCCCCGGTGGTCGCGGCGGCGTAGGGGCCTGCGTCGAAGCCCGGGAAACGCACGTTCGTCACGTGCACGCCGGTCAGGTCGAATGCTCCGAAGCACGGACACGGATAGCTCGCGGTGTAGTGCGTGACGGTGGCGGCCGCAGGGCCGGCCGACGCCGGTGCGAACGGTCCAGCGAGGGCGACGGTCGCGGTGAGCGCCGTGATCATCAGTGGTCTCTTCATCAGGTGGTTCCTCGTGGGCTCTCCGGAGCGCGGTGGATCTCGGACTCGACGACGGGGCGCAAGACACGGACCGTGCCTCCGACCGCCGACAGGGCATGCGCGGCTGCGTCGGCGGACAGGGTCGGGTCGAAGGTCCAGCCCTGCAGCGCAAGAGCGGTCGTGTGCTCGTCGCGCAGTACCGACAAGTTGGTCACACCGAGGGCGGCCAGTCGCTGGGCCACCGCCGGGCCGACCTCGGCCGCAGGGTCCACGTTGTCGACGAGGAAGAGCAGCAAGCCCATCGCACTGCCTTTGGTTGATCCGCCGACTCGTGCCGGCTGACGTCGACGCTAAGGAGGGAGCGAGGCAGGTTCATCGGGGAACTCCCCCATCCACCGGTGGCCGTCCTCAGGGAGCCGTCGGCCACGCCTCCCGACTGTCGCGGAGCCGATCGCCCAGCTCGGTCCGGTTACGCGCCCCGCACTTCGCGAGGATGTTGGACACATGTCGTTCGACCGTCTTGCGGGACAGGAACAGCTCGGTGGCGATCTCCGGGTTGGAGAGCCCGGCGGTCACGAGCCGGGCGATCTCCTGCTCACGCACTGTGAGCGGACCGGCGCCCGCACCGCGCCGCCAGGTGCGTACGCCGAGCGAGCGCAGCTGCTGCACCACGAGCTTCTGCTCGCTGACCGCACCCATCGCCTCGGCCCTCTCGACGACTGCGCGGAGGTCCTGGACCCCGCGCGTGCGGTCGATGCGAGAGGCAGTGTGGGCTGCGTCGATGTCGATCCAGAGCCTCATCAGCTCATACCCCACCTCCGACGCGTCCGCGGCCGCCCGGGCGAACAGCCCCAGGCTGGCGACCGGATCCCGATGCATGGCCAGCAGTGCCGCGACGTACGCGCGGCGGGCGCCCGGACCCCGGTACGGAGCCGGGTGAGCGGCATCCCATCGCTTGAGGGCCGCGCGGGCGCCTGCGACGTCGCCGATGCGCGCCTGTGCCTCCGCGCCGTGCAGCACCGACTCCCACAGGCAGCGCGCGCAGCCGGCTCGCTCGGCGTCCTCGGCCATCGGGTCGAGGAGCGCCGCGAGCCGGACCGGGTCCACCGCGGCGAAGCGCCCCACCAGCCAGATGTGCAGCAGCCGGATCACCAGCCGGAAGTGCGGGTCCGGCTCGGCTGCGATCGCCTGCTC
Source organism: Nocardioides sp. (assembly GCF_036503465.1). GTDB lineage: Bacteria > Actinomycetota > Actinomycetes > Propionibacteriales > Nocardioidaceae > Nocardioides. The sequence continues at coordinate 42,541 of NZ_DASXWU010000045.1, forward strand.
GATCGCGGCCACGTTGCCGCGCCAGTCGATGCGGCTGGCGTCGACGCTGCAGGCCACGGCGCGGAGCTGGGTGACCGTGAAGCGACGGGGAGGGCCCACGCGTGCCGCCAGCGCCACGGCTTGCTCCATGTAGCCCGAAGCCTCCTCCAAGCGGCCGAGGTGGTGAGCGACCCAGCCGACCCAGTGGGTCGCCTCCACCTCGATGCTCGGCAGCATCCGTCGCCGGGCCTCCTCGAGGATCCGGCGGGCGCGCGGCTCGGCGGCCTTGGGCAGGCCCTCGAACTGCAGCATGGAGAAGACTCCGTCGGAGGCGGCCGCCAGCGCGTCTGCGGGGTCGCGGGCGCTCGTGCGGATCAGCTCCGCACAGTCAGCGACGGTGGCCGCGTCGGCACGGCGGATCGCAGCGTCCAACTGCGCGCGCCGGGCCATGACGTGGGCCCCGCACGCAGCGTCACCGAGAGCGTCCACGCCGCCGGCCTGCTCGACCAGCTGTTGCGCGGCCCGGGCAGCGCGTTCGACGACCGGCTGTGCCCGCGCCACCAGGTTCTCCAACCACAACAGGGCCTCCGCCTCCTGCGCGTCGGCCGCGATGGCGACCACCGGGTCGTCGCCGGCGTGGTCGCGAGCCAGCGTGACGAACGCATGCACGTCAACGGCGCGCCCGAGCCGGAACGCCGCGGTGGCGGCGGCGAGCGCGGCGTGCGCCCGGTCGCGCGCGTCCGGTAGCCGATCGGCCATGGAGGACCATCGCTCGAGTGCGACGGTCCACTCACCGAGTTCCGTGGCCAGCGCTGCGACCTCGCCCGGCAGAGCCGAGCTCTCGGTCGTGACGTCGGCGATCGCACCGAGGGTCGCCAGACCCCTGCTCCCGAGCAGGCGACGTTGCGGCGACCCGGCGATGCGCATCGCAAGCTCCGGGTCCACGACCCCGGCCGCCTGCTGATGCTCCAGAGCGCGGAACAGATCGCGGATGTCGCCCCCGGCTCCTGCCTCGAGCCGCGATGCGAGCACCCGGTGCAAGCGGCGCTGCTCAGCCTCGGCCAGGTTCGCGGCAGCCGCCTCGCGGATCAGGTCGTGGGCGACCCGCACCTCCCCCGCCTCCTGTACGACGAGCGCCCGGTCCACCAGGGCGGCCGCCGCCCGCCGTACCCTGTCCTCCGTCGAGTCGAGCAGCTCCGGGGCATCCTGCAAGCCGAGCGGCTGCGCGGCAACAACCAGCAACGCGAACAGCCGGGCGGCGTCGGGGTCCAGACCGGTCAGTCGTCCTTGGAGCAGGCCGGCCGGGCCCGTCCCCGCCCGATCGTGTCCGGCCAGGGCCTCGAGCCAGAACGGCGAGCCCTGCGCCTGACGCCACAGCCGCTCGGCGTCCTGCTGCTCGAGCTCGGGCGCCAGCCGAGCCGCGAGCTCGGTCCCTTCGGCCCGGCCGAGTGGACCGAGGGTGATCTCCGCGAAACGCTGGGGTTCGAGCAACCGGCCGATGCCCAGTCCGAAGTCGCTCACTTCGGCGCCCGGGCGGCCGGCACAGAGCACGAGCAGCTGGAAGTCCGCCGGGGCGGCCGCGGCGAGAAGGTACTGAAGCAGCGACAGGGACTGCGCATCTGCCCACTGGAGGTCGTCCACGATCACCGCCAGCGCGCCGGACCCGGCCAGGCAGCGGAACGTGGCCTCGAACAGCCGCAGGGTGTCAAGGCCCTTTCCCACCCCTGCCTCACCGAGCAGCAGGGCGCCGAGCCGATCTCCCGCGTCGGGCACCTCCGCGAGGAATCGCAGCAGGCCGGCAACCGCAGCGAGCGGGACCTCGCGAACCAGCTCGTAGCCCCGCAGCTCCACATGCGGCAGCTCGAGCTCAGCGGCGACCTCGGCCAGCAACCGGGTCTTGCCCAGGCCGGGCTCGGCAACGACGAGCGCGGCCGCGGGCCGACCGGTCCGCGCCAGCTGTGCCAGTGCCCTCAACCGCTCGATCTCGGAGACCCGCCCCACGAACACCGGACGACGCCGCGCGTTCACAAAGCCACAGGCTAGTCCCGTCTTGCGCTCGATGCTGCCGATCTCGGCGCGGCTCCACCCCGCGGAGATCGCCGGACGGAAGGCGCCGGGTCAGTCGTAGTAGCGGCGGACGCTGGAGCCGATGCGAGTGACGTCGGTGCCGTAGACGTGGAGCGAGATCGCGATGGTGTGGCCGATGTTGTGGACCCGATGGATGTCGCCGGGCGGGGCGAAGCCGCTGACGTCGCCGACGTGGTTGTCGTTCTGCCCGAGCAGGTTGAGGTCGGCGTCGAACAGGTCCTCGTGCTCCACACCCTGGACCACGCCGAAGGCGCACCAGGTCACGTGGTCGTGGATGCGGGTGGTCTGGCCCGGCCGCCAGACGAGCCCGATGATCGAGAAGGTGCCGTCCGGCTCGGCGTGGAGGGTGTGGCTGCGGTAGCCGTCCGGGGACCCGAGGCGCTGCTCGGCGGTCAGGACGTCGGGGCTCGGCAGGTGCTCGCGCAGCTGCTCGGCGACGAGCTGGGCGGTGTCGGCCCAGCTCAGGTGCTTGCCCACCTCGGCGCGCACTCCTTCGACGAGCTCGGCCAGGGCGGAGGCAGGGCGAATCGGAGTCGTGGTCATGCCTCCAGCGTGGTCGTCACCGGCTCATGCGTCCAATGCCAATCTTCTGGCGGACACATAGATAGAGTTGATGCATGCTGGATCTCACCCGACTCCGGGTCATCGACGCCGTTGCACGCTGCGGCTCGGTCACCGCGGCGGCGAAGGAGCTGAGCTACTCCCAGCCTTCGGTGAGCCACCATCTGGCTCGGCTCGAGGCGGAGACCGGAGCCCAGCTGCTGCAACGGGTCGGGCGCGGCGTCCGGCTCACCCCGGCCGGGCAGCTGCTCGCCGACCGGGCGGCCGAGATCCTCGGGCGCATCGACGCCGCCGACGCCGAGCTGTCGGCCCACGTCGGGCTGAACGCCGGGCGGGTCCGGCTGGCCGGCTTCTCCTCCGTCATCGGCTCGCTCGTGCCCGGTGCCCTGGCGGCACTCGCGCGGAAGCACCGGAACGTCGAGGTCAACCTCGTCGACGCCCATCCGCCGGAGGCGCTCGAGCTGCTGCGCACCGGGCAGATCGAGGTCGCGGTGATCTTCCGGTACGACGAGACCGAGCCCGAGCCGGAGGGAGTCCGCCTCCACCACCTGCTCGACGACCCCGTCTACCTGCTCTCGACGACACCGGGCGTGGAGCTGGCCGCGCTGCGCGACGCGACCTGGATCGCCGGCTGCGAGCGGTGCCGGAGCCATCTGCTCGCCCTGTGTGCCGAGGAGGGCTTCGAGCCGCGGATCGGCTACGTCTCGGACGACATGGTGGTGATGCAGGCGCTGGTGGCGGCCGGGCTCGGGGTGACGACGATCCCGGGGCTGGCGCTGCGCGCCCACCACACCGACGGCATCGTGGCCGGCGAGCTGCCCGGCTCTCGCCGGCACGTCTACGCCGCCACGTACGGCGCGCCGCCCGACCCCCCGGCGACGGCCGCCCTCGTGGAGGCACTCGCCGAGGCCGCGGTCTCCGCCAGTGGCGTGACCTAGGCGCGGGCCGCTTGAGCCTCGTCAGTCCGGGACGCCACCCAGTTCCGCGAGGCGCGCCAGCCCCGGGCGGAGATGGGCCTGGAGCCGCCCGAGCGCCTCGTCCAACGCGGCTCCCCCGTCGTGCCCCGGCGGGATGCGGGCCGGGTTGAGGGCGACGGTGTCGGCCCAGGACTTGATGTCGGCCTCGGCTCCGAACGACATCGTGTTCCGCGTCCCGAGGACGTTCATGGTCGCCCAGTCGGTCAGGCTGTTCCCGTACGGCGAGGGCGGGCACAGCCGGTTCTTCTCCGCGTCGTCGGCGCGTGTCGCCTCCACGTATCCGGTGATCGCCGCGCCGAAGCACGGGAAGCCGGCGCGGACCGGCTGCAGCGTGATCGCCGACGGCCCCCAGATCGGCACCAGGGGCGGGTACTTCAGGCCTGACGCCGCACAGTGCACGACGAGCGCGTCCGCGGCGATCTCCACCACACCGTCCTCGAGCTCGATCTTGCCCGGACGGACCGACCGGATGTGTCCACGACGTACGACGTGCTCGATGCTGCGCAGGTGCTCGAGCTCCCAGGTGGCGAGGGTCGGGGTCTTCGCCATCGTCGGCGTGACCGTGCGGTCGATCCGCAGCATGATCCCCGCCTCCTCCAGGCGGAGGAACAGGTCGTCGAGGGAGGCCGCGGTCGCCGCGGCGGCCATCGTGTCGGCGGCCATGCCGAGGAACACCGCGGGGTCGGGCTGGACCACCGCCCGGTTCAGCATCCAGGGGTCGCGGGGCCTGACCCAGCAGATCGCGTCCGGGTCCACGCCCCGGCCGAGCAGCCAGATGCAGGCGTCGGTCGCGGTCTTGCCCGACCCGACCACGACGTACTGGCTCGGCGCCTCGGTCAGCCGGGCGAGGTCGTTGACCGGAAGCACCCGCACGCCCTCGCCGACCTCGAACGGCGGCGGCGTCTCCTCGGGGATGTCGGGGGCCAGGTAGCGGGCGTCGACGACCCGGCAGCCCGGCGGTACGACGGACCGCTCGCCGGAGATGTGCGAGACGACGGTGCCGTCGCCGACGTACTCACAGTTGGGCCGGAACTCGACCCGGCCGGGCTCGAGCATCCGCTCGGTCAGGACCTTGTCGTAGTAGGTGCGGATCTCGGAGACGGTGGCCCGCTCCTGGAGGCCGGTCTCGGGGCCGTGCTGCTGCAGGCGGCCGCCGCCCATCAGGGTCGACGCGACGCCGTAGAAGGCGGAGGACTGGTGCAGACGCACGAACGGGTAGGCCTCGAGCCAGTGCCCCCCGACACCGTGCCGGCGATCGACCATCACCACGCGGACGTCGGCGTGGTCGATCAGGGCGTCGGTGAAGGCCATGCCCATCGCGCCCGCGCCCACCACCAGGTAGTCAGCCTCCAACGTGCGCGCCACGGCTCAGCTCCTCGATCTCGGTCACGGTCCAGACGCCGGCCGCTCCGGGAGCGGCCGCCAGGTAGCGGGCGATCCGGGCGTCGTCGTACCCGTGTGCCTCACGGAGGCCGGCCGAGATCCACTGGAGGTACGCCGCGGTGGGCGCCGCGAGCGGAAGGCTCGCGACGTCGTGGTGGGTGATCGTGAACATCGGGGAGCCGTCGAGCTCACCGAGCCTGACCACGGTCTCGTAGTGCCCCGGGCCCGTGGCGACGACGGACTCGACGTCGGGCAGGAGCCCCGCCAGGTCACGAGCGAACTCGCCGCCCGGGGGGCGTCGCCGCTCCTGCGCCGCGATGTCGCCGAACTGGTCGGCTGTCACCAGGTACGCCCGGCAGGCAGCGAGCCCGGGCAGCGTGCGGTCGAAGAACGCCATCCCGCCGCCCCACACCCCGGACTCGGAGGCGAACGCGATGCCGCCCGGCACCTCGACCCCCTCGGCGCGGGCCGGGTCGTTCGGGTCGCGGCAGCCGGCGTACTCACGGGCGCCGCCGACCGGTCGGCCTCCGGACAGGTAGCACCGGAACCGGGCGATCGCCAGGTTCGACCCGTAGGCGACGTACCAGATCCGCGTCATCTCACACCGGAAGCGGGACTTCCCGGAGCGACGCCGCCGCCTCCTCCAGCAGGATGCGCTGGGCCTCGCGGTAGCGCTTGTCGGCCTCGGCCGGGGAGTCGCCGACCGCGGTCAGCCCGACACGGCCGTGCTCGGTGATGGAGCTGATCATGTGGAACACGATCCCGACCTGGCGCGACTGGTCGAAGTGCAGCCCGTGCCGGGCCACGATGTCGAAGAGGTCGGAGACGCTCAGCCCGCGGAGGAGCTCCGACTCCAGGTGGTCGGTGGCGATGAGGTGCTTCTCGTGGCCGCGCGGGGTCAGGAAGAGCGCGGTGGCGGGGTCGTAGCGGCCGTCGGTGAGGAACTGCAGGGTGCGGTACGGATGCGTCGTTCCACCCTTGCGCAGGTTGAGCTCGATGGCGTACGGCGTCCACTCCCCGTCGGCGCCGCGGACGACGACGAAGTCCACCGCGAAGCGGCCGAGCGCGCCCTGCTCGGCCAGCCGTTTCCCGATGGTCTCCGCGTGCTGGGTGATCTCGCGGGCGTAGGCGGCCGAGGCGGGGAAGACGCAGCCCAGGTAGCTCTGCCCGCTCGCGCCCCCGAGCAGCTGGTCGTGCGTCGACAGCAGCTGCACGGACCCGTCGGGCAGCACCCGCAGCTGGACGCTGGGGCTCTCGATCTCGGTCCCCGTGATGCGCTCCTCGACGATCCCGGCACCCTCGGCGAACTTGGCGAGGTAGACGTCGATCGTGGTGACCGGCGACTCGAGCTCCATGTGGCGCAGCCGGTCCAGGACGGCCGCCCGTTCGTCGCCCGAGCCCGGCGCCGGCATCCCGGAGAGCGGCACGAACGCGTTGCCCGCCCCGGATACGCCTTCGTTGAGCTTCACGATCACGCTCCCCATCGCCGGTCGCTGAGCCCGCATGCCGATCACCGCGTCGGCCATCTCGTCGAGCGTGCGCAGGTTCTCGACGCCCAGCGGGTGAGGCACGCCCGCGTCGGCGAACAGCCGCCGACAGCCGGACTTGGAGCCGAATGGGGCCAGCCGCGGGTCGGCACCGAACAAGGGGATCCCGAGGCTCAGCGCGACGTCGCGCTCGAGCTCGGTGGTGTTGTACGGCACCAGGTGCGAACGCTCCCGGTTGGGGATCAGGTCGGCGATCCTCGCCAGCAGGCGCGGCCTCTCCAGGAGCTTCTCGCTGAGCGAGCGCGGCGAGGCGTCGTCGACGTGGACGAGCGTCAGCCGGGCGCGGGCATGGCTGGGGATCACACCGGACAGCAGGGCGAGGTAGTACTCGATGATCTCCGGTGCGATCGGCAGGGACGTCACGTAGATCATGCGGAGCCGCGGCTGGCGCAGGAGCATCAGCATGAAGAGGAAGCGCTCCTCCATCGCCTGCGTGATGCTGCCGCTCGCCGCCACCGCCCGGTCGAGGGTGATCGAGGGTACGACGACCACCGACTCGTCGTCGTGGTTGAGCCGCATCGCGTCCCAGACGCCGCCCATCCGGCTCTGGAGCCGGTCGAAGCGCTGGTACCGCTCGTCCTCGTTGAGCCGGGACAGGACGTCGGGCGCTTCCGCCTGCGGTGTCCACAGGTCGCCGGTCATGACACGATCCGCGCGTTGTCGATGCCCTTGACGTCGAAGGCGTGGATGCTGCGGCTGAACCCCTGGAGCTCGCGCATGCCGGCGTCCTCACCCACGGCGATCGGTCCCGCCGCCGAGAAGACCCGCTCGGTCACCAGGATCTGCCACGGCTCCGCGTCGCCGCAGAGCCGCGCGGCGAGGTTGGTGACGCTGCCGATGGCGGCGTAGTCGTAGCGGCCGTCGAACCCGATCCGGCCGAGGGTCGCGTAGCCCTGGGCGATCCCGATGCCCAGGCCCAGGTCGTGCCCTTCCCGAGCCCACGTCTCGGCGAGGCCGCGGACCCGGGTGCGCATCGCGGCCGCCATCCGGATCGCGCGGGCCGGACCGTCGTCGCACCGGACCGGGTCGTTGAAGAAGACCATCAGGCCGTCGCCGGCGAACCGTTCGAGCGTGCCCTCGAACCGGAAGATCAGGTCGCCGAGCGCCGCGAAGTACTGCTCGAGGACCCCCATCACCTCCTCCGGCTCGCTGGACTCGGCGAACGCCGTGAAACCGCGCAGCTCGCAGGAAACGGCGACGATCTCGCGCCGGTGGCTCTCGAGGAACGACTCGTCACCGGAGTCGACGATCAGCTCAGCCAGCTGCGGAGAGAGGAAACGCCGAAGGCGACCCATCCGCTCGATCTGGGACACCTGGTCGGCCACCCGGGCCTCGAGCTCCTGGTTCCACGCGGAGAGCTCGTCGGACTGGCGCTTGATGGTGTCCTGGTAGCGCTTGATCCGGGCCAGCGACGCCACCCGGGCGAGGAGCTCGCTCTGGTTGATCGGCTTGGTCAGAAAGTCGTCGGCGCCCGCCTCGAGCGCCTTGATCTTCTGCTCGTCGCCGCTCGCGGTGACCATCACGACGGGCAGGTACGCCGTGGCCGTCCGCTCGCGGATCGCCCGGCAGACCTGGTAGCCGTCCATGCCCGGCATCACGATGTCGCACAGCACGAGGTCCACCTCGGACTGCTCGAGCAGAGCGAGCGCCTCCTCCCCCGACGAGGCCGGCAGCACGTCGTAGCCGCGCGGCGCGAGGATCGCCTCGAGCAGCCTGATGTTCGGCGGCTGGTCGTCGACGACGAGGACGCGGGTCTTGGCCGAGGTGGCGTCGTTCATGAGGTGCCTCCGAGCTGAAGGAAGTCACGCACCTGCTGGGGCAGGGCGCGCACGCTGATCGGCTTCTCGACGTAGCCGTCGAAGCCCGACTGGTAGGCCTTCTCGCGGTCCTCGTTCATCGCGAACGCCGTCACCGCGACCACCGGCACGTGGTGCCCGTCGGACTCCCGGATCTGGCGGAGGGCCTCGGTGCCGTCGATGCCGGGGAGCTGGAGGTCCATCAAGATCAGGTCGGGAAGCTCGTCGTGCGCGAGCCGGACGCCGTCCTCCCCGCAGGTCGCCTCGATCACCTCGAAGCCGGAGTAGGTCAGGACATCCCGGACGAGCTTGAGGTTCTTCGGGTTGTCCTCGACCACGAGGATGCGGCCCTGGCCCATCTCCTCAGCTCCCTTCCGTTCCCGGTCCGGTGGGGGTGGGCACCGGAGCTCCCACACGTGCCAGCGCCGACAGCAGCTGCTCCCGACGTACCGGCTTGACGAGGTACGCCGCGGCGCCCAGCTCCACGCCTCGCATCTGCTCGTCGACGATCGACACGACGATCACGGGGATGTCGCTGGTCGCCCGGTCCGCCTTCAGCGCCTTGAGCACCGCCCAGCCGTCGATGCCGGGCAGTCGGATGTCGAGCAGGACGGCGTCCGGGCGGGTACGGCGTACCGCGGCGAGACCGGACTGGCCGTCCCGCGCGGAGACGACCTCGAGCGCGGCTCCCGACAGGTAGGCGTCGAACAGGTCCAGCGAGGGCCGGTCGTCCTCGATCACGACGACCCGGCCGGCCGGCGCGACGACGTCGTCCCCGGCCGAGGTCTGCTGGGTGGTGCCGATCGGGATGGAGAACCCGAACGTGCTCCCCCGGCCGACCTCGGTCTCCAGCCACATCCGGCCGCCGAGCAGCTCGACGATGCGGCGCGAGAGGGTGAGGCCGAGACCCGTGCCCTCCTCGCGCGAGCTGCCGCGGCCACCCTGCTGGAAGGACTCGAAGATCCGTTCCCGGTCCTTTTCCGGCACGCCGATCCCGGTGTCGGTCACCGTGATCTCGACGTCGGCGCCGTCGCGCAGGGCTCGGACGGTCACCGACCCGCCGTCCGGGGTGAACTTCACGGCGTTGGTGACCAGGTTGAGCACCACCTGCTTGAGCCGGAGCTCGTCGGCGTACACCTCCTCGACGCCGTCGCCCATCTCGACGTTCATCGCGATCCCGTGGACCGCGGCCCGCTCGCGGAGCATGGCGACGGCACCGTCGATCACCGCGCGTAGGTCGAACGTCGAGTAGTCGAGCTCCATGCGGCCGGCCTCGACCTTGGACAGGTCGAGGATCTCGTTGAGCAGCTCCAGGAGGTGCTTGCCGGATCCGTGGATGTCGCGGAGGTACTCCTCCTGCCGCTCGTTGATGTCGCCGAACATCCGCTCCAGCAGCACCTCCGAGAACCCGAGGACGGCGTTCAACGGCGTGCGCAGCTCGTGCGACATGCTCGCCAGGAACTCGGACTTGTGCCGGCTCGCCAGCTCCAGCTCCACGCTCTGCTCCTTCAGCTCGGCGAAGAGCTGTGCGTTGAGCAGGGCGAGGGCGGACTGGCTGGCGAACGTCTCCAGGAGGTCGACGGTCTCCTCGGTGAAGTCCCCGGTCTCCTTGCGGCGCACGATCAAGGACCCGACGATCTGGTCCTCCCGCAGCATCGGCACGGCGACGAGCGACCGCCAGCCGGCGTCGTGGAGGATCCGCAGGTGCGGGTCGAGGTCGACCGCCGTCAGGTCGGAGACGACGATCGGACGACGCTCCCGGGCCGCCCGCCCGACCAGCGTCGCGTCGAGGTCGATCCGGACGGATCGCAGTCGCTCCACCACCTCGGGTTGGGTCTGGTAGACGCTTCGGACCCGGAACGAGCGGTCGCGCTCGGAGTACTCCATGATCGAGCCGCCGTCGGTGCCGGAGAGCTCGACGGCGTGCATGGCGATGGTGGAGAGCACGCGGTCCACGTCGAGGCTCGAGCTCACGGCTTCGCCCACCGCGCGCAGGGCCTCGAGCTCGTCGACGCGCTTCGCGAGCTCCGCGCCGCGCGCCTCCAGCTGCTGCACGAGCTTCACGCCGTTGACCGCCATCGCGGCCTGACCGGCGAACGCTGTGACGATCGCCATCTCACGGTCGTCGAAAGGGCTGACCTCGTTGCGCCACACCGTCAGGGTCCCGACGACCTCGTCGTCGAGGATCATCGGCGCCCCCATGGTGGTCCGGTATCCGGCGATCCGTTGGAGGTCGAACCGCCCGTAGTCAGGATCGTCCAGCACGTCCGGGATCTGCTGGGTCCGTCGCTCGAGTCCGACCCGACCGCCGAGCGTCTCGCGGTCGACCGACATCGGGTGCTCGGCGATGAACCTGATCGACTCCTCGCTCACCCCGACCGACTTGATCAGCTGGTAGAACTCACCCTCGAGGACGCAGAGATAGGCGGCCTGTGACCGGCACAGACTGCGGGCGCTCTCGACGATCGTGCTGAGCACCGCATCGGGGTCGGTGCCCGAACGACCGATGGCCGCCAGGACGCCGTCGGCGGCCTCGAACTGCTCCTGGAGTGCTGCGAAGTCCCGTCGGAGCTGCTCGTGCTCCTCGCGGCTGACGCTGACCTGCTCCGGGCGATCGCTCATCGCCTGCCTCCCCGTGCCGCCCGAGGCCCCCCACACCGGGACGACAACGTCAAAGTGTTCCGCACACGGAATGTGGTCGGCAACCATCCCGGCGGAGGAACTGGCACGAGCCGCGCCCATGCGCGGACGCTCCTCGAGCGTTGCGCACCGACGTCCCGGACGGCACGGTGACCATCAGAAGCCGGGAGGTACCACCATGGACGCAGCACCGCTGGCCACGACCGACCGTGGCGAGGGAGCCCCGATCGCCTGACGTTCACCCGGCAGGTGTGGGACCCGATCGCGGATCGACTGTCCGAGGAGCATCGCGTCGTCACCGTCGACCTGCCCGGGCACGGAGGCTCGGACGGTTCTGCCGCGGATCCCACGGAGGTGGTCTCGCGGCTGCACAGCACGCTGACGGCGCTGCAGATCGACCTGCCTGTGGTGGTCGGACACTCCGCCGGCGCGATGCTCGCCACGGGATACGCCGCCACCTGGCCGGTGCACAGCGTCGTGAACGTCGACCAGCCACTCACCGTCGCCGGGTTCTCGGCGTTCGTCCAACAGAAGGCTGCCGACCTGAGTGGTCCGAACTTCTCGGGAGCCTTCGCGCCGTTCGAGGAGAGCATCGGCTGCGAGCGGCTCCCCCGACCCGAGCGGGACCGGGTCCAGCGGCTGCGCACGATCCGGCAGGACGTCGTGCTCGACCACTGGCACGTGCCACTCACCGCGGAGCCCCATGAGCTGCAGCAGATGGTCGACGCGATGCTGGCGAAGATCCCCGTGCCGTACGTCTACCTCGCGGGTGAGGAGCCACCCGCTCCGGTGCGCGAGCACCTCCTCTCGCACGTCGCGAACCCTCGGATCGTGACCTGGCCGGGGGGTGGACACCTCGTGCACCTGGCCGACCCCGCCCGCTTCGCCGACCTGGTCGCCGATGTCGCGGCGGGGCGCGACGGATGGGCCCCGGTGACCTGAGCGGGCTCGAGGCGTGGCGTCAGCTCTCCAGCCGGAACCCGACGCCGCGGACCGTCACCACACGCTCGGCGGGCGCGGCCCTGTCCAGCTTCTGCCGGAGCCGGCCGATGGTGACGTCGAGGGTCTTGGTCGAGCCGTACCAGCCCTCCGTCCACACCTCCGACATCAGCTGCGACCGCGACACCACCTTGTCCCGGTTCGCCGCGAGCACGGCGAGCACGTCGAACTCCTTGCTGGTCAGCAGGACCTCGCACTCCCCGACGTGCACCCGGTGGGCGTCGACGTCCACCTCGAGCCGGCGCTCGACGCCAGACTGTCCTGCACGGCCCGACGTGCGCCGCAGCAGCGCCCGCAGGCGGGCCAGGAGCTCGGCCAGGCCGAAGGGTTTCGCGACGTAGTCGTCAGCGCCCGCATCGAGGCCGACCACCCGGTCGAGCTCGCGGGCGCGGCCGCTCAGGATCAGCACCGCGCCGTCGTAGTCGGCCGCACGCAGCATCCGGCACACGTCGAGGCCGTCCATGTCCGGCAGCCCCAGGTCGAGGATCACGACGTCGTACTCCTCGCGGGCGGTCGCGGAGAGTGCCTCGCGGCCGGTGGCCGCCTGGGCGACGGCGTAGCCCTCCCGCTCCAGCGTGCGCACGAGCGGGGAGACGATCTCCGGCTCGTCCTCCACGAGGAGCACGCGGTGAGGCATGGCCGGAGCATAAGTCGCCCACGTCAACCATTTCGGGTGTTCGATCGATCAGTGTCCGTAGTCGCAACGGGGCACGTGGCCGTCAGGGCACGGGCGGGAGGAGCGTGGTTCCGCCCGCAGCGGGGACTACGGGCGGATCCACGGGCTCGACCGACCCCACCCCCCGGCGGTCGGCGGCCACCGGCACCACGCGGGTTGGAGCTCGCTGGGAACCGGGCACGGCAACGGTACGTAGGGCAGTGCAACGATCGACACCCAACTCGTCCACGGGATGGTAACGAGCCGGTATCTGCCGGCCCGGCTCACTCGGTGAAGACGTCGCCGAGCTCGTCCACCCGCGCCAGCACCTCGTCGTACCGGAACTGCTCGAGGCCGAGCGGGTCGTCGGCGCCCTCGGCGACCTCGTCCCAGGTGACCGGGGTGGCGACCCACGGGCGCTCGACACCGCGCATCGAGTAGGGCGACACGGTGGTCTTGGAGCCGGCGTTCTGCGACCAGTCGAGGAACACCTTGCCCGAGCGCTTGGCCTTGGTCATGGTCGCCGTCACCTGCTTCGGGTGGTCGGCCTGGAGCTCCTCGGCGATGGTCTTCGCGATCTCGGAGGTCTTGTCGGAGTCCTGCCGGCGCGGCAGGTGGGCATAGAGATGCAGGCCCTTGCTGCCGCTGGTGACCGGGCGGGCGTCGAGCTTGCGCTCGGTCAGCTTGTCGCGGACCAGGAGGGCGACCTGGCAGCACTCGTGCAGACCCGCGCCCTCGCCGGGATCGAGGTCGATCACCAGCCGGTCGGCGCCGCGGGGCTGGCCCTTCCCGTCCACGGTCCACTGGTGGACGTGGAGCTCGAGGGCGGCGAGGTTGGCGGCCCAGGTGAGGGTCGCGAGGTCGTCGATGATCGGGAAGACGAGCCGGTCGCCCCTGTGCCCCGGTGATCGAGCTTGTCGAGATCCGCCGCGCGAGCCCGTGGTGGGGACGTCCGCGGTGCGCACCCAGCGCGGCGTACCGGCAGGGGCGTTCTTCTCGAAGAACCTCGCCTTCTCGACGCCGTTCGGCCATCGGACGCGGGTCACCGGGCGGTCCCGGAGCAGCGGCAGCATCACCGGCGCGATCTGGGCGTAGTAGTTGAGCACCTCACCCTTCGTGGTGCCGGTACGCGGGTAGAGCACCTTGTCGAGGTTGGAGAGCTTGAGGGTGTGCCCCTCGACGTCGACGCGTACTTCCTCGCCGCTGCCGGGCGTCACCGTCCGACCGCCATCACCGGGTCCTTGACGGGGTCGAGGCGCCACATCATCCGCTGCAGGAACCAGCGCGGCGCGCTCACGCAGCCGGCGGTGGCGCCTCGACCGTTGACATGCAGGAAGATCCCGGCGCCGCGGTGCCGCACCTGGGCGTGGTTGTAGCTGGTGACGACCGAGTACTCGTACTGGACGGGGTAGTCGCGGAGCCGCTCCGAGCTGTTCACGTCGCCGGCCGGCAGCCACCAGCGGAAGCCGCCACGGGACTTGTTGCGGTAGCGGTTGTAGTACTGCGAGCGGTTGTCCTCGACCCAGTAGTCGCCTCTCCTGATCCGGCGGTAGGGCAGGTCCCAGGAGTCGCCGCGCGCGTGCCGCCCGAACGCCGAGATCAGCCTCGTGGTGCCGAGCGGAGTGGTGCCGCTCCCCTGCTGGCGGAGGCGCGGCCGGACCAGCCCGCCGTACCCGATGCGGCCGTCGTGGACGGCGTACACCCGGTGCCAGCGGCCGTGCCGCTGCACCCAGTAGGCGATGCGGGCGCGGTAGCCGCGGGTGTGGTTGACGGTGACCACCTGCCGGGTGTGCTCGTGCAGGGCGACCCGGACGCCACCGAGAGTGACGTAGCGGACGTCGGCGTGGGCCGGGGCCGGTACGGCGGCCAGGGTCGCGGCGAGCACGACCACGAGAAGCCCGAGCTTCCTCATGTCAGATCCTCCGGGGACAGGTCGGCACGGGTGCCGATGTACGACGGCTGCCGGATGCGTCCCTGGGCGGACGGCCCGAGCGACTCGACCTCGACGACGAGCACCGGCTCGACCCAGGTGGTGCCGAGCGCGTCCTCCCTCGGGACGACGTCGGTGAACGGCGAGGCGGGGCGGACGAGTCCGGCCAGCACCTCACGGAGCACCACCGCCTTGCGGCCGGCGATGCCGCTGCCGACCTTGCCGCGGTAGAGCAGACCGTCCGGCGAGGGCTGACCGACCAGGACCGCCCCGAGCCGGTCGAGCGAGTCGGTCTCGGAGCGCCAGCCGCCCACGACGTACGACTCGCGGCGCCGGTGGGCGAACTTCAGCCAGTCCTTGCTGCGCAGCCCGGGCCGGTAGCGGCTGGTGAGGCGCTTGCTGACCATGCCCTCGAGGGCCTGCTGGTACGTCGCGTCGAACAGCATCCGTCCGTCGGTGTAGGTCGGCGGGGTCTGCCACCGGTCGTCGTGGAGGTCGAGGCCCTCGAGGATCTCGCGCCGGGTGCGCAACGGCTCGTCCATCAGGTCCTTGTCACCCACGCGGAGGACGTCGAAGACCAGCAGCGTGACCGGGATCCGCTCGGCGAGGCGGCGTGCGCGGTCCGCGCGGGAGACGTGCATCCGCTCGGCGAGGGCCCCGAAGCTGGGGGCTCCGTCGGAGAACGCGACGACCTCGCCGTCGAGCAGCACCTCGTCCACCGGGATCCCGACCAGCTCGGGGAAGGAGACGGTCGCGTCGTTCTCGTTGCGGCTGAAGAGCCGGGCCGTGCCGTGGCGTACGTCGACCAGCACCCGCATGCCGTCCCACTTCACCTCGTGCTGCCACTCGTCGCCGGTGGGCACGTGCGTGCCGCGGGTCGCGAGCATGGGACGCATGCCGGACATCCTGTCAGGGACAGCGGCGGGGACCGACCGGACAAGCGGCCGGGTCAGAGGCCGCGGGCGCGCAGGGCAGCCTGGGTGCGGTCGCGCACCTGGAGCTTGGTGAGCACGTTGGAGACGTGGTTCTGGACGGTCTTGAGGCTGAGGTCCAGCTCGCGGGCGATCTCGTTGTTGCTCCGGCCGTCCGCGACCAGAGCCAGGACCTGGGCCTCACGTTCGGTGAGGTCGGCCCGGTAGCGCTGGCGGCCCGACAGCGCACGCTCGGCGGGACCGGAGCCGAAGACCACTCCGCCGGCTGCCACCGTCCGGATCGCGGAGAGCACCTCCTCCTGCACGGCGCCCTTGAGCAGGTAGCCGCGGGCGCCCACCTGGAGAGCGGCCGCGACCGTGTCGTCGTCGTCGACCATGGTCAGCACCAGCACGGCCGGAGGGTGCTCCTGCGCCGCCATCTGCCGGATGCCCTCGACCCCGGGCATCCCGGGGAGGTTGAGGTCCATCAGGACGACGTCGGGCTCGAGCTCGGCGCACCGCCGTACGGCTGTCTCGGCATCGCCGACCGCGTCGGCGATCTCCATGTCGTCGGAGATGGTCAGCATCCCGGCCAGCCCCTGGCGGAACAGCGGGTGGTCGTCCACCACGAGCACCCGGATCATCGCGACAGTCCCGCGCTCGAAGTCGGCAGCTCGGCCCGGACCCGGGTGCCGCGGCCCGGTGAGCTGTCGACGACCAGCGAGCCGCCGATCTCGACGCTCCGCTCGCGCATGCTCACCAGGCCGACGCCCTCGTCGCGCGGCAGGGCCGACCCCACGCCGTCGTCACACACCTCGACGATCACGCACCGTCCCGGCACCGCCACCTGCACCCCGACGTGGCGGGCACGGGCGTGCTTGATCGCGTTCGTCACGGCCTCCGCCACGATCCGGTACGTCGCGACCTCCACCGCCGCCGGCAGCCGCTCCGGGACGTCGACGGTCACCTCGACCTCCGGCCCGGCCGGCACCTCGAGCCGCCGGACCAGCTGGTGCAGGGCCTCGACGAGGCCGAGCTCGTCGAGGGCGGGAGGACGCAGTCCCTCCACGATCCGGCGTACGTCGAGCACCGTCGACTGGATCCCGGTGCGCAGGTCGAGGAGGGTCGCGTCGGCGGCGCTCTGCTCGGTCCGGATCTGGTGGCGCAGCGTGTCCACCTGCAGGGTGAGCCCGGCGAGAGCAGGACCGAGCCCGTCATGCAGGTCGCGGCGCAGCCGGCGACGCTCCTCCTCCCGGGCCAGGACGAGTCGTTCCTGGCTGGTCCGGAGCGAGCCCAGCAGGGCCGCCGAGTGCACCACGGCACCCAGCTGCCCGGACACGTCACGGACCAGGGTCCGATCGGTCTCGCGGAGGTCGCGGCCGTCGACGCGCAGGACACCGACCGGCACGCCGTACGCCTGGAGGCCGAAGGTCTCGGCCCGGTCGGTGGGCTCACCGTGCACGGCCAGCAGGTCGCCGGCCGCGTCACGGATCTCGACGAACCTGATGCGCAATCCGTCGCCGAGCTCGTCGGCCAGCACCTGCAGGAGTCCGGGCACGTCGGTGGCGTCGCTCAGCCGCCGACCCGTCGCGGCCAGGACTTCCGCGGGCTGGGCCCACTGCCCGTAGGTGAGGCGGTTGGCGAAGCGCTGGAGAGCGTCACGCAAGGGCGCGAAGCTGACCGCGACGACCCCGGCGGCGACCCAGGGCAGCCATCCGGCGCCCTCCTGCCGCATCATGGCCCCCACGCCACCCACGGTCAGTGCATAGAGTCCGGCGATCGCCAGCGACAGGGCGCCGTACGTCAGCGAGCGATTGACGACCAGGTCGAGGTCGTAGAGGCGGTGCTGGAGGCAGGCCACGCCGATCGCGATCGGCAGTGGCAGCGAGACGACGGCGAACAGCCACGGTCCCGCGGCGTCGCTGAAGCTGGCGAGCAGTGCCAGCACGGGGAGCACGAACGCGAGCGCGAACCACAGCAGGCGTTGCCGGTCCAGGCTTTCGGAGTGCCGCCAGCGCCAGACCAGGCAGACCACCGCCAGCACCAGCGTCCCCAGTGCCATCAGGAGGAAGAGGGTCTCGACCGCGTTGAACACGGGTTGGGTGGCTTGCGGCAGCCCGAGGGGGTTGCGGACCCCGGTGAGACGCAGGTCGGTCTGGGTCGGTCCGAACAGACCCGAGAGAAGACTGGTGACCACGCTCGCCAAGGCGAGGCGCCAGGCCCAGCGGGCGGTACGACGCGGGCCGGCCCGGCGTCCGTCGGGAAAGACCAGCGGGAGGACGAGCACGACCAGCATCCAGCCCAGAGCCCGGCCCGACTGGCCGACGGTGGCACCCAGCTGGGCCCACCCATCGCCGGGCTGGTCGCGCAGGCGGCTCCACGAGAGCTCGAGCAACCCGCTCCCGGCTCCGGAGATCGACCCGCCCGCCACCATCAACCGGCCGATCAGGTGCCGGGGCTGAGCGCGCAGGATGAGCAGTCCGACGACCAGGTAGGCGGCGTACATCAGGCCCGCGGAAGCCAGGTTCAGGGCGCCGTCCCGGTCGTGCTGGGCGACGACGCCGAGAACGACGCCGGCGACTCCCACCAGAGCCGCCAGCGCCGGTCTCACCTGCATGGACACAGGGTGCCCCGAACGTGTCGGGTGCGCATCACTTTCGGGTCTGCTCGAGGCCCCGGCCGGTCAGCAGGAGAACGGCGACGCCGACCCACCAGATGTACCAGAGCATGCCGAGGCCGTTGTTGGCGAACGGGGTGCCGACCAGGGTCGCCGCGCCGATCACGATGCCGCCCCAGCCGACCCAGCGCTTCATCAGCCCTCCGAGGAGAGCAGCCAGGCCGAGCGCGATGGCCATGGCGCCCTGGATCATCACCTGGAGCTGGTAGCCGTAGTTGCGGATGTCGTTGACCACCGCCACGGCGTGGATGTCGGCGCCGTGCTGGGCGCCGTACATCGCGGCAGCCCCGGGAGCGAAGCCGACAGCCAGGGTCGCAGCGACGAACGTGACGCCGAGCGCCAGGAACGTGTCGGAGGAGAGCCGCGCGCCTTCAGACCCGCGGCGGAAGATCCGGGCGACGACGACGACCGCGGCCGCCAGGACCACGAAGGAGACCGCCTCGATGTAGCCACCGGTGAAGACCCGGGTGAGGTTCGCGTCTGCGTAGGAGTCCTGGAGCTTCTCGAGCGAGGTGTCGTGGGAGACCATCACCTCTTGGGTGATCGCGGCGAACAGCATCACCACATGGGCCAGGGCCAGCCCGCCGGCGACCCGCCACACGGTGGGCCAGGCGGTGTGGTCGCCGAGGGCGGCGGGCGTGTCGATCGAAGTGGACGTCGTACTCATGTCGCACCTTCCTGTGCAGAGTTGGTACGCCGACGATCGGGCAGCGGCGGGATCGGTGGATCCGGCCGATTCCCGCCCAGCCCGGGAAGATCTCCCGAGCATGTCCGACACCGTCGCGACCGGCGTGGCAGACCGCAGGCGCGTGCGTTCCCTGGCCGGCTCCCGGATACTGGGTCCATCTGACGAGTTCACGGAGGTATGGGATGCGTGCGATCTGGAAGGGCGCGGTGTCGTTCGGGCTCGTCAGCGTGCCCGTGAAGCTGTACGCCGCCACCGAGTCGCACGACGTCTCGTTCCGCCAGGTGCATGCCACGGACGGTGGGCGGATCAAGTACCAGCGGGTGTGCTCGATCGACGGTGAAGAGGTCGAGTACGCCGACATCGCGAAGGGCTACGAGACCGAGGACGGCGAGATGGTCATCCTCACCGACGAGGACATGGCCGCGCTGCCGAGCACGTCGTCGCGCGAGATCGCGGTCGAGAAGTTCGTGCCCAGCGACCAGATCGACCCGATGCTGTTCGAGAAGAGCTACTACCTCGAGCCGGAGAAGACCGGCGCGAAGCCCTACGCACTGCTGCGCCAGGCACTGCTCGACGCCGACCGGATGGCGGTCGTGACGGTCGCGCTGCGGCAGCGCACCACGGTCGGGGTGCTGCGGGTGAAGGACGACGTGATCGTGCTGCAGACGATGATGTGGCCCGACGAGATCCGCACCCCCGACTTCGCCGTCGAGACCGGTGAGGTCAAGGACGCCGAGGTCAAGATGGCGAACATGCTGGTCGAGACCCTGGCCGGCGACTTCGATCCGAGCGAGTTCGAGGACGACTACGCCGAGGCCGTCGACGAGCTGGTCAGGAACAAGATCGAGGGTGGTGAGGTCAAGCGCACCCCGGTGTCGACCAAGACGTCCGGCGAGGTCGTCGACCTGCTCGCGGCGTTGCAACGCTCGGTCGACGCGGCCAAGACCGCACGCGGCGAGGCGACTGATGACGAGGCCGAGAAGAAGCCGGCCAAGAAGGCAGCGAAGAAAGCCACCGCCAAGAAAGCTGCGAAGAAGAAGGCCAGCTGAGCGCTCTTCGGTCGGATGACCTGGACCTTCCGGTGGGTGGTGGGTTGCGGTCTCTTGGCTGCAGAGAGGGGCCGGCCGGGATTCCCCCGGCCGCCGTTGCCCGCTTCCGGTCTACACGGGGCTCCCGTCCAGCACGTTTCCCAACTCCGGTTCAGACGGTTGCGAGGGGCTTGCGCAGGACCGGCGCGCGGTTGTCTGCGATCTCATCAGTCGCCGCCCAGCCGCAGGCCCGGTAGAACTCGAGGTCTTCGTCGCACGCAACCACCCACAGCTGGTCGTGACCTCGTTCCCGGGCCAGGTCCTCGGCGGCCGCGACCATCAGCCGGCCGATCCCGCACCGCCGTTCCTCGGGGCGGACCACCATCCGCACGAGCCACGGCGCGTGCTCGCCGCACTTCGCGCTCGCCTCGCCGAGCGCGTCCAGCGTGACCGCTCCGATCGCATGGCCCTCGAGGTCCATGGCGACCAGGGTCAACGGCAGACCGTCGCGCCCGGCGTCCCGGGCCGTCGACTCGATCCACGGGCCGGCGGTGCCGCCCTTTCCCGACGCGCGCCAGCGCAGGACGCCCACCTCGGCGATGAGTTCCGGTTGATCCGCGAGCAGCCCGAGAAACAGCGCGGGGCGCTCCCGCATGGCGGAACCGTAGACCCCTGGTGGTGCTCGGCGCAGCACCTCGGGCCACGAGACAGTTCCGCATTCCTGGTTGACGGGCGAGAAGTGGAGTTAGGTTTCCGTTCGTGAACGGGGAGGGATGGCGGCGGCGTCTGCGGGCCGCCGGGCACTCCTTCGTGAACAGCGCGCGCAACCCCGCCGTACGCCGTATCCAGCTCGGGTTCCTCGGGGCGTGCACCGCTGAGTGGGCGTTCACGGTGGTGCTCTCCGTGTACGCCTTCGACGAGGGCGGCGCCGAAGCCGTCGGCCTGGTGTCGTTGTTGCGGATGCTGCCCTCGGCCCTGCTCACGCCGTTCGCCGCCGCCGTCGCCGACCGTTGGCGCCGTGACCTGGCGCTCACCCTCGTCTCGACCATCCGATGTGCCACGGCGGTCGGGATCACCGTGATCGTCGCCGGCGGCGGTTCCGTGGTCGCGGTCTACCTGCTGGCCATCCTCTCGACCGCGGCGGCACTGCTGTACCGGCCGGTCAACTCCGCGCTGCTCCCCTTGCTCTGCCGTACGCCGGGTGAGCTCGCCTCGGCGAACATCGTCCGGGGGCTGTTGGACTCCGTCTCGACCCTGGTCGGACCCGCGCTGGCCGCCGCCCTGCTCACCGGCGGCAGCACGTCGGCGGGCTTCGCCGCCGTCGCCGTCATCTCGGGGCTCTCGGCCGCGGTCACCCTCGGCCTGAGGGTCGAGGAGCCCGAGCACCGCGCCGGACGGCGCTCGGTGCTGGGTGGCCTGCTGCGCGGCGCACAGGTCGTCATCCGTACCCCCCAGCTGCGGGTGATGTTCCTCCTGATCGGCGCCCAGACCATGACCCGGGGGGCCTTGTCGGTGTTCAGCGTGCTGGTCGCGGTCGACCTGCTCGACATGGGCGAGCCGGGCGTCGGCACGCTGACCGCCGCGGTCGGCGCCGGGGCGATCCTGGGGTCGCTCTTCGCCTCGATGTTCGTCGGCAACCGAGGCCTGGCTGCGTGGTTCGGCGCCGGCGTCGCCATCTGGGGGGCTCCGCTGGTGGTGCTCGCGATCGCTCCCAGCAAACCGACGGCCCTCGGGCTCTTCGCGCTGATCGGGGTCGGCAACGCTCTCGTGGACGTCGGTGCCTTCACCCTCATCGCCCGGCTCGCGCCGGAGCGGGTGCTCGCTCGGGTGTACGGGCTGCTCGAGTGCGTCGGCGGGGCGGCCGTCGGGGCCGGCTCGGTGCTGGCCGCCTGGGTCGCGTCCACGACGTCCCTGAAGCAGGCACTGGTCGTGCTCGGGCTCATCGGGCCGGCGCTGGTGCTGATCGTCTGGTTCTCCCTGCGTCGGCTGGACGACGCCATGCTCGCCCGCGACGAGGACCTCCGCCTTCTCCAGCGGGTGTCCGTCTTCGACCCGCTCCCCCTCCCGGCGCTCGAGCAGCTCGCTGCCGGCCTCCGGCCACGCCGTGTCGCCGCCGGCGAGACCGTCTACCAGCAGGGCGACCCGGGCGACGGCTGCTTCATCATCGAGAGCGGGACCGCGGACGTCCTGGGCGACGGTCGCCCGATCGCCACCGTCGGACCGGGCGAGCTGGTCGGCGAGATCGCGCTGCTGCGCCAGGTGCCGCGGACCGCCACTGTCCAGGCATCGACCGAGATGGACCTCCGGCTGCTCGACGCCGACCGCTTCGTGTGTGTGGTCACCGGGTGGGAGACCAGCCGCGAGGTGACCCGCGGGCACGTCGACGAGCTGCTCGACCGCTTCACCCCGGACGCTCAGCTCGACCCCGAGCCCGAGTGACCCGCCTGATCCACCTCAACGGCCCGCCGGGCGTCGGCAAGACGACGCTCGCGCGGCGGTACGCCGCCGACCACCCGGGCGTCCTGCTCTGCGACATCGACGTGCTTCGCACGATGATCGGCGACTGGCAGGACGACGCCGATGCCGCAAGCAGAGCGCGCACGGCCGGACTCGCACTGATCACCGGATACCTCTCCACCGGACACGACGTCGTCCTCCCCCAGACCGTCGGACGCGGCGATGAGCTGGCGCGGTTCAGGGCGGCCGCCCAGGCTGCGGCTGCAGAGCACGTCCACATCGTGCTGGTCGCCCATCCGGACGTCGTGGTCGACCGCTTCCGCAGGCGCGCGGCCACGCTCGGCGATGCCTGGACGACGTACGCGACGGCGTACGTCGATGGTGAGGGGGGTGACGCCGCGCTCCGCGAGTGGACGTCGCTCTTCGACGGCTTGCCCGCGGACCTTCGTGTGCCCAGCACCGACCCGGACGCGACGTACGCCGCGCTGCTCGAGGCTCTCGGCTAGATGCTCGTGGGTGCGGGCCTGTGAAGTTCTTGGAAGACTTCACAGACACGTGTCGAACCACGCCGCACCCGTTCGACGTACGGGCGAACCAGTTCCCGACCCACAGGAGGAACCCATGCGCTACCTCTGTTTCGTCAAGATGGACGAGGCACTTGCCAACCCGCCCAAGGCGCTGATGGACGCCATGGGCGAGCACGTCGGCGAGGCGATCGCCAACGGCTCGTTCGTGGACGGCGGCGGTCTGTACGGCAAGGCCGACGCCGTCGAGTTCCGCGTCCGTGGCGGCAACCTGACCGTGACCGACGGTCCCTACGCCGAGGCCAAGGAGGTCGTCGGCGGCTGGGCGATCGTCAAGTTCGACTCCGAGGAGGAGGCCCGCGCCGAGGGCCAGGCGATGGCCGACCTCCACCTGACCCATTGGCCGGAATGGGAAGGCGCGATCGAGATCCGCCGCATCTCCGAGCCCGAGGAGGCGCCAGAGGGGGTCTGAGCGAGGCCACAGGCCGAGCACGGCGTCGCCGGGCGGTCCTACTCTCCTGGTGTGAGCGAGGCCGGGACCGCCCAGGACGTCGTCCAGCGGGTGTGGCGCGACGAGTCCGCGCGACTCGTCGGCGCGCTCACCCGGATGACCCGCGACCTGGCCCTCGCCGAGGACCTCGCACAGGACGCGCTCGTCGCCGCTTTGCAGCAGTGGCCGCGCGACGGCGTCCCCGACAACCCCGCGGCCTGGTTGATGCAGACCGCCAAACGACGTGCCGTCGACAGCTTCCGGCGCGCCGACACCCTGCGCCGTCGTACGACGGAGCTCGGCCATGCCCTGGAACGGGAGGAGGTGGAGATGCCCGACCTCGACGCGTTCGTCGACCACATCGACGACGACGTGCTGCGGCTGATCTTCCTCACCTGCCACCCGGCCCTGTCGCCCGAGAGCCGCGCTGCGCTGACGCTGCGCCTGGTCGGCGGACTGACCGTGCCCGAGATCGCCCGTGCCTTCCTGACCAAGGACGCGACCGTCGGTCAGCGCATCTCCCGGGCCAAGAAGACCCTCGAGGGTGAGTCGTTCGATCTCCCCACGGGTCGTGAGCGCGAGCAGCGGCTCGACGACGTGATGGGTGTGCTCTACCTGATCTTCAACGAGGGCTACACCGCCACCGCCGGCGACGACTGGATGCGGCCCGACCTCTGCTCCGAAGGCATCCGGCTGACCCGGATGCTGGCCGGCCTCGCGCCGCAGGAGCCCGAGGTGCACGGACTGCTCGCGCTGATGGAGCTCCAGGCGTCACGGCTGCACGCCCGCACCGACAACGAGGGCCGACCGGTCCTGCTCGAGGACCAGGACCGGTCGCGCTGGGACGAGCTGATGATCCGCCGCGGGCTGGCTGCGTTGGATCGCGCGATGTCCGCGGTCGCGGCCGGTAGGCCCGCCGGCCCGTACGTCGTCCAGGCCCAGATCGCGGCGTGCCACGCCCGCGCCGCCGCCGACGAGACCGACTGGCGCGCCATCGCCCAGTGGTACGACGTACTGGCGCGGTTGGGCGACAACCCGGTGGTCCAGGTCAACCGCGCCGTCGCCCTCGGCCGGGCCTACAGTCCCGAGGACGGTCTGGCCGTGCTCGACGACGTCGCGGACCATCGGTCGCTGGCCGGGTCCCACCTGGTCCCCGCGGTGCGCGGCGACCTGCTCGCCCGAGCCGGACGGCACGCCGAGGCCGCCACGGAGTTCGACCGGGCAGCGGCGCTCACCGGCAACGAGGCGGAGCGCGCGGTCCTCACCGCCCGCGCCCACGACGCGCGCTCACAGGGTTGAGGTTGCCGCTCGCTGCTCCATGAAACCGGTGGCGCGAACGACGATCCACGCGAGCACGGCCGCCGAGACGATCTGGCAGGAGGTCATCAGGAGGTCGAGCTGGACGTCGAACGTCGCCCACGGGTTCCCGCTGACGGCCGCGTCCAGTAGCTCGATGCAGCCGAGCGCGACGCTCAGCAGGAACAAGCCCCACCAGACCAGGATCCGGAGCGGTACCCGTTGTCGCGCGAGGATCGCCTCCGGACGCCGTGACGGGTGGCTCGCGGTCCACACGTCGGCCATCAGGAGATACGGAGCGGCGACGTTGAAGCCGGGGACGAACCAGCCCGAGACGGCGAAGTCGACGTCCGATCGGTACAAGTCGCAGTCGTAGCGCTGCGCGATCCGCCGCGCCACGGCCATCCAGGCCACGATCGCGGCGCCCACCAGCAGCCGCGAGACCCACACCGCCCACTTGGTACCCACCCGGAGGTGCTCGATGAGGGGCACCTCGGCGTCCGTGAGCGGTCGGTGAGTACGCAGCGAGCCGACGTGCGCGAGCATCTGCTCGTCGACGCCGAGCCGCACGAGAGACAGCGTCACGACCAACACGCAGGCGCCGACGACGAGGTCGCGTCGGCGGGAAGGCGGCGTCACGTGCGGCAGGGTATGCCGAGAAGTCAGGTACGCCGGCCGGAATCACCGAGATCGGGTCGTCCGCCTGAGCGGCACCTCTGGCTTCCGCTCAGGCGGAC
>NZ_DASXWU010000046.1:0-98122 GCF_036503465.1 Nocardioides sp.
GAGAGGGAGGCAGTCCTAATGACGACCGCTCCTGAGGCACTCACCCAGGAGGAGACGCTCGCGACGCTCGGCCGCTACGACTTCGGCTGGGCCGATCCGGACGCCGCCGGTGCCACCGCACGTCGCGGCTTGTCCGCCGACGTCGTCGCCGACATCTCCGCACTGAAGAACGAGCCGCAGTGGATGCTCGACTTCCGGCTGAAGGCACTCGACATGTTCGAGCGCAAGCCGATGCCACGCTGGGGCGCCGATCTGTCGGGCATCGACTTCGACAACATCAAGTACTTCGTCCGCTCCACCGAGAAGCAGGCGACCTCCTGGGACGAGCTGCCCGAGGACATCAAGAACACCTACGACAAGCTGGGCATCCCCGAGGCCGAGAAGGCCCGACTGGTGTCCGGTGTGGCGGCGCAGTACGAGTCCGAGGTCGTCTACCACCAGATCCGCGAGGACCTGGAGGAGCAGGGCGTGATCTTCCTGGACACCGACTCCGGTCTGCGCGAGCAGCCGGAGATCTTCCAGCAGTACTTCGGCACCGTGATCCCGGTCGGCGACAACAAGTTCGCCGCGCTGAACACCTCCGTCTGGTCCGGTGGCTCGTTCATCTACGTGCCCAAGGGTGTCCACGTCGACATCCCGCTGCAGGCGTACTTCCGGATCAACACCGAGAACATGGGCCAGTTCGAGCGCACCCTGATCATCGTCGACGAGGACGCCTACGTGCACTACGTCGAGGGCTGCACCGCGCCGATCTACTCCTCCGACTCGCTGCACTCGGCCGTCGTCGAGATCATCGTGAAGAAGGGCGGTCGCTGCCGCTACACGACCATCCAGAACTGGTCGAACAACGTCTACAACCTGGTGACGACGCGGGCGACCTGCGAGGCCGGGGCCACCATGGAGTGGGTCGACGGCAACATCGGCTCCAAGGTGACCATGAAGTACCCCGCGGTCTACCTGCTCGGTGAGCACGCCAAGGGCGAGACCCTGTCGATCGCGTTCGCCGGCGAGGGCCAGCACCAGGACGCCGGCGCCAAGATGGTCCACGCCGCGCCGCACACCTCGAGCTCGATCCTGAGCAAGAGCGTGGCGCGCGGCGGTGGGCGCACGTCGTATCGCGGGCTGATCCAGGTCAACGAGGGCGCCTATGGCTCGAAGTCCAACGTCCTGTGCGACGCGCTGCTGGTCGACCAGATCAGCCGCAGCGACACCTACCCCTACGTCGACATCCGCGAGGACGACGTGTCCATGGGCCACGAGGCGAGCGTCTCGAAGGTGTCCGACGACCAGCTCTTCTACCTGATGTCCCGCGGCCTGGCCGAGGACGAGGCGATGGCGATGATCGTGCGCGGCTTCGTCGAGCCGATCGCCAAGGAGCTGCCGATGGAGTACGCCCTCGAGCTCAACCGGCTGATCGAGCTGCAGATGGAAGGAGCGGTCGGCTAGTGACAGCGGTTGCGGACGCGCTCGAGATCGAGCGCGTCGAGTCCCACCTGCACCCCGAGGGGTCGTTCGACGTCGACGCCCACGAGGTGCCGACGGGGCGCGAGGAGATCTGGCGGTTCACCCCGCTGAAGCGGCTCCGTGGTCTGCACCGCGACGCGGCGCTCGACGGTGCGGCCGTCGGTGCGGAGTACGACGCGCCCGAGCAGGTCGTGTTCGAGCAGGTCGAGGCCGGGAGCCCGGTGCTCGGCTCGAGCGGCTTCGTGCCGACCGACCGGATCGCAGCGCGGGTGTGGCACGAGGCCGGCCGTCGGTACGCCGTGACGATCCCGGCCGAGGCAGAGCTCGACCGCCCGGTCGTGGTCACGCTGACCGGGTCCGACGTCGAGCAGGCCACCGCGACCCACGCCGTGATCACCGCCGGTCCTCACAGCCGAGCGACCGTGGTCCTGCGCTTCGTGGGGTCGGCCACCCTCGCCGACATCGTCGAGGTCGTCGTCGGTGACGGTGCCGAGCTGACGGTGGTCCACATCGACGACTGGGCCGACGACGCCGTGCACGTCGGGCACCGGCACACCCAGGTGGGCCGCGACGCCCGCTTCAAGCACGTCGACGTGAGCTTCGGAGGCGACGTCGTCCGCCACGACACCACGGCGGAGTACACCGGACCGGGCGGCGACGTCGAGATGCTCGGTCTCTACTTCGCCGACGCGGGACAGCACATCGAGCACCGGCTGTTCGTCGACCATACCGCGCCGAAGACCAAGAGCCACGTCACCTACAAGGGTGCGCTCCAGGGCGACCGCGCGCACACGGTGTGGATCGGCAACGTGCTGATCCGCAAGGTCGCCGAGGGCATCGAGACCTACGAGGAGAACCGCAACCTCGTGCTCACCGACGGCTGCCAGGCCGACTCGGTGCCCAACCTCGAGATCGAGACCGGAGAGATCGCGGGCGCCGGCCACGCGTCAGCGACCGGTCGCTTCGACGACGAGCAGCTCTTCTACCTGCGCTCGCGCGGCATCGCCGAGAACGAGGCCCGGCGTCTGGTCGTGCACGGGTTCTTCAACGACCTGATCCGCCGGATCGCCGTACCGCAGATCGAGGAGGAGCTGGCCGCGACCGTCGAGGCCGAGCTCGCCAAGAACGTGTTGAAGGAGTTGGCGTGAGCTTCGAGTTCGCCTGCTCCATCGACGAGTTCCGCGAGGGCGAGGCCGTCGGCGCGACCGTCGGCGACCAGGACGTCGCGCTGGCCCGTGACGGCGACGAGTTCTTCGCCGTCGAGGACGTCTGCTCGCACGCCGCCGTCGCGCTCAGCGAGGGCGAGGTCGAGGGCTGCACGGTCGAGTGCTGGCTGCACGGATCGCGCTTCGACCTCCGCACCGGCAAGCCGACCGGGCTTCCCGCCACCGAGCCGGTTGCCACCTTCCCCGTCGAGGTACGCGGCAACGACGTGTACGTCGACGTCACCACCACGTTGAACGGAGTGACACCTCAATGAGCACCCTCGAGATCAAGGACCTCCACGTCTCGGTCAGGACCGACGACGAGGAGAAGGAGATCCTGACCGGCGTCACGCTGACCATCAACGACGGTGAGACCCACGCGATCATGGGCCCCAACGGGTCGGGCAAGTCCACGCTGGCGTACTCGATCGCCGGACACCCGAAGTACACGATCACGTCGGGCTCGGTGACCCTGGACGGCCAGGACGTCCTCGCGATGACCGTCGACCAGCGGGCGCGGGCCGGACTGTTCCTGGCGATGCAGTACCCCGTCGAGGTGCCGGGCGTGTCGGTCGCGAACTTCCTCCGCACGGCGAAGACCGCGATCGACGGCGAGGCGCCGAAGCTGCGCACCTGGGTCAAGGACGTCAACAGCGCGCTCGAGGAGCTGAACCTCGACCCGTCGTTCGCGCAGCGCTCGGTCAACGAGGGCTTCTCCGGCGGCGAGAAGAAGCGCCACGAGATCGCCCAGCTCGAGCTGCTCGACCCCAAGGTGGCGGTGCTCGACGAGACCGACTCCGGCCTCGACATCGACGCGCTGAAGATCGTCGCCGAGGGCGTGAACCGGTTCCGCACGCAGGAAGGCAAGGGCGTCCTGCTGATCACCCACTACACGCGCATCCTGCGCTACATCGAGCCCGACTTCGTCCATGTCTTCGTCGCCGGCCGGGTGGCCGAGTCCGGTGGCAAGGAGCTGGCGGAACAGCTCGAGTCCGAGGGCTACGACAAATACGTGAAGGCGGCCGTCACCGCCGGTTGAGGAGGCGCGCCGGCGCCCTCTCGAATCCGAGGTGACCCGAAAGGAGACCAGATGGACGGACTGCTCCCCGACCTCGAGGTCGTCCGCAAGGACTTCCCGATCCTGTCGCGAATGCTCGCCGATGGCCAGCCGCTGGTCTATCTCGACTCGGCGAACACCTCGCAGAAGCCCCAGGTGGTCATCGACACGATGGTCGACCACCTCGAGCGCCATAACGCCAACATCGCGCGGGCGATGCACCAGCTCGGTGCCGAGGCGACCGCGGCGTACGAGAGCGCCCGCGACAAGGTGGCGGCGTTCCTCGGTGCCCCCGACCGCGACGAGATCGTCTTCCTCAAGAACGCCTCCGAGGCGCTGAACCTCGCCGCCAGCACGCTGGCGTGGCCGGGGGAGCGGCGGGTCGGTCCCGGCGACGAGGTCGTGATCACCGAGATGGAGCACCACTCCAACATCGTGCCGTGGCAGCTCCTCACCGAACGCACGGGCGCGACGCTGCGGTGGTTCGGGGTGACCGACGAGGGACACCTGGACCTCTCGAACGTCGACGAGCTGATCACCGAGCGCACCAAGGTCGTCTCGCTGGTCTGGGTCTCCAACATGCTCGGCACCGTCAACCCGATCGGTGAGATCGCGCGGCGTGCCCACGAGGTGGGTGCGCTCGTGGTGGTCGACGCCTCCCAAGCCGCCCCGCAGCTGCCGATCGACCTCGCGGCGATGCCCGACGCGGAGCGGCCCGACCTGCTCGCGTTCACCGGCCACAAGACCGTCGGTCCGACCGGCATCGGGGTCCTGTGGGGACGCCGGGCGGTCCTCGACCAGCTCCCGCCGTTCCTGGGCGGCGGCGAGATGATCGAGACGGTCACGATGGAGCGGTCGACGTACGCACCCGTCCCGCACAAGTTCGAGGCCGGCACGCCTCCGATCGTCGAGGCCGTGGGGCTCGGTGCTGCGGTCGACTACCTGTCTGTGCTGGGCATGGCGAACGTGCACCGGCACGAGCAGGCGGTCACGGCGTACGCGCTCGAGGGCCTGCAGACCGTGCCCGGGCTGAGGGTGCTCGGCCCCGTGGACGCCACGGAGCGTGGGGGAGCGATCTCGTTCGAGATCCCGGGCGTCCACCCGCACGACGTCGCGACCGTGCTCGACACCCGGGGCATCGCGGTGCGGGCCGGTCACCACTGCGCGAAGCCCGCGCACCAGCGGTTCGGGGTGCAGAGCTCGACGCGGATGTCGTCGTACCTCTACACGACGCCGGCGGAGATCGACGCCCTGATCGACGGCCTGGAATACACCCGCAGCTACTTCAAGTTGGGTTGAGAGATGAGCACGGACCTCGACGCTCTGTACCAGGAGATCATCCTGGACCACTACAAGAACCCCCACCACAAGGGCCTGCGGGAGCCCTTCGAGGCGGAGGTCCACCACGTCAACCCCACGTGCGGTGACGAGGTGACACTGCGCGTGCACCTCGACGGCGCGACGGTGGGGGATGTGTCGTACGACGCGCTCGGCTGCTCGATCTCGCAGGCTTCGGCCTCGGTGCTGACCGATCTCGTGATCGGCAAGCCGGTCGACGAGGCGATGGCGATCCACGACGAGTTCCTGACCCTGATGCAGGGCAAGGGCCAGGTCGAGCCGGACGAGGCGGTGCTGGAGGACGGTGTCGCGTTCGCGGGCGTCGCCAAGTTCCCCGCCCGGATCAAGTGCGCCCTGCTGTCCTGGATGGCCTGGAAGGACGCGACGACAACCGCTCAGATGGAGGCAGCGAAGTGACCACGAACCCTGTCGATCACGGCGACCTGCCGGAGGTGACGGCCGGTGGCGCCGGCACGTCGACCACGACCGTCGAGGACGTCACCGAGGCCCTCAAGGACGTCGTCGACCCCGAGCTCGGCATCAACGTCGTCGACCTCGGCCTGGTGTACGGCGTCCACATCGACCCGGACACCAACGCCGTCATCGACATGACCCTGACCTCGGCCGCGTGCCCGCTCACCGACGTCATCGAGGACCAGACCAACACCGCCCTCGAGGGCATGGTCAACGACGTCCTCATCAACTGGGTCTGGATGCCCCCGTGGGGCCCGGACAAGATCACCGACGACGGCCGCGAGCAGCTCCGCGCCCTGGGCTTCAACGTCTGAGCCGCGACTCCGCGAGGAACGAGCGGGGTCGCGACATGAAGAGGTCGAGCGAGCCCCGCGGGTGAGCCTGCGAACCCGCGACGGGCGGGTCGAGACCTGGGCCGCGACCCAGTCACACTCGGCTGGATAATCGCCCAGGTGACCGACGGCTCGCCTGACGCGGATCGGCGTCGCTTCCTGGATGAGCGGCGGGTCATCTGTGAGCGGCGGATGGACACGCTGCACGCCCCGACGTACGACGAGAGATGGGGCGCGTACGTCAACGAGGCCCATGGTCGGTGCGTGCAGGCCCTGATCGCCCGTCTGGCGCCGGGGTCGGTGGTGCTCGACGCGGCCTGCGGCACCGGCAAGTACTGGGAGATGCTGCTCTCGGCCGGCCTCGGGATCGTCGGGGTGGATCAGTCCAGCCGCATGCTGGAGCTCGCGAGCCGCAAGCACCCTGAGGTCCCGGTGTCGCACGGCTCGCTTCAGGACCTGGTCGCCCGGGCAGACCTGGGCAGCGCGATGGACGCGCTCCTGTGCATCGACGCCATGGAGAACGTCGGCCCGGAGGACTGGCCCGGTGTGGTGAAGGGTTTCGCGGCTGTGTTGCGGCCCGGTGCCCCGGCGTACGTCACGGTCGAGCTGCCGGAGGACGACATCGTGATGGACGAGGACGCCGTCACCGCGCCGTTGGTCGCCGGAGAGGTGCTCGAAGGCGGCGCGTACCACTTCTACCCGTCGGCCGACCAGGCCCGCGAGTGGCTGACCGAGCGCGCTTCGACGTCCGGGACGAGCTGGAAGGCGACGGGTACCTCCACTTCCTGCTCCGACGCTGCTGAGCTCCGGTCGGGATCGACCGCGATCAGCGAAGGACCAGCGACTCCGGGTGCCGCGCGAGCCAGGCGCGGACGGAGACACCTCGTCGCTCGTCGTACCCCACCGGGAGCAGGACGCTGCCGCGTGACGTGAGGTAGAAGACCCGCCAGGAGTAGAACCCGAGGAACTGTCGGGGACGGCGCTTCATGACGCCGGCGAGCAGGGTCACGGCGCGGGCGTACGCCGTGGAGTCGTTGTAGTGACGCAGCGCCTCGAGCGGCGTCCGGGTGAAGCCGTTCACCGCGAGCAGGCGGGCGGCGCCGAGCACGGCGTCGTGCGGGTCGTCGATGTCGCCGCCCGCGCCGTAGGCGCGCCAGGTGGCCGGGATGAATTGCATCGGACCGCGAGCCCCCGCGGTCGAGAGCCCGTGCACACGTCCGAACGCCGACTCGACCAGGTTGATCGCTGCCAGGTAGGACCAGCCCACGCCGAAGCGCCGCTCGGCCTCGCGGTACGCGGCCATCAGGTGACGGGCCGGAGGTGGCGGCACGATCCGCCACGCAGGCAGGCGGTGGGCGAGGTCCTGGGGACTCGTCGGATGCATCGACCGAAGCAGGTGTCCGGCCACGATCGTCGCCCTCGTCTCCTCACGCAACGTGGGCGGAAGCCGCGCCAGGACACGCCGCGCCAGCGCCGGGTGGAGGCCGAGCGCGCGCAGGGCGACCTGCTGGCGCTCTCCGGCCGTGCGCAGATCCGTCTGCGACGTACCGCGGCTGTCGATAGCCCGATCGATCTCCTCGAGCCGCTGTGCCGCGCGCGCGACCGGCCCGGGCTCGGCCGGCCGCGCGCTCGCACTCCCGCTGGGACGGCTCGTCGGCGCGTGGTTCGCGTCCGGGCGGCTCGCGCTCGGGCCGCCGCACCCGACGAGGGCCAGCGCGACCACCGCCGCGGCCAGGGGGCGATGGTCCATACCCGGCAGCGTAGGTCGCCCCTCGATTGCCACCGGCAGGCGACGTATCCTGGCGTCGGCTGACAGGAGCAGTCATGTGGTGGATCGTCGGCGGTGGTGTGGTTCTCGCCTTCTTGTGGCTGGTGGCACCGACGTGGCGGGCGCTGCACAGGGTCTACCCGACCGAGGCGCGCGACTCCGCTGCGGTCTATTGGGCTCAGCACTCGTCGTCCCACGGTTGACGTGGGAGATGCCGCTGACATTGCGCTCGCCCGGGTGAGCCTGCCGCCGTGAGCCAGAAGCGTTCGCGCGTGTCGAGATGGCGGCTGTCCGGGACGGCTACGCTGTCGGCATCGGATACCCACGACGGGGAGCGCCCATGAGCATGTTCTCGAATCCCGGCAGTGCCCCGTTCCGCGACCTTCCGCCCGGGCCGCACCCCGGGGTGCCCACCGACCCGGACGCCCACGTCGCACCCGACTCCCTCGACCGGCGTATCCGTTCGGTCGTGAGGAGTCGGTGGACCCTGATCGTGCTCGGCTGCGTCGTCGTGGCCATTTTCGTCGTGCTGTCGCTGTACTGAAGCGGCGGTCAGGAACGACACCTGGGCGGTGCACTGGGCTTCCTGTTGAGCTGGGTCGGCTTCGGGATCGCGGTCGCGTTCAGTGCGTGGCGTGTGAGGCGACCGCGCCAGCACCTTCCCGCGGGAGTTCACCGCGACTGAGTGGCCGCGCAGGCGGTGCGGCGAGTCGGTCGTAGTACCAAGGTCCAATTGAAGCCTTCTCCGTCGAGGGGCGAGCGTAAGCCTCGCAATCCGATACAAGGCGGCGGGGAGCCGACGGAGCTCGGAACTCCTCGCCCGTTCGTCCGGTCCACTCAGGGAGGGTCACCGCCATGCGAGTTCTTCGTTCTCTGTCGATCCTGATGGTTGCTCTGGTCGCGGTGGGAACCGTCTCCCTACCGGCCGCGGTCGCCGGCTCCTCGCCGTTCGCGAAGGGCGGCGAGCCGACGTGCACGGTCCTCGTCACCTCACCGTCGAGCTCGACGACGACCTGTAGCGGGACGTTGAGCAGCGGCATGGGCGGACAAGATGAGTCCGCGAGTCTCGACGTCGACGGCTCCGCCGCGTACCGGTGCCAGGACGCGACCGGCGCCACCGTGCCGGGCCAGATCGTGAAGGGCGGGACGGGAACGCAGACCACCTTCTTGACCAGCAAGAAGAGCACGCGGTTCACCACCGTCCCGACCGACCTCACCGCCCAGACGATCCTCACCGGGACGGGGAGCGGGTGTGCAGACGGCTCGACGGTGGTCGACCTCACTCTGAGCACGACCAGGATCACGCTGTGGATCTCGGCGCCGGGCGACGGCACGATCCTGGTCTGCACCGCCGCTGACCCGGACGGACTGAGTGGCACCGTCGCACTCACCTGCTAGTCCGGCGGCGCACGCCGACCGGACGTCATGCGGTGCGAGCCATAGCTGGCACCGTCCGCATGACGTCGTGAGGCGCCGGTGTCGAGCAACCGCCGACGCCGATTCCGCACATCGCCCTTGGGTCAGCCCGGACGATCGCCTCGGGTCAGCGCCGCCTCTTGATGCTGGGGAGAGCCTCCACGACCGCCTCCGCGCCGGCCGCGTCGGGCAGTTCGCTCAAGCGGTCCAGGAGGGGTCGTGCGGGCCCCTGCCAGCGCATCGGTGAGGACAGCGACTCCCTCTCGAGTGCCACGTAGCCGTCTGCGAGATTCTGCACGATGAACGCATCCGGGGCGACACGTGCAAGCTCGCGCCGGATGGCCCTCGGGAGAAGGATGATGTGCACCGCTGCGAACGTATCAGCGGCGGCGGCCGGACGAAGCACAACGCGAGAGCAGCTGCGCCGAAATCTCCCGCGCGTCCTGCGGCGTCGCCTGTAACACTGCGGACATGCAGCTCGAGCAGCACCTGGCGGGGTTCCGTGAGGCCGTGGACGCGTTCGCCGACTCGGCGACGACGGCGGGGCTCGAGACCGCCGTCCCGACCACACCCGACTGGGACGTACGTCGCCTGGTCGCCCATCAAGGCCTGATCCACCGCTGGGCGACGGGTCACCTCCTCGCCGAGGAGGTCGACGTCGACGAGACCGAGCACGAGGGGGTCACCGCCGCCGACCCGGTCGACTGGCTCCGGGAAGGGGCGGACCGCCTGGTCTCGACGCTGATCGCGGCCCCGGACGACCTCTCAGCGCTCGTCTTCCTGGCCGATGCGCCGGCGCCGCGGCAGTTCTGGGCGCGGCGCCAATGCCACGAGACCACGATCCACGCGGTCGATGCGCTCTCGGCCCGCCTCGGGCGCTACCCCAGAGCCGCGGACACCTGGATCGGCCGCGAGCTCGCACTGGACGGCATCGACGAGCTGCTCACCGGATTCCTCCCGCGGCCCCGCTCGCAGCTGCGGACGGATGAGCCGCTGACGATCGCGATCCTGCCCGAGGACGCCGAGCAGCGCTGGCTGGTCGCGCTCAGCCCACAGCCGCCGGTGACCGCCCGCGGCCTGGGCGATGAGGAAGCAGACGTCCTGCTCCGCGGTTCCGCGGTGGCGCTCTACCTCACGCTCTGGAACCGCAGCGACGAGGTCTCCGACGAGAGCCTCGATCTCTGGGCGGAGGCGGCGCGGGTCACCTGGGGCTGATGACCCGCTGATGACAGAGGTCCTGGTCCCGGCCGCGCGCTTCGTGCGTTGGGCCGACAACTTCCGCCACCGCCACGGCGACACGGCGCTCACGGTCGGCGACGGCGCGCTCCGGGGTACGGCGGCCGATGCCTCGACGTTCACCGCCCGCCTGCCGTTCGACACCGTGTACGCCGGAGCCGCCGACGCGACCGCGTTCACCGCGGCGGTGACGCCGCCGGATCGCTGGGGCATCCTGCTGGTCCGCAAGGGCGGGTTCGCGGTGGCCCGGCTCGCCGGCGACGAGGTCGTCGAGCACAAGATCGGTCAGCGCCACGTGCAGGGACGGACCAAGGCCGGCGGGCAGAGCCAGCAACGCTTCGCGCGGCGTCGCGACAACCAGGCCCGGCAGGCCTACGAGGCGGCTGCCGATCACGCCGCGCGCATCCTCGGTGGCACCGAGGATGTTGTCACCGGCGGTGACCACGTCGCGGTCGACGAGGTGCTGGCCGATCCTCGCCTGCGTGCGCTGGCCGTCACGGGTCCGTGGCTCGCGGTCCCCGACCCCCGCCGGGCGGTCCTGGACGCCGCCGTCGATGACGCGCTCGCGCTGCGGGTCGAGGTGGTGAACGCGGACTGATCAGTCGGGGATCGGCAGCGGCCGGCCCGGCACCGGGCTGGTGACCACGATCGACGAGACGGTCTGCCCGTGCTTGAGGAACAGGTCGAGCACCTCCTCCAGTCCGGCCACGGTCGCGGCATGCACCTTGATCAGGAAGCAGTCCTCCCCGGTGATCCGGTGGCACTCGCTCACCTGCTCGGTGGCCACCGCGAGATCGGCGATCCGGCCGAGCTGGCCGGGCGCAGGGCGCAGGCGCACGAACGCCGTGACCGGCAGGCCGAGGGCCGCGGGGTCGACCTCCATCCGGAAACCGGTGATCACTCCTGCCCGCTGCAGGCGCTGGACGCGTTCGCTCACCGCCGGCGCGGACAGTCCGACGCGACGGCCGAGCTCCGACATCGACAGCCGCGGATCGGCGTACATCTCGCGCAGGAGCCGTCGGTTGGTCGCGTCGAGCTGTTCGTGGAGTTGCAGGTCGCTCATCGCATCTCCCTTCGATTCGCAAGCAGAACACCGCGACGGCCTGGGATCAACCCTTCAGATCCCCTGTATCGCCTCGGACCATGGAGACATGCCCACGAGCACCCGGGACCCGGTCGTCCCGCACGCGCGCCCCGCAGCCCACGGGGCGGCCACGCCCTCGGCCCTGGGTGCGGTCGTCCTCGCCGCGGTCTTCCACTACCTCGGTCCGTCGCTCGCGGTCCTGCTCTTCGTCCACGTCGACACCCTCGGTGTCGCCTGGCTCCGCCTCGTGTCCGCGGCCGTCGTCCTGGCGCTGTGGCGGCGGCCCTGGACCGTGCTCCGCGGCGCGACCGGGCGGGAACGGCTCACGATGCTCGCGCTCGGAGCCGTCCTCGCCGCCATGAACGCCGCCTTCTACCTCGCCCTGGACCTCGCCCCGCTGGCGACCGTCGCCAGCATCGAGTTCCTCGGCGTCGTGGCGCTGGCGGCGTACGGCGTGCGCTCGCGGCGCAACCTCACCGCGCTGACGCTGTCCTGCGCGGGGGTCGCCCTGCTGACCACGGTGAGCATCGAGGGCAGCGCCGCCGGCCTGGCCTGGGCGGGTGTCAACTGCCTCGGCTTCGTGCTGTACGTCGTGCTCGGGCACCGGATCGCCTCGGTGCAGTCGGAGGCCCCGACCACGCCGAGCGCCGCGACCGGCGTCGACCGGCTGTCGGTGGCCGTGGTCGTCGGCGCGGTCGTGGCGACGCCGTTCGGGATCGCCCAGGCGACCCCGGCGTTCACCCATCCGCTCTGGCTGATGTGGGGCGTCGGCGTCGGAGTCTGCTCGACCGTCATCCCGTACGTCGCGGACCAGTGGGCGATGGCACGGTTGCCTCGTGCCAGCTACGCGCTGATGCTCGCCCTGCTCCCGGTCACCGCGACCCTGTGCGGGCTGGTGATCCTCGGTCAGGTCCCCGGCCACCAGGAGGTGCTCGGCATCGGTCTGGTCGGAGCCGCGGTGGCGCTGCATCGCCCGCGCGAGGCCCGGTCATGACGCCGAGCATGCGGTATACGCGCCTCGGCTCCAGCGGGCTCGAGGTCTCGCGGCTGGTGCTCGGGATGATGAGCTTCGGTGACCACTCCGCGCGGGCCTGGCACCTCGACCTCGACGGGGCCCGGCCACTGGTAGGCCGCGCGGCCGAGGCCGGTGTCACGGCGTACGACACCGCTGACGTGTACGACGCGGGCGTCAGCGAGGAGGTGACCGGCCGGCTCCTGCGCGAGGTGTTCCCCCGACGTGACGAGTACGTGCTGGCCACGAAGGTCTACTTCCCGATGTCGGACGCCCCGGGCGATCGCGGTCTGTCGCGGCGTCACATCCTGGCCTCGATCGACGCGTCGCTTCGACGGCTCGGCACCGACCACGTGGATCTCTACTTCGTCCACCGGTGGGACTACGACACCCCGATCGAGGAGACGATGGAGGCGCTGGACTCCGTCGTACGGGCCGGAAAGGTGCGGTACCTCGGCGCCTCCAGCATGTACGCCTGGCAGTTCGCCCAGGCGCAGCACGTCGCCGAGCAGAACGGCTGGCACCGGTTCGTGGCGATGCAGAACCACTACCACCTCGCCTACCGCGAGGAGGAGCGCGAGATCGTGCCGCTCTGCCTCGACCAGGGCGTGGGCGTCCTGCCCTACAGCCCACTGGCTCGCGGCCTGCTCACCGGCACCCGCACGCGGGGCGGTGGTGGCAGTACGACGCGGTCGGGCAACGACCCCCTGGCAAGGAAGCTCTACTCCGACGCCGACTTCGACGTCGTCGACGCGCTGGTCGAGGTGTCCGAGGGGCTGGGCCGTCCGCCGGCCCAGGCCGCGCTCGCCTGGCTGCTCGGACGACCCGGCGTGACCGCCCCGATCGTCGGTGTCACCAAGCCGCACCACCTCGAGCACGCGCTCGAGTCCCTCGACCTCGAGCTCGGCGCGGGGGAGTGCGCGCGTCTGGAGGCGGCCTACGTCCCGCACGCGATGGCCGGGCCGGAGTGAGCTCAGCGCGGCAGGTGCTCCCCGAAGGCGATCGGCTCGCGGGTGAAGAGGTACGTCGCCCAGTTGAGCTTGGTCACGGTGCCGTCGGCGTCGCGGGTGATCCTCAGCAGCTCCCCGCGCTCGCGTCCGGCCACGTCGCGGTAGCCGTCCTCGGAGACCTTCACGAAGCGGGAGGGCGCCAGGGTCGCCGCGGCGGGCTTGTCGATCCGCGCCCTCAGCTCGCCCTGCTCGACCCAGAACGCGAACGGCTGGCCCTCGGAGAACCACCGGCCGAGCACACCCCGGAACTCGTCGGGGATCTCGGTGCCGGGCCGCCACGGCTCGGGCTCGACCGGGTCGTGCTCGACCACGTGGTCGGCCAGCTCGATCGCGAACGCGTCCGGCGGCACCGGAGCGGAGTTGTTCATCAGCACGATGCCGCCGGTGCCCGACTCGCGGTGCGTGAACACGCCGGTGATGTGCCCGGGCATGCCGCCGGTGTGCCCGACGTACGTGCGGCCGGCGGCGCCGCCGCCGGTGCGGATCAGGAAGAGGCCGAGGCCCATCGCGGCGTTCCAGTTCTCCGGGGTGAGCAGGATCTGCGGCTGGCACATCTCCTCGAGCGTGTCGGCCGAGAGCAGGTCGCCGGGGTCGGCCACGAACGCCGACCACTTCGCCAGGTCGCTCGCGGTGCTGGCCAGTCCGCCGCAGGGCGCGAGTGCCTTCAGATCCATCACCGGCTCCGGACGGGGCACGTCGTCGTACGGCGCGACGTAGTAGCCGGTCGCGTGCGGCCCCCCGTCGAACCCGTTAGAGGTGCGGGTCATCTCCAGCGGCTGGAGCAGCCGGGTGCGCAGCGACTCCTCCCACGAGCGGCCGTCGAGCTCCTCGATCAGCTGGCCGAGCATCGCGAAGACCACGTTGGAGTAGTGCCAGTGGTCGTGCGGCCTGAGCACGCGCTCCACGTCGTCGAAGTCGCGGCGCAGCTCCTTGGCCGTCGGGTTCTCGAGCGTCTCCCAGACGTCGCCGAGCGGCTCGCGGGCCATGCCGGAGACGTGCGCCAGACACTGCCGGATGGTGATCGGGTGGGAGACCTCCGGCACGTGGTCGCCGAGCAGGTCGTCGAGCGAGAGCCGGCCCTCGTCACGCAGCTGCATCACCATCACCGCGATGAAGGTCTTGGTGTTCGACGCGATCAGGAACTGGTCGTCCGGTCCGGGTGCTCGCCCCTCTCCCAGGTCCGCCTGGCCGATGCCCTCGCCCCAGAGCAGGCTGCCGCCGCGGGCGACGCCGGCGAACAGGCCGGGCACGCGGCCCTCACGCTGCTTGTCGAGGGCGATACGGCGGAGCTGACGGGTGGTGGTCTCCTGGAGCGACGACATGACGCGCACGCTACCCGGGTGTCTCACTCGTCGAGCCGGAGCTCTCGTCGCCGGGCCGTCCAGCGGTCGTTGATGCCGTGGAGCTCGTCGAGGATGAACCGCATGAACTCGCGGGACACCCGCAGCCGGCGGTGTGCCGGGTCGTCGGGACCCAGGTCGTCGATGCCCCGATCGAGGGCGGTGATCATCGGCGCGTAGATGTTGTCGGCCTGGAGCAGGGTGTCGTGCCACGCCTCGTCGTCGACCACGAAGACGTCGCGTCGGGAGCCGCGCTCCCGCTCTCGGCGTACCATCCCGACCCCGTCGAGGTACTTGACCGCCCCCGAGACCGCGGCCGGGCTCACGCCCAGGGCCTCGCCGATCTCGGCGGCCGTCATCCGGCCGTCCTCGTCCACCATCACGGCTGCGAAGATGCGCGACGGCAGGCGCGCGAGGCCCGCGGAGGTGAGGGCGGCGCCCAGCCGCTCCACGAAGGCGGCCCGCTGCTCGGGGGTGGACATGCCATCCATTCTAATGATTTCAGAAACTACTGAAACCTGTGTAGCGTGGTGGCCGTGAACGAAGCGATCATCGACATCTCGGACCTCACCAAGACCTTCGGCACGACCAGGGCACTCGACGGGCTCGACCTGACAGTCACCCGGGGTGAGGTGCACGGCTTCCTCGGACCCAACGGCGCCGGCAAGTCGACCACCATCCGCGTGCTGCTCGGGATGCTGCGCAAGGACGCCGGAGCAGTCCGGCTCTTGGGAGGCGATCCCTGGGCGGACGCCGCGAGCCTGCACCGCCGGCTCGGCTACGTGCCCGGTGACGTCAACCTCTGGCCGAACCTCACCGGCGGCCAGGTCATCGACCTGCTCGGCCGGCTGCGCGGCGGGATCGACGAGCAGCGACGGGCGGGGCTGATCGAGCGGTTCGAGCTCGACCCGACCAAGAAGGGCCGCAGCTACTCCAAGGGGAACCGGCAGAAGGTCGCGCTCGTCGCCGCCCTCGCCGCCGACGTGGAGCTGCTCGTGCTCGACGAGCCGACCTCGGGGCTCGACCCGATCATGGAGTCGGTCTTCCAGGAGTACGTCGAGCGGTTCCGCGCGGAGGGCGGCACGGTGCTGCTGTCCAGCCACATCCTGGCCGAGGTGGAGCGGCTGTGCGACCGGGTGAGCATCATCCGGGCCGGCCGGTGCGTCGAGACAGGGACCCTGGCCGACCTGCGGCACCTGACCCGCACCTCCGTCGTCGCCGAGCTGGCCCGGCCGGTCACGGGGCTGGCCGAGCTGCCCGGCGTACACGGGCTCGAGGTGCAGGGCGACCGGGCGACGTTCGAGGTCGACACGGCCCGCCTCGACGCCGCCGTGGGTCTGCTGCATGGCGCCGGCATCCGGTCGCTGACGGCGACACCGCCGACCCTGGAGGAGCTGTTCCTCCGCCACTACGGCGACGAGATACCCGCCGACGAGCAGGAGGCCGACGCGTCATGACCGGCGCGGCGACGTTCCTCCGGGCGTTCCTGCGCCGCGACCGGTGGCACTACCTGTGGTGGACGCTGGGCGCCACGCTGCTCTACTACAGCCAAGCCGTGAGCGTGAAGGGTCTGTACACGACCCAGGCGCAGTTCGACAAGGCGGCCGCGAGCATGGAGGGCAACACCGCCTTCATCGCGATGGCCGGCCCGGCTCGCGCGCTCGACACCATCGGCGGACAGGTGATGTGGCAGGCCTCGGCGTTCGGGGCGGTCGTCGTCGGCCTGATGAGCATGTTCCTGGTCGGACGGCACACCCGCGCCGAGGAGGAGAGCGGGCGCGACGAGCTGCTCCGCACCTCGGCGGTGAGCCGGCACGCCTCCCTGACCGCCGCGCTGACCAACGCGCTGCTGGCGAACGTCGTGCTCGGCGCAGTGGTGACCCTGAGCCTGGTGTCCTTCCCGCTGGATGCGGCCGACTCGATCGCCGTCGGTGCCGGGCTGACCCTGTGCGGCTGGGTGTTCACCGGTACCGCCCTGGTCGCCGCCCAGCTCACGTCGTCCACGCGCAGCATGTACGGCACGGCGGGGGCCGTGATCGCGGTCGCCTACGCCCTGCGGGCGATCGGCGACGTCGGCAACCCGGTGCTGTCCTGGCTGTCTCCGATCGGCTGGTACCAGGGCATGCACCCGTTCTCCGGGCTCCGGTGGTGGCCGGCCCTGTTGCTCCTCGCCCTGGCCGCGGCCGCGACCGGCGCGGCGTACGCGTTGTTCGGGCGGCGCGACTTCGGCGGCGGTCTGTGGGCCGCGCGCCCGGGTCCGGAGCGGGCCGAACCCGCGCTCACCACGGCCCTGGGGTTCGCGTGGCGGCTCCAGCGCGGCTCGGTCGTCGGGTGGACGGGCGGGATCGCGCTGCTCGGGCTGGCCTACGGATCCATCGGCGACGACGTCGGCACGTTGATCGGCGACTCGACCACGTCGCGGGACGTCTTCATCCAGGGCGGGGGAAGCCTCGTGGACGGCTTCTACGCCGTCGCGATCGTCGTGATCGCCCTGGTCGGCGCCGGCTTCACCGTGTCGTCGGCGCTCCGAGCGCGGTCCGAGGAGGAGGACGGGCGGGTCGAGCCGCTGCTGGCGACCGGCCTGTCGCGTCGCCGGTGGCTGCTGGCGCAGGTGGTGACGACCGTCGTCGGCACCGTGCTCGTCCTCGTCGGGGGCGGCCTCGGTCTGGGCCTGGGCTACGCGATGGTGACCGGCGACGGCGGGCGGATCGGCCCGTTCCTGCTCGACATGCTCGGCTACGCCGCACCCAGCCTGGTGCTGGCCGGCGTCGCCCGGCTGCTGTACGGCGTGCTGCCGCGGTGGGCACTGCTGGCGTGGCTGGGTCTCGGCCTCGGCGTGGTGATGGTGTTCTTCGGGCCGCTCCTGCACCTGCCGGGCTGGCTGCAGGGGCTCTCGCCGTACCACCACCTGGCCCTGGTCCCCGCCGAGCCGTTCCGCTGGGCGCCCGTCCTGGTGCTGCTGGCGGTCGCGGCGATCTTCAGCGCCGGCGGTCAGATGGCGTTCGCTCGGCGCGACCTGCACGGTTGAGCGCCCTGTCTCTGCTTGGATGAGCGGCATGTGGGAGCCCGATCCCGCCTGGCACGCCGTGACCGGCGGCACCGGGACCTCGACGGTCGGCGTCTGGCGTACCGAGCGCGACGGCCAGGCGCTGGTGGTCAAGCGCCTCGCCGCGCCCGGACCCGACGACCCTCCTGAGTACTCCGAACCGCACCACTACGCCTACTGGCGTCGGCAGGCCGACGTCGCCGTCAGCGGTCTGACGGACCGGACCCCGGGACTTCGCGGCACCGCCACGGACGTCGCCGAGGACGACGAGGGCATCACCCTGACCAGCGAGTGGGTCGAGGACGCTGCCCTCAACGGGCTCTACGTCGCGCACGCGATGGGCCGCTTCGCCGGCGCCCCCCTGGGCCGGCACCGGTGGCTCGCCGTCGGGCAGCTGCGCGACCGGATGCGCCGGGTCGAACGTCGTGGCGGTTGGCCGACGCTGGCCCGGACGACGGTCGCCGACGTCGCCGACCGCCTGTGGCTGCGACGCGAGACGCTGCTGCGCGAGCTCGACGCGCTGCCCCAGGTGCCGCAGCACGGCGACCCCGCCGCACAGAACCTGCCCGGTCGGCACGGCGACGACGTCGTGGCCATCGACTGGAGCACGGTCGGCCACGGACCGGTCGGCGCCGACCTCGGCCTGTTCCTGCAGAACGCGCGCGAGGACGCCGAGCCGCTCCTCGACGCCTACCTGATGGGGCTGCCGGACGGCCTGGCGACGGGCGAGGAAGTCTCGCTCGGGTTGCGGGTCAGCGCGGCATACACGGCTCTGTCGCGGGCCGAGTGGGCGCTCGCCCGGGTCGCCCACGGCGAGGGAGCGCTCGCTGCCAAGTACCGCCACCCTGCCGTCGCGCCGTACCTCCGGACGCTGCAGCGGCAGTTCCCGCTGATCGAGTCGCTGCTATAGCCATGGCCGGCCCCGTCCGGCGGTGAGCAGGGGACCGAATCGCCCGAGGGAACGGTGCCTACGTCACCGCCCACGAAAAACGTCACTGGCCACGCGGCACCCGCCCGTCGCGAGGCAGCACCGGTACGTCGACGTCCACCGTCTCGGGGTACTTCAACCCAGCGCCGGTGTTGAGCACCACGACCTGCTCCTGCTCGCCGATCCAGCCCGACTCGCGGAGCTCGCGGGCGGCGGCGAAGCAGGCAGCACCCTCGGGGCAGATCCAGGCACCCTCGGCAGCGGCGAGGTT
The DNA here is from genome assembly GCF_036503465.1 of Nocardioides sp. Taxonomy (GTDB): domain Bacteria; phylum Actinomycetota; class Actinomycetes; order Propionibacteriales; family Nocardioidaceae; genus Nocardioides. The sequence continues at coordinate 18,982 of NZ_DASXWU010000046.1, forward strand.
ACGGAGCTCGGCCAGGATCGTCTCGTCGGTGACGGCGACAGCCGTCCCGCCGGACTCGCGCACCGCCCGCAGGACGAGGAAGTCGCCGAGGGCCTTGGGCACGTTGATGCCGAAGGCGAGGGTCTGCGTCCCGTCCTTCAACGTGCTCTCGTCCTCTCCGGCGAGGAACGCGTCGACGATCGGCGGGCAGCCGGTCGACTGCACCGCAACCAGCCGCGGCAGCTGCGACCCGATCCAGCCGAGCGCCTGCATCTCCAGCATCGCCTTGTGGATGCCGATGATCCCGACGCCGCCACCGGCGGGGTAGAGGATGACGTCCGGCACCCGCCACCCGAGCTGCTCCGCGATCTCGTAGCCCATCGTCTTCTTGCCCTCGATGCGGTACGGCTCCTTCAGGGTCGAGACCTCCTGGTAGCCCTCGCGCTCCTCGAGCGCAGCCTTGACCAGAGCACCGGCGTGGTTGATCAGCCCGTCGACCAGGTAGAGCTCCGCTCCCGCCGCCACGCACTCCCGCCGGGTGATCTCGGGGGCGTCGACCGGCATCACGACCAGGCTGCCCAGGCCGGCGCGCGCGGCGTACACCGACCACGCGGCCCCGGCGTTCCCGTTGGTCGGCATCGCCACGGCCTTCACCCCGAGCTCGCGCGCCCGGGAGACGCCGACGGCCGCCCCGCGGGCCTTGAACGTCCCGGTCGGGATCAGCCCCTCGTCCTTCATCAGCAGGCCGGGGACGCCGATCGAGGCGCCGTAGGCCGGCAACGGGAGCAGCGGCGTCATCCCTTCACCCAGCGTCGTGACGTTCGCCGGATCGCGGACGGGCAGCACCTCGTGGTAGCGCCACAGGTCGGCCGGACGCGTGGCGATCTCCTCGCGCGTGAGGCTCGCCCGCACCCCGTCCAGGTCGTAGCGCGCCAGCAGCGGCGCCCCGACCTCGCTCACGCCCTGCACCTCGTCGGCGTCGTACGACGTACCGGTGCGGGAGCACTCGAGGTGGGAGAGGGAGGAGAACACCGGCTGCGGTCTACTCGACGTTCTGGCCGGTGAAGGTGTTGCAGGCGTCGAGCGTGCCGTTCTGGTAGCCGGTCTGGAACCACCGGACGCGGGCCGCGGACGAGCCGTGGGTCCACTGCTCGGGGTTGACCTGGCCGGTCGTCTCCTGCTGGATCGTGTCGTCTCCGACCGACTTCGCGGCCGCGATCGCGTCCTGGATGTCCCGGTCGGTGAGGTCCTGGATGAGGACGTTGCCCTGGGTGTCCTCGGTCTGCGTCGCGCTCCGTGTCCACATGCCGGCGTAGCAGTCCGCCTGGAGCTCGAGCCGCACGGAGTCACTGTTCGGGCCCTGCTGGGTCTTCAGCTTGCCCATCGTGCCGAGCAGGTTCTGGATGTGGTGGCCGAACTCGTGGGCGATCACGTAGGGCTCCACGAACGCGCCGGACGGCCCGTTCAGCTGTTGCTGGAGGATGTCGTGGAAGAACGACGGGTCGAAGTAGATCGTCTGGTCGGTGGGGCAGTAGAAGGGCCCCATCTGCGACGAGGCCTGCCCACAGCCGCTCGGCGTCGAGCCGGAGAAGGTCTCGATCGCGGACTCGGGCCGGAACCGCGTGTTCGGCGACTGCTGGGCGAGCGCGTCGCGCCAGTAGTCGACGAGGGAGTTCTCGACGGCGACCACGCCGCAGGTGGTCGGGTGGTCGTTGGCGTCCTGCCCCGTCGTACAACCCTGGTACGCCGCGGAGTCGTCGCCCTGGAAGCGGCTGGTCGAGTAGCCGTCGGCTCCGGCGCCGGTGATCGCGCCGGTGAGATCGACGCCGCCGCAGGCCTTGAGTAGCAGGATCACCACGACGATCACCAGGAACCCGGCACCGCCTCCGGCCCTCGTGCCGCCGGGCAAGGGGATCCGCATCCCGCCGCCCCCCATGCCGCCGCCGGACCGGCCACCGCCTCCGTCGCGGACGCGGCTCGTGTCCAGCCGAGCCTTGGGGTTGAACCGCATCGTCGGCTCCTCGAGAAGTGGTCAGGGGGCCGGGAAGGGGCTGCCCGGGCCGCCCTAGACTAACCAGCCTGATGATCAGTGCCCAGCAGCTCGAGGTTCGGGCCGGGGCGCGGTTGCTGATGCACGACGTCTCCTTCCGGGTCGGGCCGGGGGACAAGGTGGGGCTGGTCGGGCGCAACGGAGCCGGCAAGACCACGCTGACCCGGATCCTCGCCGGCGAGGGCCTGCCCGCGTCGGGCCAGGTGACCTCGACCGGCTCCGTCGGCTACCTCCCACAGGACCCGCGCACGGGGGACTCAGAACTCCCCGTGCGCGAGCGCATCCTGTCCGCACGCGGCCTGGACGACGTCGTACGACGCCTCCGCGCGGCCGAGGAGGAGATGGCGAGCGACGATCCCGGCGTACGCGAGCGGGGGATGAAGCGGTACGAGCGCGCCGACGCCGAGCTCCACGCCGGAGGTGGGTACGCGGCGGAGGCCGAGGCGGCGCAGATCGCTGCCTCCCTCGGGATCGAGGAGCGGCTGATGACACAACCGCTGCGGACCCTCTCCGGGGGACAACGCCGGCGGGTCGAGCTGGCCCGCATCCTGTTCTCCGGGGCCGAGACGCTGCTGCTCGACGAACCGACCAACCACCTCGACGCCGACTCGATCGTCTGGCTGCGTGAGTTCCTCAAGGCCCACAAGGGCGGCCTGGTCGTGATCAGCCACGACACCGCGCTGCTGGAGCAGACGGTGACGAAGGTGTTCCACCTCGACGCCAACCGCCAGGAGATCGACGTCTACAACATGGGCTGGGCGGCGTACCTCGCCCAGCGCGAGACCGACGAGCGCCGTCGCAAGCGCGAGCGGCTCAATGCCGAGCGCAAGGCGGACGCGCTGCTGGAGCAGGCCGGCAAGATGCGGGCGAAGGCGACCAAGGCGCAGGCCGCGCACAACATGATGCGTCGCGCCGAGAAGATGCTGAGCGGCGTCGAGGCGGAGCGACGTACCGACCGGGTGGCGCGGATCAAGTTTCCCGAGCCGGCGTCGTGCGGCCGCACCCCGCTCACGGCATCGGAGCTGTCGAAGTCGTACGGCTCGCTGGAGGTCTTCACCGACGTCGACCTGGCGATCGACAAGGGCTCGCGGGTCGTCGTCCTCGGCCTCAACGGCGCCGGGAAGACGACGCTGCTGCGGATCCTCGGCGGCGTCGACAAGCCCGACACGGGTGAGGTCACCCCCGGGCACGGGCTCAAGCTCGGCTACTACGCCCAGGAGCACGAGACCCTCGACACCTCGCGGACGGTGCTGGAGAACATGCGCACCGCGGCGCCGTCGCTGACCGACACCGAGACCCGGTCGGTGCTCGGGTCGTTCCTGTTCTCCGGCGAGGACGTCGAGAAGCCCGCCCGCGTGCTGTCGGGCGGCGAGAAGACCCGACTGGCGCTGGCGATCCTGGTCGTCTCGAGCGCGAACGTGCTGCTCCTCGACGAGCCGACCAACAACCTCGACCCAGCGTCGCGCGAGGAGGTGCTCGCCGCCATCCGCGGCTACCAGGGGGCGATCGTGCTGGTCACCCACGACGAGGGTGCCGTCCGTGCCCTCGACCCCGACCGGGTCCTGATCCTTCCCGACGGAGTGGAGGATCTCTGGAACGACTCCTACGCCGACCTGGTCGCCCTCGCCTGACCACACCCTGTCGGGGCTCGCTCCTACAGTGGCCGCATGACTCCTGAGGAGCTCGCCGAGGCCGGTCTCCGCTACGACGTGGACGGTGTGGTCGCAACGGTGACCCTGAGCCGTCCCGAGGTCCGCAACGCCCAGACGCCGGCCATGTGGCGCGCGCTCGCGGCCATCGGCGACGAGGTGCCCGACGACGTCCGGGTGGTCGTCGTACGCGGGGAGGGACAGAGCTTCTCGGCCGGCCTCGACCGCGCGATGATCGGGGCGTTGTTCGCCCTGCTGGCCGAGAGCGACGAGGAGATCTCCGCGACCGTCGACCGGTTCCAGCAGGGGTTCACCTGGCTGCGCGACCCGCGGTTCGTGTCGATCGCGGTGGTGCAGGGCCATGCGATCGGCGCGGGCTTCCAGCTGGCGCTGGCCTGCGACCTCCGGGTCGTCGGCGACGACGCGCAGCTCTGCATGAAGGAGCCCGCGCTCGGCCTGGTGCCCGACCTCACGGGAACAAAGCCGCTGGTCGAGACCGTTGGCTACCCCAGAGCACTGGAGATGTGTGCCACCGCTCGGGTGGTGGGTGCGGCGGAGGCGCTCGAGATGGGACTGGCCACGTTGGTCTGCCCGGTCTCCGAGCTCGACGGCGCTCTCGCCGACCTGGTCGGGGCGGTGACGGCACCGGTGGCCGGGGCGGTCCGGGAGACCAAGGCGCTCCTGCTGGCGGCGTCCGGTCACTCGCTCGACGAGCAGCGCCGGCTCGAGCGCGAGGCACAGGTACGCCGGCTCCGTGAGCTCGCTGGGACGAAGGGGTAGTGGATGTCCATGATGGGTGCGTCGGCCTGGCGCACGCTGCACTCCGACCGGGGCATCCTCGAGAACAAGATCGAGCGCCGCACCCTGCGCCGCGTGATCGGCTTCTCCAAGCCCCACCGCAAGCTGATCGGGGTCTTCCTGGTCGGCACCGTGGTCGACGCCGGCCTGGTGATCGTGCCGCCGCTGCTCATGCAGCGACTGATCGACCGCGGCATCCTCGCCCACGACCTGTCCGTCGTGGCCTGGCTCGCGGTCGGCATCGCGGCCGCCGCCATCGCCGATGCCCTCCTCGGCGTGTTCACCGGCTACCTGTCCAGCCGTATCGGCGAGGGCCTGATCTACGACCTCAGGACCAAGGTGTTCGGGCACGTGCAGCGGCAGTCGCTCGCGTTCTTCACCCGCACCCAGACCGGAGCACTCGTCAGCCGACTCAACTCCGATGTGATCGGCGCCCAGAGCGCGTTCACCTCCACCCTGTCCGGCACGGTCTCCAACGTCGTCTCGGTCGTCGTCGTGGGCGTCACCATGCTGGCCCTGAGCTGGCAGGTGACGGTGCTGTGCCTCCTGCTCTTCCCGCTCCTGCTGCTGACGTCGCGGTGGGTGAGCGGTCGGATGGCGGTGCTGACCCGCAGCCGCATGGACGGCAACGCCGACATGGGCACCGCGATGACCGAGCGGTTCAACGTCGGTGGCGCGATGCTGCTCAAGCTGTTCGGTCACCGCGAGACCGAGGACGCCCGTTTCGCGGAGAAGGCCGCGACCGTCCGAGACCTCGGTGTGCGCATCTCACTGCTGACCCGGGTCTTCTTCGCCGCGATGACGCTGGTGCCGTCCCTGGCGACCGCTCTCGTGTACGGCGTCGGGGGCTACCTCGCGGTCCAGGGGAACCTCTCCGTCGGCACCCTGATCGCGCTCGGCACCCTGCTGCTGCGCCTGCTCGGTCCGCTCCAGGGGCTGTCCAACGTGCGGGTCGACGTGATGACAGCGCTGGTCAGCTTCGACCGGGTCTTCGAGGTGCTCGACCTGCCCTCGCTGATCCAGGAGAAGCCCGGCGCCGTCGAGCTGCCGCGCACCGCGTCGTCGCTGGGGTTCGACGACGTCTCCTTCACCTACCCGCGGGCCGACGAGATCTCGCTGGCCTCACTGGAGAACGTCGCCCGCACCGAGTCGCGCGACACCGGCGAGGTCCTGCACCACCTGTCCTTCCAGGCCGAGCCCGGTCAGATGATCGCGCTCGTCGGGCCCTCCGGAGCCGGCAAGACGACGGTCACCCACCTCGTGGCACGCCTGTACGACGCGTCCTCGGGCACCGTCCGGGTCGGCAGCCACGACGTCCGCGACGTGACGCTGCAGTCGCTCGAGGACGCCGTGGGCTACGTGACCCAGGACGCCCACATGTTCCACGACACGATCCGCGCGAACCTCCTCTACGCCCGGCCCGCCGCCACCGACGAGGAGATCTGGGCCGCGCTGGAGGCGGCACAGATCGCCCGGCTGGTGAGTGCCCTGCCCGACGGGCTCGAGACCGTGGTCGGCGACCGCGGCTACCGGCTCTCCGGCGGCGAACGGCAGCGGCTCGCGATCGCCCGGCTGCTCCTCAAGGCCCCCTCGATCGTGGTCCTCGACGAGGCCACCGCCCACCTCGACAGCGAGTCCGAGGTCGCGGTGCAGCGTGCCCTCGACGCCGCCCTGTCCGGCCGCACCTCGCTGGTGATCGCCCACCGGCTCTCGACCGTCCGCGACGCCGACCTGATCCTGGTGCTCGAGTCCGGCCGGATCGTCCAGCGGGGCAGCCACGCCCAGCTGCTCGCCCAGGGTGGTCTGTACGCCGACCTCTACCGCACCCAGTTCCTGGGCCGCGACGAGCCGACCCAGATCGTGGTCTGACCCCTTCCGGATCCAGAGCGTCCGGATTGCGCCGTACCGTCGCGGCCGCGGGCCATCGGGTCTGCCTCGGGGTCCACTGACGCTCGCCGGTGTGCCGTAGGTTCGACCCGTGGACCTCGGACTGGCCGACCGCGTGTACATCGTCACCGGGGGCGCGCGGGGCCTCGGGCGGGCGACGGCCGAGGTGCTGGTGGCTGAGGGGGCCCGGGTAGTGCTGTCGGGACGCACCGAGTCGACGCTCGCGGCCGCCGTCCGCGACCTCGGCGACGACGCGGCGTACGTCGTGGGCGACAACGCCGAGCCCGACCTGCCCTCGCGCCTGATTGCGAAGGCGCGGGAGACCTGGGGACGCCTCGACGGCGCCCTGATCAGCGTCGGAGGTCCGCCGACAGGCTCGGTGAGCTCCACGACCGATGAGCAGTGGACCGCGGCTTTCGGGTCGGTGTTCCTCGGGGGTGTGCGCCTTGCGCGTGAGATCGCGGCCGAGCTCGAGCCGGGCGGCTCGATCGCGTTCGTCCTGTCGACCAGTGTCAGGGCACCGCTGACCGAGCTGGCGATCTCCAACGGTTTCCGGCCCGGGCTCGCGATGGTCGCCAAGCAGCTGGCCGACGAGCTCGGCCCGCGCGGGATCCGCGTGAACGGCCTGCTCCCGGGACGCGTCGCCACCGAGCGGGTCGCCGAGCTGGACGCGCTCCAGGGTGACCCGGCTGCTGCGAAGGCCTCGGCCGCCGAAGGGATCCCGCTCCGGCGCGACGGCGAGCCGTCAGAGTTCGGCCGTGCCGCTGCGTTCCTGCTGAGTCCCGCCGCGTCCTACGTCAGCGGCGCCATGCTCCCCGTCGACGGGGGCATCCTCCGGGCCCTCTGAGGGCCGTCGCCTCGTGGGCTGCTGGGTCCGCCGCAGCTCGGCGCGTCCGGTCACCTCCTCCCAGGCCAGGTAGCCGTAGCCGAACAGACCGAGTATCCCGAAGAACCACCACTGCAGCGCGTAGAAGAAGTGCGGTCCGTTGCTGAGGTCGGGCGGGTCGGGCTTCGCCAGCGGAGTGGCCGGCTTCGGCGACTCGGTCAGCACCTGCACGAAGCCGCCGTACACCGGGATCCCGATCGCGGTCTCGATCCGAGAGCTGGAGATCGCCCTCGTGGACGCGTCGACAACGTCGGCCGCGCTGCCGCCGGCATCCTGGCGCACCCAGCCGGTGACCGTCACCTGGCCGGACGGCGGCGCCGGGACCTGCGAGGCGTCGGTGGCGCCGCTGTTGGACGTCGCGAACCAGCCCCGGTCGACCAGGAGAGCCGTCCCCGACGAGGTGACCAGCGGGACGACGACGTCGGCGCCGGCGTTCCCGTCGTGGGTCTGGTAGCGGACGATCACGGTCTTCGAGGCGTCGTACCGGCCCGTCGCCGAGACCACGGCGTACTGCTCGCTCGACGGCGGGTCCACACCGTGCCGCAGCACCTGGTCGACGGGCCTGGGGGCCCCCTTCTGGTTGGTCCGGATGATCTGGTTGCTCGCCTTCTTGCTCTCCAGCCGGTGCCACTGCCAGCGGCCGAGCAGGAGGCAGGCGTAGCCGAAGAGCAGAACGGTGAGCAGGAGCACGAGCCAGCGCCGGCTGACCAGGAAACGCAGGCTGCGGGCTCGGGGCGGCACCGTTCGAGGCTATCGGCCGCACCATGACACGCTCGGAGCGCGGGGGTGCCGACCCGTAGACTCAGCAGGGTGAGCATGCAGCGACCGCTGGCCGACGCGTACGGCCGCGTGGCGACCGACCTCCGGGTCTCGCTGACCGACCGGTGCAACCTGCGCTGCTCCTACTGCATGCCCGCCGAGGGGCTGGACTGGCTGCCCCATCCGGAGGTGCTCACCGATGACGAGGTCGTCCGGCTGATCACGATCGGCGTACGCCGTCTGGGCATCCGCGAGGTCCGGTTCACCGGAGGCGAGCCGCTGATCCGTCGCGGCCTGGTCGACATCGTCCGGCGTACCCGTGCACTCGGCGACGACCTCGAGCTCTCGGTCACCACCAACGCGCTCGGCCTGGAGCGCAACGCCCAGGCCCTGGCCCAGGCCGGCCTCGACCGGGTCAACATCAGCCTCGACACCCTCGACCCCGAACGGTTCCACACGATCACCCGGCGAGACCGGCTGGACGACGTGCTGCGCGGCGCCAAGGCCGCCCACAACGCCGGCCTCACGCCGGTCAAGATCAACGCCGTCCTGCTGCGCGGGGTCAACGACGACGACGCATGCGACCTGCTCGCCTGGGCGGTCGAGCACGAGTACGAGCTTCGCTTCATCGAGCAGATGCCGCTCGATGCCCAGCACGACTGGCACCGCGAGCAGATGGTCACCGCGGAGGAGATCTTCGCCAAGCTCGCCCAGAGGTTCACGCTGACCCCCGCGCGCGAGCCGCGCGGGAGCGCCCCCGCGGAGCTGTTCCTCGTCGACGGCGGCCCGGCCACGGTCGGCGTGATCGCCTCGGTGACACGGCCGTTCTGCGGCGACTGCGACCGGGTGCGCCTGACCGCCGACGGGCAGGTCCGCAACTGTCTGTTCGCCCGTGAGGAGTCAGACCTCCGTGCCGCGATGCGCGCCGGCGCGAGCGACGACGAGCTCGCCGACCGCTGGGTCGCCGCGATGGCCACCAAGCTGCCGGGTCACGGGATCAACGACCCGACGTTCCTGCAGCCCGACCGTCCGATGTCCGCGATCGGAGGGTGAGCGCTACTCCTGAGCCCGCGAAGGAGTAGGAGAAGCGAAGGATCGAGGAGCGCTCGGCCCACACCCGAGCTTGCTCGATGATGGGCGACGCGTCTCGAATTCAGCCAGGTCCGGTGGTCGAGCCGGTCGAGACCACTCGGTCAGGTACCTCACCAGGTCTCGAGACGCGTCGCTGTCCCCCTCCTTCGTCGCGGGCCAGCCGACGCTCCTCGACCTGTCGCCTTCATCTTCGGCCGAGCAAGCTCGGTCGAAGCGACGCCACAAATGACGACGAGTGCCAGACAGCCACGGGGGAAGCTTTCCGGCACTCGTCGGTGCGCGTCGGCTCGGGGAACCCGACGGACACGTCGGCGATTGTTGCACGGACGGCGGGGACAACCAACCCCGAACCGCCGCCAGATCATTCGGAATCCGTGCCCGGTGGCAGCTGCCTGTCCTGCGATGAACCGTCCCGCAGCTCGAAACCGTCCGATTTCGTGCTGGCGGCGTTCGCCATCACCACGGCGACGTACGGCAGGGCCACCGCACCGATCACGAAGATCCACGGCAGCCACCCCGGACCCAGGTGCGAGATCGCCAGCCCGGCGACGACGAGGAAGCAGAGCGTGCGGATGCCCATCGTGATCACGTACCGCTTCTGGCGCGAGGCGATGTCCGCGCCGGCGCCGGCTGACGCCGTCGTGATGCGCACCGGGGGTGGTTCCCGGCGCTTCGGGCGCGCCATGTCTCCACCCTAGGTCGGGCCCATCGGGTCGTAGAGTCCGCATCCATGAGCAACCGCACCTACCGCGTGACCGAGATCGTCGGAACCTCCCCGGACGGCATCGACGAGGCCATCCGCAACGCCGTACGACGGGCCAGCGCGACCCTTCGACATGTGGACTGGTTCGAGGTGACGCAGGTCCGCGGCCAGATCAAGGACGGGGACGTCGAGCACTTCCAGGTCGGGATGAAGATCGGTTTCCGGCTCGAGGACGAATGACGCTAGCGTCGGCGCCGTGAGCGAGCCCCGATCTGTCCTGGTCACCGGAGGCAACCGCGGCATCGGGCGCGCGATCGCCGACGCGTTCCTGGCGCTCGGTGACCAGGTCGCGGTCACGTCCCGCTCAGGGGGTGGCCCCGAGGGGGCCCTGCACCTGACCTGCGACGTGACCGACGCAGCCGCCGTCGAGCAGGCGTTCGTCGACGCCGAGGCCGCGCACGGCCCGGTCGAGGTGCTGGTCGCGAACGCCGGCATCACCGCCGACACCCTGCTGCTGCGGATGTCGGAGGACGACTGGGGCTCGGTCATCGAGACCAACCTCACCGGCACGTTCCGTCTCACCAAGCGGGCCGCGAAGGGCATGCTGCGGCTGCGGCGCGGGCGGATCATCCTGATCTCTTCGGTGGTCGGTCTGACGGGGCAGGCCGGGCAGGTCAACTACGCCGCGTCGAAGGCCGGCCTCGTCGGCATCGCCCGGTCGTTGACGCGTGAGCTCGGCTCCCGGTCGATCACGGCGAACGTCGTGGCGCCCGGCTTCATCGAGACCGACATGACGGCGGTGCTCACCGACGACCAGAAGGCCGGGATCATGGGCCAGGTCCCGCTCCAGCGCTACGGGACCGTCGACGAGGTCGCCTCGGCCGTGATCTGGCTGGCGTCATCCGGTGGCGCCTACGTGTCCGGCGCCGTGATCCCGGTCGACGGCGGCCTGGGCATGGGCCACTGACCGGCTCGTCGGACGGGCCTGGCCGAGATCACGACGTACACGAAGGACGAAAGGGAGCAACGGATGGGCATCCTCGAGGGCAAGCGGATCCTGGTCGCGGGGGTGACCCTGGACACCTCCATCGGGTTCGCGACCGCGAAGGTGGCGCAGGAACAGGGTGCCACCGTGCTGATCTCCAACTTCGGGCGCGCGCTGGGCATCACCCGGCGGATCGCCAAGCGGCTCCCGACGGAGCCACCCGTGCTGGAGCTCGACGTCACGAACCAGGAGCATCTCGACGGCCTCGCCGACGCCGTGCGGGAGCACGTCGACGGGCTGGACGGCGTTCTGCACTCGATCGCCTATGGCAACCCGGAGACGCTGCTGGGCGGCAAGTTCATGACCGGGCCCTGGGACGACGTCGCGCAGGCCGTGCAGGTCTCGGCGTACTCCTTCAAGGCGCTGACCACCGCCTGCCTGCCGCTGATGGGTCCCGGAGGCAGCATCGTCGGCATGACCTTCGACGCCTCCGTCGCGTGGCCCGGATACGACTGGATGGGCTTCGCCAAGGGGGCGCTCGAGTCGTGCAACCGCTACCTGGCCCGTGACCTCGGGCCGATGGGCATCCGCTGCAACCTGGTCAGCGCCGGTGCTCTGAAGACCCTCGCCGCGAAGGCGATCCCGGGCTTCGAGCTCTTCGAGGACGAGTGGGTCAAGCGTGCTCCGCTCGGCTGGGACCTCGACGACCTCGAGCCCACGGCCCGCACCGTCGTGGCCCTGCTCAGCGACTTCTTCCCCAAGACCACCGGCGAGATCGTGCACGTCGACGGCGGCTACCACGCCATGGGCGCCTGACGCCTCGGGAGTCGCTGCCCGGGCGGTGAGTCCGGACCCGTTCGGGTCGGTCGGAACGGTCCCAGCTCACCGCTGACTGCGGTCGGTGCCGGACTGTTGCGGGCGGCGGTGAGTCCGGACCCGTTCGGGTCGGTCGGACCGATCCCAGCTCACCGCCCGTCGCCGACCCGCGACGCGCGGGCCTGGGGGGAGGCAGCACTTCGGTACCTTTCCCGCGTGACGTCGCTCGTCGAGCTCCGGGTCCTCGAGGGCCCGAACCTCTACTTCCCCCGCGCCGCCATCAAGCTCACCCTCGACATCACCGGGCTGGCCTCGGCGCCGACGCAGACCGTCGAGCGGCTCGCGCGGCGGATCGGCCTGGACGGCGCGCGGCCGGGGGAGCCGGACACCGGCTTCCGGCAGCGGTTCGCGCTGCGCGCGGTCGCGCGGCTGGTCCGGGCCATCGCCCACGAGTCGGGTACCCAGCGGCTCGCCGTCCGCGTGCGGCCAACCAATGACGCGCACCTGATCGTGGTCTCCTATCCCTGGCGACACCGTGACCGCGCGCAGGAGATGGGGCGCGCGGTCGCCGACGTGCTCGACTCCGTCCCCGGCGAGGACGTCGAGCAGGCGGTCGGGCACGCGGCCGAGCGCGTGACCGCTTCGCCCCCGGGCGAGCCCCCCCACACGATCACGCCCCAGATCCCGGTCGTCGCCGTGACCGGCACCAACGGCAAGACCACCACCAGCCGGATGATCGCGCACATCGCCCGCACGGACGGGACGGTGGTCGGCTGGTCCAACACCGACGGCATCTACCTCGACGGCGAGCAGGTCGAGGCCGGCGACTACTCCGGACCGAGCGGGGCGGGCAGGGCGCTCGCGCTGCCGGGCGTACAGCTGGCGGTCACCGAGACGGCGCGCGGCGGCATCCTCCTCAAGGGCATCGGGCTGACCCGGAACGACGTGTCGGTGGTGACCAACGTCAGCGCCGACCACCTCGGCCTGCAGGGCATCGACACCCTCGACCAGCTCGCCGAGGTCAAGGCCGTCGTCCCCCGGATCACCCGACGCCGCGGCTGGGCGGTGCTGAACGGCGACGACCCGCGGGTCTATGCCATGCGGAACGTGGTCAAGGCCCGTCCGTGGGTCTTCTCCCGCGACCCGAACTCGCCGGCCATCCGCGAGACGCTCGACGCCGGCGGCCGGGCGACCACGGTCATCGACGGGTGGGTCTCGGTGCTGCGGGCCCGGGCCGACCCCGACCCGCTGGTGCAGCTGGCCGATGTGCCGATGACCCTGGCCGGCCTCTCGCGGTTCAACGTCGAGAACACCCTCGCGGCAGCCTCGGCAGCACTGGCGCTCGGCGTCCCGCGAGAGACGGTGGTCGACGGAATGCGCTCGTTCCGACCCGACCCCGAGCACAACCCGGGCCGGATGAACTTCTTCACCGTCCCGGTCACGGACGGCGAGGCATCGGTCGTGATCGACCTCGCCCACAACGAGGCGGGCCTCGAGGCGCTGCTCGAGATCATGAACGGCGTACGCCGCCCGGGCGCCCGCCTGCTCCTGGGACTCGGCGCGGTCGGTGACCGGACCGACGACCTGATCGGACGCCTGGGTGAGATCGGCGCGATGGGTGCGGACGTGGTCGCGATCGGTCACAAGCAGCGCTACCTGCGCGGCCGGACCAAGGCGGAGCTCGAGCGACTCCTCCGCGAGGGCGCCGAACGGGTCGGAGCCACCGACGTCGCGGCGTACCCGACCGAGGTCGCCTGCCTCGCCGCCCTGGTCGAGCAGGCTGGGCCCGGGGACGTCGTCGGACTGATGTGCCACGCCGAGCGGGAGGAGGTGTACGCGTGGATCACCGACCACGGCGGCACCGGCGACAGCCCGCAGCGTCTCGGCGAAAAAGTTCGTGCGGCGCGCGTCCCGGTTGCCTAGGGTCGGCGTCATGGTCACGTACATGGTGATGGTCCGCCGTGGGCGCGGCGCCGTCGCAGCGGGCCGCACGGCGTTGGGGGTGGCACCCGCTCACACCTGAGTGGGCCGATCGCCTGGTGGCAGCCTCGCCCGTCCGGCCCGGAGACGTCGTGGTCGACCTCGGAGCCGGCGACGGTGCACTGACCCGACCCCTCCTCCGGGCCGGCTGCCGCGTCCTCGCCGTGGAGCTCCACCCGACAAGGGCGCGTGAGCTACGCCGTGACTTCGAGGGGAGACGGGTCGCGGTGCTCGAGCTGGATCTGACGGAGTTCCGCTGGCCGGGCCACGCGTTCCGGGTGGTCGCGAATCCGCCGTACGCCGGCATCAACGCACTGGTCCGCCGCCTGCTCGGCGTCCGGACGCTGCGGTCGGCCGATCTCGTGGTCTCGGAGGGCCTCGCCCGTGGGCTGCTCAGGCGGTACGGCGACCGGCTCGAGCCGGGCCTCCGCGTGCCGCGAGCCGCCTTCCGCAACAGGCCGCCGGCTGACGCCCGGGTCCTCAGGATCCGACGTTGAAGTGGACCAGTTGGAGAGGACAGAACTGGCTCATCCCACTGGTCCAGATCACGCCTAAGGTGGAGTCATGATCACCACCCGGAGCGACCCCCGCCACCAGATCCCGACCCGCCTCGACGTGGACGCCGCCGTCCCGTCCTTCAGCAAGGCGATGGCCCACCTCGACGCCACCGCAACCCGTGAGCTCGACCGGGTCGGGTTCCCGCGCGGCCTCCGCGACCTCGTCCGTCTGCTCGCCTCGCAGATCAACGGCTGCGCCTACTGCGTCGACCTGCACGGCCGGGACGCCGCGTCCGCCGGCGAGTCGGCCCAGCGCATCAACGCCATCGCCGTGTGGAACGAGTCGCCGTTCTTCACCGAGCGAGAGCGCGCGGCCCTCCGGTTCGCCGAGGTCGTCACCCGCGTCGCCGACACCCACGTCCCGGCCGAGGAGTACGACGCGGTCGCGGCTCACTGGTCGTCCGACGAGGTGGGAGCCCTGCTGGCCCTGATCGTCACGATCAACGCCTGGAACGGGCTCGCGGTCGCCTCCCGGGCCTGGGAGCCGGCGCTGGCCGACTGAGTGCCTGGGTGGACCTCCACGTCACCCTCGAGACTCCGGGCGACTCCGACACCAGGGTCGTCCGGATCTACCACGCCCTGCGCGAGGCCGTGCTCGACGGCCGGCTCGCCGGTGGCGACCGGGTCCCGGCCACTCGCGACCTCGCGCGCCAGCTCGGGGTGGCACGAGGCACGGTCACGGCGGCGTACGACCGGCTCACCGCCGAGGGCTTCCTGGAGGCCCGGCCGGGGGCCGGCACCTACGTCGCCGACGTCGCTCTCGAGGCCTCCGCCGGCACCCGGCGACGCCGCGCCCGCGTCGGGGCGGTCCGCCCGCTTCCACTGTGGGAGACGGAGCCGGGGGCGTGGGCACCCCGCGACCGCCGCCTCCACGACCTGTCGATCGGACTCCCTGATCCGGCGCTCTTCCCGCTCGAGGTGTGGCGCCGGCTGGTGTCGGCGCAGCTCCGGCGCTCGCGCATGGAGGAGGCGACGTACGGCGGGCGCGGCTCGTTCCGGTTGCAGCATGAGATCGCCCGGCTGCTCGGCCTGGCCCGCTCCGTCGTCGCCTCCGCCGACGACGTGGTCGTCACCGCGGGAGCGCAGCAGGCGATCGACCTGGTGGCGCGGGTGCTGGTGGCACCGCGCACGGTGGTGGCGGTCGAGGATCCCGGGTACGCCGCCGTGCATCGTCTCCTCGAGACGCATCGCGCAGTGCTCCGCGGCGTCCCGGTCGACGACGAGGGACTGGTCGTCGACGCCCTGCCCGCCGACGCGCGGCTCGTCTACGTCACGCCGTCGCACCAGTTCCCGACCGGGGTCCCGATGTCGCTGGCGCGGCGGACGGCCCTGTTGCGATGGGCGGTGGACCACGACGCGGTCGTCGTCGAGGACGACTACGACAGCGAGTACCGATACTCCCGGCAGCCGGTCGAGCCGCTACAGAGTCTCGACCGCGACGGCAGGGTCGTGTACGTCGGCACTTTCTCCAAGTCGCTCCTCCCGGCCCTGCGGATCGGCTTCGTCGTCCCGCCGCGCTCCCTGCTGCCTGCGCTACGGGAGGCGAAGCGGGTCACCACCTGGGAGGGCGACCTCACCACCCAGGGCGCGCTGGCGGAGTTCCTCGCCGAAGGTCACCACGCCGCCCACGTCCGCCGGGCGACCCGGGTCTATCGCGAGCGGCGTGACCTCGTCCTCACCGCGCTGGCCGAGCTGCACGACGTACTCACGGTGATGCCGTCGGTGGCCGGTCTGCACGTGTGCGCCCGCTTCCGCGACGAGACCGTCGACGACCGGGACGTCGTACGTCGTGCGGCCCGGCGCGGCGTACGCGTCGAGGCGCTGTCCGGCCACCATCGCGACCGGCCGCCCCGCCCCGGACTGGCGATCGGCTTCGGTGGCATCGGCGCCGACGAGATCCCCGACGCCATGAACCGGCTGGGGGGCGCAGTTCGCTCCGAGTGACGGGTGCGCGGAGGGGTACGGGGGTCCAGTGACCCGGCACGGCCTCCGAAGCGGCATCGTGGGCGGAGCCTGCGTCGTCGTGCTGGCGATGGCGTCAGGCTGCGCCAGCAACCGCGCCGATGACGTCCAGAGCGTCGCCTCGCAGTTCTACGACGCCATCTCCGCCGAGCACGGCTCCGGCGCGTGTGCCCTGCTCGCTCCGCCCACCCGCTCCTCGGTCGAGCAGACGGAGAAGAAGCCGTGCCCCGACGCGATCATGGCCGCTGGACTCCATCCTCCGAGCCGCGTCGAGAAGGTCAAGGTGTACGGCACGATGGCCCAGGTCACCTGGGGCACGGAGGTCACCTTCCTGACGCGGTACGACGAGGGGTGGCGCGTGCTGGCAGCCGGGTGCTCCATGCCGCCGGCGTCACAGCGGACGGCCGACCACTACGACTGCACCGTGGAGGCAGGCTGACATGCGCTCCCAAGTCGTCCTGTTCGCGCTGTACGTCGTGTGCATCCTCGGCGGACTCGCCTGGTTCCTCTACGCGGGAGCGAGCCGCTTGTGAGCGAACGCCGCATCAGGACCACCGTCCGGGACAACGGGCTCGGGCTCTTCTTCGCCGGGCTGTTCCTGGCCTGTCTGGTCGCGCAGTCGTTCGCGGGCTGGCACGCCCTGAACTCCCAGCAGGCCACCGACGGCCTGGGGCAGCTCAGCTGGTGGCGCTACGTCGTATCGACGGACTTCGCCGTGGACGTCACCGAGAACTGGCAGAGCGAGTTCCTGCAGTTCTGGGTGTACCTCATGGCCACCGTGTGGCTGGTCCAGCGGGGCTCACCCGAGTCCAAGAAGCCGGAGGAGGTCGGCCCGGAGTCCGACGAGGACCAACAGGTGCGCCAGTACGCGGGTGACGACTCGCCGCGACCGGCACGGCAGGGCGGCTGGACGCTGTGGTGGTACTCCCACTCGCTCGCCTGGATGATGGGCCTGTTCTTCGTGCTCTCCTGGGCGGCGCAGTCCGTCGCCGGATGGGCGTCGTACGACGAGGACCGGCTGCGGAACCTCCAGGACCCGGTGAGCTGGCCGTCGTACCTGGGGAACGCCGACTTCTGGTCGCGCACCCTGCAGAACTGGCAGTCGGAGATGCTCGCGGTCGGCACCATGGCCGTGCTGGCGGTCTTCCTGCGGCACCGCGGGTCGTCGCAGAGCAAGCCGGTCGGCGCCTCGCACGAGGCGACGGGCGTCGACAGCTGAGCCTCCTCCGGTGGCCGAGCGAGGGTTCTTCGATGGTCGAGCGAAGTCGAGACCACGGCTTCCGCCGAGGTCTACGGCAGCGCGGGCTCCGGCGCCGGCGTGTAGTCGGGGTCGGCCGCCGGGGCGTCGGGGTTCTCGCCGGAACCGGCCTGGGCCCGGTTCGACCAGTTCTCCAGCTCGCTCATCACGCGACCGTGCTGGTCGACACAGATCACCACGAGGTCGCCCGGGTTCGCGCGGGACAGGGCGTGGCGCACCGCCGCGATCTCCTCCAGCACGACCTCGACCTGCTTGCAGCGGGCACCCTCCGACATCGCCTTCTGCACACCCTGCGCGACCAGGGCGGAGGTCTCGCCGCGCTCGCGGCGGCGGAGGGCGTCGTCCTCGCGCACGATGACCACATCGAAGTGCTGGGCGGCGACGGCGCCGAGCTCCCGCATGTCCTCGTCGCGTCGGTCACCGGCGGTTGCGATGACGCCGATCCGCGAGAGCTTGCCCAGCTCGGCCGTCGTCGAGAGAGACTCGCCCACCCGGTCGACGAAGTCGCCGAGCATCCGCATGCCGGGGGCGTTGTGGCAGTAGTCGACGAGCACGTGGATGCCGTTGACCTCGACCTCGTTGAGCCGGCCGGGGGAGAGGTAGTAGTTGGTCGAGAACGTGCGCAACCCCTGCCGGATGTCGTGCAGCGGCGCCCCGGCCGCGAACGCCGCGGCGGCCGCGGCCAGCGAGTTCTGCACGTTCATCCGGGCCCGGCCGTTGAACGTCGCGGGCAGGAGGTGGGTCCAGGCCAGCTGCATCTCGCGCCGGCCGTGCTTGACCACGATCATCTCTCCGCGATCGGACGGGTTGAGCACCAGAGCCTTGCCGCCGCGGCGGCAGTGGGCCTCGATCATCTCCCGGACCTCGGAGCCGGGCTCGTCCATGGAGAACCACACGACCTGGCCGGAGCACCGGCGCCGCATCTCCCGCACCAGCGGGTCGTCGGCGTTGAGTACGGCGTGCCCGTCACGCGGCACTGCCTCCACGACGACGGCCTTCACATCGGCCAGCTGCTCGACGGTGTCGATGCCGCGCATCCCGAGGTGGTCGGGCTGGACGTTGAGGACGACGGCGACGTCGTTCCGCTCGTAGCCGAGACCTTCCCGCAGGATGCCGCCCCGGGCGACCTCGAAGACCGCGAAGTCGACGCGCGGGTTCTGCAGCACCATCCGTGCGCTGCGCGGCCCCGACGCGTCGGCCCGGATCAGCAGCCGCTCGTCGATGACCACACCGTCGGTCGACGTCATCCCGACCTTGCGGCCCATGCCCTTGAAGATGTGGCTGATCATCCGCGACGTCGTGGTCTTCCCGTTGGTGCCCGTGACGGCGACGATCGGGATGCGCGAGGGGGCGCCGGGCGGGAACAGCATGTCGATCACCGGCTTGGCGATGAACTGCGGCTCGCCGATGGTCGGGTGGGTGTGCATCCGGAATCCGGGGGCGGCGTTCACCTCGCAGATCGCGCCGCCGGTTTCGCGCACCGGCTCGGTGATGTCGGGGCAGATGAAGTCGATGCCGGCGATGTCGAGCCCGATCATCCGGGCCGCCTCCTCGGCGATCTCGACGTTCTCCGGATGTGCCTCGAAGGTCCGGTCGATCGAGATGCCGCCGGTCGACATGTTGCCGGTGAGGGCGAGCTTCACGGTCTCGCCCTCGGCCGGGACGGAGTCGAGGCTGTGGCCCTGCCCTGCGAGCACCTCCTCCGCCGCGGCGTCGACCTTGATGCGCGTCAGCACCTTCTCGTGCCCCACCCCGCGCCGGGGATCGGCGTTCGTGAGGTCGACCAGCTCGCGGACGCTCGCCCTCCCGTCGCCGGTGACGGACGCGGGGACGCGCTCGGCGATCGCGGCCATCCGGCCGTCGATGATCAGGCAGCGGTAGTCCCGGCCGACGACGAACGACTCGACGATGCAGGTGCCGCGGCGTGACTGCTCCTGGGCGACCGGGAACGCCTCGCGCACGTCGTCGTCGTTCCGCAGGTCGAGGCACACGCCTCGGCCGTGGTTGCCGTCGAGCGGCTTCACGACGACCGGGAACCCGATCCGGCGGGCGGCCGCGACCGCCGCGTCGGCGCTGCGCACCGACTCCTGCTTGGGCACCGGCAGCCCGGCCGCGCCGAGGAGCTTGGTGGTGAGGTCCTTGTCGGAGGCGACGTCGACCGCGATCGAGCTGGTCGCCGACGTCATCGTGGCCCGGATGCGCTTCGCATGCACTCCCTGTCCGAGCTGCACCAGGGAGTACTGGTTGAGCCGGATCCAGGGGATGTCCCGGCTCACGGCCTCGTCGACGAGAGCCTGCGTGGAGGGCCCGAACGCCGTGCGCTCGGCGCGGAGGATGAAGGCCTCGAGCTCGCTCTCCCAGTCGAACTCCGGGTCGGCCTGCACGAGGTGGTTGACCAGCCGGGCGGCGAGACGGGCCGCCGCGAGCCCGACGTTCTCGTCGATGTACCCGAAGATCACGTTGTACCGGCCCGGTTCGCCCTTCACGCCGCGGGTCTTGCCACGGCGGATGTCGTGGCCGACGACCTGCTGGAGCGCAAGGGCGCAGTGCTCGGTGACGTGTCCGAGCCAGGTGCCCTCGTGCAGCCGCTCGACGAAGCCGCCCCTGCGTCCGCGCGAGCAGGAGTGCTGGTTGAGTCCGGGCAGTGCCTCGAGCAGGTGCTCGGTGAAGCCGGGGAGCTTGTCGGTCGGGTACTGCTCCAGCGCGCCGAGGTCGACCACGAGGTGGATCGCCTTGTCGTAGGACCACACGTTGGGGCCGCGGTAGACGCGGGTCTCGACGATCTGGAGGTCGGGGGTCGGGCGCTCGGTCACCGGGTGTCTCCGTCCTGCTCCTCGTGGGCCTGCTGGCCCTGCTCCGCGTGGGCGCCAGTCTGGCGGGAGCCTCGGGTGCGGGCCAGGTGTCTGCGGAGGTACGACGGGCCGACGTCCCCGGCCGCGATGTCGCGGGCCATCTGCCGCAGGTCGGCCTGTGCCTCCGCGATCTCGGCCGCGTCCTGCATCGAGACCTGGGACGCCGTCGGGAGGAGGCAGCGCTCGGTCAGGTCGAACGCCGCGCCCGCCGGCAGCACGTGGAGCACGATCCCGCTGGCCAGCAAGGGCGAGGACCGCTTCGCCTCGTAGGAGTTCGTGACCAGCCGGGCCGGATCCAGGATCGTGACCGCGCCCCGGCCGGACACCCGCAGCACCTCGTGACCCTCTTCGAGGGTGACCGTGGCGCAGGTGTCCTCGTCGACGCCGATCCCGAGCAGCTGGGGCGACTGGGCGACGATCATCAGCAGCCGCCCGTACCGGTTGCGCTGGTCGAAGTGCTGGTCGATCACGGTGGTGCCGAGCAGGCCGAGACCGGCCGCCACCTGGGTCATCCGCTGCTTCGGGGTCGCCCCACCCCGCCCGAACGCCACCATGTGGGAGGACTGGATGCTGGCGCCCGCCGAGGTCCCGGCGACGACCGCTCCTCGCTGGTGAGCGCGAACCACCGCGTCGCCGACCGGGGTGCCACAGATGATGGCGGACAGCTTGAGCTGGTTGCCGCCGGTCATGAAGACCCCGGTCGCCTCGTCGACCGGCTTCACCAGGTCCGGGTCGTGCGCCTCCTCGCGGGTCTCGGGGCGGCAGGCGGCGACGGCGGCGGCGCCGAGCCGCCGGAACAGCACGTCGTACAGCTCGACGACCTCGTCGCCGATGCTGGAAGCGGTCGGGATCACCACGATCCGGGCGTCCGGCCCACCACTCGCGACGACGAAGTCGGTGAGGATCGCGCGCTTGCGGAGCTTGTCCTCGGCGCCGCCGATGATCATCAGCGGCCCGGGCGTGTCCTCCGGCATGACAGGGAAGGCTAGCCGGTGCCAGAGTGCCGGTGTGAGGGAGCAGTCCGAGCGGGGAAGGCATCTGCTCGTCCTGATGCGCCATGCGAAGGCCGAACCGGGTGGCGAGACGGACGCCTTGCGCGAGCTGTCGCAGCGGGGATGGAACGACGCCCTGGACGCGGGCCGCTGGTTGGCCGGTCGCGGGATCACCCCGGACTCCGCCCTGGTGTCGTCGGCGCGGCGTACGGCGTCGACCTGGGCGGCGGTCGCCGAGGGCGGGTCCTTCCCGGAGGCGGCGGCGTACTCCGACAGCCTGTACAGCGCCGCGCCCGAGACGGCACTGGACCTGGTGCGCGAGACCGACGACTCCGTCTCGGTCCTCGTCGTGGTCGGGCACAACCCGACCATCGCCTACCTCGCCCAGCTCCTCGACGACGGCGGCGGTGACGAGGAGGCGGGGCGCGAGATGGCCACCGGCTTCCCGACCGGCGCCCTGGCGGTCTTCGAGGTCACCGGCTCCTGGTCCGACCTCGACCTGGCCTCCGCCCGGCTCGTCGCGTTCCACGTGGGCCGGGCTTCCGGATAGTGCGGATCAGGAGGCCGGTCGGACGGGCGCGGGAAGCGGCCTATTGATCCGTACTATCCCAATGGCGGGGCAGGGGTGACCACGCCGTGCTCGAGGTCCAGGGCCTCGATCTCCTCGCGGCTGATGCCGAGGAGGTACATGATCGCGTCGAGGTACGGGACGTTGACCGTGGTGTCGGCGGCCTGCTGGACCAGGGCCTTGGCGTTGTAGGCGATGCCGAGGCCGGCGATCTCGAGCATGTCGAGGTCGTTGGCGCCGTCACCGATGGCGACCACCGACTCCACGGGTACGCCGACCTGCTCGGCGAAGTAGCGCAGGGCCGACGCCTTGCCCGCCCGGTCGACGACCTCCCCGACGATGCGGCCGGTGAGGACGCCGTCGACGATCTCGAGCTCGTTGGCCCGCGCATAGTGGATGCCCAGGTCCTCGGCCAGCCGGTCGGTGATCTGGCTGAAGCCCCCCGAGACGAGGGCGAAGCGGTAGCCCAGCCGGCGCAGGATGCGCACCAGCGTGCGGGCGCCCGGGGCCAGGACCAGCGCGTCGTACACCTCGTCGAGGGCCGAGGCCGGGACGCCCTCGAGGAGGGCGACCCGGTCGCGCAATGACTGCTCGAAGTCGATCTCGCCGCGCATCGCGCTCTCGGTGACCGCTGCGACCTCGGTCCGGTGACCGCTGTGGTCGGCCAGCAGCTCGATCACCTCGCCCTGGATGAGCGTGGAGTCGACGTCCATCACGATCAGCCGCATCGCGCGGCGTAGCAGGCTCGACGGCTGGACCGCGATGTCGACGCCCTGCGTGGCGGCTTCGATGCTGAGCATCGCCCGGAGCCGGTCGGGGTGCGCGCCTGAGACGTGGAGGTCGATCGCGGTCACCGGGTAGCGGGCCATCCGCTCGATCCGGTCGATGTTGGCGCCGGTGTCGGCGATCCGGCCGGCCACCGCGGCCATCGCCGCCGCCCTGAGCGGGGCACCGATCACGGTGACGTGGGACCGGCCCTCGCGTCGGACCTTGTTGTCGCCGATGCCGCGGTCGACCTCGATGTGCATGCCGAGGTCGGCGGCGGTCGCCTCGACGGCGTCGCGCAGCCGCTTCCAGTCGCGCGGGGCCGTGACCAGGATCCCGAGGATCAGCCGCCGCCGGAGCACGATCTGCTCGATGTCGAGCACCTCGACGCCGGCCCGGGTGAGCGTGCGGAACATCGCCGAGGTGACCCCGGGCCGGTCGTTCCCGGAGATCGTGAGCAGCAGCGTCTCGGGCATCTGGTCGCTCATGGCGACTCGAGGCTACCGAGGCGCCGACTCATCGGGCCTCAGGTGTCCGGCGCCCAGACCTCCGGGGAGCAGGCGGCGACC
Source organism: Nocardioides sp. (assembly GCF_036503465.1). Classification (GTDB taxonomy): domain Bacteria; phylum Actinomycetota; class Actinomycetes; order Propionibacteriales; family Nocardioidaceae; genus Nocardioides. Next base: position 42,089 of record NZ_DASXWU010000046.1, read on the forward strand.
AGGGCACGGCGGGCGGCGGCGCCGAGGGGCCGGAGCGCGGCCCGCCGGGCCGCCACCTCCGCACCACTGAGAGCACCACCCTCGTCCTCGAGGGCGAGGTCGACGATCGCCCGGGCTTGCAGAGCCCGACCGGCCAGCGCCACACATCGGCCCGGCGTCCCGGGCGGGGGGTCGAGGGACGGCGGGTGGTGGAGGTTCATCAGCGCGTCGGCCGCCGCGGGACGCCATCGCGCCACGTCGAGGTCGGCCAGGCTCGAGGCCGACTCCTGCAGCGCGCGGCGCAGCGCCCGATCGGACTCACCGACGTCGGTGAGCTGGCGCGGCTCGGCGGCGTACGCCGTCCACTCGACAGCGGCGCCCACCCGTCGCGGCACGAGTCCGACGGAGCCGGCCACCACCGCCTCGCCGGCCTCGAGCGCGGCGGCGTTCAGCTCGGAGGGGCCGCCGATCCCGACCGGGTCGCCGGGCTCGGGGAGCGCCAGTCCGCACCCCTGCACGCCGGAGATCCGGAGCTCGGCGAGGGCTCTCGCGAGCGGGACCGGGCCCTCGATCTCACGGAGTCCGGCCACGACGTGGGTCGCGTCCTGCTGGAGCACGGCGTCGAGCGCGAGGTCGGTGACGACCCGTCCACGAAGCCAGGCCGTGCCCCACCACGCGAGGCGCGCAGAGAGGGGGAGGACGAGCGACACGGCCCGTCACCCTACGCGCCGGAGACCGCAGCACCGCTGGATAGGGTGGCGCGCATGGTCGCGGTGATCGAGTTCGCCGACGTGACCGTGCGACGGGGATCGGCGACCCTGCTGGACAAGATCTCGTGGCGCGTCGCCGAGGGGGAGCGCTGGGTCGTCCTGGGACCCAACGGCGCCGGGAAGACCACCCTGCTGCAGGTCGCATCCGCGCAGATCCACCCCACCGACGGGGTCGCCGGGATCCTCGACGAGGTGCTCGGCACGGTGGACGTGTTCGAGCTCCGCCCCCGGATCGGGCTGACCAGTGCGGCACTGGCCGAGCGCATCCCGCGCGACGAGCTGGTCCGCGACGTCGTCGTCAGCGCGTCGTACGCCGTGGTCGGGCGCTGGCGCGAGTCCTACGACCACCTCGACCACGACCGCGCCCACCAGCTGCTGGCGTCGGTGCGCGCTGACCACCTGCTCGACCGCACCTTCGGCACGCTCAGCGAGGGGGAGCGCAAGCGCGTGCAGATCGCCCGTGCCCTGATGGCGGACCCCGAGCTCCTGCTGCTCGACGAGCCCGCCGCCGGGCTCGACCTCGGAGGGCGCGAGGACCTCGTCTCCACGTTGTCGGTGCTGGCGCTCGACCCGGCTTCGCCGGCGACGGTGCTGGTCTCGCACCACGTCGAGGAGATCCCACCCGGCTTCAGCCACGCGATGCTGTTGCGCGCGGGCCGCGTCGTCGCCTCCGGCCGGATCCGTGACGTGGTCACCGAGGAGCACCTCACCGAGACGTTCGACATGCCGCTGGTCCTCGCCTACGAGGGTGGGCGCTGGACCGCGCGCCGGCGCCTTCGTCGTCGTACCGACCTGTGACCTTCCGATAGCCCGGATTGCGGTCGTCCGCGGGATAGGCTTCAGGCGTGGAGTGGCTGGGGGATCATCTCTGGGCCGCCTGGCTGGTCCTGGCGGTCGCCCTCGGCGCGGCCGAGATGCTCAGCCTCGACCTGATCCTGCTGATGCTCGCCGTCGGCGCCCTGGTGGGCGCGCTGGTCGCGGTGGCCGGGCTGCCGGTCGTGCTCCAGGTGCTGCTCGCCGCCGGCGGTGCCACCGCGATGCTCGCCCTGGTGCGCCCCAATCTCATCCGCCGCCTGCACTCCGGCCCCGAGCTGATCACCGGTCACAACAAGCTGGTCGGTCAGCAGGGAGTCGTCACCGAGCAGCTGTCGGCGCACACGACGGGGCGAGTGAAGGTCGGCGGCGAGGTCTGGTCGGCGGCGCCGTACGACGAGACGCTCACCATCGCGCCGGGAGCGGTCGTCGAGGTCTTTGCGATCCGCGGCGCCACGGCGTACGTCCATCCGGTGGGGGAGCTCCTATGAGCTCGACCGACCAGCCCGACCGGGCACCGGCCGGATCTGCCGGTTCTGCCACAGCAAAGGAGCACATGTGACCGCCCTCTGGATCGTCGTGGCGATCATCGTCCTGTTCGTGATCGTGCTCCTGGCCCGGACGGTGCGGATCATCCCGCAGGCCCGGGCCGGGATCGTGGAACGGTTCGGCAAGTACAAGGAGACACTGCCGGCCGGCCTCAACGTGGTCGTGCCGTTCGTCGACAAGGTGCGCTACCTGATCGACCTGCGCGAGCAGGTGGTCAGCTTCCCGCCGCAGCCGGTGATCACCGAGGACAACCTGACCGTCTCCATCGACACCGTCATCTACTTCCAGGTGACCGACCCGATCGCCGCGACGTACGAGATCGCGAACTACATCCAGGCGGTCGAGCAGCTGACCATGACCACCCTGCGCAACATCGTCGGCGGCATGGACCTCGAGGAGACGCTGACCAGCCGCGAGACGATCAACTCCGGTCTGCGCGGCGTGCTCGACGAGGCCACCGGCAAGTGGGGCATCCGCGTCAACCGGGTCGAGATCAAGGGCATCGACCCCCCGCCGTCGATCAAGGACTCGATGGAGAAGCAGATGCGCGCCGACCGCGACAAGCGCGCGGCGATCCTGTCCGCCGAGGGCCAGCGGCAGTCGGCGATCCTCACCGCCGAGGGTGAGAAGCAGTCGGCCATCCTCTCCGCCGAGGGCGCTCGCGAGTCGCAGATCCTCAGGGCGCAGGCCGACCGGGAGGCCGCGATCCTGCGGGCCCAGGGTGAGGGGCAGGCCATCCAGACTGTCTTCCAGGCGATCCACGACGGGCAGCCGGACCAGTCGCTGCTGGCCTACCAGTACCTCCAGATGATGCCGAAGATCGCCGAGGGCGACGCGAACAAGGTGTGGGTCATCCCCTCCGAGATCACCAAGGCGCTCGAGGGGCTGGGCTCGTCGATCCACGAGATCGCCGGGATCCCGAAGGAGTCCGGTGGGCCGCGCAAGCGTGTCGACATGGGTGCGTCCGCACCTGCGGTGCCGTCGGCCGGGAGTGCGACCGATCGCGAGCTGTCCAGCGCGAACAAGGCGGTCGAGGACGCGATCGCCGAGGCCGAGCACGCCGCGAATCCCGGGGCCCGCGCCGTACCCACGGCCGACCCGACATCTGAGCCGATGTCCGGGCCGACGTCCGGGGCCGCCGGCGCGGACGACGTACCCGACGCACCTCTTCCGCCGACCGCTGGCGGTGACGACGACCCGGGGACCGCGCCCACGCAGTGACCCTCCTGCAGATGGCTGCCGTGCTCGTCGCGGGGATGGCGGCCGGGACCATCAACACCGTGGTGGGGTCGGGAACGCTGATCACGTTCCCGACCCTCCTGGCGTTCGGCGTGTCGCCGGTGACCGCGAACGTCTCCAACACGGTCGGGCTGGTGCCGGGCTCGCTCTCGGGCGCCTGGGGCTACCGGCGCGAGCTCGAGGGGCAGCGGCCTCGCCTGTTGCGACTCGCCACGGCGTCGCTGTTGGGCGGCATCGCCGGCGCCGTCCTGCTGCTCGCCCTGCCGTCGGGGGCGTTCGACGCGGTCGTCCCGGCGCTGATCGCGATCGGTGTCGTGCTGGTGCTGCTCGGTCCGCGCATCCAGCAGCGCGTCGTACGGCGAGCCGAGCGGCGTGGTGGGCTTCCCGAGACCGGCGCGGGCTGGGTCTGGCCGGCGGTGGCCGGCGCGGGCGTGTACGGCGGGTACTTCGGGGCCGCGCAGGGCGTCCTGCTGATGGCGATCCTGGGCATCGGCGTCGACGACACCATGCAACGGCACAACGCCACCAAGAACGTCCTGGCGCTGTTGGTCAACGCGATCGCGGCCGTGGTGTTCGTGATCGTCGCGCACGTGGACTGGCGGGTGGCCGTGCTGATCGCGGTCGGGTCCGTGATCGGGGGCCAGATCGGCGCGACCGTCGGCCGCCGGCTTCCGCCGATCGTGCTGAGGGGAGTGATCGCCGTGGTCGGCGTGGTCGCGATCGTGGCGTTCCTGGTGAGCTGAGATGACCGAGTACGCCATGCCGGCAGAGGCGGCGCTGACGCTGGTCGCCGCGCTGGACGAGCGTGGGGTCGACGTCTGCGTCGGCGGGGGATGGGCCGTGGACGCGCTGGTCGGCCGGCGGACGCGGGAGCACGCGGATCTCGACATCTGGGTGGACGCAGCGCACACGGAGGGCCTCCTCGCGGCGTTCGCGGATCACGGCGTCGATCGGATCTTCCCGTGGCCCGGCGACCGCCCCTGGAACTTCGTGCTGCATGACGGCCGCTCGCGCCGGGTGGACCTGCACCTGTACGAGACCTTGGCGGACGGTCGTCTCCACTACGGCAGCGTCTCTGCTCCGTTCCTCTTCACCACCGAGGACCTTGCGGGACGCGGTCGGATCGCGGGAACGGAGGTCCGCTGCGAACGCCCCGAGTTCGCCCTGCGCAACCACACCGGCTACCCGTCGCGAGACGTGGACCGGCACGACGTGGCACTTCTCTGCGAGCACTTCGGACTTCCGACGCCCGACTCGTGACGCTGCCCGCCGTCTCCTCGCCCGAGGTCATGGCCCAATGCACCCGGGACCCTGTCTCGCAGCAGCTCGTACTGCGCGCGGTGACGACGAGGTGCGTCGGGTGCGCTCGACGACCTGGCCACCGACCATCACCTCGTCCGGACGGAACTGATCCGCGGTGAGGTCCACCTCGGTGCCGTCGGGCAGCCGGTTCAGTCGGGGTGACCGACCTCGGCGCCGTTCACGTGGACCTCTCCCAGCACGGAGATGTTCGGCCGACAAGCCCACGCAGGCAGGATGGCAGCAGGTGGGGACATGCACGCCCTGCCGGCTCGGGAGGCCCGTAGTCCGGGTCCAAACCTCGCTACGTTGGCTCGACCGATTCAGGACGGAGGACGTCGTGGGGGAGCCGATCGAACAGCTGCGAGCACGGGCGGTCGACCTGGCCCGCGTGGAGCGGTGGGCCGATGTGCTGCGTCTGCGTCCTCAGCTCGAGCGGGACACCGAGTACTGGACGTCGGTCTGGGGGCCGGTGTGTGCGGTTGCCGCCTACCACGAGGGCCGGGACGATGCCCGTGAGCTGCTGGTCTCGGTCATCGATGCGGGCTTCCATGACCTGAACCCGGTTGCCGACCTGTTCGCCGGCAGTTTCGCGACGGAGCCGGACTGGCCCGAGCTGCGTGCGCGGATGGAGGCCAACGAGCCGCCACCGCCGATCGAGATCACCGAGTGGCCGTGCGCAGCCCCGATAGGTCCGCTTGGGCTGGACCGGCTCGATCCGGACGGAGAAGCCGTGCTGGCGAGCCGGATGCCGCCTCCTGCCGAGACCGCACGGGCGACGGCATCGGCGACGCTTGCCTGGGTGACCGGCCGCTGGCGGCACAGCAGCACGAACCACGTTGCGGCGCGGGACGCCAATGCGGTCCTCGACCTGGTGCAAGCGGGTGGCAGATTCGCGTGTCGGGAGTACACCATCGTGCTCACCCAGGCCCTCAACGCCATCGGCATCCCCGCCCGCCCCGTGGACCTGTTCCGCGAGGACTACCACGCGGGGATGGGCACCGCCCACGCGGTCACCGAGGCGTGGCTGGACGACCTCGGGCGCTGGGTCGTCCTCGACGGTCAGAACGGCGCGACGTGGCGAGACTCCGCCGACAACCTCCTCGGCGTCGTCGAACTGCAGCAGATGCTGATGCGGGGCGATCGACCCGGCTTCGTGGGCTCGGGTCCCAACTTCGAACCGGAGACGGCGGAGGAGTGGATGGCGTACTTCCGCCACTGCTCGGCGGGAGGCGCCGCATGGCGGCCCGACTCGTTCGTGCCGGTGCTGGAAGGGCGGGCAGTCGTGGAGGCGCGGCCATTGCTGAAGGAGGCAGCCTCCGCCCATCCGGACCTTGCGGCGATCTCCACCTCGATCGTCGATCAGGACGGCGTGCCGTCGGCGCTGTTCGGCACGGATCACCCCTTCGCCACGGGGTTCTCGGCCATCGACGACACCGGTGTCAACCGAGGCCTCGCCCTCGACGAGCCCCTCCCGCTCGACGGCGATCCCGGACCTCACGGCTGGCAGGTGGCGACGCGAACCCGCTACGGCATATTGCGGCCCTCGCGACTCGCGTACACCATCCGGCAGGGATGACCGTAGCTCCACCGCTTTGGCCCGGCGCACCCGTCGGTGATTCCCCCGCATGTACGAGGCCCGCAGGGTCGACCACCTCGACATGTCCGTGTGCTCCGAGCACGTCGGCTTTGCGCTGCCCTCGGCGTACCTGGAGGAGCGGCGCTCCGCGCCCGCCCTGGGCATGGGAAGGTGCCGCCATGTGGACGCGCGACCAGGTGCTCGAGGCCTCGCACGCGTGGCAGTGGATCCCGCCCGGAGCGGAGGAGCTGAGAGTCGATGGCGTCGTCGTCATCGACTATCCGGAGTGGGCGCGCATGGGCTTCTACGTGATGCCCGCGAAGGTTGCCGACCCGGCCGGGACGGTGAGCGCTGTCTGTGAGCTCGCCCGAAGCCGCGGCCGCAGCACCACGGAGTGGTGGATCACGCCCTCCACCCAGCCTGATGCCATGGAGGAGACCCTCGTCGAGCGCGGCGCCGTCGTGTCGGACGTGGCGGACATCGTGGCCTACGACATGTCCGACGGCCCTCCGGCCGTTCCTGTCCCACACGACGTGCGCGCGTCGCTGGTCTCCGATGCCGCGAGCCTGGACGACGCTGAGGAGGTTGCGGCCCAGGTGTGGGGAGGTGCCCCGTCTTCCGATGACCGCCGTGCCGAGCAGCTCCGGTCGCTCGGGAATCCGTTGGACGAGCAGGGTGGTTTCCGGGTCGTCGCCTACCTGGACGACACGCCCTTCGCGACGGGTGGCTGCCAGGTCGCGGACGGTGTCGCTCGTCTCTACGGCGGGTGCGTGCGCGCGGAGATGCGTGGCCGAGGAGGTTACCGCGCGACGCTCCGGAAACGGCTCGAGGTCGCCTACGACCACGGCGCGGGACTGGCGCTCGTACACGCGCGCGTCAACACGTCCAAGCCGATCCTCACCCGGCTGGGGTTCGAGTCGTACGGGCAGGGCCGGCACCTCACCCTGACGGTGTGAACGACGGCCTGCGCATCGGACGGACGTGCGTGAGTGGCGTCAGAGCCCGACGTCGTCCGTGGACTGGAAGCCGTTCCGATAGCCCCACGCGACAGCCTGGGGTCGGGTGCGCACGCCGATCTTGCGGTAGGCGCTCCTGATGTAGCTCTTCACGGTGTTGATGCTGAGGTAGCTGCGCCGGACGATCTCGTCGTTGGTCAGTCCGCGGGTGATGAAGGTGAGCATCTCGGACTCGCGCTGCGTGAGGCCGAACGGCTGGCCCGGCCAGGTGAGGTCGGGCTCCTCCGTATGGGGCGCAGCGGTCGGCTCGCGGTCCTCGTGGATGGCGACGACCGCGGCGACGAGCTCGTCGGCGCTGAGGCCCTTGTGCAGGTAGCCGACCGCGCCGTGTCGGCGGGCAGCCTCCTCGGGGTACTCCTCCCAGCTGTAGACGACGACCTTCGCCGAGTTGGACTCGACGATCTTGCGCAGCTTGATGTCGTTGTCGGGCAGGCGTCCGAACGTGTCGTAGAGGATGATGTCGGCCCGGTGTGGCACAGCGGCGAGGGTCGTGAGGTCCACGATCTGCACCTTGCTCGGGTACCGGGCGAGCATCTGCGCGAGGCCCAGCAGGGCGATCTCGTAGTCGTTCGACAAGGCCACTCGGATCGGTCGACGTGACTCCGCGGTCGCCTGCGGCACCATGTCTCCTTCCGCGCGGCTGCGCTACGAGGCCCCGCACAGGCCGTACCCAGCCGCCCGAGGACCACGCGCACCCGCACGCGGCACGGGACCGCGTCAGGCGTCGACGTACGCCGTCAGCCAGCGGCCGAGCTCCGCGAAGGCGCGGGTGCGGGGTTGCTCGCGGGACAGGAACACGTCATGACGGGCGCCCTCGATGCCGACGTAGGTGACGTGGTGGCCGAGTGAGGAGGACCAGCGGCGGATCTGCACGACGTCGAGCACGATGTCGGTGGAGTGGACGTCCTCGCCGAGCTCGGTGGGTGTGGTGGACCGGGTGCTGGCGAGGACGAGCGCCGGGAACTCCAGTGCGAGTCCACCGTGCAACGTGGCCTGGCCGCGCCGGATCGCCGCCAGCCATCCGGCGTACGCCGGCCACGACGCGATCGGCTTCCAGCCCAGGTCGAAGTCCCACTCGCCCTCGTGGTCGCGGTGCAGAGAACGGGCGTAGAGCCCGGTCACGGTGCGCGGGATGATCCGCATCGGCTGCCGCTTCGCGACCTGCTGCACGACCGGAGTCAGCCCGAGCCGCACCCACGCCGTCCCCTGGAGGTCGAGCCACGGTGCGTTGAGGACGACGCCCCGCACGTCGAGGGCCCGGCCCTCCTTGTGGCGGGCGTCCGCCCACAGCGGCACGATCAGCCCGCCCGTCGAGTGCCCGCTCAGGACGACGTGCGGATGGTCCGCGGTGACCCGGTCCCACGCGAGGTCGAGCTCGGGGTGGTAGTGCGCCAGGTCCGCCACGTAGTTGGGCGTCTGGTGGGGGAGGATCGACCGGCCGTACTTGCGCAGGTCGAGGGCGTAGAAGTCATAGCCCCGCTCGCACCACCACTCGGCGTACGCGGTCTGGAAGAAGTAGTCGGCGAACCCGTGCACGTGCAGCACCGCCCGATCCGTGGCCTCCGTGGCGGGCCGACGGACCAGGGTCGCGACGACCTTGCCCTCGTCGTCGTCGGGCAGCTCCAGGGTCTCGGCGGTGTACGGCGCTCCCAGCACGTCGGGCACGAGGATGTCGCGCACGCCCGTGGACCCCGACCCGTCAGCCATGCGCGCATTCTGCCAACCGCCGGGGCCGGATCCGGGCTCAGCCCGATCCGAGGACCACCCAGCGGTCGCTCCGCGCACGCCACACCATCCCGACCAGCCGCACCACGATGAACGCGGTGAGTCCGGCCCAGACGCCGCCGATGCCCCAGCTCCAGTGCGCGGCGGCCAGGGTGAGCGGCACGAAACCGCCGAGTGCCGCCACGATCGTGATCGTCCGCAGGAAGGCGATGTCGCCGGCGCCGATCAGCACGCCGTCGAGGCCGAACACGATCCCGGCCGCGGGCAGCATCACCACGAACCACGGCCACAGCACGTGCGCCTGGTGCCAGACGGCGGGGGAGGACGTGAAGAGCCGCGGGATCAGCCACCAGCCCGCGGCGTACGCCGCGCCGAAGGCGGTGCCGGCACCGGCGCTCCAGCGCGCCACCTGCCGGGCGAGCTGCCGCGCGACCCGCGCGTCGCTGGCGCCGAGGGCGGCTCCGACGAGCGACTGCGCGGCGATCGCGAACGAGTCGAGCAGCAGCGCCGTGAACTCCCACAGCTGCATCCCGATCTGGTGCGCCGCGATCTGGGCGGCGCCCATCCGCGCGGCCACCCCGGCGGCGACCATGAACGCGATCTGGAACGCCGCGGCGCGCACGATCAGGTCGCGGCCGAGGACGAGCTGAGCGCGCATCACCTCGACGTGCGGCGCCAGTGACGTCTTCACACTCGCGGCCTCACGGCGCAGCGCCCGCAGGAACAGCGCCGCGGCCACGACCTGGGCACCGAGGTTCGCCCACGCGGAGCCGACCAGGCCCATGCCGAACGTGTAGACCAGCAAGGGAGAGGCCGCAGCCGAGAGCCCGTTCGCGACCAGCACGATCACGACCGGCGCGCGGGTGAGCTGGACGCCGCGCATCCAGCCGTTGCCGGCCAGCACGAGCAGCACCATCGGCATCCCGCACAGCGCGATCCGGAACCAGTGCTCGGCCGGGTCCCGAAGCTCGGTCGACCCACCGGTCAGCAGGTGCACGAGGGGTCCGGCAAGGACCTGCCCGACGGCGACCACGGCCAGGCCGATGACGACCGCGAGGTACGACGCCTGCACGCCCTCGCCGACCGCTCGGTCGCGGCGGTCGCTGCCGAACCACCGGGCGGCCCGGGACGTCGTGCCGTACTCCACGAACGTCCCGACGATCGCGAGCAGGGCCATCAGCGTGGTGCCGATCGCCAGCGCCCCGAGCGCATGGGCACCCAGGTGCCCGACCACCGCCGTGTCGACCAGCAGGTACAGCGGCTCGGCGGCCAGCACCAGGAACGCCGAGGTCGCCAGCGCCAGCATCCGGCGGACCGTCACCCGGTCGTCGCGGATGTCTGTGCTCACACGGTCATGCGTATCAGGCGGTGCCGACGGGATGCTCCGCGTGGTCGGCGGCAGCCGTGACGAGCGCCTCGAACAGCCGGGCGTCGTCCCGGACCTCCGGGTGCCACTGCACGGCCAGGCAGAACCGCTCACCGGGAAGCTCCATCGCCTCCAGCGAGCCGTCCTCCGCCCAGGCGGTGCCCGTGAAGCCGGGGTGGGACTCGACCGACTGGTGGTGGTGGCAGCCCACGTGGACGGCCTCGCCGACGAGCGCGCGCAGCCGGGAGCCGTCCGCCGTGGTGACCCGGGTGTCGCCGAACGTGTCCCCACCCGGGTTGTGTTCCTCGTGACCGACCAGGTCGGGGGTGTGCTGGTGCAGTGACCCGCCGGCGGCCACGGCCATCAGCTGCATCCCCCGGCAGACCCCCAACGTCGGCAGCGCAGCTCGCTCCGCGGCCCGGAGCAAGGCCGTCTCCCAGGCGTCGCGGTCGTCCCGCCAGGCAACGGTGTGCGGCTCCGGCTCCCGCCGGTAGCGCGCCGGACTGACGTCGGCACCTCCGGTCACGACCAGGCCGTCGAGTCGCGCCACCACCTCCTGCGCGGCCTCGTCGGAGCCCGACGCCGGAGGCAGGAGCACCGGGATGCCGCCCGCGGCGAGCACCGCGTCGGCGTACTGGGAATGCAGCAGGTCCGCGGTGGTGTCCCACACGCCCCAGTGCGCGCGTTCGCGGTACGTCGACAGCCCGATGACCGGGCGCTCGCCGGACACGGACTCAGAGCGGCGTGACGTAGGCACCACTGATGCCGCCGTCGACCAGGAACGTGTTGGCGGTGATGAACGAGGCGTCGTCCGAGGCCAGGAAGAGCACCGCGCTGGCGATCTCCTCCGGCTCGCCGAACCGGCCCATCGGCACGTGTACCAGCCTCCGCGCGGCCCGCTCGGGGTCCTTCGCGAACAGCTCCTTGAGCAGCGGGGTGTTCACCGGGCCGGGGCAGAGGGCGTTGACCCGGATCCCCTCGCGGGCGAACTGCACACCGAGCTCGCGGCTCATGCTGAGCACCCCGCCCTTCGAGGCGGAGTAGGAGATCTGAGACGTGGCGGCACCCATCACCGCGACGAACGACGCGGTGTTGATGATCGAGCCCCCCTTCTGCTCGAGCATGTACGGGATCGCGGCCTTGCAGCACAGGTAGACCGAGGTCAGGTTGACCTCCTGCACCCGTCGCCAGGCGTCCAGCTCGGTGTCCAGGATCGAGTCGTCGTCCGGCGGGCTGATGCCGGCGTTGTTGAACGCGATGTCGACCGACCCGTAGGTGTCCTTGGCCGTCCTGAAGAGGCCGTCGACCTGCCCCTTGTCGGTGACGTCCACGTGCACGTACGCCGCCCGCTGGATGCCGCCGAGATCGGCGACGAGCTTGACCCCGGCATCGTCGTCGATGTCGCCGATGACGACCTTCGCGCCCTCCTCGGCGAACCGGCGTACCGTCGCCAGCCCGATCCCCGAGCAGCCACCGGTGACCACCGCCACCCGGTCCTGGATGCGTCCTGCCACTTCCGTTTTCCTCTCTTCGGTGCTCGTGGTCACTTCGACAAGCTCAGTACAACGCTCGACTCTGCTCGACCACCATCAGGTCGCGATGAAGACGTTCTTCTCCTCGGTGAACGCGTACGGCGCGTCCGGGCCGAGCTCTCGGCCGAGGCCGGACATCTTGTAGCCCCCGAACGGCGTCCAGTAGCGGACGCTGCTGTGGCTGTTCACGCTGAGGTTGCCGGTCTGCACACCCCGCGACACCCGCAACGCGCGACCGAGGTCCCGGGTGTAGATCGAGCCGGACAGTCCGTAGTCGGAGTCGTTGGCCAGCGCGATCGCCTCGTCCTCGTCGGCGAAGGCCATCACGGCGACCAGAGGCCCGAACACCTCCTCGCGCCACACCGGTTCCACGACGTCCTTCACCTCGGTGACCATGGCCGGCAGCCAGTAGCCGTCGCCTGCGGGGGCGGGGCCTTGGAAGGCGACGGTGGTGCCGTCGACGTACCGCTGGACCGAGTCGCGCTGTCCGGCCGAGACCATCGGCCCCATCTGGCTGGCGTCGTCGGCCGGGTCGATCACCCGCCACTCCTTGACCGCCGTCTCCAGCCGCCCGAGGAACTCGTCGTACGCCGAGCGCTGGACGAGGATGCGCGAGCGGGCGCAGCAGTCCTGGCCGGCGTTGTCGAAGACCGCGCCCGGGGCCGCCGCTGCCGCTGCGGCGACGTCGGCGTCCGCGAAGACGATGTTGGCGCTCTTGCCACCGAGCTCGAGCGTCACGTGCTTCACCTGCTCGGCGCATCCGGCCATGATCTGCCGGCCGACCTCGGTCGAGCCGGTGAACACGACCTTGTGCACGTGGGGATGGGTCACGAAGCGGTTGCCGACCACCGAGCCCTTGCCCGGGACCACCGTGAAGACGCCTGGTGGGATGCCGGCCTCGAGTGCCAGCTCGCCGATCCGGATGGCCGTCAGCGGCGTGATCTCCGCGGGCTTGAGGACGACCGTGTTGCCGGCCGCCAGCGCCGGCGCGAACCCCCAGCCCGCGATCGGCATCGGGAAGTTCCACGGCACGATCACCCCGACGACGCCCAGCGGCTCGTGGAAGGTGATGTCGATCCCTCCCGGCACCGGGATCTGCTTGCCGACCAGCCGTTCGGGCGCGGCGGAGTAGTAGTTCAGGACGTCGCGGACGTTGCCGGCCTCCCAGCGGGCGTTGCCGATCGTGTGCCCGGAGTTCTCCACCTCGAGCCGGGCCAGCTCCTCGTTGTGGGCGTCGACGATCGCCGCGAAGTCCCGCAGGAGCCGGGCTCGCTCGCCGGGCGCGAGGTCCCGCCAGGCCGGGAACGCCTCGTGCGCCCGCTCGATCGCGGCGTCGGTCTCGGCCTCCGACGCCGACGGCACCTCTCGGATCTCCCGGCCGGTGGCTGGGTTGATGAGCATGGTGGACACATCAACCCCGAGACCCGCGGGGTCCCCGCGGCGTTGTTCGGGGGAGCGGAGCGGAGGAGAAGAACGTCGTGGGGTGCATCTACATCCTTTCGAAGGAGCGCTGGAGCTCCCAGTCGGTGACGGCGGCGTCGAACGCCTTCAGCTCGACGTCGGCCATGTTCGTGTAGTGGTCGACGACCTCGGCGCCGAACGACGTACGGGCGATCTCGGAGGACGCCCAGGCGTCGCGGGCCTCGCGCAGCGTGTGCGGCACGTGCGGCTTGTCGGAGTGGTAGGCGTTGCCCTTCAGCTCCGGCTCGAGCTCGAGACCCTGCTCGATGCCGTGCCGCCCGCCGGCGAGCATCGCGGCCAGCGCGAGGTAGGGGTTGACGTCGCCGCCCGGCACGCGGTTCTCCATCCGCGCGCTCGGGCCGTGCCCGACGAGCCGGACGGCGCACGTGCGGTTGTCCTCGCCCCACGCGATCGCTGTGGGCGCGAACGAGCCGTCGGCGAACCGCTTGTAGGAGTTGACGTTCGGCGCGTACATCAGCGTGAAGTCCCGCATCGTGGCGAGCACGCCCGCCACGAAGCTGTCGTACATCGGCGAGCGCGCTCCACCGTCGGACCGTGCGTCGTCCCAGAAGACGACGTCGCCGTCCTTGCCGCCCCCCTCCTTACGGCGCAGCGAGAGGTGGATGTGGCACGAGCTGCCCTCGCGCTCGTTGTACTTGGCCATGAACGTGATGGCCTGGCCGCGCGAGGCGGCGATCTCCTTGGCCACCGTCTTGTAGACGCTGTGGTTGTCCGCGGTGACCAGCGCGTCGGCGTACAGGAAGCCGATCTCGTGCTGCCCGAAGTTGCACTCGCCCTTGGCGCCCTCGACATCGAGCCCGGCGGCGTACATGGTGTTGCGGATGTCGCGCAGCAGCGGCTCCGCGCGGGTGGTGCCGAGGATCGAGTAGTCGACGTTGTACTGGTTGACCGGCTCGAGCCCGCGGTAGCGCAGCCGACCCGCGTCCTCGTACGACGTGTTGAACGCGATGAACTCCAGCTCGGTACCGGCCAGGGCGACCAGGTCGCGCTGCGCCAGTGCGTCGAGCTGCGCCTTGAGGATCGACCGCGGCGACTGCACGACGGGCGTGTGGTCGAGCCAGACCAGGTCGCACTGCACCAGGGCCGTCGCGGGCAGGTGGGGGAGCAACCGGATCGTGTCCCAGTCGGGGACGAACTCCATGTCGCCGTACCCCCGATCCCACGAGGAGATCGCATAGCCGTCGACGGTGTTCATGTCGATGTCGACCGCGAGCAGGTAGTTGCAGCCCTCGGTGCCGTGCTCGACGACCACGTCGAGGAAGTACTGGCCGTGCAGTCGCTTGCCCTGGAGGCGCCCCTGCATGTCGGTGAACGCCAGGATCACGGTGTCGATCTCGCCGTTCTCGATCCGCTTGCGCAGCGCCTCGAGGGTCAGGTAACGGTCGTTGGGTGGCATCGGGTCTCCCCCTGTCTGTGGTGCTTCAGCCGAGCAGGCCGCGCAGCAGCGCGGCCGTGTCGTCGCAGTGTTCTTCCATGGTCCGGCGCGCCTTCTCGGCCTTCCCCTCCAGGACGGCGCGGACGAGCGTCGCGTGCTGGGCGTCGGAGTGCGCGATGTTGGTCCTCATGACGGGGATGGCGCTGAGCATCTCGTGGAGGCTGACCTGGACCGAGGTCACCGCCTCCACCATCCGTGGCGAGCCGGTGATCGCCGCGAGGGTCAGGTGCAGCCGCGAGTCGGCCTGGCGGTGGCGTGCGCGGCTACTCGCCTTCGCGACCGCATCGTGCGCCGCCTCCAGCCGGCTTCGCGCCTGGGGCCCGAGCTCGCTCGACGCGGCCTGGTAGGCCGCGCCGGGCTCGACGACGCGACGGAACTCGAGGGCGTCGAGCCAGGCGGCGCGCTGCTCGGGTGTCGTGCGGGCGGCCCGGCGCGCGGACGGCGTCTGCGGCTTCATCGTCACCACCGTCCCGCCTCCCCGCCCCCGCCGCGTCTCGACGAGGTCGGCTGCCCGGAGCGCGGCCATCGCCTCGCGCAAGGTGGCCCGGGACACGTTCATCCGGTCCGCGAGATCTCGCTCGGAGGGCAGCGTGCTGCCCAGGGGGTAGACCCCGAGCCGGATCGCGGTGGCGAGCTGTTCGACGCACGACTCGAAGGCGTGACCGCGCACCGGTCGCAGCACGACGTGCGCCAGGTCGGGCAGCTGCTCCGCGGTCACGCCGGTCAGCGTAGGGCAACTGTCAATGGTCTGGCTTCATACCGAATTTCGGTCTCACTCTTTACGACCGATTCCGCGCGGGTCTAGCCTCCCGCCCAACCGGTTCAGCTTCCGAAAGGGACAACTCATGGCCGAAGCGTTCGAGGCAGCCCCCGGGCCAGCCACCGGACTCAGCGACGACGAGGCGCATCTGGCCAAGCTCGGGTACCGCCAGGACCTGCACCGCTCGTGGTCCGGTTTCTCCAACTTCGCGATCTCGTTCTCGATCATCTCGATCCTCGCCGGCTGCTTCACCAACTACGGCGCCGGCTTCAACAACGGCGGGCCGATCTCGATCTCGTGGTCGTGGCCGATCCTCAGCGTCTTCATCCTGATCATCGGCTTCACGATGAGTGAGCTCGTCTCGGCGTACCCGACCTCGGGTGGCATCTACTGGTGGGCCTCCAAGCTCGGCGGCCCCAAGGCCGGGTTCTTCACCGGCTGGCTGAACCTGATCGGGCTGGTCGCGGTGACGGCCGGCGTGGCGTACGGCTGCGCGACGTTCATCGACCTGACGATCAGCACCTGGTCGTCGTCGTACGAGAGCAGCTACTCGCTCACGCGCGTCTTCATCACGTTCCTGATCGTGCTGTTCCTGGCCGGTCTGCTGAACATCTTCAGCGGTCACCTGATGGCCCTGATGAACAACGTGTCGGTGTGGTGGCACGTGGTGGGCGCCAGCGCGATCGTGCTGATCCTGGTGCTGGTGCCCGACCAGCACCAGTCGTTCAGCTACGTGTTCTCCCATCGGTTCAACAACTCGGGGTTCAACGGCGGAACGTCCAGCTTCGGCTTCTGGTTCGCGATCATTCCCTTCGGCTTCCTGCTGACGCAGTACACGATCACCGGGTTCGACGCGTCCGCGCACCTCTCCGAGGAGACCTCCTCGGCCGCCAAGGCCGCAGCCAAGGGGATCTGGCGCTCGATCTTCTACTCGGCGCTGGGCGGCTACATCCTCCTGCTCGCCGTGACCTTCGCGATCCCGAACGCCTCGAACGGGCAGCCGGACGACGCGGGCGTCGGCGCCGGCGGAGTCGCCTACATCTTCACCCAGGCCATGGGCACGAACTGGGGCGGTTTCGTACTCTTCATCTCCGCGTCCGCCCAGTTCTTCTGTGCCACGTCGTGCATGACCTCCGCGTCGCGGATGACCTTCGCGTTCAGCCGGGACGGGGCGATCCCGGGCTCGAAGCGCTGGTCCGCCCTCACCCCCAGCCGGGTGCCGGCGAACGCGGTGATGCTGGTCGGGGTCGTGGCGGCGATCGTCACGCTGCCGGCCTTGATCAAGGTCAACATCGGGACGGCGGACTCGCCCCTGATCGTGCCGGTGGCGTTCTACGCCGTCACCTCGATCGCGGTGATCGGGCTCTACCTCGCGTTCGCCATCCCGATCTGGCTCAGGTTCCGGCACGGCGAGAACTTCGACGTCGGCTCCTGGAACAACGGCAGCAAGTACAAGTGGATGAACCCGATCGCGGTCGCCGAGATCATCATCGTGTCCATCTACCTGATGCTTCCCTTCGTGCCGGGTGCCGTGCCCTTCCACGACGGCTTCGCGTGGAAGTTCGTCAACTACGCACCCATCGTCACGCTGGGGGCGCTCCTCCTGCTGTTCATCTGGTGGTCGACCTCGGCCAAGCACTGGTTCACCGGGCCGAAGCACACGATCGACGAGGCTGTGCTCGCGGCCTTCGACGACAAGCTGACGGCAGACTGAGCCGCCACCCGAGGGAGTGACCGACGAGCACACGGACGAGCACACCGTCCCGGACCGCCCCGGGCTGGACAGGCTGGCCTGTCTGGCGGGGCGGTCCTGGCGTGTGTCCGCGCTGCCGGGCGGACTGACCAACACCAACTTCCGGGTGCAGGTCGACGACGACCTCGGGCGACGAGACCTCGTCGTCCGGTGGGGTCATGCCGACGTGACGCTGCTGGGCATCGACCGGGACGCCGAGCACGCCAACACGGTGGCGGCGTACCGGGCGGGGGTCGGAGCCGAGGTGGTCGAATACCGCCCCGACCTGTCGATGCTGGTGATCGGCTTCCTGCCCGGGACCGCGCTGGTCGACAGGGACTTCGCCGACCCCGCCGTGATGCGGAGAGCCGCCGACGCCGTACGCCGGCTCCACAGGGGCCCGCGCTTCACCGGCGACTTCGACATGTTCGCGCGCCAGGCCGGATACCTCGAGGTGGTGCGCGAGAAGGGGATCAGGCTGCCCTCCGGGTACGCCGACCATGCCACCGCCTGGGAGGACGTACGCCGTGCCCTCGCCGCCGCGCCGCGGCCGACGGTGCCGTGCAACAACGACCTGCTGGCCGCGAACTTCATCGACGACGCCACCTGGAACGGTGAAGGCCAGGTGTGGCTGATCGACTACGAGTACTCCGGGAACAACGACGCCTGCTTCGAGCTCGGCAACACGACGACGGAGTGCAACTTCTCCGAGGACCAGGTCGACGCGTGGTGCGAGGCGTACTTCGGCGACCCCACCCCGGCCGACCGGGCGCGCGTACGCGTGCAGGCGCTGTGCAGCGAGTACGGGTGGTCGCTGTGGGGCTTCATCCAGGAGGCGACCAGCTCGATCGACTTCGACTTCCACGCCTGGGGGATGGAGCGGTACGAGAAGGCGGCGGCGACGTTCCGCGGCGGCGGGCTGCCGAGACTCCTGGAGCAGGTGGCCTCCGGTGGTTGACCTCCCCTCCCGCGCGCAGGTCGTGGTCGTCGGCGGGGGAGTGATCGGCTGCTCGGTCGCCTACCACCTGACCAAGCTCGGCCGAACCGACGTCCTGCTGCTCGAGCAGGGCCGGCTGTCGGGCGGTACGACGTGGCACGCGGCCGGGCTGGTCGGCCCCCTGCGTGCGACCGAGGCGGGCACCCGGCTGGTGCAGTACTCGGCGGAGCTCTACGCAGCCCTCGAGGCGGAGACCGGCCTGTCGACCGGGTACCGCAACGTCGGCGGCGTGATCGTCGCACGGACCGAGGACCGGATGACCCAGCTCCGGCGTACCGCCGCCAACGCCGTCGCCTACGACCTCGACTGCGAGCTGGTCAGCCCGGGCCGGGCGCAGGAGCTGTGGCCGCCGATGCAGGTCGACGACCTGCTCGGCGCGATCTGGCTGCCGGGGGACGGCAAGGTCAACCCCGCTGACCTCACCCAGTCGCTGGCCCGCGGGGCGCGGCAGGGGGGCGCCCGCGTCGTCGAGGGGGTCCGGGTCACCGGGTTCGACGTGGCGGACGGTCCCGCCGGTCGCCGCGTGACCGGGGTCCGGACGGACGGTGCCGGCGGTGCGGGTGGTGAGCAGCGCGTCGAGTGCGAAGTGGTCGTGAACTGCGCCGGCCAGTGGGCCAAGGCGCTCGGCGACCTGGCCGGCGTCACCGTGCCGCTGCACTCAGCCGAGCACTTCTACGTCGTCACCGAGCGCGTCGAGGGCACTCACCCGGACCTGCCGATCATGCGCGACCCGGACGGCTGGACCTACTTCAAGGAGGAGGTCGGCGGCCTGGTCGTGGGCGGGTTCGAGCCGAACGCCAAGCCGTGGCGTGCCCCGTCCGACCTTCCCCACCCGTTCGAGTTCCAGCTGCTCGAGGAGGACTGGGAGCACTTCTCGATCCTGATGGAGCAGGCGATCGTCCGGATCCCGGCGCTCGCCGAGACCGGCGTCCGGAAGTTCTACAACGGTCCGGAGTCCTTCACGCCCGACAACCAGTTCCTGCTCGGCCAGGCGCCCGGCCTGCTCGGGTACTTCGTCGGCGCCGGCTTCAACTCGGTCGGCATCGCCTCAGCGGGCGGCGCCGGGCGTGCCCTCGCGGAATGGGTCGTCGAGGGCGAGCCGACCAGCGACCTGGTGGCGGTCGACGTACGCCGGTTCGCGCCGTTCCACGGCGACGAGACGTGGCTGCGCTCCCGGGTCGCGGAGATCCTGGGCCTGCACTACGAGGTGCCGTGGCCGCTGCGGGAGCCCGAGACCGCCCGGCCGCAGCGCACCTCACCGCTCCACGAGCGGTTGGCCGAGCGCGGGGCGTGGTTCGGCACGAAGATGGGCTGGGAGCGGCCCAACGTCTTCACGTCGCATCGCCGGACCGACACCTGGGGCAGGCCCGGCTGGCTCGACCACTGCCTGCGCGAGCAGCAGGCGTGCCGCACCGACGTCGCGCTCTTCGACCAGACGTCGTTCTCGAAGTACGTCGTGTCCGGGGCGGACGCGCTGACCACCCTGCAGTGGGTGTGTGCCGCGGAGGTGGACGTGCCGGTCGGCGGCACCGTCTACACACCCTGGCTGAACACCCGCGGCACGTACGAGGCGGATGTCACCGTGACCCGCACGGGCAACGAGGAGTTCTGGATCGTGTCCAGCTCCGCCACCACCGTCCGTGACGTGGACTGGCTGTGCCGCCACGCGCAGCCGGGGACCCAGGTCCGCGACGTCACCGAGGACCACGTGGTGCTCGGGGTGATGGGGCCCCGGTCGCGGGATCTCCTCACCGGAATGTCGACCGGCGGGGCCGACTGGTCGGACGAGTCGTTCCCGTTCGCGACCAGCCAGGTCGTGGAGGTCGCCGGGCGGCGGGTCCGGGCGACCCGGATGACCTACGTCGGCGAGCTGGGCTGGGAGCTGACGATCGCGGCGCAGGACGCCCCGGCGGTGTACGACGTACTGGCGTCCGGTGGGGGGCATGAGGGCGGGCGACCGCCCGCCGATGCCGGCTACTACGCGATCGAGGCACTCCGGCTGGAGAAGGGGTACCGCGCATTTCCGCGGGACCTGAACCCGGACCTCACCCCGGTCGAGGCGGGCCTGGTGTTCGCCACCAGCCTCGGCAAGCCCGGGTCGGAGGGCGAGCCGGGAAAGGACTTCCTCGGCCGCGAGGCCCTCGCGGAGCACCGCAACCGCCTCCGCGACTCCGGGACGGAGCGGCGCCGGCTCGTCTCGTTCGTGCTGGACGACGCCGGCCCGATGGTCTGGGGCGGTGAGCTCGTGCTGCGCGACGGTGAGCCCGTCGGCTACGTCACCAGCGCGGCGTACGGCGCCACCGTCGGCGCCGGCGTGGGCCTCGCGCTGATCCGCACCGACCGCCCGGTCCGTCAGGACGACCTGGACGCGTCGTCGTTCGGGATCGACCTGGCGGGGGACAGGCACAGCGCCCGGCTCACCCTGGGCGCCCCGATCCGCTGAGTGCCACGCTCCGATGAGTGCCCCGCTCCGCTGAGTGCGACTCGGTCTTCGATGCCCGCAGGCGCGGTACTCCACCCCGGATCGGGGTAAGGACCTGGCGGGCCCGGATGTCGCGTGCGGGCATGGTCAGGGAGGAAGGCTCATGCAGGAAGTCGAGGTCGGCACCGTCCCGCTCGACCGGCTCGCAGGGATCCTCAGCCCGGAGCGGGCCGAACGCATGGCGGCGAGTGCTGCACGAGCACGCGACAGGTTGGGCGACCACGTCGTCTGGCACGTTAACGCCACGGCCCACGGCGGTGGCGTGGCGGAGATGCTCAAGGTGCTCCTCGCGTACGGGAGGGACGCGAAGATCGAGAACCGCTGGCTCGTGCTCGACGGCGACCCCGAGTTCTTCGACATCACCAAGCGCGTGCACAACCGGATCCACGGCGAGGCGGGGGACGGCGGCCCCCTCGGCGACGCGGAGCACCACCACTACCGGCGGGTGCTCACCGACAACCTCCGCGAGCTGGTCTCGCGCGTCTCCGCCGGTGACGTCGTGGTGCTCCACGACCCGCAGCCCGCGGGTCTGTGCCACGGTCTCCGCGATGCGGGGGTCCATGTCGTGTGGCGCTGCCACATCGGCAGCGACGACTCCAACGACCGCAGCGACGAGGGGTGGGGATTCCTGCGTGGCTACGTCGAGGGGGCCGACGCCTTCGTGTTCTCGCGGCGCGTGTACGCACCTTCCTGGGTCGACGGTGCTCGCTTGGTGGTGATTCCGCCGTCGATCGACCCTTTCTCGAACAAGAACGTCGAGCTGACGGCCTCCGAGGTGAGGAGCGTGCTCGCCGGCGTGGGGTTGGTGGCCGACGAGGGTCCCGCGGATTCGGTGCGGTTCAAGCGGCGCGACGGCACGGACGGCTGGGTGCGCACCCACCGCGAGAGCGGCGGCCTGGTGCTCGACGGACCGCCGCCACCGCACGACGCCCGGCTGGTGGTCCAGGTCAGCCGCTGGGACCGGTTGAAGGACATGGCCGGGGTCATGGACGGCTTCGCCGAGCTGGTGGCGGACGGGACGCACGACGGGGCGCACCTCCTGCTCGCCGGGCCGTCGGTCACCGGGGTCACCGACGACCCGGAGGGCGCCGAGGTGCTGGAGGCCTGCCGCGCGCAGTGGCGGCAGCTGCCGGACCCGATCCGCGACCGTGTGCATCTGGCCTCGATCCCGATGGACGACCTCGACGAGAACGCGATCATCGTGAACGCCGTGCAGCGGCATGCGTACGCGGTCGTGCAGAAGAGCCTGATGGAGGGGTTCGGACTGACGGTCACCGAGGCGATGTGGAAGGAGCGCCCGGTGGTCGCGAGCCGGGTCGGTGGCATCCAGGACCAGATCGTCGACGGACGCGACGGTCTCCTCCTGGACGACCCGACCGACCCCCAGGCGTTCGCCGCCACGCTGGGCAGACTCCTCGTCGACCCAGCCCTCGCCGACCGGCTGGGCGCCGCCGGACGCGAGCGGGTGCTGGAGGAGTTCCTCGGCGACCGCCACCTCGAGCAGTACGTCGACCTCTTCAGTCGGCTGGTCGATCAGACGCCGGCGTAGATCTCGCGGATCACGTCCTCGATGACCGGCTCCTGGATGGACAGGTCGGCGACGTCGTACGACGCGGCGACCGCGGCCACGATCGGGGCCGCGCTGGCATCCGCGGGGAAGCTCAGCCACTGCCGCGGCCCCTCCACCCGATGAGTCTCCGCGCCCGGCACCGAGATGGCCGGCGCCTCGTCGACCAGGTCGACCACGAGCGTGCGACGCGACTCGCCGCGGCGGTGCAGGTCGGCCAGCGGTCCGTCGAACACCGCGGTGCCGTGGTCGATCACGATCACCCGGTCGCAGAGCGCCTCGATGTCCTGCAGGTCGTGGGTGGTCAGCATCAGGGTAGTGCCGCGCTCGGCGTTCAGCGTGCGCAGGAACTCGCGCAGCCTGCCCTTGCTGACCACGTCCAGCCCGATCGTCGGCTCGTCGAGGTACAGGATCTCGGGGTCGTGGAGCAGCGCGGCGGTGATGTCCCCGCGCATCCGCTGGCCGAGGCTGAGCTGTCGCACCGGGGTGTCGAGCAGGTCGCCGAGGTCGAGGAGGTCGACGTACTCCTCGAGGTTGCGGCGGTGCCGCGCCGGCTCCACCCGGTAGATCTTCTGCAGCAGCTCGAAGCTGTCCCGCAGCGGCAGGTCCCACCACAGGGTGGTGCGCTGCCCGAAGACGACCCCGATCCGGCGAGCGAGGTCGGTGCGCTGCCGGCTCGGCACGAGCCCGGCGACCCGGAGGTGTCCCGACGACGGCACCAGGATGCCGGTGAGCATCTTGATCGTGGTCGACTTCCCGGCCCCGTTCGGGCCGATGTAGCCGACCATCTCGCCGGCCTCGACCGCGAACGTCAGGTCGTGGACGGCGTGCACCTCGCTACGCGTGCGCGTCATCCTGCCTGCCCGCTTGCGGACGACGAAGGTGCGCCCGAGGTCGTGTACGTCGATCAGGCTCATCGGGTTCTCCAGTGGGGGGAGGTGCGCGTAGTACGGACGTTCGTACTAGGCACGGGAAGGGGGGTCGGGGAAGCCTGTGGAGAGTGTGCGACGCTGGCCGGCGAATCCTGGTCGGATGGGGCCGTGCCCAGATTCATCGACACGGACCAGCGGGTCGCAGACATGGTGACCGGGGTCAACCGGGTGGTGGTGGCCCGCGGGATCCCCGGCCTGACGATGCGCGAGATCGCCCGGCAGAGCGGGATCAGCACGGGTTCGCTGATGCAGCACTTCGAGTCCAAGGAGCGGATGCTCCTCATCGCCGCACACCGCACCGGGCGGGCTCTCATCGGAGCCGCCCAGTCGGACTCGTTGTGGGTCGGCGTCGAGGCGTTCCTCCCCACTGATGGGGAGACGCTCCGGCTCACACGGGCGTGGGTGGCGTGGTGCGAGCTCGCGCGGAGCGGCGGATATCTCGCCGAGACCGTCGAGGAGCTGCGCGGGAGCGAGCGTGAGGCTCTCGCTGTGCTGCACGAGGGCCGGTTGTCGGTGGACAGCGAGGACACACTGGTGGCACTGCTCGACGGCTTGCGCGGCGCCGTCTGCGCGGCGCGCTCACCTCTGGACCGTGAACGGGCAAGAAGCCTGCTGCGTGCCGCCTGGGACTCCGCGCTGACGCGCGCTGCGTGACCCATTTCAGCTCCCGGTGGAGGTGTAGTGGCGGACGCCGGCGCGCCAGGCGAGACCCGCGACGGTGAGGGTCAGGGCAGCGACGACGGGGGACAGGACGGCGAACCAGGACGGCATGCCGAAGGGGTCGGGGCGGTCGAGGAGGTAGAGGCAGGGGTACCAGTTCACGAAGGCGACCGGCACCAGGAAGGTCAGTCCCGCGAGGACTTCACGCGGGAAGATCGTCATCGGGTACTGGGTCATCGTGTTGCCGCCGTAGGTGAAGGCGTTGGCGAACTCGGTGGAGTCGAGCGTCCAGAACTGGATGCACGAGAACGCGACGAAGAACGAGAAGAAGATCAGGCACGACGCCAGCAGCATGACCCCGGCGAGGCCGACCTTGGCGGGCGTCCAGTCGACCCACCACGCGCCGTACCCGAAGACCGCGAGCGCCTGGGTGATCCGCCCGAGCCGGCGGATCGCGAACCGGTCGGCGCACACCTGCACCAGCAGCGGCACGGGGCGCGTCAGCATCGAGTCCAGGGTGCCGGTGCGGACGTGCATGCCGATCTGCTCGACGCTGCCGATCACCAGGTCCCCGACTCCGATGCCGATCCCGCTGGCGCCGTACAGGAGCGCCACCTCACGCAGGTCGAAGCCGCCCAGCGCCGGCACCGTGTGGAACATCAGCGCCAGCCCGACGAAGTCGAGCAGGGTGATCAGCGCGCTGGACACCGTGAGCATCCAGAACGACATCGGATAGGCGAGCGAGGACCGCACCCACATCCGGGCGATCCAGGCGTACTCGCGCGGAGCCGACCACGGGCCGGTCGAGCCGCCCCCTCCGCCGGTCGAGACCTCAGCCACCCTGCACCACCACCTTTCGGGTCGCGGCCCCGAGCACGAGCCGGCACAGGCCGAGCAGCACGGCGATCCAGAGCACCTGGACGGCGAGCCCCGACACGATCCCGGCCCCGGCGCGATGGCCCAGCCAGATGTCGGCGGGTGTCTGGAGGTACGAGGCCCACGGCAGCGCCAGCGCGATGCTGCGGAGTGGCTCGGGGAAGATCACCAGCGGGAGCGTCATCCCGCTCAGGAAGATCGCCAGGACGCCGGACAGCATCCGCATGCCGGTCTGGTCGAGCAACCAGAACGCCGTGCAGGCGACCAGGAACCGGATCGCGAAGCTGGTCACCACGGCGAGCACCAGGCTGACCACGAAGCCGGCCGCCGCAGCGGGCGTCCCGGGCAGTGAGATCGAGAAGAGCAGCAGTCCGAAGACGGTGGGTGCGACGCCCCGCGTCAGCACGTGGTACGCCGCGCGGCCCAGGTCGCCGGCGAGGTACCAGCCGACCAGGCTGACCGGACGGTAGAGATCGATCGCGACGTCACCGGTCCGGATGCGCTCCGCGAGGTCGTCGGTGGTGCCGCCGCCCCAGAGCGCCACCGTCATCAGCAGCGCCTGCCCGATCCAGACGTAGGTGACAGCGTCGGTGGCGTCGTACCCGCCGGCGTCTGGGCGTTGGTGCCACAGCGCGAGGTAGGCGTAGCTGTAGATCACTCCGAAGACGGAGTTGGTGAAGATGCCGGCCAGGGTGGCCGTGCGGTAGGTGCTGTAACGCCGGAACGACCGCGCGGCGACGGCGGCGTACAGCACGTGATCTCCTCCGGACGAACCTCTGGGCGCACGCCAAGTGACCCCGCCTCGCGAAAAGGCGGGGGTGTCGGATCGTGCGCACTGTGGGGCAAGTGGACTGTGTGGTTGTGGGCCGCCCAGTCTGACCCGAGGCGCCGGGCTTGGCAAGCCAGGCCGGTGGTTGAGGAGGCGCCCTAGCGCCGTCTCGAAACCTGGCGACGGTGCCTGAGGCCCCAGGCACCGTCGCCGGGTTTCGTCTCGCCAGTCACGTCTTCGCAGGCTCAGCCGTGGGCTCGCTCAACCTGCGTTCGCCACGCCACGCGTTCGTTCCTCACGCGCGGCTGCTCACTTGGTAGGTGCCCGTGATGATGGCGCGGCCGGCGGTCTTGAACGCGAGGTTGAAGCTCATCACCGCGTTGGAGGCGCTGTCGTCGATGCCGAGGCTGTCCTCGGTGACGGCGTGGACGACGAAGTAGTACCGGTGTACCTGGTCACCCTCCGGAGGTGCCGCTCCCATGAACCCCTGGGTGCCGCCGTCGTTGCGCAGCATGAACGCGCTGCCCGGAAGGCTCGCGCCCTCGGCGCCTGCTCCGGCGTCGAGCGAGGTCACGTCGGCGGGGAGGTCGACCAGCGCCCAGTGCCAGAAGCCGCTCGGGGTCGGCGCGTCCGGGTCGAAGCACGTGACCGTGTAGCTCCTGGTGCCCTCAGGGGCGTCGCTCCAGGAGAGCTGCGGCGAGGTGTTGCCGTGCTCGGCGACCTGGTCGTCCTTGAGCGGCTGGCCGTCGGTGACGTCGTCGCTGGTGACGGTGAACGAGGCAACCTTCGGGAGGAGCTCGTAGGGGTCGGGCTTCACGGGACGATCGAGACTCATGCCCCGAACCTACTCCCGGCGCTCGAGACCCACCCCGTCCGAGGGCTGGGCGACCACATCCCCGGACGGTCGGTCACCGGATCATGGGGCTCATGGACGACCACCCGCCGTACCCCTCGGGTCTGCGGCTCTCCGGCCGTCGGGTGGTGGTCGTGGGCGGGGGCCAGGTGGCCCAACGCCGCATCCCGGCGCTGCTCGCCGCCGGCGCGAGGGTCGTCGTCGTCTCGCCGCACGTGACGCCGGCGATCGAGGGGCAGGTGCTGGCCGGTGAGGTCACCTGGGTCGAGCGCGGCTTCGCCGGCGAGGACCTGGCCGACACCTGGTACGTGATCGCAGCCACGAACGACACCTCGGTGAACGAGCAGGTGAGCAAGGCGGCCGAGGTGGAGCGGGTCTTCTGCGTGCGGTCCGACGACGCCACGGGTGCGACGGCGTGGACGCCCGCCTCGGGACGGTACGACGGGCTGACCGTCGCGGTGCTCGGTCGCCGCGAACCACGCCGCACCGCCGCCGTGCGCGACGCGATCGTGACCGCCCTCCACGAGGGCACGATCGCCGCCGGCGAGCGCCGGCCGTCCGTGCCGGGGGTGACTCTGGTGGGCGGCGGCCCCGGACATCCGGAGCTGATCTCGGTCGCGGGGCGCAAGGCGCTGATGGAGGCCGACGTCGTCGTCGCCGACCGGCTCGCGCCGCGCGAGCTGCTCGGCGACCTGCCGGCGACGACGGAGGTGGTCGACGTCGCGAAGCTGCCCCGCGGCAGCGCCGCGCGCCAGGAGGAGATCAACCGGCTGATCGTGGAGCGCGCGCTGGCGGGCCAACGGGTGGCCCGGTTCAAGGGCGGGGACAGCTTCGTGTTCGGGCGCGGCTTCGAGGAGATCGAGGCCTGCCGGGACGCGGGCGTGCCCGTGCACGTGATCCCCGGTCTGTCGAGCCCGCTGGCGGTCCCGGCCGTGGCGGGCATCCCGGTCACCCATCGGCACGTGGCCCACGAGTTCACGGTGGTGTCCGGTCACCTGCCTCCGGGTCACCCGGACTCACTCGTCGACTGGGACGCGCTCGGCCGCCTGCGTGGCACCCTGGTGCTGATGATGGCCGTGGAGAACGCGCCGGCGATCGCCGAGTCGCTCGTCTCGGCGGGCCGCGACGCGAGTACACCGGTGGCCGTCGTCTGCGACGGTTCGATGCCGGGGGAGCGGACCGTGCTGACGACGCTCGCCGAGCTCGGCGCGGACCTCGACCGGCACGCCGTACGCCCGCCGGCGATCGTCGTCGTCGGCGAGGTGGTCGCGGTCGCCCGTCCCGACGTGTTCGGCGGTCGAGGTGCGAGCGACGCGAACGTCTCGAGACCGTGGCCGAGCTGATCGAGGTCACCGACGCCGCCGACCCGCGGCTCGCCGACTACCGCGACCTGCGCGACGTACAGCTCCGCACCCACCTCGAGGCCGAGCACGGGCTGTTCCTGGCCGAGGGCGAGAAGGTGGTACGCCGGGCGGTCGAGGCAGGCCACACCCCGCGTTCGTTCCTGATGGCGCCGCGCTGGCTGGAGGGTCTGGCGGACGTGCTCGCCACCACCACGACGCCCTGCTACGTCGTGTCCGAGGCAATGGCCGAGCAGGTGACCGGGTTCCACGTCCACCGCGGGGCGCTTGCGTCCCTCGAGCGCCGACCGCTGCCCACCCTCGACGAGGTGGTCGACGGCGCCCGCACCCTGCTCGTGCTCGAGGACGTCGTCGACCACACGAACGTCGGGGCGATCTTCCGCTGCGGGGCCGCGTTCGGGTTCGACGCCGTCCTCCTCGCGCCGCGTTGCGCCGACCCGCTCTACCGCCGCTCGATCAAGGTCGGGATGGGCGCGGTGTTCGCGACGCCCTGGACCCGCCTGCCCGAGTGGTACGACGCGCTGCCGAGCCTCGACGCGCGCGGCTTCACCACCGTCGCACTCACCCTCGCCGAGGGCGCCCGCCCGATCGAGAAGGCCGTGTCCGGCCTCGACCGGGTCGCGCTGGTGCTCGGCTCGGAGGGGCACGGCCTCTCCCCACGCTGGGAGAGGACCGCCGCCCGACGGGCGGTCATCCCGATGCGCGAGGGGATCGACTCCCTCAACGTGGCCGCAGCAGCCGCGGTGGCCTGCTACGTGACCACCCGCCGCTGACGGGCAGACGTCACGGGGCCGTCACAGGCCCGTCACAGCGTGGCCGGCGGCGCGATCTCCTCCCTGTCGGACTCCTCGAGGATCTCCTGCACCCGGTGGGACGGCAGCTGGCAGTACCAGGCGACCGCGAGCACGATGATCGTCAGGATCACGTTGGCGATGATGCCGCCGTTGAACCCGTAGACGTTGGCCTGACCGGCATCGGTCTTCTCGGCGCCGGAGTAGCTGCCGAGATAGCTGACCACGAGGATGCCGACGAACCACAACAGCACCCACCAGCCGTGCCGGAAGTCGAGCCGCGGAGCCCGCTTCTGGGTGTCGGTCGCCTGGAAGAACGCCAGCAGGACGTAGCCGATCGCGACCGCGACCATCATCTTCCAGACCTGGTCCCAGCCGGCCCAGTACATGATCAGGTTCGTCGACAGCAGGGCCAGCGGAGCGATGATCCAGGCCCCGCCCTGGCGGTAGGGCCGCTCCTGGTCGGGGATCTGCTTGCGGAAGGTGAGCAGGGCGATGGATCCGCTGCCGAACGAGAGCACGGTCAGCGAGGTGACGATGCCGACCAGGGCCTGCCAGCTCGGGAACGGCAGGAAGAAGATGCACCCGACGACCCAGGCGAGGATCAGGCTCGGCCACGGGACGCCGTTGTCGTTGACGTGGGCCAGCACGGCCGGGGCATTGCGGTTGCGGCCCATCGCGTAGGACATCCGGGCGGTGACGCTGGTGTAGATCAGGCCCGTGTCGCCGGGGGAGATGAAGGCGTCGGCGTACAGCAGGTTCGCCAGCCAGGTCATGCCGAGAACGGTGGCGAGGGTGGCCAACGGGCTGAAGTTGCCCGCGCTGGTGCCGACCTGGATCAGGCTGCCGACGTCGTGCCAGCCGTGCTGGCTGAGCTTGGAAGGATCCTGAGCGGCGATGAAGGCGACCTGCAGCAGGATGTACAGGATCCCGCAGATGATCACTGAGCCGATCAGCGTCAGCGGGACGTTGCGGCGCGGGTTGTCGGTCTCACCGGCCAGCTCGATGCCTTGACGCCAGCCGAGGAAGGAGAACGCGATGCCGGCCGCCGGGATGGCTTCGAAGGCGCTCTTGAGCCCGTACGGCGCGAACCCGTTGCCGTCGGAGGTGTCGAGGCTGAAGTTCGAGCTGTGGAACGCGCTGACCATCACCGCGACGATCACCAGCACGATCATGCCCAGCTTCCACCAGACCAGCACGTTGTTGATCCGGGCGAACCAGCGCACGCCGAAGTAGTTGACCACGACGAAGAGCGCCATCAGCCCGATCGCGATCAACAGGCCCAAGCCGGTCAGGGTCGCATTGTCGTTCTCGAGCCAGCCCGCGTAAGACGTGGCGTAGGTGAGCACGGCGGAGACCTCGACCGAGGCCACGGCGGCACAGGCCAGCCAGGTCACCCAGCCCATGGAGTAGCTGGCGAACGAGCCCCACGCGTAGTGCGGGTAGCGGGCGACGCCGCCGCTACGGGGGAACATCACGCCCAGCTCGGCGTAGCTGAGCCCGATCAGGAGGAACATGATCGTGCCGGTGACCCACGAGATGATTGCTGCAGGCCCGGCCTGTTCGGAGGCGTGCAGCGAGCTGAACAGCCAGCCGGAGCCGATGATGGACCCGATGGCCGTGAACAGGAGACCGATGGTCCCGAAGTCCTTCTTCAGCCGCGGGTCGTCGTCGGAGTAGCGCTCGATCTGCGGTGCCTCTGCCGTCATCCCAGTTCTCCACCTCTCAGTCGCGAAGACGTACAACCGCGACCCGGGGGCCTCGGACCGAGCGGGACGTATGCCGGTTGCAGCCTCACGCTAGCCCTGATCACATCGGATGACGAGATTTCCCATGCGGGCCTGGCGTGTCGGCCTCTACGACCTGTCCCTCCCGAGCGCCGATCGGGGTGTGGACAGGGGTGCATGGCGCCTCTTCGGCAGGGGTACGACTTCGGGGCTGGACGCGGGTTTGTCCGGTGCCGGTCCGTCGGTGCCAGCCGCTCGGCCAGTCGGAAGGGGAACGTCGTGACTCAATCCACCGTTCCAGATCGGACAACTGATCGCTCCCACCATCTCCGCCGCGACGTCGGCCTGATCGGACTGCTCTTCGCCAGCGTCGGGTCGATCATCGGGTCGGGATGGCTGTTCGGCGCGATGAACGCCGCCATCACCGCAGGACCGGCGGCGATGATCTCGTGGGCGATCGGGATGGTGATGATCCTCCTGATCGCTCTCACGTACTCGGAGCTCGGCACCATCTTCCCGGTCTCCGGAGGTGTCGTGCGATTCCCGCACGTCACGTTCGGGTCGTTCGCGAGCTTCCTGTCCGGCTGGATCCTGTGGATCGCGTGCGCGACCGTGGCACCGATCGAGGTGGAGGGCGCGCTCCAGTACGCCACGAAGTACGCGGCCTTCACCAAGGAGCACTGCCTCTCCGCCTGCTCGTCCAGCGCGCCCGAGACGGTGCACACCCTGACCGCCCTCGGCTACATCCTCGCGGTGGTCCTGATGGCTGTCTTCGTCGCGATCAACTACGTCGGCGTCGCCTGGTTCGCGCGCGTGAACACCGTGATCGTCTGGTGGAAGCTCGCGATCATCACGCTGGTCGTGATCGCGTTCCTGCTCACCCAGTTCCACAGCTCCAACTTCACCTCGCAGGACTTCATGCCCTTCGGCTGGCGCGGCGTCGCCACCGCCATCGCCACCTCCGGGATCGTCTTCTCCTACCTCGGGTTCAGGCAGGGGATCGAGCTGGCCGGCGAGACCAGCAACCCACGCAAGTACGTCCCCATCGCGGTCGTCGGGTCGGTGGTCATCACCGGGATCATCTACGTCGGTCTCCAGGTGGCCTTCATCGGCGCCCTGAACCCGTCCGACTTCGCCCAGGGCTGGGGCAAGCTCAGCTTCGCCAACGACTTCGGGCCGCTGGCAGCCATCTCGAGCGCCCTCGGTCTGGCCTGGCTCGCCGGCCTGCTGTACGCCGACGCCATCATCAGTCCGGCCGACACCGGTCTGATCTACACGACCGTCACGTCCCGGGTCTCCTACGCGACTGCGCGCAACGGGAACGCGCCGATGGCCCTGGCCCGGACCAACCGCCACGGCGTACCCGTGATCAGCCTGGTCCTGGCCTTCATCGTCGGCCTGATCGTGTTCCTGCCGTTCCCGAGCTGGCAGCAGCTGGTCGGCTTCATCACCTCGGCGACGGTGCTGTCCTTCGCTCCCGGAGCCGCCGTGGTGCCGGCTCTCCGCCGCACCAAGCCCGACATCGTGCGACCGTTCCGCTGCCCGGGCGGCGACGTCATCCCGCTGCTCGCGTTCATCTCCTCCGACCTGATCGTGATCTGGTCGACGTGGACGGTGAACTGGAAGCTCTTCGTGACCGTCCTGGTCGGGATCGCGCTGCTGGTCGTCTTCCACCTCGTGCGCCGGAACACCCCGCCGCTCGAGCTGAAGGCGGGCGGCTGGCTGGTCGTGTGGTTGGCCGGACTGGCGCTGCTGTCCTACCTCGCCGGTGATCTCGACGACGCCGCGAAGATGGGCTTCTGGACGGCGGTGGTGATCACGACCGTCTTCAGCGTGGTGATCTTCTACGTGGGGATCGCGTTGCGCCTGGGCCGCGAGACGACCGAGGAGCACATGCGGACGATCACCGCGGAGGCGGCCGCCGAGGACGAGGCCCTCGGCCGGGTCGACTGAGCCGCGTCGACCGAGCCGCGTCAGTCGACCGACGCGGGCATCGCCGGCCACTCCACCGGGTAGTGGTCGGCGACCCGCTCGTGGTTCTTCTGCAGCCGCTTGCGCCACCGGGTCGAGAGCCGGTCGCCGAACACCGTCCCGAACGTGTGGTCGGTCTCGTGCTGCAGGCAGCGGGCGAGCATGCCGTCGCCGCCGAACGTCACCGCGCCGCCGTCGAGTCCCGTCCCGTGCACGGTGGCGGTGTCCGGCCGCGCCAGCGGCACGTAGCCGCCGGGCAGCGAGAGGCAGCCCTCGTCGTCCTCGTCCAGCCTGCGGTCGCTGCCCTCCGGCAGGGTGACCTCGGGGTTGCAGACGACGCCGACGGTCCGCTCACCCGAGGAGTCGTGGCAGTCGAAGACGAACACCCTCAGGTCCACCCCGATCTGGCACGCAGCCAGCCCGACACCGTCCGCCGCATACATCGTCGCCACCAGGTCGGCGACGAGCGTGCGCAGGGCCTCGTCGTACGCCGTCACGTCGGCCTGGCGGCGGTGCATCACCGGCGTGCCCCAGCGCACAACCGGCCGCACGGTGCCACCTTCCGGAAGGGGCCCGTACGGCGCGCGGGTCGGCCGGGACCCCGAGAGTCCGGGGGTGTCGTGGGGCATTCCCAGATCCTAAGGATCTGCGGGGAGGCGCCGGGAATCCTGCGCCCCCGCCTGTGACCGGGAGCACCCGTCCGGTGGTGGCCGCGAAATGTAACTCGGAGTTACATTGGGCCCATGCTGCTGCTCAGGAACCTTCGACCCGGGCGTCCCGGTGGCCGACACGGCATCGCCTCGAGCGAGTCCCGCGACCCGATCGGCCACGCCGTCGCGGCGCTCAGCCGGCTGGCGCAGAGCGACCTGCTCGACCGTCTGGGGCTGCGCAGGCAGGCCGAACGGGCCGTGTTCACGGTGACGCGCGGCGGCTTCCGGACCGCCACCGCGGCCGGACGGACGTTCGCCCGGGCGGGCCGGCGCGACAGCCCCGGGCGACGCGCCGCGCACGCCACGACGCGCGGCGTCTTCGACCTCACCCCGACCGAGGACGAGCAGATGCTCGTCGACGTCGTCACCGAGCTCGCGACGGAGGTGCTCCGCCCGGCCGCCGCCGATGCCGACACGGCCTGCGCCGCCCCCGAGGAGGTGCTGGCGGCCGGAGACGAGATCGGATTGCCGCTGCTCGGCGTACCCGAGTCCTTGGGCGGCATCTCCGACGAGCGCTCCGTGGTGGCCGGCGTACTCGTGGCCGAGGCGCTCGCGAAGGGCGATCTGGGACTGGCCGTCGCCACCCTCGCGCCCGGAGCGGTCGCAACCGCCATCGCCACGTGGGGCAGCGACGAGCAGCAGCAGACCTATCTGCCGGCGTTCACCGGCGAGCCCTCGTCCGGCGGCTCGGTCGCGGCCGCGGCGCTCGCGCTCACCGAACCGCGGCCGCTGTTCGACGCGCTCGACCCGCGGACGACGGCCCGGCGCGACGGCGACGACCTGGTGCTCGACGGCGTGAAGTCGCTGGTGCCACGGGGCGCCGACGCCGAGCTCTTCGTGGTCGGGGCCGCACTGGACGGGCACCCCGTGCTCGTGATCGTCGAGTCGGGTGCGGCCGGTCTGTCGGTGGAGGCCGATCCCGGGATGGGCGTGCGGGCTGCTTCACTCACCACCCTGACCCTGGACGGCGTGCGCGTCCCGGCGAGCAACATCCTCGGCGCAGCAGACGGCGCGACATACTCCCAGGACGCCTACCGCCAGTGCGTGCGGCTGTCGCGCCTCGCGTGGTGTGCCCTGTCCGTCGGTGTGGGCCAGGCGGTGCTCGACCACGTCACGCCGTACGTCAAGGAGCGCACGGCGTTCGGCGAGCCGATCGCGCACCGCCAGTCGGTGGCGTTCATGGTGGCCGACATCGCGATCGAGCTGCAGTCGATGCGGTTGCTCACCTGGAAGGCCGCGTCGCGCGCGGCGGCCGGCCAGGACTTCTCGCGCGAGGTCGCGCTGGCCCGGAAGCTCTGCGCCGACAAGGGGATGCGGATCGGCCTGGACGGCGTCCAGCTGCTCGGAGGCCACGGCTTCGTCAAGGAGCACCCGGTGGAGCGGTGGTACCGCGATCTCCGGGCCATCTCGATCATGGAAGGTGGGGTGCTCGTCTGATGCCCATCTCTCTGGACGACCCCGAGAAGCTCACCAGCCTCCGCGACCAGGCGCACCAGGTCGCGATGAACATGCTCCGGCCGATCAGCCGGAAGTACGACCGGTCGGAGCACGAGTACCCGCAGGAGCTCGACCTCCTCGCCGCCATGATCGACGGGCTCTCGGAGTCGGGCGCGAGCAACGGCGCGGGCGCAGCCGGCGTGAAGCGGGATGACCGCGAGGACGACGCCGCGGCCGCGCAGGGCGTGCGCAACGGCACCAACCTGGCCTCCGTGCTCGGCATCGCCGCGATGTGCTGGGGCGACGTCGGGCTGCTGCTGTCGCTGCCGCGTCAGGGGCTGGGCAACTCCGCCATCGCCTCGGTCGGCTCGCCCGAGCAGCAGGAGCGGTTCGCCGGTGTCTGGGCCTCGATGGCGATCACGGAGCCGGACACCGGGTCCGACTCGGCGCGCATCCGCACCACTGCCGTCCTCGACGGCGATGCCTACGTCCTCAACGGGGAGAAGATCTTCGTCACCTCCGGCGAGCGCTCCGACGCGGTGGTGGTCTGGGCGACCCTCGACCGGGATCTCGGACGTGCGGCCATCAAGTCGTTCGTCGTCCCCAAGGGGACGCCCGGGATGACCGTCGAGCGGCTGGAGCACAAGCTCGGGATCAAGGCCTCCGACACCGCCACCGTCCGGCTGGAGAACTGCCGGGTCCCCGTCGAGAACCTCCTCGGCTCGCCCGACATCGACACCAGCCAGGGCTTCGCGGGCGCGATGGCGACGTTCGACAACACGCGGCCGCTGGTCGCCGCGATGGCCGTGGGCTGTGCCCAGGCGGCGCTCGACCTGACCCGCGACCTCCTCGAGCAGGCGGGCGTCACGATCGACTACGACCGACCGGCGGTCGTGCAGAGCGCCGCCGCCACGAAGTTCCTGCAGATGGAGGCCGACTGGGAAGCGGCGCGCCTGCTGATGCTCCAGGCCGCGTGGATGGCCGACAACCGGAGGGCGAACGCGATGGAGGCGTCGATGGCCAAGGCCAAGGCCGGCCGGATGGCCTCCGACGTCACGCTGTCGTGCGTCGAGCTCTGCGGGTCGGTCGGCTACTCCGAGGGCGAGCTGCTGGAGAAGTGGGCGCGCGACTCGAAGATCCTCGACATCTTCGAGGGCACCCAGCAGATCCAACAGCTGATCGTGGCCCGGCGGGTGCTGGGGCTGTCCAGCGCCGAGCTCAAGTAGCCCCGGCCGCCCGGCCGCCCCGGCAGCGGTGGGCCGGCCACGTTCCTGAGGACGCGGGAGGTGGCTCCTCCACCGCCGGTCACTGCCGCTCAGGCTCAGCTCACGCTCTCCACCCGGGCGGCGGCATCGGGGGTCGCCAGGAGGTACGCCGGCTCCGCGAAGCCGGCGTACCGGAACTCCACGGTCACCGCCGACTGCACCGCCTCGACATCGCCACGGGGGACCAGGGCCAGTGCGGACCCGCCGAAGCCGCCACCGGTCATCCGGGCGCCCAGCGCGCCGGCCGACCGGGCCGTCTCGACCGCGAGGTCGAGCTCCCGGGAGGAGATCTCGAAGTCGTCGCGCATCGACGTGTGCGACTCGTCGAGCGCCCGGGCCAGCGCCCGCCAGTCGCGGTCGCCGATCGCGCCGACGGCTGCGAGGACCCTCAGGTTCTCGCTGAGGACATGGCGCGCCCGACGGCGCAGGACGTCGTCCGCGAGCTCCTCGATCCGCCCGGCGTCGGCATTCCGGAGACTCTCGATCCCGAGCGCGCGAGCCGCGTCGGCGCTCTCGCGTCGGCGGTCGCCGTAGCTGCCGTCAGTCAGGTCGTGGCTCACCCGCGTGTCGATCACCAGCACCACCAGCCCGGCGTCCTCGAGCGGGAGCTCGACGGGGGTGGCGCTGCCGTCGGCGAAGTCGAGCAGCAGCGCGTGACCGGGCTGCGCGAGCATCGCGACCGACTGGTCCATCCCACCGGTCGGCGCACCCACGTAGTCGTTCTCCGCCCGGATGCAGGCGTCGGCGAGCCGGCGGCGTACGGAACGGTCGGCGAGGTCGAGCCCGAGCAGCGCGGCCACCGCCGTCGCCACGGCGCACTCCAGCGCTGCCGAGCTGGAGAGCCCTGCCCCGACGGGAACGTCGGAGTCGATCGACGCCTCGAAGCCCGGGACGTCGTGGCCGTCCTCCCTGAGCGCCTGCACCACACCGGCGACGTACGCCGCCCAGCCACCGGGACGGTCCTCGACGGCGCCCTCCCAGTCGTCGTCCTCCTGGGCGCTCGACAGCTTCAGGTCCGGGTCGCTGCGCGGGGACAGCGTGACCGTGGTGCGCTGGGGCAGTGCGAGCGGAAGGCACAGGCCGCCGTTGTAGTCGGTGTGCTCGCCGATCAGGTTGACCCGGCCGGGAGCCGAGGCCACCACCGCTGGCATGCGCTCACCCTAGCTGCCGCTGACGACCGGTCAGCTGCGTGAGGATCGCGCGGTACGGCCCCGGACGACACCCACGAACGCCTGCGTCAGGTCGTCGTCGCGGTCGCGGAGCCACACCAGCGCAATGGTGGTCGGAGGGAGGTCCGTCACCTCGCGGCTCACGACATCCTTGCGCTGGAACAGCCGCGCGACCGACATCGGCACGATCACCACGCCGGTGCCGGCCGCGACGGTCTCGATCGCCCGGCGCTCCGAGATGGCGGGCCAGTCGAGCTGCTCGACGGCCGGCCGCCACCCGGAGACGTGCGGCCGCACCAGCTGCTCGTCGGCGAGGTCGTCCAGGGTCACGGATTCGGCGGCTGCGACCAGGTGCTCGCGGCCCGCCACCACGACCGGCAGCTCGTCGTACAGCCGGACGCAGTGCAGGCCGGCGGTGTCGACCGGCAACCGGACCAGGGCCATGTCGACCTCGCCACGGCGTACGACCTCCTCCTGCTCCTCCTCGGTGACCGGGACCAGCGTCAGCGCGCCGCGCCCCTGCTCGCGCCAGGCCCGCGCCCACTTGTCGGGGGTCGTCCCGGTCACGAACCCGACGCGCAGCCCGTCAGCCAAGACCGGCGGCCCACTCGGCCACGGTGACGACGTCGGCCTGACGCGGGAACACCTTCTCGGTCAGGACCCGGTGCACCTCCGGGTCGCGGTCGAGGCACGCGTCGCTGAGCACCGTGAGCTGGTAGTCGCGGTCGGCGGCCTCGCGGAGCGTGGAGAGGACGACGCCACTGGTCGCGATCCCGGCGAGGACCAAGTGGTCGACGTCCGCCGAGCGCAGGACGACCTCCAGGTCGCTGCCCGTGAACGCGCTGACCCGCCGCTTGACCACCACGACGTCTGAGCCGAGCGGCTCGAGCTCCGGCACGACCTGGGTGGCGGGGGAGCCCTGACCCATGCCGCCCTCTGCCCCGAGCGCCGAGAAGGACTTGTTGCGCGGGCTGACCTCGGGCGCGCCGTCGCGGAATCCGACGCGGACGAAGACCACCGGGAAGCCCCTGGCGCGCGCGGCGTCGACCGCCTCCCGTGCCTTCCGGACCACCTCGGTCGACCCGAACCGCTCGACCACGCCGGTCTGGAAGTCCATCACCAGCAGGGCAGAGGGCACGGCGTCCTCAGGTCAGGAGTTGGGCAGGGTGATGGTGACCCGTCGGTTGGCCTGACGGCCCGCGGCGGTCGAGTTGCTCTTGACCGGGTCGGCCTCCCCGTGGCCGATGGACACGATCGAGATCCCGGACACCCCGACCAGCTGCGAGCGCAGATAGTTGGAGACCGCGTTCGCCCGCTTCTGCGAGAGGTCCAGGCCGTACGTCGCGGAGCCGAGGTTGTCGGTGTAGCCGTCCACGTAGATCTTGCCGGTGAGCCTGTTCTTCCGGACCTGCTGCGCGACGTCCGCGATGGCCGCCTTCGCCTTCTGGGACAGCTCGGCGCTGTTGAAGCCGAAGGCCAGGTCGGACCTGAGGGTCACATTCGGCTTGTGCGACGGCGTCTTCGACGGCTGCTCGTGGGTGACCTTGGGCTTCGCGGAGGACGTCGCCTGCGCGGACGGTGAGGGCGAGGGCGAGGGCGTCGGCGTCGGAGACGGCGTGTGCGACACCACCGGCGTACCGGCTGTGTCCGTGGCGCCCGGCCCGGCGACGGCATACCAGGCGCCGCCCGCCACGACGGCGATGAGCGCGATCAGCAACGGGATCAGCACCCGACCTCGCCTGCGCCGCGGCGGCTCGTCCTCGACCACCTCGGGCTCGACCTCCGGAGGCGCCGGCGGCACCAGGGAGAGCTCCGGGCGTGCCAGCTCGTACGTCGTGAAGCCGGCGCCCACGGGCGCGATGAAGGCCGACTGGACCTCGCTCAGCGACATCTCGAACGGGTCGACGCGCATGCCCAGGGCCCGCTTGAGCAGCGCGGCCGGGAAGCTGAGGGTCACGTCGTGGACCTGCAGGTCGTCGTGACGCACGGTCACCCGGACCGGCATGTTCAGACGCGTCGGGGGCTGCATCTCGTCGGACCGGTCGCGCCACAGCGACATCACGTTCCGCTTCTCGGTGACGGGCTCGTCCCACATCGGGTGGACGCTCGGGTCCGGAACCGAGACCTCGTCATCGGCTGCCCCGTCGGTCCCGTCGGTCGCGTCAGGCTCGGCGTCGCTCTCGAAGAGCTCGTCCTGCACCCGCGCCTCGTCGATGACCAGGCCGAAACCGATGTGCCTGGTCCGCGACTCGAAGGTCAGTCCCGGGAAACGCTGGTGTGCCTCCGCCAGCATCCGATGGATCTCGTCGCGGC
This sequence comes from Nocardioides sp., assembly GCF_036503465.1. GTDB lineage: Bacteria > Actinomycetota > Actinomycetes > Propionibacteriales > Nocardioidaceae > Nocardioides. Next base: position 81,245 of record NZ_DASXWU010000046.1, read on the forward strand.
CGCGACACGACCACGACATGTTCTCCGCCGACACCGTCGTCAGGTCGCCGCAGACAGCCAGGACGCCGAGCTCGTCACCCGCCTGCAACGCATCCAGCAGGCGGATCGCCGGGCTGTCACCCTGCGGCTCCCTGTGCCGTGGTGCCACGTCTTCAGTCTCTTCCGATGACGCTACGAGCGCGCCTTCCCCCATTTTTCGCTCCCCCCGCGAAAGTTTCCCCGTGCCAAGAGTGACGGGAGGGCCTGCGGAATACAACGACCAACCCGTACACCGGTCACACGTGTGACCGGTGTGGCCTGTGTTGAGCCAAATTTACCCTCTGATCGGGCGGCCGTCCGGCTCAGGGCGCAATTGGGCGGCGCGATCGCCGGCGCGCCTGACCGCGGGAGCGGACCACGACGTACGCCGTGGGGTGGCCGCCGCCGCTGCCGAAGGTGGCCTCCTTGACGATGCGGAGCCCTCGGGTCCGCTGCACGGTGTCCACGAGCAGCCTCTTGTCCTCGGTCAGCAGGACCGCGCGTCCGTCACCGGTCAGGACCCGGTCGAGCTCGCGGAGGAAGCCGGGGTAGAGCGTCCGGTTGGCGCCGTGCGAGCCGACCCGCTTGCCGAACGGGAGGTTGGCGATCACGCGCTGCACCGACGCGTCCGGCCAGGGCTGGCGGACTGCGTCGGCACGCACGACGTGGAGCGGTGCGGTCCGATACGACGCGTTCTGCCGTGCCTGACGCACCGCATCGGCGCGCAGGTCACTGCCCAGGATCAGCCCCGGCGCTGCCATGGCGTGGGCGAGCAGGAGGTTCGTGCCCGCACCGCAGAACGGGTCGAGCAGCGAGACGCCGTCGGGGATCTTGGCCAGCCGCACCAGGGCCGCCGCGAGGACCGGGGTGGTGGAGGCGGGCAGGCGTTCGAGCCGGCCCTGGCGGCGGGTCAGGTGCAGGTCGCCCAGGGTGACGAGGAGCCGGCCCTCGACCAGGTCGAGGTTGACCTGCCAGTGGCGCGGCGAGTTCACCCAGCCCCAGGCGTCGGTCAGCCGGTCACGCACCTGCCAGCGGGCGTCCCCGAGATCTCCCACCCGGAAGCGGAGCTCCGGAGCACCGTCCATCGCCGACAGCGCGCCGCTGCTCAGCGAGTGCCGTAGTCGATCGGCCAGGGGTCCGGCCGACAGGTCGCCGGCATCCGTCAGGACGCCGAGGTCGACGGCGCACTCGGAGTAGAAGTGGAGGCCGCGGAGCGCCGAGAGCGGGCCGGACAGCTCGACGTCCAAGCGGTCGTGGTGACGCCGCAGCACGTTGATCCGGGCACCGCCGGAGACGTCCCGGAGCTCCTCGGCGAGGTAGTCCACGGCACCGCGCAGGGAGCGGAGCACGAGGTGGTCTGTGACCGCGGTGTCCCAGTCCATCACCGGTCCCGCCTCGATCTGTGGTGTCCGAGGGGGGACTTGAACCCCCACGCCCTAATACGGGCACTAGCACCTCAAGCTAGCGCGTCTGCCAATTCCGCCACCCGGACGAGTGCGCAGGGAACTCTAGCAACGGTGCCCCCTGTTCCTCACATCGGCAACAAGCCTGGATCCACCGATTTGCGGCGTCGCGAGCGTCAGAAGATGGGCGCGCTGGCAAGGCCCGGGCGCGAGCGTCGTACTGGTTGTCCGTTGAGCGCCCGCAACGCCGCAAGTGCCCCATGTGTTGACGCGCAGCAGTCGGTAATCGGTGGATCCAGGCTTCTGCGCCTCGGGTGTCAGGATGGGAGGCATGGCAGAGGACCGCGAGCGGACGTCGTACGACCCTTCCTACGACCCGGGAGGCGAGGTCGTGGAGCTGTGCCGGGACCTGATCCGGATCGACACCTCGAACTACGGCGACGACTCCGGGCCGGGGGAACGCAAGGCCGCCGAGCACGTCGCGGCCCTGCTCGACGAGGTCGGCATCGGGTCCGAGCTTTTCGAGTCCGAGCCGGGACGGACCTCGCTCATCGCGCAGTGGGGCGGCGCGGGGAGCGGGCCGGGCTCTGACCGGGGAGCGCTGCTGGTGCACGGCCACCTTGACGTCGTCCCCGCGGCGGCCGAGGACTGGCAGGTCCATCCCTTCTCGGGAGAGATCCGGGACGGCTACCTCTGGGGCCGCGGTGCGGTGGACATGAAGGACTTCGACGCGATGCTGCTCTCCGTGGTGCGCGCACGGACCCGGGCCGGCGCCGTCCCGGAGCGGCCGGTCGTGCTCTGCTTCACCGCCGACGAGGAGGCGGGCGGACACCGCGGCGCACAGGTGCTGGTGGACGACCACGCCGACCACCTGGCGCACTGCACCGAGGCCATCGGGGAGGTCGGTGGGTTCAGCACGAGCATCAGGGGGCAGCGGCTGTACCTGATCGAGGCCGCCGAGAAGGGCATGGCCTGGATGAGGCTGACCGCCCGCGGCCGCGCGGGCCACGGGTCGATGATCAACGACGAGAACGCGGTCAGCCGGCTCGCGGAGGCGGTGGCCCGGATCGGGACGTACGAGTGGCCGGTCCGGCTCACGCCCGCCATGGAGACCCTGCTCGCCGCAGTCGGCGAGATCGCCGGCACCGCGGCCAACCCCGAGAACGCCGAGGCACTGGTGGAGGAGTTCGGAGGCGCCGCCCGGATGATGGGAGCGGTCATCCGCAACACCGCCAACCCGACGATGCTGCAGGCGGGATACAAGGTGAACGTCATCCCCACGGAGGCGACGGCGCACGTCGACGGCCGTTTCCTCCCCGGTTACGAGGACGAGTTCTTCGACACCGTCGCCGAGCTGTGCGGGGAGGGCATCGAGCGGTCCTACCTGTCCCACCAGCAGCCGTGGGAGACGCCGTACGACGGGGACCTCGTCGACGCGATGACCCGGTGCCTGCTCGCGGAGGACCCGGAGGGGCGGGTCGCGCCCTTCCTGATGAGCGGCGGGACCGACGCCAAGCACTTCCGCAAGCTCGGGCTGCGCAGCTACGGCTTCACCCCGCTGCGACTGCCCCCCGACCTCGACTTCACCGCGCTGTTCCACGGTGTCGACGAGCGCGTGCCGGTCGACGCGCTCACCTTCGGGGCGCGGGTCCTCGACCGCTTCCTGGACGAGATCTAGGCCCTAGTCCGCGGCGTACAGGGTGGGCCGCATCCGGATGATCTTGCGACGCAGCACCACCCGTCGCGTGCCGTCCGGGGCGACCCGCACCCGGTCGAGCTCCCAGCCTCCGTGCTCGGCCCGGTCGACCAGCATCTTGGCCACGACGTTGCGCGAGAAGTCGCGCGCGATCGTGAGCTTCTCGAACTCCCACTCCACCCCGCGCGACGGCGCACGTCGGAGCGTGGCGGGCACGGCTCAGTCCTCCGAGACATCGTCGAGGGCGGCGACGATCTCCGGTGGCAGGGTCAGCTCCTCGACGCCGAGGGCACCGAGGAGCTGCTTCGCGGTGCGGGCACCCACGATCGGTGCGGTCACGCCCGGCCGGTCGCGGACCCACGCAAGCGCGACCTCGGTCATCGACCAGCCCAGGCCGTCGGCAGCCTTGGCGACGGCCTCGATGACTCCCTGGCACCGGGTGTCGAGGTAGCGCTCGATGAGCCGGCCGTAGGACTCCGACGCGCCGCGGGAGTCGGACGGGATGCCGTTGCGGTACTTCCCGGTGAGGACGCCGTGACCGAGCGGCGACCAGGGCAGGATCCCCAGTCCCAGCGCCGCGGCCGCAGGTACGACGTCGGACTCGATCCGGCGGTTGACCAGGGAGTACTCCATCTGGGTCGAGGCGAGGACCGCCCGGCCGGGAACGGCGCGCTGCCAGGTGGCGGCCTGGGCGGTCTGCCAGCCCGTGTAGTTGGAGACGCCGACGTACGACGCCCTGCCGGTTGCGACGGCGTGGTCGAGGACGGTCATCGTCTCCTCGATGGGCACGCCGTCGACCCACGTGTGCACCTGCCAGAGGTCGACGTGGTCGACGCCGAGTCGGCGTAGAGATGCGTCGAGGTCGGCGAGCAGCCGACCTCGGGAGGCGTAGGTCTCGCGCTCGCCGCGGCGACGCGAGATCCCGCCCTTCGTCGCGATCACGATCTCGTCCCGCGCGACGACGTCACCGATCAGCCGGCCGACCATCTCCTCCGACGCGCCGTCGGCGTACCCGGCCGCCGTGTCGACGAGCGTGCCGCCCGCCTCGGCGAAGGCGATCAACTGGTCACGGGCCTCGTGCTCGTCGGTCTCCCGACCCCACGACATGGTCCCCAGGCCGAGCCGCGAGACCGTGAGGCCCGTGGCGCCGACCGCCCGCTGTTGCATGCGGACAAACCTAACCCCTCGGGGGGGGTGGGCGGCGTGCCCACGACCCGGAGGTCCGCCGGGCCCCTAGCCTTGGCTCCGCCCGACATCCCTCGACGCCGGAAAGCTGCCGATGAACTACTTCGACGCGATCGTCCTCGGCATCGTGGAGGGGCTGACCGAGTTCCTGCCCGTCTCGAGCACGGGTCACCTGACGATCGCCGAGAAGATCCTCGGGCTCGAGGTCGACGACCCGGCGGTGACCGGCTTCACCGCGGTGATCCAGATGGGCGCCATCATGGCGGTGATCGTCTACTTCGTGCGGGACATCGCGAACATCGTGCGGACGTGGGTGCTCGGCCTGGTCAAGCCGGAGTACCGGGGCCATCGGGACTTCCGGATGGGGTGGTACGTCATCGTCGGCACGATCCCGGTCGGCATCGTCGGGCTGGCGTTCAAGGACGTGATCAAGAACGACCTGCGGTCGCTGTGGGTGGTGGCGATCGCCCTGATCGCCTGGAGCGCCGTGATGTGGGCGGCCGAGCGGTCGGCCGCCCAGACGCGGTCGGAGAAGCAGCTCAACCTGACCGACGCGCTGGTGGTCGGGGTCGTCCAGTGCGTCTCCCTGATCCCCGGCGTCTCGCGCTCGGGTGCGACGATCTCGGCCGGGCTGTTCCGGGGGCTGGACCGGGTCACGGCCACCCGGCTCTCGTTCTTCCTGTCCATCCCGGCGCTGCTCGCCGCCGGCCTCTTCGAGCTGAAGGACGCGCTCGGTGGTGACATCGGCGTGGGGGAGACCGTGGCCGGGACCGTGGTCGCGTTCGTCGTGGCCTACGCCTCGATCGCCTGGCTGTTGCGCTTCGTCGCCCACCACCCGATCACGTGGTTCGTGCCGTACCGGGTCGGGCTGGGTGCGCTGTTGCTCGCCCTGCTGGCCAGCGGGGTCATGTCGGCGACGTGACCTGGGTCAGAGCCACCCGGAGCGCTTGAACCAGAGCCAGAGCACGGCGCACGAGGCCGCCATGAGGGCGATGGCGTAGGGGTAGCCGTATCGCCAGGACAGCTCGGGCATGTGCTGGAAGTTCATCCCGTAGACCCCGGCGATCAGGGTCGGCACCACGACGATCGCGGCAGCAGCGGAGATCTTGCGCATGTCCTCGTTCTGCTGGACCGAGATCTGCGCCAGGTGGGCGTCGAACGCCGTGGAGAGCAACTGGTCGAGGCCGTCGACGGTCTCGGCGACCCGGTTCAGGTGGTCGAGCACGTCGCGGAAGAACGGCGCGGACTCCTCGTCGATGCCCGGGACGGCGCCGGTGGCGAAGCGGCGCATCGGCTCGCGAAGGGGGAGCACGGCGCGGCGGGCCTCCGCGATCTCGCGCTTGAGGGTGTAGATGCGCGCGGAGTCGTTGGTGCGCTGCGGGGAGAAGACCGAGGTCTCGACCTCGTCGACGTCCTCCTCCAGCGAGCTCATCACCGACAGGTAGCCGTCCACCACCCGGTCGCACACGGCGTACACGACCGCCGACGGACCGTGCGTGAGCACCGCCGACTTGCCCTCCAGGTCGCGGCGCGCGCTGTGCAGCTCGGAGCCGGAGCCGTGCCGGACCGTGATCACGAAGTCGTCCCCGACGAACATGTTGATCTCTCCGGTCTCGACCGCGTCCTCGGCGTCGACGTACCAGAGCGACTTCACGGTCAGGAACAGTGTGTGCTCGTAGCGCTCGAGCTTCGGGCGCTGGTGGGCGGTGAAGGCGTCCTCGACGGCCAGCGGATGCAGCCCGAACTCCTTCTCGACCGTCGACAGCTCCTGCTCGCTCGGCTCGTGCAGCCCGACCCACACGAAGTCGCCGGGCTCGGTGGCCAGCTGGCGCACCCGGCCGAGCTCTTCGGCCGGGACGTCATCCACGATCCGCTTGCCCTGGCGGTAGACGGCGCTGTCCACGATCACGGCTCCACGCTAGTGGTCGTGGTACGCCGCGGCGCGCTGCCGCGCACAGCCTCTCTGCCTCACCTCCTAGTCTCTGTGCATGGCCACCGTGATCCTGCTGCGGCACGGGCGGACCGAGGCGAACGCCTCCGGCACGCTCGCCGGCCGAACTGCCGGCGTCCATCTCGACGACCTCGGCCGCACCCAGGCGACGCGGGCGGGCGACCGGCTGGCGGTCGTCCCTCTCGCCGAGCTCGTCTCGAGCCCGCTCGAGCGGTGCAAGGAGACGGCTCGGGTCGTGGCCGCCCGGCAGGCCCGCCACGACTCGGTGCGGCCCCGCGTCCACAGCGACAAGGGCCTCACCGAGTGCGACTACGGCGAGTGGCAGGGGCGCAAGCTGCGCGAGCTCGCCCGGTCGGCGCTGTGGAAGACCGTGCAGACGAACCCCTCGGCCGCGACGTTCCCGGGTGGCGAGTCGTTGCCGCAGATGCAGGCGCGCGCCGTCGACGCCGTACGTCGTCGCGACGCTGCGGTCGGCAGCGCCCACGGCTCGGACGCGGTCTGGCTGGCGGTCAGCCACGGCGACGTGATCAAGTCCGTCATCGCCGACGCGCTCGGCATGCACCTCGACCTCTTCCAGCGGATCCAGGTAGACCCGGCCTCCATCTCGGTGATCCGCTACACCGACGCCCGGCCGTACGTCCTGGCCACCAACTCTCACGAGGGCGACCTCTCCTGGCTCGCCCCGAAGCACCGCAGGAAGCGGACCCGCAGCCGGGCCGACCAGGATGCCCCCGTCGGCGGGGGAGCAGGGCCGGGCACCCCGGCCTGAGCGGCTCAGCCTCGTCTTCCCAGCGCTGCATAAGGTGGTCCTCATGCCGGTGATCCACGAGTTCGACCCGCCCGAGCGTTTCGTGGCGGGCACCGTCGGCGAGCCGGGTGGACGGACGTTCTTCCTGCAGGCCCGCTCGGGGCAGCGGGTGGTCAGCGTGGCCCTGGAGAAGCAGCAGGTCGCGGTGCTCGCCGAGCGCATCGACGAGCTGCTCGACGAGGTGATGGCCAGCACCGGCAACGAGACGTTGATCCCCGCTGTCGCCCCCGTCGGCCTCGACGACTCCGAACCGCTGGAGCAGCCCATCGACGAGCAGTTCCGGGCGGGCACGATGACGCTGTCGTGGGATCCGGGCATCGCCCGCGTGGTGATCGAGGTGTTCCCGCTGACCGACGCCGCCGACGAGGAGGAGGACACCGAGCCGGAGGAGGTCTTCCTGGTCCGGATCGAGGCCGGCCACGCGCGCGCGTTCGTCAAGCGCGCCGCGCTGGTGCTCGACGCCGGTCGGCCGGACTGCCCGTTCTGCGGCAACCCGATCGACCCCGACGGTCATCTCTGCGTCCGGGCGAACGGCTTCCGCCGTCGCGACCCGTCCTGATGGGGTCACCCCGATGGGCGCCCTGATGGAACGCGGACTCCTCACCGGCGCCCTCACCCTGCACGGCCGGGTGATGCCGGCCTCGAACGCCACCTTCGTCGGAGAGATCGAGGGGCGCCGTGTCGTCTACAAGCCGGTCGCGGGGGAGCGGCCGCTGTGGGACTTCCCCGACGGCACGCTCGCGGAGCGCGAGGAGGCGGCGTACGTCGTCTCCGAGGCGCTCGGCTGGGGCATCGTCCCGCTGACGTTCCGCCGCGACGGCCCGCACGGGCCCGGGATGGTGCAGCTGTGGCAGGAGCCCGACCCGGTCCAGGAGGCGGTGACCCTGGTCCGCGACACCGACGTGCCCGAGGGCTTCCGGTACGTGTTCGAGGGCCTCGACGACCGCGACCAGGTCGTGTCGCTGGTGCACGAGGACACCCCCGAGCTCCGCCGGATGGCGGTCTTCGACGCCGTGATCAACAACGCCGACCGCAAGGGTGGGCATGTGCTCGCGATGACCGGCGGCCACCGGTACGGCGTCGACCACGGCTTGACGTTCCACGTCGAGCACAAGCTCCGGACGGTCCTGTGGGGGTGGGCGGGAGAGCTGCTCACCGACCAGGACCGGGCCAGCCTGGAGCTGCTGTCCGGCCGCCTCGAGGGCGATCTCGGCGACTGCCTGCTCGAGCTGCTCACTCCGCACGAGGTGGAGGCGACCCGGCGCCGGGTCAAGCGGCTCCTGCGCGTCGGCACCCTCCCGGAGCCGGGCCAGGGCTGGCGGGCCATCCCCTGGCCACCGTTCTGACACCCGGCCGAGGCCTCCGCGGGCTGCCGTAGTCTCGCGCGTATGCGCGCCTGGCCCGCCCCGGACCTGCCTGCCCTGCCCGTGACGGCACCGCAGGTGCGGGTGCACGACACCGCCACCGGCGGCCTCGTCGAGACGCGTCCGGACGGTCCGGCGCGCCTCTATGTCTGCGGCATCACGCCGTACGACGCCACCCACATGGGGCACGCCGCCACCTTCGTCGGCTTCGACCTGCTCAACCGGGCGTGGCGCAACGCCGGCCACGACGTGGTGTACGTGCAGAACGTGACCGACGTCGACGACCCCCTCTTCGAGCGGGCCGCCAAGGTGGGGATCGACTGGCGCGAGCTGGCCGCGCGCGAGACCGAGCTGCTCCGGGAGGACCTGACCGCGCTGCGGATCCTGCCGGCCGACCACTTCCCGGGCGCCGAGGAGTCCCTGGACCGGATCGTCGACCTGATCCGGCGGCTCCAGGACGCCGGCGCGATCTACCAGGTGGACGACGACCTCTACTTCTCGGTGGCCGCCGACCCGGCCTTCGGCGACGAGTCCGGGTGGACCCGCGACCAGATGCTGGCGGTGTTCGCCGACCGCGGCGGCGACCCGGACCGGCCCGGCAAGAAGGACCCGCTCGACTGTCTGGTCTGGCGCGCCGAGCGACCCGGCGAGCCGGCCCTGGACAGCGCCCTCGGCCGTGGACGGCCGGGTTGGCACGTCGAGTGCACCGCGATGGCCCTCGACCTCCTCGGCGAGCGCTTCGACGTGCAGGGCGGCGGGACCGACCTCGTCTTCCCGCACCACGAGATGTGTGCATCGGAGGCGCAGGTGCTGACGGGTACGCCGTACGCCCAGGCCTACGTGCACGCCGGGATGGTCGCCTACGACGGCGAGAAGATGTCGAAGTCCAAGGGCAACCTGGTCTTCGTGTCAGCGCTGCGGAACAGCGACGTCGACCCGATGGCGATCCGGCTGACGCTGCTGCGTCACCACTACCGCTCCGACTGGGAGTGGACCGACTCCCAGCTCTGGGAGTCGGTCGACCTGCTGGAGAAGTGGCGCCGGGCCGTCGCCGTCGGCAGCGGGGCACCGGCCGTGCCGGTCGTGGAGCGCGTGCTCGCCGCGCTGGCTGAGGACCTCGACGCGCCGGCGGCGGTGGCTGCTGTGGATGCCTGGGCGGACGCGACGCTCGGCACCACCGGCCTCGCCGACACCAGCGACGGCGAGGCCGGCGCCACCGTCAGGACCCTGCTGGACGCCGCGCTCGGACTGGCGCTGTGACCGCTCTTCCCGGTCGTCCGCTTCACAGGCCTCCGGGGGTGCCGCTCAGGCGGACGACCCCAAGGGTGCGGATCAGCCGTCCTCCGTACGACGCTTGAGGTACCGCTCGAACTCCCGCGCGATCGCCTCGCCGCTCGCCTCGGGAAGGTCGGCGGTGTCGCGGGTCTCCTCCAGGGCACGGACGTAGTCCGCGACGTCCTCGTCCTCCTCGGCGAGCTCGTCGACGCCGCGTTCCCACGCGCGGGCATCCTCGGGCAGCTCGCCGAGCGGGATGCTGCACTCGAGCAGCTCCTCCAGCTGTCCGATCAGTGCCAAGGTCGCCTTGGGGCATGGTGGTTGAGCCACGTAGTGCGGCACCGCCGCCCAGTACGACACCGCCGGTACGTCGAGCCGCACGCAGGCGTCCTGGAAGACGCCGACGATGCCGGTCGGGCCCTCGTAGGTCGACTGCTCGAGCTTCAGCCGGTCGACCAGGTCGGGTTCTGTGGCGGTGCCCGACACCGGGATCGGGCGGGTGTGCGGGGTGTCGGCCAGGAGCGCCCCGAGCGTCACCACGAGCTCGCCGCCGAGGTCGTCGCACGCGGCGAGCAGCTCGGCGCAGAACTGGCGCCAGCGCATGTTCGGCTCGATGCCCCGGATCAGGATCACGTCGCGGTCGAGCTCGGGCGGGGAGGCGACGGCGATCTGGGTGCTGGGCCAGGTGATCCGACGGTGTCCGAGCTCGTCGCTGCCGACGACCGGGCGGTTCACCTGGAAGTCGTAGAACTCCTCGGGATCGATCGCACCGATCACCCGCGCGTCCCAGACCCTGATCAGGTGGTCGATCACCGCCGAGGCCGCGTCCGCCGCGTCGTTCCAGCCCTCGAAGGCCGCGATCACCACGGGTTCGACCAGGTCGTCGATCTCCTCGATCTCGATCACCCGGCAACCCTACGCGGGAACGGGAAGTCCTCGCGCCGGTGAGCCGTCACCCGGTCACGGCCCGCTGCGCCAGCCGCCGGCCGAAGTCCCAGACCCACCCGCTGCTGCGGTTCGCCTGCTCGATCACGTCGGCGAGCGCGTCGACGAACACGTCGACCTCGGCCTCGCCGATGGTGAGCGGAGGCAGCAGCTTGAGGACCTCCATGTGGTCACCCGCGACCTGGGTGAGGATCCGGTGCCGGTGGTAGAGCGCACCGACGACCATCTGGGTGAAGAGGCCACGACGGACCGCGCGGAGCATCGTCCACTGGCTCCGCAGCCGCAGGGCTCGCGGCTGGCCGAACTCGATGCCGACCATCAGGCCCCGCCCGCGTACGTCGCAGATCAGGTCCTCCTGTGTGGCCAGCTCCTGCAGCCGCTGGGTCAGCAGGCGTCCGGTGCGGTCGGCGTTCGCCACCAGCTGCTCCTCGTCCAGCACCGCCAGCGTGGCCAGCCCGGCCGCCATGGCCAGGGCGTTGCCCGCGAACGTGGACGCGTGGACGAACGCCCGGTCCATGGAGGAGTACACCCGGTCGAAGATCCAGGCCCGGGCGAGCGTCGCGGCCACCGGCACGAACCCTCCGGACAACGCCTTCGCGACGGTCACGATGTCGGGCTGTACGTCGTCCTGCTCGTAGGCGAGGAACGTGCCGGTGCGGCCGACCCCGGTCTGCACCTCGTCGCAGATCAGCAGCGCGCCGTACCGGTGCAGCAGCTCGCGCGCGGCAGCGAGGTAGCCGGGAGGCACCACGTGCACCCCCTTGCCCTGCACCGGCTCCACCACCAGCGCGGCGACCTCCCGGCTCCGCAGCTCGCGCTCGAGGGCGTCGAGGTCCCCGAACGGCACGGAGACGTCCGGCAGCAGGGGATCGAACCCAGCCCGGAACTCGCGGCCGCCGTTGACGGAGAGGGAGCCCACGGTGACTCCGTGGTAGGCGTGCTCGCAGTAGGCGATCCGGGTCCTGCCCGTGGCCGCCCGCGCGAACTTCAGTGCCGCCTCGACGGCCTCGGTGCCGCTGTTGCAGAAGAAGACCCGGTCCATGCCCGGGGAGCGCGCGACCAGCTCCCGGGCGAGGAGCCCCGGCAGCAGCGGGGCGTCCATCTGGACGAGATCCGCGAACCCGGCGTCGAGCGCCTGTTGCAGGGCGTGGCGGACCACCGGATGGTTCCGCCCGATGCCGTAGACCCCGAAGCCCGCCAGCAGGTCCAGGTATCGGACGCCGTCGTCCGCGGTGACCCAGCACCCCTCGCCGTGCTGGTAGACGGTGTCGAAGCCGATCGTGTGCAGCATGCGGGGCACCTGCCGGTTGAGGTGCTGACCGTGCAGCTCGTAGCCCTCACCGCTGTGCGCGGCCACCAGACCGGCCAGGTCGAACGCCACGCCAACCTCCTACGGACGCGATGCGCCTGCCGGGACGTTACGCCCCCTCGTTCCCCGATACCCGAACCGGGCCGAGCCAAGCGGTCGATCGGACGGCGCATGAATTTCCTTATCACCGGAAACCTGACCAGAACCTGACGACGGTTTGCCGGCAGCGGGGAGGGAGGTGCCGCGATGAGCTGGTTGTCCGGGAACGCCCTGGAGCTCCGCCCACGCACCGTGGTGGCCCTGCTGCTCGTGATGCTGGGTCTCCAGCTGGCCGCCGGGATCGGCCTGGCGTGGGTGGCCGGCTTCGACGCGGTGCGCGGCGCGCTGGGTCACGTCAGCTGGCCGTGGCTCGGCGTGCTGGTGGGCGCCCTGGGCGCCTCCCTCCTCGGATACCACCAGGCCTACCGCGGGACGCTGTTCGACCATCCGGGATGGTCGCTGCCCAGGAAGCAGACGTGGCCGGTCGTGCTCGCGGGGTTCGGCGGCTTCGTCGCCCACGGGGCCACCCAGGTCGACGTCGCCGCCGCGCGCGCCGCCGGCGCCGACTCGCGTCAGGCCGCGGTCCGTGCCTCCGCCCTCGGTGGGCTCGAGTACGGCGTCCTCGCGCTCGGGGGGTGCGGAGCGGCCATCGCCGTCCTGGTGCTCGGCTTCCCTGAGCCGACACCCGACTTCACGATGCCGTGGGCGGTCATCCCCGTCCCGGGCTTCCTGGTCGGGTTCTGGATCGCGCACCGGTACGCCGAGCGTCTGGCGGGGAGGGCGGGCTGGCGCGACAGGCTCGCCGTCTTCCTCGACTCGATCACCGTCGTACGCCGTCTCTTCGCCCGCCCCATCCGTCGTCCCGCCGCCGTCATGGGGATGGCGTTGTTCTGGGCCGGTGACGGCCTCGCAGCATGGGCCGGGCTCGCGATGTTCGGGGCGACGATGCGCATTGCGCCGTTCGTCGTCGGCTTCGCCACCGGGCTGGTGTTCACCCGACGGACAGGCCCACTCGCCGGTGCCGGCATCGTGGCCGTCGTGCTGCCCCTGACGCTCTGGTACAGCGGGGCTCCGTTGGCGGTCGCGGTGCCCGGCATCTTCGTCTACCACCTGCTCACCCTGTGGTTGCCGCTCCCGGCCTCGCTGGTGACCTGGCCCACCCTGCGGCAGATGGTGCGTGCGAACGCGTCGCAGCCGCCGGAGCGGATCAGCGCGTGACGTCGTCCGAGCCCCGCCGGTCGGGATTTCGCCGGGCGCGCTCGCCGGTGTCACGATGCGGGAACCGGGTCCGCCAGGCGGACGGCCTTTCCTAGGCTGGTGGCCCACGAGAGCGAGGGACGACAGTGCGGGAGTCACAGGGGCCAGCAGTGACGCAGCACCGTCCCGACGCGACCGCAACGCTCACCGACCTGCTGCACGAGCGGATCCTCGTGCTCGACGGGGCGATGGGCACGATGATCCAGGCGCACCGTCTCGACGAGGCCGCCTACCGCGGCGAGCGCTTCGCGTCGTCCGACGACCACCCGGGCGACCTGGGTGGCGACAACGACCTCCTCTCGCTCAGCAACCCCGACGTCATCCGGGCGATCCACGGCGCGTACCTCGAAGCCGGCGCGGACATCATCTGCACGAACACCTTCAACGGGACCCGCATCTCGCAGGCCGACTACGGCCTGGAGGAACTCTGCTACGAGATGAACGTCGCGGCCGCGGCGCTGGCTCGCGAGGCGGCCGACGCGGCGTCCACGGGCGACCGGCCGCGCTTCGTCGCGGGGTCGCTCGGACCGACGTCCAAGACCGCGTCGATCTCGCCCGACGTCAACGATCCCGGCGCCCGGAACGTGACCTTCGACGACCTGGTGGCGGCGTACCTCGAGGAGGCGCGCGGCCTCGTCGACGGGGGCGCGGACATACTGCTGATCGAGACGATCTTCGACACGCTGAACGCCAAGGCCGCGATCTTCGCCGTCGAGACGCTGTTCGAGGAGCACGACCGCCGGTGGCCGGTGATCGTCTCGGGCACGATCACCGACGCCAGTGGGCGCACGCTGTCCGGCCAGGTCACCGAGGCGTTCTGGAACTCGATCCGCCACGTGCGGCCCCTCGCGGTCGGGCTCAACTGCGCGCTCGGCGCGGAGGACCTGCGGCCGTACGTCGCCGAACTCTCGCGGGTCGCGGACTGCTTCGTCTCCGCCCATCCCAACGCCGGCCTTCCCAACGCCTTCGGGGAGTACGACCAGACGCCGGAGCACATGGCCGAGGTGCTGGGGGAGTTCGCCACCAGCGGGCTGCTCAACATCGTCGGCGGCTGCTGCGGCACAACGGCCGACCACATCGCCGCGATCGCCGACTCGGCCAAGGGCGTCTCGCCGCGGTCGGTCCCGACCATCGCGCCGGCGATGAGGCTCTCGGGGCTCGAGCCGGTGACGATCACCGAGGACAGCCTGTTCGTCAACGTCGGCGAGCGCACGAACATCACCGGGTCGGCGCGCTTCCGGAAGCTGATCAAGGACGGCGACTACGACACGGCCCTCTCGGTCGCCGCCCAGCAGGTCGAGGCCGGTGCGCAGGTCATCGACGTGAACATGGACGAGGGGATGATCGACGGGGTCGCGGCGATGGACCGCTTCCTCAAGCTGATCGCCTCCGAGCCCGACATCTCACGCGTCCCGGTGATGGTCGACTCCTCGAAGTGGGAGGTGATCGAGGCCGGCCTGAAGTGCGTGCAGGGCAAGGCCATCGTCAACTCGATCTCGATGAAGGAGGGGGAGGACTCCTTCCGCGAGCAGGCCCGGCTCTGTCGCAAGTACGGCGCCGCGGTCGTCGTGATGGCGTTCGACGAGGAGGGTCAGGCCGACAACCTCGAGCGACGTACGGCGGTGTGCGAGCGGGCGTATCGGATCCTCACCGAGCAGGTGGGCTTCCCGCCCGAGGACATCATCTTCGACCCCAACGTGTTCGCGATCGCAACCGGCATCGAGGAGCACGCGTCGTACGGCCGCGACTTCATCGAGGCGACCCGCTGGATCAAGCAGCACCTGCCCGGCGCCCTGGTGTCGGGCGGCATCTCCAACGTCAGCTTCTCGTTCCGCGGCAACAACCCGGTGCGGGAGGCGATCCACGCGGTGTTCCTGTACCACGCGATCGAGGCCGGTCTCGACATGGGCATCGTCAACGCCGGCGCCCTCGTCGTCTACGACCAGGTGGACCCCGAGCTGCGCGAGCGGATCGAGGACGTCGTCCTCAACCGCCGCCCCGACGCCGGCGAACGGCTGCTCGAGATCGCCGAGCGGTTCAACGTCGCCGCAGGCGAGACCGAGGAGGCCGCCGAGGAGTGGCGCGAGCTGCCGCTCCGGGAGCGGATCACGCACTCCCTGGTGAAAGGCATCGACACCTGGATCGAGGGCGACACCGAGGCCCTGCGCCAGGAGATCGCGAGCGACGGCGGCCGCCCGATCGAGGTGATCGAGGGGCCGTTGATGGACGGCATGAACGTCGTCGGCGACCTGTTCGGCGCCGGCAAGATGTTCCTGCCCCAGGTCGTGAAGAGCGCCCGGGTGATGAAGAAGGCCGTGGCCCACCTCATCCCGTTCATCGAGGAGGAGAAGGCCAAGGACCCGGAGCTGGCCAAGCAGAAGGACACCAACGGCACCATCGTCACCGCCACGGTCAAGGGCGACGTCCACGACATCGGGAAGAACATCGTCGGCGTCGTGCTGCAGTGCAACAACTACGAGGTGATCGACCTCGGGGTGATGGTGCCGGCGCAGAAGATCCTCGACACCGCACGCGAGGTCGGTGCCGACGCGATCGGCCTGTCCGGGCTGATCACGCCGAGCCTGGACGAGATGGTCAACGTCGCCGGCGAGATGCAGCGCCAGGGCTTCACCCTGCCGCTGCTCATCGGCGGCGCGACCACGTCGCGGGCGCACACGGCGGTCAAGGTCGACCCGAAGTACGACGGCCCGGTGGTCTGGGTGAAGGACGCCTCACGGTCGGTCCCGGTGACGGCCGCGCTCCTGCACGAGACCAACCGGGACAAGCTGCTGGCCGACGTCAAGGCCGACTACGACTCGCTGCGGGCCCGCCACGCCGCCAAGAACGACCGGCCGCTGGCGACCTTGGAGGACGCCCGCGCCGCGCGCACCCCGATCGAGTGGCAGGGGTATCGCCCGCCGCGGCCACACCTGTTGCTCCAGCAGGACCACGACATCTCGCCGATCACCGGCCGGCGGGGCGCGACCCAGCACGTCAGGGTGTTCCGCAACGCCGACCTGTCCGACATCCGTCGCTACATCGACTGGCAGCCGTTCTTCAACGCCTGGGAGATGAAGGGCTCGTTCCCCGAGATCCTGGAGGACACCGACGACGGCTCGGACTCCGGCGAGACCGCCCGCAAGCTGTACGACGACGCGCAGCGGATGCTCGACCGGCTGATCGACGAGAAGTGGCTGACCGCGCACGGCGTGGTCGGGCTGTTCCCGGCCAACTCCGTCGGCGACGACATCGAGGTGTACCTCGACGAGTCGCGCGGCGACCCGCACGCCGTACTCCACCAGCTGCGGCAGCAGGGCGCCCACCGGGCCGGCGTACCCAACCGTTCGCTGGCCGACTACGTCGCGCCGAAGGAGACCGGCCTCAAGGACTACGTCGGGCTGTTCGCGGTGACCGCGGGTCTGGGCAGCCAGGAGAAGATCCTGGAGTTCAAACAAGACCTCGACGACTACTCCGGGATCCTGCTCGAGTCACTGGCCGACCGGCTCGCCGAGGCGTTCGCCGAGCGGATGCACGAGCGGGTGCGTCGCGAGCTCTGGGGCTACGCCCCCGACGAGCACCTCGACAACCGGCAGCTGATCAAGGAGCAGTACGCCGGCATCCGGCCCGC
>NZ_DASXWU010000047.1:0-50587 GCF_036503465.1 Nocardioides sp.
GGACCCAGCAGCACCCCAGCGACTTCGGAGCGGACACTCCACCAAGACTCGGCGAGCTCCAACCCGCCGAGAAGCCGGCGGCTCGGGCACCTCCTCAGCGGCCGGCCGCCGCCTCCGCGGCGACCGGTGCCCGCGGCGCTCGTGCCGTGAACACGAGGTGCCGATCCGCGACGGGCCCGCGGCGCAGCAGGCGCACGTCGTCCCCGTAGGCGGTCGAGGTCACCCACGGCACCCGCGGGCCCTGCTTGGGCAACCGGTCGAGGGCACGCCGGACGTACCCGGCGCCGAAGTCGAGCAGGGGACGGGTCGCCATCCCGCCTTCCGGCAGCCGCGGCTCGACCACGGCGTAGCCGTGCCGACCCATGTGCTCGAGCAGCCGCACGAGGTACTCGCAGACGAGGCCCACCTTGAGCGTCCACGAGGCGTTCGTGTAGCCGATGGTGAACACGAAGTTCGGGACGCCGCCGAGCATCAGCGCCCGGTAGGTCATCAGCGAGGCCGGGTCGACCTTCTCGCCGTCCACCTCCAGCTCGATCCCGCCGAACGGCGAGAGCGTCAGCCCGGTCGCGGTCACGATCACGTCGGCGTGCAGGTGCCGACCGCCGGTCAGCACGACTCCGTCGGCGTCGAAACGCTCGATCGTCGAGGTCACCACTTCGGCGTCGCCGCTGCGTAGGGACGTGAAGAGGTCGGCGTTCGGTACGAAGCACATCCGCTGGTCCCACGGGTCGTAACGCGGTGTGAAGTGGGTCTCGACGTCGTACCCCTCCGGGAGCAGTGCGACGTTCTGCTTGCGCACCATCCGCCGGACGGTCTCGGGACGGCGTCGCGAGAGCCGGTAGAACACCGCCGTGACGAGGATGCTCTTCCAGCGGACGACCCGATGCGCCAGCCCGGCCGGCAGCCAGCGGCGGGCACGCACCGCGAAGGGGTCGCGTCGCGGCAGGCTCAGGATGTACGACGGCGATCGCTGCAGCATCGTCACGTGCGCGGCATCCTCGGCCATCGCCGGCACCAGCGTCACCGCCGTCGCGCCGCTGCCGATGACCACGACGTCGCGGCCGGTCCAGTCCAGGTCGTCCGGCCAGTGCTGCGGATGCACGATCTCGCCCGCGAACTCCTCCGCTCCGGCGAACTCCGGCTCGTGGCCGCGCTCGTAGTCGTAGTAGCCGCGACACGACCAGACCAGACCGGCGGTGTAGGTCACCGCCTCGCCGTGGTGGTCGGCCTCGACGGTCCACAGCGAGGTGTCGGAGTCCCACGACACCCGGATCACGCGGTGGGAGTAGCGGATGCGCCGCTCGACGTCGTACTCCCGGGCGGTGTCGCGCAGGTACTCGAGGATCCGCTCCCCCGACCCCAGCGCCTCCTCGTGCCGCCACGGCCGGAAGCGGTAACCCATCGTGAACATGTCCGAGTCGGAGCGGACGCCGGGATAGCGGAACAGGTCCCAGGTGCCGCCGCTGACCTCCCGCGCCTCGAGCACGACGTACGACGTGCGCGGGAGCTCGCGGGTCAGGTGCGCCGCCGCGCCGATGCCGGAGAGGCCGGCGCCGATGATGAGGACGTCGACGTGGTCGGTCACCGCGCCTGCACCGCCGCCCCCGAGGCGATCAGGGTGTCCACGTCGGCGATGCCCCACGCCATCAGTGCTTCGCGCGTGTCCTGCCCGGCCTTCGCCGGTGGCGGTGTCGTCAGCGTGGACGGGGTGCGCGAGAAGCGAGGCGCCGGTGCGGGCTGGGTGGCGCCGTCCCGCTCCACGAAGGTCTCGCGCGCCGCCAGGTGCGGGTGGTGGAACGCCTCCGTCATCGGCAGCACGGGGGCGACGCAGGCGTCGGTGCCGTCGAACACCTGCACCCACTCGGCCTGGGTGCGGCTCCGCACGGCATCGGCGATCAGCCGGCGCAGCTCGGGGTGGTTCGCGGGGTCGTCACGGTCGGGGGCGGCCTCGGCGATCCCGAGGCCTGCCACCAGCGCGTCGTAGAACTGCGGCTCGAGGGCGCCGACCGCGAGATGTCTCCCGTCGGCGGTCTCGTAGAGGTCGTAGAACGGTGCGCCGCCGTCGAGGAGGTTGCTCGCCCGCTCCTCCCGGAGCAGCCCGCCTGCCAGGAAGGCCGTGGCCATCGTGTTGAGGTGAGCGGTGCCGTCGACGATCGCGGCGTCGACCACCTGTCCCTCGCCGGAGGCGTGGGACTCGAGCAGGGCCGCGAGGATCCCGATCACGAGGTACGTCGAGCCGCCGCCGAAGTCGCCGACCAGGTTGGCCGGGAAGTGCGGCCGGCGCTTGTCCTGGCCGAGCCCGAAGAGCGCGCCGGTGATGGCGATGTAGCCGAGGTCGTGGCCGGCCGTCCGCGCCAGCGGCCCGGTCTGGCCCCAGCCGGTCATCCGGCCGTAGACCAGACGCGGGTTGCGGGCCAGGCAGTCGTCGGGGCCGAGGCCGAGCCGCTCCGTCGTACCGGGACGAAGCCCCTCGACCAGCACGTCGGCGGTCTCGACGAGGTCGAGCACGGTCGCGACGCCGTCGGGGTGCTTGAGGTCGAGCGCGACGCTGGGTCGCCCGCGGTTGAGCAGGTCGTGCCCGCCCCCGGTGAGCGGCTGGCCACCCGGACGGTCGACCCGGATCACGTCGGCACCCAGATCGGCCAGGATCATGCAGGCGTGCGGACCCGGCCCGATCCCGGCCAGCTCCACGACCTTCACGCCGCGCAGCGGTCCGGTGCCCTGGCCGAGCTCGACGGTCATGTGCTGATCCTCTCAACCCGTCCCGTGCCCAGGCCCCGACGGATAGTACGGATCACCCGGCCGGTCCGGACGGCGCCGTGGTCGGCCGCGTGATCCGTACTATCCGAGGACGCGGGCGAGGAAGCGGCGGGTCCGGTCCTCGCGGGGGTTTCTGAAGATCTCGGCCGGCGGTCCCTGCTCGAGGATCCGGCCCTCGTCGAGGAAGCAGACGGTGGTCGCGATGTCGCGGGCGAACGCCATCTCGTGGGTGGCCAGGATCATCGTGGTGCCCTGTTCCGCCAGCTCCCGGACGATCGTCAGCACCTCCCCCACCAGCTCCGGGTCGAGCGCGGCCGTGATCTCGTCGAGGAGCAGCAGCGTAGGCCGGGTGCACAGCGCCCGCACCAGCGCGGCGCGCTGCTGCTGCCCGCCCGACATCCGGTCGGGATGCTTCTCGGCTTGATCCGCAAGCCCGAAACGGGACAGCAGGTCGTGCGCCCGCTGCTCGGCCTCGTTCTTGGGTACGCCGTGCACGCGCCGCGTCGCGAGCGTGCAGTTGTCGAGCACGGTCAGGTGCGGGAACAGGTTGTAGGACTGGAAGACCATCCCCATCCGGCTACGGACGGCCCGACGGTCGACGCGCGGGTCAGAGATCTCCGACCCCTCGAACACGATCACGCCGTCGTCGATGTCCTCCAGGAGGTTCACGCAGCGCAGCAGGGTGGACTTGCCGGAGCCGGACGAGCCGATCAGGCAGATCACGTCGTGCGCCCGCACGCTCAGGTCGACGTCGGCGAGCACCACCTTGTCGCCGTACGTCTTGCGAAGGTCGGTCACCTGGAGCAGGCACCCGTCGGACTGCGCGTTCATCGCGCTCCTGCGAACTGACGTCGCAGCGCCCGCCGCAGCATGACGTCCGTGAACCGGGTCAGCGGGATGGTGAGGAGCAGGTAGAGCACGCCGACGACCGTGATCGGCGTGTAGTTGAAGTGGTAGGCCGCATAGTCTTGGGCCGCGAACAGCCCGTCGAACACGAAGATCGCCGAGAGCAGCGCGGTGTCCTTCTGCAGGGAGATGAAGTCGTTCAGCAGAGGAGGGGTGACCCGGCGGGTGGCCTGCGGCAGCACGACGTACCACATGGCCTGCCAGCGGGTCAGGCCGAGGGTGTCGGCGCTCGCCACCTGGGACGGGTGGATCGACTCGATCCCGGCGCGGAAGACCTCCGCAACGTAGGCGCCGTAGCACAGGCACAGAGCGGCGAGGCCCAGCCAGAAGGTGTTGGTCGTGACGCCCTGCAGCCGCAGCCCGGGGATCGCGAGACCGAACACGATCACCACCAAGAAGGTGGGAAGCCCCCGGAACACGTCGGTGTAGACGACCGCCAGCACCCGCACCGAGAACATCGCGGCCGACGTGCTGCTGCGGACCACCGCCACGGACGCGCCGATCAGCAGGATCACCGGCTCGGCGATCAGGAAGCCGACCACGTTGTACTTCAAGAAGCCCTTGATCACCGACGGGAACGCGGCCTTCGCGTCCGGCCAGCTGAGGAACGACGACCGCACGGTCGGCCAGCCCGGCGACAGCAGCAGTGCCGCCAGGAGGCCGCCGAGCAGCACCACCGCGGCCACCGTGGCGACCAGCACGTCCCGGCGTGAGCGCTCCCGACGCAGCGCCCGTCGCTCGCGCTCGCGGGGGCTGGGTTCCCAGGTGCCCGCGGAGGTCGTCACTGCAGGACGGGGACGTCGACCGTGTCCGAGAGCCACTTCTTCTCGATCGCCGCGAGCTGCCCCGAGGACTTCAACGCGGCGAGGCCCCGGTTCACGCAGGCGACCAGCGGGTTGCCCTTCTCGAACAGCATGCCGAACTGCTCCTGCTGGCCCGCACTGGGCTGGAACTGGCCGACGATCGTGCCGTGCTGGATCTCGACGGCGGCCAGATAGAACGCGGTCGGCAGGTCGGTGACGATGGCGTCGACCTGGCCGTTGGCGAGCGCGGTCTTGGCGTCGTTGGTGTTCTTGAAGACCACAGCGTCGCTCGTCGGCTGGATCTCGTCGCGGATCGCGGTGAGAGACGTCGTACCGGTCTGCGCACCGATCTTGTACTGCTTCAGGTCCGCCAGGCTCGACGCGTCGGCAGCGGGGCTGCCTTGGACGGCGATGACCGCCTGCGCGGCGTTGTAGTAGCCGTCGGAGAAGTCGACGACCTTCGCTCGTGCCGGGGTGATCGAGATCTGGTTGATGTCGAAGTCGAAGTGCTTGGGCCCGGGGGCGTACGACGTGTTGAAGGGAACCTTGGTCCACGTCACCTGGCTGTGGTCGAAGCCGAGCTGCTTGGCCACCGCGTAGGCGACGGCGGACTCGAATCCCTTGCCGTTGGTCGGGTCGTTGTGGCTGAACCACGGGTCGTAGGCGGGGGAGTCGGTTCCGACGGTGAGGACGCCGTCCTTCATGGTCTTGCCCTGGGCGCAGTCGGCCGGGGTCTGGTTGGCGCCGGAGCTGGCACTGGTGTCGGTGGCCGTCGAGCTGTTCTGCGGCGCGCACCCGAGCGCGAGGAGCATCAGTGGCACGAGGACGGCAGCCGTTCGGGGCGTACGCATGGCGGGAATGCTAGCCAGTCGCGGCCCTAGTGATGGTGAGCGTGCTCCTGGTGGAACTTGTGCACGACCGCGTGCCCCTTTCCGCGCTCCATCAGCCAGTGGTTGACGGGCACCGCGGCGACGAAGGCCACGGCGAGCGCCACGGCCAACGACCACCAGAAGAGCGTGGTGGTGAGAGTGGCGTCCATCGCTCCGGGCACCACCAGCAGGATGAGCGTGTCGACGATCTCCATGGTGAGGATCGAGACGGTGTCGCTGGCGAGGGCCGCCTGGACGGCGGTGCGGTTGTCCGCGCCCATCCGGCGCACGCCGGTGTAGGTGAGCAGGTAGCCGAAGAGGAACGCCAGGGAGATCGACAGCACGATGTTCGCGGTGTTGCCCCAGCCCCACCAGGTGCTCAGCACCATGCCGGTGATCTCTCCGATGGCACAGCCGGTGAGGCAGTGCCGGGTCGCCGTGATCGCCATCCGCCAGCTCTCGGTCATGGCGACAGTTATACCCCCTAGGGGTATATGCCGCAAGTGCCCGCGTTGGACGCTTGTCGCGACCGCGTTTCGCTGACCGGGGCGCTCTCTAGACTTCGCCCATGCGGATCACCGTCATCGGATGTGGGTACCTCGGGGCCACCCATGCCGCCGCGATGGCCGACCTCGGTCACGAGGTGCTGGGCATGGAGATCGACCCGGTCAAGCGCGAGGCGCTGTCGCAGGGCCGGGTCATGATCTACGAGCCGCACCTGGCCGAGATGCTCGAGCGCAACGTCGAGGCGGGACGGGTGCGCTTCACCGACTCCTACGCCGAGGTCGCGGCGTTCGGAGACCTGCACTTCGTCTGCGTGGGAACACCGCAGCAGGCCGAGAGCCTGGCCGCCGACGTGAGCCAGGTGGAGAGCGCGATCGCGGGCCTGGCGCCGTACCTGGATCGTCCGGCCCTGGTCGTGGGCAAGTCGACCGTCCCGGTCGGGACGGCCGAGCGGATGGCCCGCGTCCTCGCCGCGCACGCACCGGCCGGCTCGGATGCGCTGCTCGCGTGGAACCCGGAGTTCCTGCGCGAGGGGTTCGCGGTCCACGACACCCAGCACCCCGACCGGATCGTGGTCGGCATCCAGGACGGCCGGGCCGAGAAGCTCCTCCGTGACTTCTACGCACCGGTGCTCGAGGACGGCACGCCGATGGTGGTCACCGACTACGCGACGGCCGAGCTGGTGAAGGTCGCCGCGAACGCGTTCCTGGCCACCAAGATCTCGTTCATCAACGCGATGGCCGAGGTCTGTGAGGCCACCGGTGCCGACGTGGTCGACCTGGCCGACTCCATCGGGTACGACGCCCGCATCGGCCGCCGCTTCCTCAACGCCGGCATCGGCTTCGGCGGCGGCTGCCTCCCCAAGGACATCCGGGCCTTCGTCCACCGCGCCGGCGAGCTCGGCGTGGAGGACGCGATGACCTTCCTGCGCCACATCGACGACGTGAACCAGCGTCAGCGCGAACGCGTCGTCCACATCGCCACCGCGATGGTCGGCGGCGACCTCCGCGGCACCCGCATCGCGGTCTGGGGCGCGGCGTTCAAGCCGGACAGCGACGACGTCCGCGACTCCCCGGCGCTGTGGGTGAGCGGCCAGCTCCACCTGCGCGGCGCCGAGGTCCGGGTCTACGACCCCCGGGCCAACGCCAGCGCCCGACAGGGCTTCCCCACGCTGTCGTACGCCGACTCCGCGGTCGAGGCGTGCCGCGACGCGGACCTGGTGCTCCACCTGACCGAGTGGCCGGAGTTCCGCGAGATCGGCCCGGCCGACCTCGACGGAGTCGTGGCCCGACCACGGATCTTCGACGGGCGCAACGTCCTGGACCTCGACACCTGGCGCTCCGCGGGCTGGGCGGCGCGGGCACTCGGCCGCCGCTAGGACTGGGCCGGCTGGGAGGGCTCGGCCGGAGGCGGAAGACAAACTGGCCCACAAACGACGCCCGGACGACCGGAGATCTGTCGTCTGTGGGCCAGTTTGTCGGCTCGGCCTGTCCCTGGCTTCGACTCGCCTTGCACGGCTTGGCAGGCCCAGCCGGGGGCCCGCGGTTCCTGAGGAGCCGAGCGACGAGGCGTCTCGAAGGGCAACCTGCGCTCACCCACGCCGCGCGTTCGTTCCTCACGCGCGGCTGCTCGCTTCAGTTGTCCGGAGGCTGGGCCTTGATCGTCTCGGCGTACCAGTCGAACGACTTCTTCGGGATGCGCGCCTGCGTGTCGTAGTCGACGTACACCAACCCGAACCGCTGGGTGTACCCCTCGGCCCACTCGAAGTTGTCCATCAGCGACCAGGTGTAGTAGCCGCGGACGTCGACCCCGGCCCGGACGGCGACGGCGACGGCGCGCAGGTGGGCGTCGAGGTAGTCGATGCGCGCCTGGTCGTCGACGACACCGTCCGGGCCGGGCGCCGCGCCGTACGAGCAACCCGACTCGGTGATGATGATCGGCGGCAGTGCCGCTCGGTAGCGGGCGCGCAGCGTGATCAGCCACTCGCGGAGCGCGTCGGGGACCACCGGCCAGCCGAAGTCGGTGGTCGGGTAGCCGACGATCTCCAGAGGTTCGAACGGCATCGGCGCGTCCTCGTCGGCGGCGGCGATGCGCATCGGGTTGTAATAGTTGACGCCGTAGAAGTCCAAGGGCTGTCGGATCGTGGCCATGTCGCCGGCCTTGATCACTCGCCGGACCAACGGCGCGAGGTCGATCGGGTAGCGACCGAAGAGCATGGGCTCGGAGAACATCCCGTTCCACAGCGCGTCGAACAGCTTGGAGGCGCCGACGTCGGCCTCGTCCTCGCTGGCCGGCCACATCGGTGCGTGGTTGTTGGCGCAGCCGATGCTCGAGGCACCCACCGCACGCAGCGCGATGGCGGCGCGTCCGTGGGCGAGCAGCAGGTGGTGGGCCACCGGCAGCGCGTCGAACATCAGCGCCTTGCCCGGCGCATGGATGCCGTTGCCGTAGCCCATCATCGTCACGACGTTCGGCTCGTTGACCGGGATCCAGTGCTCCACGCGGTCCGACAGTCGCTCGCCGACCAGCGCGGCGTACTCCGCGAACCGCTCGACGGTGTCGCGGTTGAGCCAGCCGCCGGCGTCCTCGAGCTCCTGCGGCAGGTCCCAGTGGTAGAGCGTCGCCATCGGCTGGATGTCGCGCTCGAGGAGCCCGTCGACGAGACGCTCGTAGAAGTCGAGGCCGGGGCCGTTCGGATGACCGGAGCCGCTCGGCATGACCCGCGGCCAGGAGATCGAGAAGCGGTAGCCGCCCAGCCCGAGCCGCTGCATGAGGTCGAGGTCCTCGTCGAGGCGGTGGTAGTGGTCGCACGCCACGTCGCCGGTGGACCCGTCCGCGATCTTGCCGGGCAGGTGGCTGAACGTGTCCCAGATGCTCGGGCCCTTGCCGTCCTCCGTGGCAGCCCCCTCGATCTGGTACGACGCGGTGCTGGCGCCGAAGCGGAAGCCCGGCGGGAGCAGAGGGTGAGCCACGGGGATCATTGTGTCCGTGACCGTAGTGGTTCGAAGAGGAATGGATCGGTTCCTGACCCGCGAGCCGGGACGTCAGACGCGTCACTCGTTCTCGTTCGGATCGTCCTACGATCCCGAGCGCGTCTCGTTCGGACCATTGGTCGCCCTGAACGACGATCTCCTCGCCGCCGGGGCGGGATACGACCCCCACGAGCACGCCGACATCGTCCTGGTCACCTGGGTCGTCTCGGGGGCGCTGGCGCACGAGGACGCGAACGGGGGCACGGTCCAGCCGGCGGGCGAGCTCGCGATCACCCGGGCCGGCAGCGGGCTCGCCCACAGCGAGAGGGCGGCCGGCGGAGCCACCCGCTTCATGCAGGCGTGGCTGCGTCCGGACGTCGCCGGCGGCGAGGTGACGCGCCGTACGACGACACCCGACCTGAGCGGCGACGACCTCGTCGTGGCGGCCGACGAGTCGGACCTCGGCGTCGCCGGCGCCGCTCTTCGGATCGGCGCCCTGCCCGCGGGCGCGACCGTCACGGTGCCCGAGGCACTCCTGCGGCACGTGTTCGTGGTGACCGGCGCGCTGGCCCGCTCGAGCCTTGCCGAGCCACTGTCCGCCGGCGACGCGTTCGAGATCACCGGGGAGCACGAGATCACCCTGACCGCGGCCGTGCCCACCCAGCTGCTGGTGTGGTCCTTCGCCCGGGACGGCTGATCAGGGGACCAGCACGCCGGGGTTGAGGATGCCCTGCGGGTCGACCGCGTGCTTGACGGCGCGCAGCACCTCCACGCCCAGGGCGCCGATCTCGTCCTCCAGCCACGGCCGGTGGTCGGTGCCCACCGCATGGTGATGGGTGATGGTGGCGTCGACACCGACGATCGCCTGCGTCGCGGCACGCTTCGCGGCCGTCCAGCGTCCGAGCGGGTCGTCACCCTCGGGCGCGGCGACGGTGAAGTACAGCGAGGCGCCGGTCTCGTAGACGTGCGACACGTGGCACAGCACCATCGCCGGCTCGCCCAGCGACGCCTTCAAGGCGGCCGACACCACGTCGTAGGTGCTCCGCAGCCGGGACCAGTGCGCCGCGGTCTCCAGCGTCTCGACCAGCACGCCGAGGTCGAGCATCGAGTCGCGGAGGTACGGCGCGTCGAACCGGCCGGCGGCCCACCTCCTGCCCGGCTCCTCCCCGACCGACGTCCCTCCCAGGCCGGCCAGCACGGCCGAGACCGCGGTCCGCCGGGCAGACACCGTGGCGGCTGTCCCCTCGTGGCCGACGATCATCAGGCAGCCGCCGCTCGGCCCGTCGCCGGCGCTGCCGATCGAGTCCGGATGTGCCAGGTCGAGGGCCGTCTCGTTCTCGTCGGAGAGGCGCAGCACCGACGGCAGCAGCTGCGACTGGGCAAGCGTCCGCATCGCCTCCACCCCGGCGTCGAACGACGGCCAGTGCCACCCCTCGTAGCGCCGCTCTCCTGGCAGCGCACGGACCCGGACGGCGACCGCGGTGATCACGCCGTACGCCCCCTCCGACCCGAGGAAGACCTGGCGCAGGTCGGGCCCCGCGGCGCTGGCCGGCGCATGCCCCAGCCGGACCGTTCCCGCGGGCGTCGCGACCACGAGGCCGACGACCATCGCGTCGAACCGGCCGTAGCCGGCCGACGACTGGCCGCTCGAACGGGTGGCGGCGAACCCACCGATCGAGGCGTGCTCGAAGGACTGGGGGAAGTGGCCGAGCGTGAGTCCGTGCTCGGCGAGCAGGGCCTCGGCCTGCGGTCCGCGCACCCCCGGCTCCAGGGTCGCGGTCATCGACACCGGGTCGACGTCGAGCAGCCTGTCCATCCGCAGCAGGTCGAGGCAGATCACCCCGGCGTACCCATCCCGGCGGGCGACGAGCCCGCCGACCACCGAGGTGCCGCCGCCGAAGGGGACCACGGCGACCCTGTGCCGGGCCGCGACGCCGAGCAGGGCCTGCACCTCGTCGTGGCTCCCCGGCCGGACGACGGCGTCGGGCGCGTCGGAGAGGTCACCGGCCCGGGCGCGGAGCAGGTCCGGCGTGGACTTGCCACGGGTGCGGAGCCGCCGCGAGGCGTCGTCGGTCAGCACGTGCCGGGCACCCACGATCCCGTAGAGCTCCGCGACGACCTCGTCGGGAAGCCGGGACGTCGGTATCGCCACCGCCTCGTCGTCGCCGACGGTCCGGTCGATCACCGGGAAGACCAGCTCGACCAGGCCGCGCGTGGCCTCGGGAAGCGCGGAGGCGCGGGCCGGGTCGCCCCACCGGGTCGGGTGCATCTCGATCGGCATACGTTACAGTGTGACATATGACGTCACGTCGTCACATGGGCGATCCGCAGTCCGCCTACCTCGACGCCGCCCGGGCCTGCATCCTCGACGTCGGCTGGCGGCGTACGACGCTCACCGAGGTGGCACGGCGAGCGGGGGTCAGCCGGATGACGATCTACCGCGCCTGGCCCGACATGCCCGCGGTGCTCGGCGACCTGATGACCCGCGAGTGGGGCGAGGTCGTCACCCGGGTGGTGGCGGAGGCCGACGCCCAGCTGGGCCCGGGCGCCACGGCCGCGGACCGGATCGTGGCCGAGGTGGTCGCGACGACCGCGGCGCTCCGCGACAACGAGCTGTTCGTCCGGATCGTCGAGCTCGACCCCGAGCTCCTGCTCCCCTACCTGCTGACCCGGCGCGGCCGCAGCCAGGAGGCCATCGCCGAGCTCACCGCCGGACGGATCCGCGAGGGCCAGGGCGACGGCAGCGTACGCGACGGCGACCCCGTGGCGATGGCTCGTGCCCTGCTGCTCGCCTCCCACGGCTTCGTGCTGAGCGCCCACACGATGGTCGACGACGCGGTCGGCGAGGACGACCTCGACCGGGAGCTCGGGCACCTGGTCCGGAGCATGGTGGCCCACCCGTGACCGAGCTGCGCATCCGCGCGGGACTGGCGCAGGCGCAGTCGGAGGTCGACGTGCTCGTCGTCGGGCTCGGCATCACGGGGGTCGGATGCGCCCTCGACGCCGTCTCCCGAGGGCTGTCCGTGCTGGCGGTGGACGCCCACGACCTCGCCTTCGGTACGTCGCGCTGGTCGAGCAAGCTGGTCCACGGCGGCCTGCGCTACCTCGCCAACGGCCAGGTCGGCGTGGCGTACGAGAGTGCCGTCGAGCGCGGGATCCTGATGGAGGTCACCGCCCCTCACCTGACGCACGCGCTGCCGATGCTGCTTCCGCTCGACGCGTCGACGAGCCGTCGCCGGGCCGCGTTCCTGAGTACGGGCATCCGCGCCGGCGACCTGCTTCGGGTCGCCGCCCGCACGTCCTCCGAGACCCTGCCGCGACCGCGCCGGGTCTCCGCGACGGAGAGCCGCCACCTCGCACCGGTCCTCGGTGACGGCCTGCGTGGCGGCATCCTCTCCTGGGACGGCCAGCTCGAGGACGACGCGCGCCTGGTGGTCACGGTCGCCCGCACCGCCGCGGCGCTCGGCGCCGAGGTGCGCACGCACGCCCGCGCGGTCGAGGTCGAGGGCAGAGGAGCCGTGCTGCGGGACGAGCTGACCGGGACCGATCACCAGGTGTCCGCCCGGGCGGTGGTCAACGCCGCCGGAGTCTGGGCCGGCGGGCTGGTCGACCACGTCGACCTCCGGCCCAGCCGGGGTACCCACCTGGTGCTCCGCCGGTCGGCCTTGCCGGGTCTCCAGGTCGCGCTGACCCTGCCCGTCCCCGGCGAGCGCAACCGGTTCCTCAACGTGGTGCCCCAGCAGGACGGGCCCGTGTACGTCGGTCTGACCGACGTGCCCGTCGAAGGCGAGCCTCCTGACGTACCGGTGCCCAGCGAGGAGGAGCTCGACTTCCTGGTCGCCACCACGTCGGCCGCCCTCGCCCGGCCGATCACCCGCGCCGACGTCGTCGGGTCGTACGCCGGACTGCGCCCCCTCCTGCGGGCCGACGGCCGCACCGCCGACCTGTCGCGGCGACATGCGGTCCTGACCTCGGCCGACGGCGTGGTGACCGTGGTCGGCGGCAAGCTCACGACGTACCGCCGGATGGCACAGGACGCCGTCGACACCGCGACCGCGCGTGCGGGTCTCGACGCGCGTCGCTGCATCACCGCGCAGCTCCCCCTCGCCGGAGCCGCGCGGCGGTCCGAGCTCGCGCACGTGGCGGCGGGGTCGCCCGCACCGCGGCTGGTGCGTCGGTTCGGCACCGACGCCGCCCTTGTGCTCGAGAACGCCCGACAGACCTCCGGGCTCCCCGACGAAGAGCTGCTCGCGCCGGTGGCCGCCGCCGTCCCGATCACGCTCGCGGAGCTGGTCTTCGGAGTCACCCACGAGGGCGCGCACGACGTCGACGACCTGCTCGACCGGCGTACCCGGATCGGCCTGGTGCTCGAGGACAGGACAGCGGCCGAACCAGCTGCCCGGCGTGCGTTGTCACTCGCGCAGGCAACGGTTCGTTAAATCGGACCTATCACCCTCCACAACCGTCCCGGGAGGCCCTACCTTCTATACATGCTCGAGCCCAGGGGGGCGGACTCAAGCATGTTCGATTCTGCGACGGACGACTCCGCCCGTGTTGTGCACCATGCCCGCGACGCGCTGTCGCAGGGCAGGATCGCTGATGCCCTCGACGCGGTCGACCGGGCCCGCCACCGCGAGGACCTCGACGACTTCGGTCACGTCTCGGTGGCCGTCACCGGGCTCCAGGCCAAGCTGGCGATGGGCGACCTTCGCGGCGCCGCGACGTACGCCCGCGAGCTGACGAACCTGATGCGCATCCGCGGTCTGGTCGGCGCGGCGGCGTCGTACGGGCTGGGTGAGTTCGCGGCGGCTCGCGGCCAGGCCGACCAGGCCGTGTCGTACTACGAGCGCGCCGGCGAGGAGCTCCAGTCCGTGGCCGGGCATCCCTGGGTGCCCTGGCGCAGCGGGTTGGCCCGGGTGGTCGGTGGCCGGGGTGAGATCGCAGCGGCCACCGAGCTGATCGAGGCTGAGCTCGCCGACGCGCGCACGCTGGACATGCCGTACGCCGTCGCCCACGCGTTGCGCACCCAGGCCGCGATCGCCCCGACGAGCGACCGGATCGCGCTGCTCGACGAGGCGCTCGAGGTCCTGCACGGCACGACTGCGGCGCGTCTCGACGCGCAGATCCGCACCGATCTCGCGGGCTGGCTGCTGCTGCTCCGGCCCGACGAGTCCGGGCGAGCGGTGGACCTGCTGCGCACGGCGGAGAAGTACGCACGTCAGCAGGACCTCGGTCCGCTGCTGGGTCGCATCCGCTGGTTGCTGGAGCGTCTCGGCGAGGCACCGGACGGTGAGCTGCCCGGTCGGCTGGCCGAGCTGAGCGCCGCCGAACGACGCGTCGCGCAGCTGGTCGTGACCGGCAAGCGCAACCGGGAGATCGCCGAGGAGCTCGGCGTCAGCGTGAAGTCCGTCGAGTGGCACGTCTCCCACATCCTGCGCAAGCTGTCGATCACCTCGCGCACCGAGCTCGCCGACGCGCTCGCCCAGCCCCGCCAGCCCCGCTGACCGGAGGGGGGCTTCTCCCGCGCCGACGTGGGACTTGTCCGGTGTCGAGGGAGCTCGGGTCAGACCGGGATGGCGACGTACGTGGTGTCGAGGTACTCCTCGATGCCCTCGAAGCCGCCCTCACGACCGAAACCGCTGGCCTTCACGCCCCCGAACGGAGCGGCCGGGTTCGACACCAGACCGGTGTTCACGCCGACCATCCCGAACTGCAGCGCCTCGGCGACCTTGACCGTCCGCGCCAGGTCGCGGGTGTAGACGTACGACGAGAGGCCGTACTCCGTCGCGTTCGCCATCGCGATCGCCTCGTCGTCGGAGGTGAAGGTGGTGATCGGCGCTACGGGCCCGAAGATCTCCTCGTTCACGATCCGCGCCTCGGCCGACACGCCGAGCAGGACGGTGGGCGCGTAGAAATGACCCGGGCCCTCGGGCGCCTCACCCCCGGTGACCAGCTCGGCACCATCCTGCACCGCATCGGAGACCAGCTTTCCGACCGACTCGACCGCGTCGGCGTTGATCAGCGGACCCACGTCGGTGCCCGGGGTCTGGCCACGGCCGGTCGTCAGCGAGCCCATCCGCTGCGCGAGCAGGTCGGCGAACTCGCGAGCGACCGACTCGTGCACGAGGAACCGGTTGGCGGCCGTGCAGGCCTCGCCCATGTTCCGCATCTTCGCGATCATCGCGCCGTCGACTGCAGCGGCGACGTCGGCGTCCTCGAAGACGATGAAGGGCGCGTTGCCGCCGAGCTCCATGGAGACGCGCTGGAGCTCGTCGGCGGACTGCCGGACCAGCACCTTCCCGACCGGGGTCGAGCCGGTGAAACTCACCTTCCGCAGCCGGTCGTCGGCCATCAAGGTCGCGCTGAGCGACTTCGAGTCGGACGTGGTGACGACGTTCAGGACGCCGCCGGGAAGTCCGGCCTCGGTGAGGACGTCGGCGAGCGCCAGCATGGTCAACGGCGTCAGCTCGGCCGGCTTGACCACCATCGTGCAGCCGGCGGCGACCGCCGGGCCGATCTTCCGGGTGCCCATCGCCAGGGGGAAGTTCCAGGGGGTGATGAACAGGCACGGGCCCACCGGTTTGCGGATCGTCAGCAGCCGTGAGCCGCCCGCAGGCGCCTGCATCCAACGACCGTGGATGCGCACCGCCTCCTCGGCGAACCAGCGGAAGAACTCCGCGCCGTAGCCGACCTCACCCTTGGCCTCGGCGAGGGTCTTGCCCATCTCGAGGCTGATCAGCTCGGCGAAGTCGTCGGCCTGGTCCATGATCGCCTCGAACGCCCGGCGCAGGATCTCGCCGCGTTCGCGCGGTGGGGTGTCGGCCCAGCCGGCCTGCGCCGTGACCGCGGCGTCGAGGGCGGCCATCGCGTCGTGGGTGTCGCCGTCGGCCACGTCGGTGATCACCGACTCGTCGGCCGGGTCGCGCACCTCGAACCTCGCACCCGTGGCCGACTCGCGCCACTGACCGCCGATGAACAGGCCGCGCGAGCCGGTCTTCGCCAAGAGGTCTAGTCCAGTCATGGTTTCAGCCTGTCACCGGGGCAAGTTTGCGGAAAGTGTGCACGCGCCCGTCGCGACTCTGACACCCTGTGAACGTCGGCCTGGGGGCATGCACCCGGACGATATCGAGCCCCTCGCTGACCCCATGCTGCGAGGGGCTCGCCCCTTTTCCCGACGACCTCGTGGCGCTCGCGCCACCAGCTCGTCGGGACCAGAGAAACCCCGGTCAACCGGTGCTTTCCACGCGATCTGCCTGCTGGCATCGGACCCCGCCGCCGGAGTCGTTCGCGCCGTCTGCCCCTTGAACTCGGGCCCGCAGAGGAGTTGTTTGGACTCCATCGTTTTTCGGCTCGGCGGTCAGCGCCACCAGTCTGGTCCGTCGACCCGGTCGAGACCTGGAGGCTGACATGGCGGACAAGGCGGGCGGGCGTAGACCAGCGGGTCAAGATCTCGGGGCGAGCAGCCCCGACCGGATCCGCAACGTGGTGCTGATCGGACCGGGCGGATCGGGGAAGACCACCCTGGTCGAGACGCTGCTCGCCTCAGCAGGTGCGATCCCGCGCGCGGGCACCATCCAGGAGGGCTCCACCGTCTGCGACTTCGAGGACTCGGAGAAGTCCCACGAACGATCCATCTCGCTGGCCATCGCGCCGGTCGTCCACCGCGGGACCAAGATCAACTTCGTCGACACCCCGGGGTACGCCGACTTCGTGGGCGAGGTGCGCGCGGGGCTGCGGGCCGCCGACTGCGCCCTCTTCGTGATCGCCGCCAGCGACGCCGTCGACGACGCGACCGCGGCGCTGTGGCGCGAGTGCGCCGAGGTCGGGATGCCGCGGGCCGTCGTGATCACCAAGCTGAACCAGTCCCGGGCCGACCACGACGGCGTACTGAAGTCGGCTCAGGCTGCGTTCGGCGACAAGGTGCTGCCGTTGTACGTGCCGGTGCGCGACGAGGCCGGCGAGGTGACCGGGCTGGTCGACCTGATGACCGACGACGGTGCGCACGAGGACCTCCGCGGCGCGCTGATCGAGGGGATCATCGAGGAGTCAGAGGACGAGACTCTGATGGACCGCTACCTCGGCGGCGAGGAGATCTCGCACGAGACCCTCACCGAGGACCTCGAGAAGGCGGTGGCGCGCGGCAGCTTCCACCCCGTCGTACCCGTGTGCTCGATGACCGGCGTGGGCTGCTCGGAGCTGCTCGACCTGGCCGTCGACGGGTTCCCGTCGCCGCTGGAGCACCCCTCGCCCGACGTGTTCACCCCGGCCGGCAAGGAGGCCGAGCCCATCGAGGGCGACCCGAAGGGCGTCCTGGTCGCCGAGGTCGTCAAGACCGCCAGCGACCCGTACGTCGGGCGGGTCAGCCTGGTCCGCGTCTTCTCCGGCACCCTCACCGCGGACGATCCGGTCCACGTCTCGGGACACTTCACGTCGTTCTTCTCCGACTCCACCCACGAGGACCACGACGAGGACGAGAAGGTCGGCTCGCTGTCCTACCCGTTCGGCGGCACCCACGTGCCGGCGACCGCCGTCGTCGCCGGGGACCTCTGCGCGATCGGCAAGCTGACCCGCGCGGAGACCGGCGACACCCTGTCGTCGATCGACGAGCCCCGGGTGCTCAAGCCGTGGTCGATGCCCGAGCCGCTGCTGCCGGTCGCGATCGTCGCCAAGAGCAAGGCCGACGAGGACAAGCTGTCCCAGGCGCTGGGCCGGCTGGCCGCCGAGGACCCGAGCCTCCGGGTCGAGAACAACGCGGAGACCCACCAGCTGGTGCTCTGGTGCATGGGCGAGGCGCACGCCGACGTACTCGTCGCCCGCCTCGCCGATCGGTACGCCGTGCACGTCGAGACCGAGCCGTTCCTGGTGTCCCTGCGCGAGACGTTCGGCGGTGCCGGCAAGGGTCTGGGCCGGCACGTCAAGCAGTCCGGCGGGCACGGCCAGTACGCCGTGTGCCACATCGAGGTCGAGCCGCTGCCGGAGGGCGGCGGGTTCGAGTTCGTCGACAAGGTCGTCGGGGGTGCAGTGCCCCGGCAGTTCATCCCGTCGGTCGAGAAGGGCGTGCGCGCGCAGATGGAGAAGGGCGTCCGGGCGGGCTACCCGATGGTCGACCTGCGGGTCACGCTCACCGACGGCAAGGCGCACAGCGTCGACTCCTCGGACATGGCCTTCCAGATGGCCGGCGGCCTGGCGCTGCGCGAGGCCGCCACGGCCACGACGGTCACCATGCTCGAGCCGTACGACGTGGTGGCCGTCGTCGTCCCCGACGAGCACGTCGGCGCGACGATGAGCGACCTGTCGTCGCGGCGCGCGCGGCTCCTCGGCACCGACAAGGTGGGCGACGACCGGACCGTGATCAACGCCGAGGTGCCGCAGACCGAGCTCGTCAGGTACGCCGTGGACCTGCGCTCCTCCACCCACGGCGCAGGCTCCTTCACCCGCTCCTTCGGCCACTACGAACCCATGCCCGAGGACGTCGCCCGCAACATCACCCCCCGGGAGCGCTGACCCGGCTCTTGGCCACGCGTGAGAACGCTGACCCGGCTCTACGCCACCCCCTCAGACGCCGACCCGGCCCGTGACGACACCAGGGCGACGGCCGGGGTCAGCCGTGTGGGATGCCACTGTCGAAGCCCCGGGCGAACCACTGGCCGCCCTCGGCGATCCGATGAGCGGACTCGCCGCGGAAGAGCGGTCCGTCGGGTCCGTCCACCGCGAGGTACATGCCCTCCAGCCCCGAATGTCCTGAGTCGAGTGCACTCTCGAGCTCACCCATCCTGCCCTCGATCGAGGCGGGATCGTCCGTGCTCGCCTCCACGACCAGGGCGGGACCGAGCGGATGCAGCAGCCGCACCGTGGTCGGCGTCAGGTGGAACAGGCGCAGCACGCCCTCGACACCGGCCACGATCTCGATGTCTGAGCCGTGCGTCGTCGAGACGGGACTCCCCTGGATGCCGTAGCCGTACTCCTCCTCCGCGGGTACGTCGTGACCGGCCGAGTGCTCGAACACGTCGACGCGTGACAGCCGCCCAGGAGGCGTGAGCCTGGCGGCCGTGGCGCCCGTCGCCAGGTCTGCTTCCCACTCCGCCAGACCCTGGCCATCGACGCCCAGCGGGACCAGCAGCACCTGCCGCATCTCGGTCGGCGTGGTCATCGACATGTCGTCGAAGTACTGCCGATCCAGGCCGGCCACCGACGCGTCGTACGCCGCCTTCACGTCGTCGGTCTTCATCACCACTGTGGCGCCCGAGTGAGAGCCGCCACCGCAGCCCGGGAGCAGAAGAAGAACGAGGATCACCAAGAGGTGCCAGGGCCTCCGCCTCATGCGTCGATGGTGCGCCCGCGACACGGGTCGCGCCAGCGGTTCAGCGCTGGCGGGCGCCGCGCAGGAACTGCTCGAGCAACGGCCCGGCGGTGCCCGCTCCGGTGTGGCCGACGTCGACGAAGGCGCAGACCGCGAGGTCGCCCTGCCCGGCGATCATCCAGGCGTGGGTGAGCCGCCGGCCGTCGCGGTCGAACTCCGCCGTCCCGGTCTTCGCGATCACCGGAGGCCCGGGCACGTCCCTCAGCCCGAGCCCCGTGCCGCGCAGCACGACGCCCCGGAGGAGCTGCTTCAGGGTCGCGTCCTGGACGGCGGTGAGCGGGGTCGGGTGCGTGGGCGCCGGCTTCACCGACGTGACCAGCTGGGGCACGACCGTGTGGCCGGCGACGACCGACGCCATCACGGTCGCCATCGTCATCGGTGAGGCGAGCACCTGGCCCTGGCCGATCATGTCGGCCGCCTTCGTCGTCTCCGAGGTAGGTGGCACGACGTTCCCGAAGTACGCCGGGAAGCCGAGGTCGTGGTCGACCCCCATCCCGAGCGTGGCCGCCGCGTCGACGAGGTCGTGCGGGCCGAGCTTCGTGCGCTCGTTGATGTACGCGGTGTTGCAGGAGTTCGCGATCGCCGTCGCCAGGTCGATCCGGCCGTTGGCACTCGGCGGGTAGTCGCTGTCGTTGGTGAACACCTTGCCGTCGACGTTGACGCTCGTCGGGCACTCGACCGGCGACGACGGCGTGACGCCCTTCCGGAGAAGCGCCAGCGAGTCCACGGTCTTGAACGTCGATCCCGGCGCGAACCGTCCGTACGTCGCGTCGTTGTAGCCGTTGTTCCCCGGACCGTTGGCGGCCACCAGGATCGCCCCGGTCGACGGCCGGATGGCCACGATCGCACTGGCCGGGCCGACCGTGCTCAAGACGTGCTCGGCGAGCAGCTGCAGCCGCGGGTCGAGGGTGAGCCGGAGCGGCGTCCCGTCGACGGCGGGTGACTTGAAGAGCTGCTGACCCCCGCCGTGCTTCGACGCTGTCGAGACGAGGACGCCGGGCCTGCCGCGCAGCTGGTCGTCGTACCTCGCCTCGAGGCCGGACAGCCCGGCCAGGTCGCCCACCCGGTAGACGCCCGGGTTGTCCTTGATGATCTCGGCGGTCACGGGGCCGACCGTGCCGAGGATCGGCGCCGCGAACTCCTTGGTGATCCCCAGCGGGATCTGGTCGGCGATCGCGTCCACTCCCTTGATGTGGACGTACTGCGCGGTCACCGCCGCCGGCACCTCGTCCTTCCGGAAGGCGATCGCCTGCACGAAGGCCTTGGGCCCGGCCGCCCTGACCTGCTTGACGTACGGCGCGACGTCGATCCCGACCAGCTCCGCGAGCCGCCGTGCCGACTCGGGAGCCTGCGACGCCGGCACCTTGATCCGGTCGACCCCGAACCTCACCACCGGCCGCTCGGTCACGAGCGCGACGCCGTGCGGACCGAGGATGTCGGCACGCTTGGCCCCGATCGTCGTCGCCTCGAGGGTCATCCCGTCCTTCAGGGACGGCTCCACGACGTCGGTCGCCCAGTCGACCTTCCAGGTCGATCCGGCCGCCCGCAGCTCGGCCTTGCTGGTGTAGCTCCAGCCCTCGCCGAGCGGCCAGCTCCAGCGCAGGGTGGCTGTCGCCGTACCGTCGCCGCTCGTGTCCACGGAGCCGACCTGGACCTCCGGCTTCACCCCTCCCAGGGCCGCCACCGCCCGGTGGTACTCCCGCTGCACGTCACCGGCCGAGGCGTCGACGAAGGTCACGTCGGACAGGTCTCCCGAAGCCAGTCCCGCGGCCAGCGCGGCCGCAGTCGGGTCCGGGGAGGGGCCGTCGTCGCCGCCACCACAGCCGGCCAGGGCGAGCGGCACGATCGCGAGTACGACGAGCAACAGCCGGCGGGTCCCCATGCCGGCCATCCTGTCAGGAGGTCACGCGCGACCCGGCCTCTCCTCGACCCGCACGCAGCACCGGTCGGGGCCCGGGTCGAGCCTGGCCGACGTGTGGTCGCAGCCGAGTCCGTCGAGCACACCACCCACGTAGTCGTGGTTCACCCCGCACACCAGCGCCGTGTGCTCGCGCGCCAGCGCGTCGAACGGGCAGTTGCGCAGCACCAGCCCGTCCCCCACGCGCGTCGGCTCGTAGCCGCGGTCGGCCAGGACATCGGCGGAACGGGCGAGCTCACCGCCCTTCCCCTCGTACGCCGTGCCGTCGCGGCGTCCCGCCTGCCGGGCCTCCTCGGCCAGCGTCTCGGGCAACGGGGCTCCCTCCAACGACCGCTCGACCGCGGCCGCGAACACCCGGCCGACCAGGTCGTACCCGCGCTCGGGCAGCGAGACCGCGAGCTCACCGGCGGCACGCCGGTAGACCTTGGCGGGCCGGCCGGCGCCGGGACCCGTGCGGCCGCTGAGCCGACGATGCTCGACGGTCAGCAGGCCCTCCTCGACCAGCTTGTCGAGGTGGAAGCGTGCGGTGTGGGGCGGGACGCCGACCTCGCGCGCCACCTCCTCGCGGCCGACGCCGTCGTCGCGGCCGGCGACGTACTCATAGAGTCGGCGGCGCAGGGGGTCGGCGAGGGCGCCGATCGCGGAGAACGCGTCTCCCATGCCAATACCTCCTCTTGACGAGCCGCACTTCTAACAGACATATTACTCACTCTTAGAGAGTTCGGTCCAGAAGGAGAGTCCCATGGTCGAGGCGGTCGCCGTGCAGATCGACGGACAGGTCGGGGCGCGGTGGCGCCCGCGGATCACCCACGAACCCGCGCCAGTCGACCTGGTGAAGGCCGAGAAGGCCGCCGCCGACATGCTCGCGGCACTCGGTCTGCCGATCGACTCCGAGGACATGTTCGAGACGCCGCGGCGTTTGGTCCACGCGTACGCCGAGATGCTGACGCCGCCGGAGTTCGACAGCACGACGTTCAGCAACGCCGCCGGGTACGACGAGCTGGTCGTGGTCTCCGACATCCCGGTCAGCTCGCTGTGTGAGCACCACCTGCTGCCGTTCACCGGCGTCGCGCACGTCGGCTACCTCCCCGGCGACCGCATCCTCGGGCTGTCGAAGTTCGCCCGCACCGTGGAGTTCTTCGCCCGCCGCGCCCAGACCCAGGAGCGGCTGACCGTCGAGATCGCCGAGCACCTCATGGACCGGCTGGAGCCACTGGGGGCCGGCGTCGTGATCGAAGCGGAGCACACCTGCATGAGCCTGCGCGGCGCTCGCGCCGATGGCGCCCGGACGGTTACCGCCGCCCTGCACGGCCGGCTGCGCGACGATCCGAAGACCCGCGCAGAGTTCCTCTCCCTCACCCGCGACCGGGCAGGTGCCCGATGAGCGCCCCGATCGTCCTCGTCGGCGGCGGCCTCGCCACCGGCACCGCCGTGCGCGAGCTCCGCACCCAGGGGTACGACGGAGACCTGGTCGTGATCGCGGCGGAGGACCACGCGCCGTACGAGCGGCCGCCCCTCTCCAAGGGCTACCTGCTCGGCAACGACCCCGCCGAGAAGGCGCTGGTCAACGACCACGACTGGTACGCCGCGCACGACGTCGACCTGCGCACCGGCGTCACCGTCGAGTCGGTCGACCCCGACGCCCACACCCTCACCGCCGGCGGCCAGGAGGTGGCCTGGTCCGGGCTGCTGCTGGCGACGGGCGCGACGCCCAAGCGGCTCGCGCTGGCCGACGACTCGGGCGCCCCGGTCCACTACCTGCGCACCCTCGAGGACTCGACCGCCCTGAAGGAGCAGCTCCAGCCCGGCGCCCGGATCGGCATCATCGGAGGCGGCTGGATCGGCCTCGAGGTGGCCAGCGCCGCGCGCCAGGCGGACGCCGAGGTCGTCGTACTCGAGGCACTGGAGCAGCCGCTGCTCAACGTCGTCGGACCCGAGGTCGGCGCACTGTTCGCCCAGCTCCACCGCGAGAAGGGCGCCGACGTCCGCACCGGCGTACGCATCGAGGGCATCAGCCGGGGTGAGGGCGGGGCGACGGTCACCACAGCCGACGGCGAGACGCTCACCTTCGACCGCCTCGTCGTCGGCGTCGGCGTGGCTCCCGTCACCGACCTCGCGGCCGACGCCGGGATCGCCGTCGACAACGGCATCCTGGTCGACTCGGGGCTGCGCACGTCGGCGCCGGACGTGCTCGCCGCGGGTGACGTCGCGAACGTCGACCACCCGGTCCTCGGTCACCGCCTGCGCGTCGAGCACTGGGACACCGCCATCAAGCACGGCACGGTCGCGGCCACCAACCTGCTCGGCGGCAAGGCCGTCGCCGACCACCTGCCCTACTTCTTCACCGACCAGTACGCGCTCGGCCTCGAGTACGTCGGCCACCCCGGCCCCGGCGGCTTCGAGCGGGTCGTCATCACCGGCGACACCGAGGGCCCGGTCGAGGGCAGGACGTTCCGCGTCTGGTGGCTGCGCGGCGACCGGGTCGTCGCCGGCATGCACGTCAACGACTGGGACGCCATCGACCGGGTGCGCGAGCTGGTCGGCACGGAGGTCGACGACGCGGCCCTCAGGAGCTGACGGCCGGCAGCTTGGCCAGGGCGCCGGCCACGGCCTGCTGCAGCTCGGTGTCGTCCCAGCTGTGGTCGACGAGATCGCCGCGCAGGTACGCGTCGTACGCCGCGAGGTCGAGGTGGCCGTGCCCGCAGAGCGCCGTGAGGATCACCTTCTCCTCGCCCGACTCCTTGCACGCCAACGCCTCCTCGACCATGGCCGCGAGCGCGTGCGTCGGCTCCGGTGCCGGCACGATGCCCTCGGTGCGGGCGAAGAGCACGCCGGCCGCGAAGCACTCCGACTGCTTCTTGGCGACGGCCTCGAGCTCACCGTTCTCGTACAGGTGCGAGATCAAGGGGCTCATCCCGTGGTAGCGCAGCCCGCCGGCGTGGATCGGGTCGGGAACGAAGTCGTGGCCGAGCGTGTGCATCTTCATCAGCGGGGTCATCCCGAGGGTGTCTCCGAAGTCGTAGGCGTAGGTGCCCTGGGTCAAGGACGGGCACGACGCCGGCTCGACGGCGCGGACGGTCGGTGACATGGCCCCGGCCCACTTCTCGCGCAGGAACGGGAACGCGAGGCCGCCGAAGTTCGAGCCGCCACCGGTGCAGCCCACCAGCAGGTCGGGCTTCTCGCCCACCAGCGCCAGCTGCAGCAGCGCCTCCTCGCCGATCACGGTCTGGTGCAGCAGCACGTGGTTCAAGACACTGCCCAACGCGTAGTTGGTGTGGGGGTCCTGGGCGGCGACCTCTACCGCCTCACTGATGGCGATGCCGAGGCTGCCCGTCGAGTCGGGGTCCTGGTCCAGGATCGTGCGCCCGGCCTTGGTGAGGTCGCTCGGGCTGGGATGCACGGTGCCGCCGAAGGTCTCGATCATCGTGCGCCGGTAGGGCTTCTGGTCGTACGACGCGCGCACCTGCCAGACCTCGCACTCGAGCTCGTATTGCGAGCAGGCGAAGGCGAGCGCGGTGCCCCACTGGCCGGCCCCGGTCTCGGTGGTCAGCTTCTTGATCCCGGCCTTGGCGTTGTAGAACGCCTGCGGCACCGCGGTGTTCGGCTTGTGCGAGCCGGCCGGGCTCACGCCCTCGTACTTGTAGTAGATCCGGGCCGGCGTGCCGAGCGCCTTCTCCAGCCGGTGCGCCCGGAACAGTGGCGAGGGACGCCAGAGCCGGTAGACGTCGAGCACCTCGCCGGGGATCTCGACGTACTGCTCCTGCGCCACCTCCTGCAGGATCAGGTCCATCGGGAAGAGCGGCGCGAGGTCGTCGGGCCCGACCGGGTCGCCGGTGCCCGGATGCAGGACGGCGGGCGGGGGCGTCGGGAGGTCGTGCAGGATGTTGTACCAGCGGGTCGGCTGGTCGCTCTCGGGCAGGAGGATCTTGGTCTGCGGCGACGGGGTCATGGCTCAGCGTGGCACTGTCCCACGGCGGTTGTCAGCCCCGGCGTACGACGCGATGCCGGCCGTGGCCGGGATGTGACCTGGGCAACGTCGGGCCGGGGAATGTCTGTCGCCCGAGGGCGTTGTACGGGTCAAGTGGTTGAAACTTCAATCCCCCAGGAGGGCCTCTCACCATGACGAACACCCCGTTCGACCCCGCCACCACCGTCATCGACGACATCGCGGGTGACTACACCCTCGACGTCACCCACTCCCGTCTCGGCTTCAGCGCCCGGCACGCGATGGTCACCACCGTTCGCGGCGCCTTCAAGGAGTTCGAGGGCACGGCTCACGTCGACACCGCGACCCCGGCCAACAGCAAGGTCGACGTGACGATCAAGACCGACAGCATCGACACCGGCGTCGCCGACCGCGACGCGCACCTGCGCTCGGCCGACTTCTTCGAGATCGAGCAGCACCCCGAGATCACCTTCACCTCCACCGACGTGGAGCGTGACGGCGACGACTGGACCGTCACCGGCGACCTGACCATCAAGGGCATCACCAAGCCGGTCACGATCGACTTCGAGTCCACCGGCTCCGCCCGCGACCCGTTCGGCAACGTGCGGATCGGCTTCGAGGGCCGGACCACCATCTCCCGCAAGGACTGGGGCCTCACCTGGAACGCCGCTCTCGAGACCGGCGGCTTCCTGGTGTCGGACAAGATCAAGCTCGAGTTCGACATCTCCGCCATCCAGAAGTGACCCGGGCTGACGCTGACCCGGCTCCTGTCCACGTCCAGGAACGCTGACCCGGCTCTTCGTCACCGCTGACAGCGCCGACCCGGCTCTTGTTCACCACCCCCGTGGTGACGCCAAGAGCCGGGTCGGCGCAATTCTCTGCAGCTAAGAGCCGGGTCAGCGCTAAATGAACGTGCACCGGGGGCGGGGGGATGGTCTGATACCGCCTCATGAGCGCGCTTGACCTGCCCGACGGGCTGACCTTCCGGGTGCTGACCATGGACGACGCCCGAGCCGTGTACGACCTGGCCGCTGCCCAGGAGCAGCACGACATCGGGAAGGTCGAGATCGAGCCTGCCGACATCGTGAGCGACTGGTCGCGGCCGAGCTGGGACGTCGCCACGCACACGATCGGCGTCTTCGACGGCGACATGCTGGTGGGGTACGGCGAGGTCACCGGCCACGACCGTGGCGACGCCGCCGTCCACCCGACGTACCGCCGTCGCGGTATCGGGACGGCCATCGCCGGCTGGATGCGCAAGGCCGTCGAGGACCTCGGCGGCACCGGCTACGGCAGCCCGGTGCCCGAGGGCTCGGCCGGCGACCGGCTGCTCGACAAGCTCGGGTACCGCGTCCGCTGGACCAGCTGGGTGCTGGACCTGCCCGCCGGCACGGAGATCGCTCACCGCGACCTGCCCGAGGGCTATGCGATCCGCGAGGCCCGGCCGGAGGAGTACCCGGCCGTCCAGGACGTCATCGAGGACGCGTTCCTGGAGTGGTCCGTCCGGGAGCGGGAGTCGTACGACGACTTCCACGCCTCGGTCATCGGCCGCCCGGGCTTCGAGCCCTGGCACCTCCGCGTGGTCACCGATCCCGAGGACACGATCGTGGGATGCGCCCTGGTGATCATGGCCGGCGAGGACGCGGACGAGGCCTATATCGAGCGGCTCGCCGTACGGAAGGACCAGCGGCACCGGGGCCTCGCGCAGGCGTTGCTCGTCGACGCGTTCGCGCGCGGCCGGGAGCACGGCGCCACCCGTTCCTCACTGTCGACCGACTCGCGCACCGGCGCCCTCAGCCTCTACCAGAAGGTCGGCATGGAGGTCGGCGACGTCTGGGTGAACCGGGCCATCGGCGTCTGACGGCCTGGGTTCGTCCTCCG
The DNA here is from genome assembly GCF_036503465.1 of Nocardioides sp. Taxonomy (GTDB): domain Bacteria; phylum Actinomycetota; class Actinomycetes; order Propionibacteriales; family Nocardioidaceae; genus Nocardioides. The sequence goes on from NZ_DASXWU010000047.1 coordinate 26,920, forward strand.
GCGTCAGCGCCAGCTGTGGCTCCACGGACCGGAGCGGCCGTGCCACCGACGCCGGTGGGTGAAGCGGCGGACGAAGACGACGTACACGACGGCCGCGATCAGCAAGAACAGCGGGTGGTGGAAGCCCCACCAGATCACCACGATCGCCACCAGGAGCTTGAACGGGAACGGGATGTGCGGCAGCTCCGGCCGCCACCCGCGCTCGCGCCGGGCCGCCGGCGACGTGCTCGCCACGCGGGGTTGCTGCGCCACGCGGGGTCGGGGGAGGTCGCGGAACGCCGGTGCCAGGTCGGCCGCCGTGCGGGCGGACCAGATCTGCTCCAGGCGCTCGGTGTACTCGTCGGCGGTGATGCGCCCCATCGCGAAGTGCTCCCCCAGCTCGCGGGCCGCGGCCTCGCGCTCGGCGTCCCCGATGCGCAGTCGGTCGTTCACCACTCCTCCTCACGGTCACGGCGGTCGCTCGGTCGGTCGCCCAGGTCGTCCACGGTGTCCTCGGCCGTGTCCTCGGCGGTGTCCTCGGCCGTGTCCACCCCGTTGTCCTCGAGGTCGCCGGGGTGGTCTGCCAGGATCCGGTAGAGCCCGCGTCGGGCATCGACCAGGACGCCGATGGCGGCACGGCGCTGCTCGTCGGTGCCGGTGGTGATGATCTGCCACACGGCGTTCATCACCCGGCCGAGCTCGGGCTTGAGGCTGGCGAAGTCGACGCCGTCGTCGCCGTCACGCTCGTGTAACTGGTCGCGCTCGTCGCGTTCACGCGCGAACGGCGCCCAGACCTGCTCGATCTCGTCCTCGTGCTCGGCGAGGTACGTGCGGCCCGACTCGCTCAGCCGGACGGTACGCCGGCCTCGTTCGTCGTCGCCCTCCAACAGCCCCTCGTCCTCGAGCTGCGAGATCGTCGGGTAGACGGAGCCGGGGCTCGGCCGCCAGGCACCGCCGGTCCGGTCGGCGATCTCCTGGATCACCTGGTAGCCGTTCAACGGTCCGTCCGCGAGCACCGCGAGGATCGCCACCCGCACGTCGCCGCGGCGTACCCGCGGGCCACGGACCTGCTCCTGGGTGGCCAGGCCGAACAGCCCGGCCAGCCACGGCGGAGGCCCCGACCGACGGTTCGGAGGACCCCACTGCCAGCTGCCCCACGGCCCGCTCCACTCGCCGCCACGCCGGCCCCCGTGGCCGCCGCTCCAGCCACCGTGGCCGCGCCCGTGCTGCTGGAACATCGACTCGAACTCGCGGCCCCACTCGGCCCGGTCACGGCCCATCTCATCGCTCCCTCGTGTGCTGTCGTGGATCGTCGCGATCGTTCAGCGTCAGTACGCCGACCGTTCGCGATATATCGCGACAGTACGCGTGCGGGTCTCGTCGCACAAGGGATCCCGCGACCGCCCGTCGGCCCTTCAGATCAAACTGGCCCACAAACCGGCTCAGCGCTCGCGGCCAGCGTCGGTCTGTAGGCCAGTTTGTGTCTCATCCCGAGGCCCCCAAGCCCGAAGCCCGAGCCCTCAGCCGGTGTTCCGCATCCCGGCGGCGATCCCGTTGATCGTCAGCAGCAGCGCACGCTCCAAGGCCGGGTCGTCCTCGCCGCGGCGGTAGCGACCGAGCAGCTCGAGCTGCAGGTGGTGGAGCGGCTCCAGGTACTTCTCCCGGATCTCCAGCGTCGTGCGCAGCGTCGCCTCCCGGTCGAGCAGCGCCTCGTCACCGGTCACCGCGAGCAGGCGCTCGACGGTGAGGTCGTACTCGGCGCGGATCGCATCGAGCAGGGGGCGCAGCGGCTCCGGCGCCAGCGCGACGTACCGCTCGGCGACCTCGAGGTCGGTCTTGACCAGCGTCATCGACACGTTGCCGAGGAAGGTGCGGAAGAAGAGCCACTCGGCGTACATCTCCCGCAGCGCGTCGAGGTTGCCGTCGTCACAGGCTGCCGCGAGCCCGGTGCCCACCCCGAACCAGCCGGGCACGATCTGCCGCGACTGGGTCCAGCCGAACACCCATGGGATCGCGCGGAGGTCGTCGATGCCCGCATCGGCGCCGGGGCGGCGCGCCGGCCGCGACCCGATGTGCAGCGCGCCGAGCAGGTCGACCGGGGTTGAGGTGAGGAAGTACTCCGCCAGACCCGGCTCGTCGACCAGCTCGCGATACCGGGCGTGCGCGGCGTCGGCGATGCGGTCCATGGTCGCGTCCCAGCGCGTGGCCTGGTCGGGAGTACGCCGGTCGGTGCGGTGCAGCACGCTGGCCTCGAGGGTCGCCGCCACGGCGAGCTCGAGGTTCTCCCGGGCGAGCGCGGGCAGGGCGTACTTGTCGCTGATCACCTCTCCCTGCTCGGTGATCTTGACCTCGCCGTCGACCGTCCCCGACGGCAGCGCCATGATCGCGTCGTACGTCGGACCGCCTCCACGACCGACCGAGCCGCCGCGCCCGTGGAAGAACCGCAGCCGCACGCCGTACCGCCGGGCTACGTCGCGAGCCCGCCGCTGCGCCCGCTGGATCTGCCACTGCGACGTCGTGATCCCGCCGGCCTTGTTCGAGTCGGAGTAGCCGAGCATCAGCTCCTGCACGTCGCCGCGCAGCCGCAGGAGCTTCCGGTACGACGGGTCGCCGAACAGCGCGTCGAGGACGAACTCCGCCCTCTCGAGCTCCTCGACGGTCTCGAGCAACGGCACGAAGCCGATCCGCGCGATGTCGGACCCGAGGTCCACCAGCCCGGCCTCGCGGGCCAGCACGACGGCCGCGAACACGTCGTCCGCGTCGTGGGTCATCGAGACGATGTAGCTCTCGACCGCACGAGGACCGAGCTCGTCGAGCGCCCACCGGATCGCCCGGAACGTCTCCGCGGTCACCGCAGCCTCGTCGTCCAGCGGCAACGGGTGCTGCGCCAGCGGCCGGCGGCTCGCCAGCTCCTCGGAGAGCACCTTGGTGCGGGTGTCCGCGTCCAGCTCGGCGTACGGCGTGCCCAGCTCGCCGAGGCGGTCGAGCAGCTGACCGACCGCCTGGTGGTGCTTCTCGGAGTGCTCGCGGACGTCGAGCGTGGCGAGGGTCAGCCCGGTCGCGGCGACGGTCCGCACCAGCCGCTCGACCTCGCCCCCGGCCACGACGGCACCCTGGTGCTCGAGCACGGACGCGTGCAGCAGGAGCAGATCGTCGAGGAGCTCGGAGTCGTCGGCGTAGTCGCGCCCGTCGCTGTGCCGGTCACCGCGCAGCAGCCGTTGCTCGGTGAGCCCGAGCCGCACGTGGACGCAGGTGAGGAAGAGCCGGTACGGCTCCTCGGCGTTGAGCCGCCGGTAACGCGGCTCGACCTCCGGGAGCAGCGGCAGCAGGTGCTCGAGCCGTTCGCCGAGCTCGCCGCTGACGGCTCCCACCCGGTTGCTCACCGAGAGGTCGCGCCGCAGCCGGTCGACCAGACCTCGCAGGAGCCGGATGCCGTGCACCGCCTGCAGGGTGAGCACCTCGCGCGTGGTGCCCGGGGTGACATGGGGGTTGCCGTCGCGGTCGCCGCCCACCCAGCTGCCGAAGCGAAGCGGCCGCACGTCCGGCGGGAGGTCGACACCGATCGTCGCCAGCCGGTCGCGCAGCTCCTCCAGCACGTCGGGAAGCGCACCTCCGGACAGCCCCTCGAGGTAGTAGACGACGTTCCTGGCCTCGTCGGTCGGCTCGGGCGGCTCGACGCGGATCTCGTCGGTGAGCCAGAGCAGCTCGACCGCCTCCTCGAGACGGCGGGTCCGGCGGGGGGCGTCGGGCTCCTCGAGCAGCGCGGCCACCCGTCGGAGCTCGTCGATGGTGGAGCGACGGGCGACCTCGGTCGGGTGCGCGGTGAACACCGGGCGCACGCCCACGTGGCTCAGCAGCTCCGCCACCTCGCCGGGCTCGACGTCCGCCGCGGCGATGCGCGCGACGGCCTGCTCGACCCAGCCGCCCTCCTGCTCGCGGACCCGGGTCAGCGTGCGGCCTCGATGGACCTGCTCGGTGATGTTCGCGAGGTGGAAGTACGCCGTGAACGCGCGCACCAGACGGGTCACCGTCGCCAGGTCGAAGTCGGGGAGCTCGTCCAGACGGCCCTGCTTGGCATGGGCCCGCACGCGCTCGACCAGCTCGAGCAGCTCGGCGCCCTCGGTGCGCGCCAGCGTGTCGCCCAGGATCGAGGTCACCAGACGGATGTCGCGGCGCAGGGCACGGTCGGGCGGGGCGTGCGGCGTGCTCCGGACCTCGGCCATGCCCCCATGGTCCCCCGGACCGGTCGCCGGCCGCCGTCGCGGCTCATCCGCTGAACGTTCCCCTCCCTCGATCGGCGTAGTCCTACTCACTCATTTGGGCCACGAGAAGGCCCGAAGGATCGCTTTACCTTGGGGACCTGTCACCGAGATGGGGGATCTCATGATCGTGACGTCGCCGACCCGCTTCTGGACCCGCACGCTGACCACTGCCTCGGGCATCGCCCTCGTCGCAGCCATGGCCACGATCCCGGCCGGGGCCGCGCATGCGACCACCGTCTACGTCGTGGCCCAGCAGAACCCGAGCTGTTCCGACTCCGGTGCGGGGACCGCGAGCGCACCGTTCTGCACGATCACTGCGGCGACCAAGAAGAGCACGGCCGGCGACACCGTGAGCGTCGGCAGCGGGACCTACCACGAGCAGGTCACCGCTCCGGGCGGGGTGACGTTCCAGGCGGCGAGCTCCTCGGTCGAGGTCGTGGGCGCCGACGACCTCTCGTCCGCGACGTGGACGGCACCCGTCACCGGGAACGCCTGGACGACCCAGCTCGGGGCCACCGCGCTGCCCGCCCAGGTCTTCGCCGCAGACAGCGCGCTGACCAAGGCACCGGCCGCCGACCAGACGACGGCGAACTCCTGGTTCTACGTGACAACCACCCGGACGTTGTACGTCGACCTCGGCGGACCCGCACCGGCGCCCAGCGACGCGCTGAGCGCGGTCCGCTCCTACGGCTTCCTCGTCCGCAACCCCGTCAGCAGCGTCACCGTCCAAGGCTTCACGGTGAGTGCGACCGGGGTCGCGGGCGTCCAGCTCGAGGCCTGCACCGGCTGCACGGTCACGAACGTGACCGTGCAGGGGTCCCGCACCTACGGCATCTCCGACACCAACGGCACCAACGACACGATCACCGGGGCCGACGTCAGCAACAACGCATCCATCGGCATCCGCCTGAACGGCACCACGTCCAGCTCGGTGAGCTCCTCCACGGCCACCGCGAACGGCTACCACGGCATCAGCGTGCAGGGCGGGTCCGCTGCCCACGTCTTCGGCAACCTCGCGACCGACAACCTCACCCCCGGCGTCCGCAAGGCGACGGGTATCGACGTGAGTGCCGGCTCGCTCAACGCGGTCGTCGAGCGCAACGTGGCCCACGACAACGACGACTCGGGCATCGAGATCTACACAGGGTCGACCGGGGCCGTGGTACGCCGCAACGTCAGCTACGACAACGGCGACCACGGCGTCGACATCTCGGCGTCCCCCAACGCGACCGTCGTGTCCAACACAGCCGTCGGCAACCTGGCCTCGGGCCTCAACGTCGAGGGCTCGTCCACCGGCACCGTGCTGCGCGACAACATCGCCGTCGACAACGCGGTGAACACCACCCGCAGCAAGGGCAACATCCGCGTGGAGGCCGGCTCGACCACGGGCACGACCATCGACCACGACCTCGTCTTCCAGTCGGACGGCACGACTGCGCTGTACGAGTGGAACGGCGTCCTGTACGGAAGCCTGGCCGCCCTGCGCACCGCCACGTCGCAGGAGCAGCACGGTCTCGCAGCCGACCCGGGTTTCGTCGGCCTCGGCAGCCGCAACCTCCAGCTCGGGCCGGCCTCGCCGGCGCTCGACGCCGCGGACTCCTCGGTCCCCGGCTGGGCGGGCAAGGACCAGGCTGGTGCGTCACCGGTCGACCAGCCGGACGTCGCCGACACAGGGTCCGGTCCGGTGACGTACGCCGACCTGGGCGCCTGGGAGCGCACCACGTTGCCCCCCGACGCGCCACCCGTCGCGGCACTGACCGTCACGCCGGCGCAGCCGTTGACCGGGCAGGACACCGTGCTGGACGCGTCCGGCTCGACCGACGACCACGGGATCGTGCAGTACTCGTTCGTCTGCGACGCCGGACAGACCGCGACCACGGGCACGAGTGCGACCAAGACCTGCGTCTACCAGGCACCTGGCGACCACCACCCGGCGGTGACGGTGACCGACCGGGCCGGCCACACCGACACGGCGAGCAAGACGGTGACCGTCGACGCGGCACCGGTCGCGCCGACCGCTGGCGTGGTGGCGGACCCGGCCAGTGCCTCACAGAACGAGCCCGTGCAGGTCGACGCCGGTTCGTCGCAGCCAGGCGCCTGGGCCACGATCACGTCGTACCAGTTCCGCTGCGGTGACCAGCCGGCGATGCCGGCACAGCAGTCACCCATCGCCTCGTGCACGTTCGCCACCGTCGGCACCAAGACGGTGAGCGTCGTCGTGACGAACAGCTTCGGGATGACCGACACCGCGAGCGTGGACGTCCCCGTGGTCGTCGGTGACCCACCCACGGCCGCGTTGGCCGCGGACCAGAGCAGCGTGCCGCAGGGCGCGCCGGTGCAGATCGATGCCGGTGACTCGACAGCGGGTCGCTTCGCGACGATCACGTCGTACCAGTTCCGGTGCGGCGACCAGCCCGCGATGCCCGCGCAGCAGTCGGGCACCGCCACGTGCACGTTCACCGACGTCGGCACCAAGACGGTCAGTGTCGTCGTGACGAACAGCTTCGGGAGGACCGACACCGCGAGCGTGGACATCGCGGTCACGGCGGGTGACCCGCCGACGGCGGTCGTGGCGGCGGACGTGACCAGCGTGCCGCAGGGCGCACCGGTGCAGCTCGACGCGAGTGCGTCGACGGCCGGTCGGTTCGCGACCATCACGTCGTACCAGTTCCGCTGTGGGAACCAGACCGCGATGCCGGCGCAGAAGTCGCCCACCGCCACGTGTGCGTTCCGGGACACCGGGTCGGGCACGGCGACGGTCGTGGTGACCAACAGCCTGGGGCGCACCGACACCGCCCAGGTGTCGGTCACCGTCGTCGCCGGCGAACCGCCGACCGCACGGCTCCATCTCTCCCGTCGGATCATCCACGTGGGGCGGCTGCTGCGCCTCGACGCCTCCCGGTCGACGGGCACCGAGTTCTCGAAGGTCGTGTCGTACCGGTTCAAGTGCGGCAGTCACACGAGGACGAAGTGGCAGAGGTCGGCGACCCGGAGCTGCCGCTTCCACAGACCCGGCCGGATGCGGATCGTGCTGTGGGTGCGCAGCGACCTCGGACTGGTCGACCGGGCGGTGAGGTGGGTGCGGGTACGCCGCTGAGGTCGAACCCACCATCTATACCCCGATGGGGTATGGTGGCGACATGAACCACCCCGGCTACCTCCAGGACAAGGACGACGTCCTCAAGCGGCTGCGTCGCATCGAGGGTCAGGCCCGCGGCCTGCAGCGGATGGTCGAGCAGGAGCAGTACTGCATCGACATCCTGACCCAGGTCTCGGCGATGACCAAGGCGCTGCAGGCGGTCGCGCTCAACCTGCTCGACGACCACCTCGCGCACTGCGTCCGCGACGCGGTCACCACCGGAGACGGCGCCGACGAGAAGCTGACGGAGGCCTCGGCCGCGATCGCACGGCTGGTGCGGTCATGAGCGAGACCGTCACCCAGACCTGGACCGTCTCCGGGATGACCTGCGACCACTGCGTCGCCTCGGTCACCGAGGAGGTCTCCGAGCTGCCCGGCGTGCAGTCGGTCGACGTCGTGCTCGCCACCGGCGGGCTGACCGTCGACTCCGCGGAGCCGCTGAGCGACGACGACGTACGCCGTGCGGTCGAGGAAGCCGGCTACCGGCTCGCCTGAGATGGGCTCCTCCACCGTCACCACCGGGCTCCGCGACGTCGATCTCGACATCGCGGGGATGACCTGTGCCTCCTGCGCGCACCGGATCGAGCGCAAGCTCAACAAGCTCGACGGGGTCACTGCGTCGGTCAGCTATGCGACCGAGCGCGCACATGTCTCCTACGCCGGCGGCGTCGAGACCGACGACCTCATCGACGCCGTGCGCCGGGCGGGGTACGACGCCTTCCTGCCCTCCGCCGAGCCCGAGACCTCGGCACCGCGCCCGACCCGGCTGCTGGTCGCCGGCGTGCTCACGCTGCCGGTGCTCGCCTGGACGATGGTGCCGGCACTCCGGTTCGCCGGCTGGGAGTGGGCGGCGGCCGTGCTCTCGGGCGTCGTCGTCTGGTGGGCGGGATGGCCGTTCCACCGGGCCGCCGCGGTCAACGCCCGGCACGGGGCGAGCACCATGGACACGCTGGTCTCACTCGGCACGACGGCGGCGTGGGTCTGGTCGGCGGTCGCGCTGGTGCGGGGCGAGGGTCACCTGTACCTCGAGGTCGCGGCGGTGGTGACGACGTTCCTGCTGTTCGGGCGGTACGCCGAGGCGCGCAGCAAGCGGCGGGCCGGCGAGGCCCTGCGCGCGCTGATGGAGCTGGGCGCCAAGCAGGTCTCGGTGCTGCGAGACGGGCGGGAGGTGTCGCTGCCCGTCGAGGAGCTCGCGGTCGGTGATCGCTTCGTCGTACGCCCCGGCGAGAAGATCGCGACCGACGGCATCGTCGAGGACGGCGCCTCCGCGGTCGACCGGTCCCTGCTGACCGGCGAGCCGCTGCCGGTCGACGTCGCGCCGGGCGACGAGGTCGTCGGTTCCGCGCTCAACACGTCGGGTCGGTTGGTCGTGCGCGCCACCCGGGTCGGCGCCGACACCCAGCTGGCCCAGATCGCGCGGCTCGTCGACGAGGCCCAGCGCGGCAAGGCGCCGGTGGAGCGGCTGGCCGACCGGGTGTCGGCGGTGTTCGTCCCCGTCGTGCTGGCGCTCGCGCTGCTGACGCTGGTCGGCTGGCTGGTCACCGGCGCGGGAGCGACCTCGGCGTTCACGGCAGCGGTGGCGGTGCTCGTGATCGCCTGTCCCTGCGCCCTGGGCCTGGCGACCCCCACCGCGCTGATGGTCGGGACGGGTCGCGGGGCCCAGCTCGGCATCATGATCCGCGGGCCCCAGGTACTCGAGTCCACGCGTCGCGTCGACACGATCGTGCTCGACAAGACGGGCACGGTGACGACCGGGCAGATGTCCGTGGTGCGGGTTGAGCCGGAGGACGGCGAGGTGCTGCGGATGGCGGCCGCGCTCGAGTCGGCCTCCGAGCACCCGGTCGCCCGCGCCATCGCCGATGGTCCCCGACGAAATGGCTGCCTCTCCCCGAGACACGACGACCAGAACGCGGGGGACTACCGACCCGACCTGCCCGACGTGACGCGCTTCGAGAACCTGCCGGGCCTCGGGGCACGTGGCGTCGTCGAGGGCCACGAGGTGCTGGTCGGACGGCCGGAGCTCTTCGCCACCCTTCCCGAGGGGGTACGCCGTTCGGTCGCTGCCGCGGGGGACGGCACCCCCGTGGTGGTGGGATGGGACGGCGAGGCGCGCGGCGTCATCGTGGTGTCCGACACCGTGAAGCCGACGTCGGCCGAGGCCGTCCGCGACCTGCAGCGGCTCGGGCTCCGCACCGTCCTGCTCACCGGCGACCACGAGGCCGCAGCCCGTCGCGTGGCCGGCGAGGTCGGCATCGACACCGTGGTCGCCGGGGTGCTGCCCGACCAGAAGGTCGAGACCGTGACGGTGCTCCAGGCCGAGGGTCGGGTCGTGGCGATGGCCGGGGACGGAGTCAACGACGCGGCCGCCCTCGCGAAGGCCGACCTCGGGCTCGCCATGGGCACCGGGACCGACGTGGCCATCTCCGCCAGCGACCTCACGCTGGTCGGAGGCGACCTCGGCGGCGCCGTGACCGCGATCCGGCTGGCACGACGTACCCTCGCGACGATCCGTGGCAACCTGTTCTGGGCCTTCGCCTACAACGTCGCGGCCATCCCGCTGGCCGCAGCCGGGCTGCTCAACCCGATGGTGGCCGGGGCCGCGATGGCGTGCTCGTCGCTGTTCGTGGTCGGCAACAGCCTGCGGCTGCGCTCGTTCGGCTAGCTCGGGTCGGATCCCAACCCGTCCCGGTTGGGAGATCGGGCGCGTGCGGGCAGGATGGGACTTCCACCGCAGGGAGGTGCCATGTCCGACCAGTCGTCACACCAGCCGTCCGACCAGCCGTCCGACCACCAGTCTTCCGGCTCGTCCGGGAGGCCGCCGATCGGCGAGACCATCCGGGCCAAGATGGACGAGCTCGAGGTCGAGCGCCATCTCAGCGAGCTCGCCGGCACGCTGGAGCACGCCGTCCGCCAGGGCGTCGCCAAGGCCGGTGACCTCGCCCACGAGCACCGGGGCGACATCGAGCGGCTGATCGACAAGGCCGCCACCGCCGTCGACCGCCGGACCGACGGCCGGCACGCGGACAAGATCAGCCAGGTCCGCGGCTCGCTCGAGCGGGGCGTCGAGAGGATCGCCGACCAGCGCCCCGGGACGCCGCCCGACGAGCCCGGTCCCGACGTGCCCCCGAGCCCGCCGAGCGACGGGTGAGCCGCGCGTGTCGCTGAGACGATCCGAGCGCCTCCCGGAGCGCGCGGCCCGCCGTGACGAAGGGGTCGTCGGCCGTCTCGTCCAGGTGCTGCTCGACGCGGGCATCGACGGGGTCGGCCCGCTGAGGTCCGCGCGCGAGCTCGCCGACCTGGCGCGCCGCGACACGCGCACGACCGAGGGCGCGGCGAAGAAGATCATCCGCTCACACGTCGTCAAGGGCGGCGTCGGCGGGTTCGTGACCAGCCTCGGGGGGTTCGTGACGATGCCCGTGGCGCTGCCGGCGAACGTCGTCGAGTTCTACGTAGGCGCGACCCGGATGGTCGCCGCGATCGCGACCTTGCGCGGGTACGACGTGGACGACCCGCAGGTGCGGACCGCGGTGCTGCTCACGCTGATCGGCTCCGAGGCGGACGAGGTGCTGGCCCGGACCGGACTGACCGGCGGCGGCGGCCGGGTCGTCGGCCTGGTGGGGCAGCAGCTGCCGCCGGCTGCCCTGCTGATCCTGAACAAGGCGATCGGCTTCCGGCTGCTCCGCGGCTTCGGTGAGAAGGCGTTCGCCCGGCTGGGACGCGGCATCCCCCTGGCCGGTGGCGTCGTCGGCGGCGGCATCGACGTGTGGATGATGAAGCGGATCGCCGACCACGCGCTGGAGGAATTTCCTCCGGCCGGACCCTCGGTGTCGGTCGTCCGCTGATCGGGCCCATGCGGGTCGTCCGCCTCAGCGGCAGCCAGGGGTTCCGCTCAGGCGGACGACCCGTGGGCGGACAGGTCCCGCACCGCCTGGGCCATGGCGTCGGCACCGCGGCGGCTGAGCACGAGCGTGTAGTGGTTCACGTCCGGCACGTGCCGGATGCCGAGGTCCGGCCAGCGCACGGCGTACTCGTCGACGGTCGGCTGCGGGTAGAGCCCCGGAGGGTCATCGGCGAAGCCTCGTGACGCATGCAGGAAGACCCGCGGAGGCATCGGCTTCTCCACGGCCTCGGCGAACGCCGCGCCGTCGACGAGGTCCCACTGGTCGGCCTCGACCATCTCGGGATCGGCCGAGGGACGACCGGGTTCCTCGGGCAGGTCGTAGTCGGCGTACTCCTCGGCCTCGGGCGTCCAGTCGCGGGCGAACGCCGGGTGGTTGCGGAACCAGTCGCGGTAGCTCTCGCGGGTGTACGTCGTCTCGAGGCGCTGCTTGATCGGCTGCAGACCGGCGACGGTCGCCGCCGCGTCGGCCGCGGGAAACGGCAGCCCGCCGTCGACGAGCACCAGTCCGCGCACGAGGTCGGGCCGCCGGACCGCCAGCACCGTCGCGACGAAGGCACCCATCGAGTGACCGACCACGACCAGCGGCACGCCTCCGGTCGCCGCGATCACGGCCGCGCAGTCCTCGGCGTGCTGGGCGAGGCCGGCTGGTCCCGGGAGCTGGTTCGAACGCCCGCGGCCGCGGAGGTCCGGCGCGAAGACCGGGTTGTCCAGCGCCGCAGCGAGGAACGGCCACGACCGCGACGTCGACGTGATCCCGTGGATGGCCAGGACGGGTCCGCCCGTCCCGGCCCAGGCAGCGACGCGCAGCGTGCCACCGGCGACGGGGACGTCGAGCGGGTCAGGCATCCGCCATCGACCTCTCGATCTCGGCGGCCACGACGTCGGGAACCTCCAGCGGGATGCCGTGGCCCACTCCATCGAGCACCACCTCGCGCCAGCGACCGCCGTTCCCGGCGTACCTCTCGAGCACGGTGCGCAGCTGCGTCTCCATAGGCTGCGAAGGCATCACCTCCGCGCCGGGCCACCCGGGGACGACTCCGAGCTCACCGAGGGTGGCGAGGTCGAACATCGAGCGGTCCGAGACCACCTGGTCGGCCGTGCCGCGGAGCCAGGTGATCGGCGGACCGTCGCGGACGTCACCGAAGCCGCTGGTGTCGTAGTACTTGCCGGACATCGAGTTCAGCACGCCACGCGTGCCCGGCGCGATGTTCGGCCAGTGCTCGGACGGGGTCGTGTCCCCCGGGTAGTGGTCGTCGTCGACGGTCGTGGTCAGCAGCTCGGCGACGAGGAAGTCCTCGTCGACGTTCGGCCGGTTCGGGCCGGGGCCGAAGAACGTCAGCAGCACCTCGCGCGGCGCAGTGAGCGGCTCGTCACTGCTGCCGTCGCGCTCCGCGAGCCGGCGCACGAAGTCCGGCGCCGCCGTCCCGCCACCGGTGCCGGCCCAGTCCGGCACGCACGGCTCACCGTCGGCGCCGCGGCAGCCGCCGAACCCGTACGGCGAGAGCGGCGCCATCAGGGTCAGGCTCGCCAGGTCGCGAGGGTGGTCGATCAGGTGCTGCTGCAGCACCCCACCGCCCATCGACCACCCGGCGGCGTGGACGTCGTCGCGGCCGGAGAGCCCGAGCGCCTCGAGCAGGGCCTGGACGTCGTCCGACATGTCGCGCAGCCCGCGGGTCGCGTCGACCGGCTTCGGCTCGGTGAGACCGAACGAGCGCAGGTCCGGTGCGATCACCCGCACGTCCGCGGGCAGCCGCTCGGCGACGTACCGCCAGAAACCTCCGGTCGTGATGTTGCCGTGCACGAGCAGCAGCGGTCTACCGTCGGCGGGGCCGCTGGTCCAGACGTGCTGACGCAGCCGAGCAGTGTCGACCATCGAGCCCGCGAAATGATCTGGTCGGCGAGTCATGGCGTCAGGTCTACCACCGGTAGCGGCTCGACATCCGAGGGCCGGGTCGGGTGGGGTGGGGTGGTGACCCGACTGCACGACGACGAGCTCGAGGTCGACGAGAAGCTGGTCCGGCGCCTGCTGGGCACCCTCTCGTCGGCGTACGACGAGCTGCCGCTGCGCCGCCTGGAGGCCTCCGGATCGACCAACGCGCTGTTCCGCCTGGGCGACGACCTCCTCGTCCGGGTGCCGCGACAACCCGGCGGGAGCGGGACGATCGAGAAGGAGCAGCGCTGGCTGCCGCACGTCGCGCCGCACCTGCCGGTGCCGGTCCCGGAGATCGTCGAGGTCGGGGAACCCGGATTCGGCTACCCCGAGAAGTGGTCCCTGGTCCGGTACGCCGAGGGCGAGCCGCCGAGCCTGCCGTCCCCGGACGACGCGCCGCGCCACGACCTCGCACGCGACCTGGCCGCCGTCGTCACCGGGCTCCGCGGCGTCGACGTACCCGACGAGGCGCAGACCGACCCACACCTCCGCTGGTACCGCGGCGAGCCCCTCGCGGCGTTCGACGGCGACATGCGCGCCTGGCTCGAGATGTCCCGGTCGGTCGAGGGTCTCGACCTCGACGTCGACGCGGTCACCACAGCGTGGGACGCCGGCCTCGCCCTGCCCGCCGCTCATGCGCGGTCCGAGCCACGGTGGTACCACGGGGACCTCCTCGCAGAGAACCTCCTGGTCCGCGGCGGCCGGCTCGCGGCGGTGCTCGACTTCGGCGGTCTGTCGGTCGGCAACCCGGCGGTCGACCTGGTCGTCGCCTGGGAGCTGCTCGACCCGCCCGCCCGGTCGACGTTCCGCCGGGCCGTCGGCGTCGAGGACGACGAATGGCTCGTCGCGCGCGGCTGGGCGCTGGCACTCGGCGTGATGGTCTTCCCGTACTACTGGCACACGATGCCGACCCGCTGCGCCCAGCGGATGTTCATGGTGCGTCAGGTCCTCGCCGACGCACCCTGAACCTCCGGGCTCACCGGGAGTTGAGCCACACCAGTGCCGTCAGCAGCACGATGATCACCACGACCGCGGCGAGCACCCACCGGTAGATGCCGAAGCCACGCGTGCGGAGCCGCCGTTCCCGAGCCAGGTCGCCGGCCCGGTGCGCCCGCCGGATCTCCAGGACCAACGCGACCCGATAGGCGACGAACCCGACACCGACCAGGATGATCGCGACCCGCAGCAGCATGCCGGGAGCATCGCACGGCTCACGGGCGTGGACGGCCGCCGAGCGGGGCGAGCCGGAACACGTACGCCGGCGGCCCGTCGGGACGGGCGACGAAGCCGAGGCCCGTGAAGAGCCGGTGCGACGCGTCGTTGCCCGGGGTCACCCCACGGACCCTCAGCTCGCTCCAGCCCAGCACCCGGGCCCGGTCGACCAGCCGCAACATCACCCGGCGACCGATGCCCTGCCCACGCAACCCCGGCACCAGCACGATCGGCAGCGTGTCCGGGGCGAGGGTCACGTCGCCTCCGGCCTCCCAGCCTGACGGCGTACGCCGTTCGATCAGGTACACCTCGCCCTGGGCGGTCAACGACTCGTACATCGCGGCCACCCGGTCACGCGCGTACGTCGGGCTGCCGGGTCCGTCGACGAGCGCGACCGTCTCCGGGTCCTGGTACCACGGCCACGCCAGGTCGACGTCGCCGTCACCGGCAAAGGGCCGCAGCCGCAGCTCGGGGTCGACCTCGAGGATGTCCACGTCAGGTGAGACGGATGACCGGCCGGTTCAGCACGCCGCTCAGCTCGCGACGAGCTCGTCCAGGATGCGTGCGGCCGCTCCGGCACCGATCGAGATGTGTCCCTCACCGGCCTCGAGGTGCGAAACCACGCCGGGCAGGTGCTCGGCGAGCCAGACCCCGTGCGCGAACGGGACCATCAGGTCCTGGTCGCCCTGCCAGAGGTACGTCGGCACCCGGAGCTCGGCGAGGTCGAATCCCCACGGGCGGACGAACGCGAGGTCGTCGTCGAGCCATCCGTCGACGCCGCTCGAGACCCCGTGCCGGAACTCCGCCGCCAGGCACTCCGCGAGGTCACCGGTGATCGCGGCGACGTCGACCGGCGGGACGAGACCGCCGAGCGCCTCGGCCACCTCCTCCGGCGTGATCGAGGCCAGGGCGGGCTGCTGCTCCTCGAGATAGGGGCGCAGCTTCGCCTCGCCCTCGAGAGCGAGGCCGAACTCCTCGAGGTTCTCCGGGCCCATGCCGGCGAGCCAGTCGACGCCCTCCGCGTCGTACGGTGCGACCCCGGCGATGACCGTGACCCCGCGGACCCGATCGGGCAACAGCGCCGCGCACGCCAGCGCGTGCGGACCACCGCCGGACCAGCCCATCGTCAGGCAGGTGTCGACGCCGAGGTGGTCGAGCACCGCGCCGGTGTCCGCGGCGACGTCGGCGACGGAGCGACCGGGCGCACGCGTGGAGGCGCCGTACCCCGGGCGGCACGTCGTGACGAGGCGGTGGCCGCGCGCGGCCGCCGCCTGCACATGCGCGGGCAAGGGTTCGGAGGCACCCGGGGTGCCGTGGTGGAACACGACGACCGGCCCCGTGTCGGGGCCGTTGACCTCGACCTCGAGGGCCCGTCCGTCGGGCAGGGTGATGGTGGACACGGAACTCTCCTGTTCTCGTCGGTCAGAAGTCGCGGCGGCCTCGGAGGGAGGCTCCTCGGTCGGCACGGGTGAGCTCGTAGATCGCGATCCGCTGCGGTCCGGGAGCGTCGGGCTCGTCGCCCTCGCCGAACGGGAACTCGAAGGGCTCGCCGACCTCGACCCCGCGCGCCCGGAGGCTCTCGGCTGCGTCGCGGCTCGGGAAGTAGACGAAGTCGAGACGCCCAGCGTCATGCCGGCCCGTCCACGTTGATCGTGGGCTCACCCGTCCCGCAGCGGACGATCACGGCCCGTCCCGCCTCGTCGGACGGGTTGGACTCGCGGTGGATCGCGCCGGCCGGCACACGCAGGAAGTCGCCCGGCCCGGCCTCGACCACGTGCTGCCCGCCCGGCCCGGACTCCATCCGCATGCGGCCGCTGACGATGTAGAGCGTGGTCTCGTACTCGCCGTGGTGGTGCCATCCGGACGTGGCGTGCGGCTCGGTGTCGACGGTGCCGGTCCACATCCCCGCGCCGTGCATCGCCACCTGCCGGGACATCCCGGGTGTCGGGTCGGAGGCGGTCAGCTGCCCCGCGCCCACGAGCGAACAGGGCTGCGCGGGGTCTCGGCTCACCCGGCCAGGCTAGTGCCGCCGGCTCCGATAGTCCCCGACGAAATGGTCGTCCTCGGGCCCCTGGCGACAGCCACCACGTCGGGGGGTATCTACCCTGGCCGGATGCACGAGGACGCCGACCGGCTGCTCGCCGAGCGCGAGGCCGAGCTCGAGGCGCAGCTGGCCGAGCTGACCAAGCCGCCGGGTGAGCTCGGGACGATCTCGTTCGGCAAACGCGTCGGCGAGGGCACGTCCATGGCGGTCGACCGGCTGGCCGCGGTGTCGGCGCAGGAGCACCTGCTCACCATGCTCGACGAAGTACGCCGTGCGCGGCAGCGGGTCGCGGACGGCGGGTACGGGATCTGCGAGGTGTGCGGGAACCCGATCCCCGAGGGCCGAATGGAGGCGCGGCCCTGGGCGACCCGCTGCGTCGTCCACTCGTAGTCCGGCATCCGGCCGTCCGGTCGGCCTCGTCTAGGCTGTCGGCGAGGAGTGCCGGGAAGTCTGGTCGGCGGCCCGTCCACCGACCTTGGAGACTCCGATGCACGACGTGATCCCTTTCGCGCTGGTGATCGCCGTCGCGTCGGTGGCCCTCCTCCTCGCCGTCGGCTCCAGCCGGATCACCGCGATCACCCAGGTACCGAGCCCGGCCCTCTTCCTGATCGCAGCCTCGGTGGCCGCCGACCTGTTCCCCGACCTGGGGGCACTGGGGATCGAGGTCGACCAGCGCATCGTCACCCTGGCGCTCGTGGTGATCCTGTTCGACGGAGGCATGCACATCGGGCTGTCCCGCTTCCGCCCGGTGGCGGGCTCGGTGCTCTGGCTGGGCGTGGCGGGGACCTTCGTGACCGCCGCCGGTCTCGCGGCGGCGGCGCACTGGTGGTTCGGCTTCGACTGGCGACCGGCCCTGCTGCTCGGCACGGCGCTCGCCCCCACCGACCCCGCGACCGTGTTCTCCGTCCTCGGCCGGCGCGAGGTGACCGGCCGCTCGGGCACGCTTCTCGAGGGCGAGGCCGGCGCCAACGACCCCGTCGGGATCGCGCTGATGATCGCCATCCTCGGATCCAGTGGCGGTGGCTTCGGAGCGGTCGCGCACGGTGCGGGCGAGTTCGTCCTGCAGATGGTGGTCGGGATCGTGCTCGGCATCGCCGGAGGTCGCGTCCTGCGCTGGCTGCTGCGGCACCTGCCGATGCCCAACGAGGCGTTGTACCCGTTGCGGACGATCGCGTTCGCCCTCCTCCTGTACGGCGTCACCACGGTCGCGCACGGGTCGGGCTTCCTCGCGGTGCTGCTGGCCGGGATCCTGGTCGGCGACACCCGCGCGCCGTACAAGCGGGAGATCGAGCACTTCACCTCCGGCCTCGCCAGCCTGGCCGAGATCGTGGCGTTCACCCTGCTCGGTCTGTCGATCCCCCTGTCGTCGGCCTTCCACGACGGTCGCGGTGCTCTCGCCCTGGGGATCGCCGCGGTGCTGATCCTTCTCGTGCGTCCGATCCTGGTCGGCCTGGTCCTGATCCCGGTCCGGCTGCGGCGCGGCGAGCGCGCGTTCGTGCTCTGGTCCGGGCTGAAGGGCGTCGTGCCGATCCTGCTCGGCACCTATGTCGTCGTGGAGGGTGCCCCCGACGCCGACAGGATCTACGCCGTCGTGTTCGTCGTGGTGCTGCTGTCGGTCGTCGTCCAGGGCGGACTGGTGCCCACCCTCGCCCGGCGCTGGCGCGTGCCGATGCGGGTCGTGGAGCCCGAGCCATGGGCGATGGGGATGCGGTTCCGCGACCAGCCCGAAGGCCTGCACCGCTACGTCGTCGAGTCGGGCTCGCCGGCGGACGGCACCACGTTGCGCGACCTGCCGCTGGACGAGGACGTCTGGGTCAGCGTCGTCAGCCGGGCGGGTCGGATGGTGCAGGTGCGGGGCGGGACCACGCTCACCGCCGGGGACGAGGTGCTGGCCATCGCCTCGGACGCGGCACTGGTGGCCGGGCTGTTCCGCGCGCCAGGCTCCTGAAGGGGCCGCCGGGTCGTCCGCCCCACGTGGGGCCCTGGCCCCCGCTCAGGCGGACGACCCTCCAGGTGCTCAGGCCGAGGCGCGCTTGACCTTGCGCATCAGGGCGACGGCGCCCTCGATGTACAGGTCCACCCCGAACGAGTAGTACGCCGCCTCGTCGTCGCAGTCGGTCAGGGGCACGGCCGCGGCGCGGACGTGCGGGTACCGGTCCGAAGGCAGGCTCTCGACGTGGGCCCGCTTCTGGGCGAGCAGAGCATCGCGCTCCTTCCGGGCCGCCTGGCTCTCGGCCCCGGGCCGCTGCGTGACCAGCATCAGCGCGGTCTGCAGACCCATCCTGGCCAGGTCTGCGGCCTGCTCGCGGCTGAAGCCGGCGTCCTCGAGCAACGCCAGCGTGAACTCGGTGATCTGCAGCCCCGGCTCGGTCACCAGGATCCGCGGGAACACGAGATCGGCGGCCGCGGGATGCCGGGAGAGGCTCTCGATCAGGTTCTCGACGACCCCGCGGAGCTGCACGGACCACGAGCCGGTCACCGGCGGTGGCACCACGTCGGCGAGCAGGGCGTCGCCCATTGCCGCGAGCAGCTCGTCCTTGTTGGCGACGTGCCAGTAGAGCGCCATCGGGGTCACCCCGAACTCCTGCGCGATGCGACGGATGGTGACCGCGTCGGGGCCATCGACGTCCATGAGGCTCAGCGCCCGCTCGACGATCGCGGCCCGGCTGAGGTCGCTCTTGGCCGCTGTGGCAGCGGCGGTCCGAGGCGTCATGCTCTGAACTATACACCATAAGGGTTGACAACTATACGCCGTACAAGGTTTCCTGTACGACATACATGTACGACGTATAGGAGACGGAACATGAACCGCAGCCGATGGGCGCTCGTGGCGGTGGCGCTGGCCACCTTCATGACCTACCTCGACAACAACATCGTCAACGTGGCGATCCCCGACATCCAGCGCGAGCTGGGCCTGTCCACCGCCGGCATCGAGTGGGTGGTCAGCGGATACATCCTCACCTTCGCCGGCCTGCTGCTCGCGGGCGGTCGGCTGGCGGATGCGTTCGGCCGGCGACGGCTGTTCCTGATCGGCCTGGCGGTCTTCACGGCATCGTCGCTGCTCGCCGGGTTCGCCGACGGTGCCGCCACGCTGATCGCGGCGCGCGCGCTCCAGGGCATCGGCGCCGCCGCGGTCACCCCGACCACCCTGGCGATCATCAGCGCAACGTTCACCGATCCCCGCGAGCGGAACGCCGCGGTCGGCGTCTGGGGTGGCGTGGGCGCGCTGGCGCTCGCCGTCGGCCCCGTCCTCGGTGGCCTGCTGACCCAGCACGTCGCCTGGAAGTGGATCTTCTGGATCAACGTGCCGGTCGGCATCGCCACCATGGCACTCGGGGCGTGGGCCGTCACCGAGTCGCGCGAGGAGGAGGCTCGCCGCCTCGACCTGCCGGGACTGGGTCTCTCCACGCTCACGCTCTTCGCCCTCACCTGGGCCCTGATCGAGGGCCACGGCCGCGGTTGGACCTCGACAGGGATCCTGGCCTCGTTCGGCGTCGCTGCCGCCTCGGCCCTGGCCTTCGTCGGCATCGAGGGCCGCGTGCAGCAGCCGATGGTCGACGTCGGCCTGTTCCGGCAGCGGGAGTTCACCGGCGGCATCGTGGCCCTGATGCTGTGGGCGTTCGGGCTGTTCGGCATCTACTTCTTCACCTCGCTCTACCTCCAGGGCGTGCTGGGCTTCTCCCCCACCAAGGCCGGTGCGGCCTTCGTCCCGATGGCGGTCCTGATGGCGGTCTCAGCAGTCGTGTCGGACCGGGTCGCGGCGCGCTTCGGCGCCTACCGCTCGAGCGGCTTCGGGATGCTGGCCATGGGACTGGCGATCGGGTCGGTCTCCCTGCTGGGCAAGGACGCGTCGTTCCTCTCGCTGATGCCGAGCTTCGCGGTGATCGGCCTGGCGGGCGGGCTGACGATCCCCCTGACCGCGACCGTGCTCGGCGTGATGCCGACCAGTCAGGCCGGCGTCGCCTCGGCGGTCTTCAACGCCTCTCGCGAGGTCGCCGGCCTCCTCGGTATCACCGTCATCGGTGCGGTGCTGACCAGCCGCCAGGGCACCTCGTTGGCCGCGGGCCACACACCGGTGGACGCGTTCCTGGACGGCTACCGCTCGGGACTGCTGCTCGCCGGCGCACTGGTGATGGCCGGCGGGGTCACGGCGTTCGCGGCGTTGCGTCGTGCGCATCGCACTGCGCAGGCGGAGGCCACCCGCGACGACCTGGTGCTGGCCGGCTGACCGGGCCGGTCATCCACAGCGCCGCCGCACACATCGGGCCCGCCCCCAGGGCGGGCCCGATGCCGTCTGCGGCTGAGGTCCGGTCTCAGCCCTGCGACCCATGCTGCGCCTCCTCGGCGCGCGCCGCCGGGGATCTGCAGATTTCTTTGCCCGGCCGACCCGGTCCGAGGCTTCTTCGCGGACGGGTGTCGAAATCCGGTCGAACGGTTCGACGCAAGGGTGAACCGACCCTCACCCAGGAGCCACCATGACGACCGAGACCACACCCACGAGCAGGACCCGATCTCTCCTGGCGCTCGCCGCGCTGGCGTTCCCGACCCTGCTGGTCGCCGTGGACATCGCCGTCCTGAACGTGGCCCTGCCGACGATGGGCCGCGACCTGCATGCCAGCGCGACCGAGCTGCTCTGGATGACCGACAGCTACAACTTCATGGTCGCCGGCGCGATGCTCACGACCGGCGCGATCGCCGACCGGATCGGCCGCCGCCGGATGATCCTCGTCTGCGCGGCGATCTTCGCGATCGCCTCGGGCATCGGCGCCTTCTCCAGCACCCCCGAGCTGGTGATCGTCGCCCGCGGCGTGATGGGGCTGGCCGGGTCGGCGATCCTGCCGGCGTCGATGGCGCTGCTGGGCGGCCTGTTCACCGACGAGAAGGCCCGCATCCAGGCGATGGGCGCGATGATGACCGTTTTCCTCGGAGGCATGGCGGTCGCGCCCTTCGTCGGTGGCCTGCTGCTCGCCCACTTCTGGTGGGGCTCGGTCTTCCTGATGGGTGTGCCGGTGATGGCGCTGACGATCGCGGTCGTGCCTCGGCTGATCCCCGAGTCGAAGGCCGACGTTCCCGCGCCCCTCGACCTCACCAGCGCGGCCATGTCCATCGTCTCGGTGCTGAGCCTCGTGTTCGCCCTCAAGCGCGCCGTCGCCACCGGCTTCGACTCGCCGGTCCTGGTCACGCTCGTGGTCGGCGTCGTGCTGGGCACCCTGTTCCTCCGCCGGCAGGCAACCCTGGCCCACCCGCTCCTCGACCTGGCGCTCCTGGCCCGGCCCCGCGTCCGTCGTACCCTCGCGGCCCTGTTCCTGACGGCGCTGCTGATGGGCGGGACCTCTCTGTTCTTCAACCTCTACCTGCAGGAGGTCCAGGGGCTCTCCCCGCTGCAGGCCGCCTGGTGGATGTTGCCGATGATGGTCTCGATGATCGGGGCCGCCAACCTCGGGCCGTGGCTGAACCGTCGCCTCCCGCAGCGCATCGTCGTCGTCTCGATGATGTCGCTGATGGCGGTCGGGTTCGCCCTGTACGCCGTGGCGCCGGCCTCGTCGGCCGGGCGTCCGGTCGTCGCGATCGGCAGCAGCCTGGCCACCTTCGGGATCGGCGCCGCCTTCCCGATGCTGATGGACGGCGTGATGAGTGCCGCTCCTCCGGAGCGTGCCGCCTCGAGCGCCTCGCTCGCCCAGCTGTCCAACGAGCTCGGCATCGCCATGGGCCTGACCGTGCTCGGCTCCCTCGGCACCGTGGTGTACCGCTGGCGGCTCGGCCTGCCGGGCTCGACGGCCGAGCAGAGCGTGCTCGACGGGATCCGCGAGGGCCGGCACGACCCGGTCCTGCTCACCTCGGTCAAGGACTCCTTCACCGACGCCTTCCACGTGACCGGCCTGGTGGGCGTGGCCCTGATGGCCGTGGTGCTGGTCCTGGCCTCGCGCGCCACCCGCGAGAGCGCGACCGCGGCCGTCGAGGACCTTCCGGACTTGGAGGAGTGCGCCGCCTGAAGGCGCAGACGACCCGTGAACGACCCCTGACGACACAGCTCAGCGGGTGACGGCGTGCCGGACGCAGCGTTTCGCCACGGCCGTGTCGAGGAGCTCGAGGGCGCGCACGACCGGCGGTGCGTCGGCGACGGCGTCGCGGACGTGGACGACGATCCGACGACGGGGGCTGGGGTTGACCAGCTCGCGGCTGTCGACGCCCGCCATCGACTCGGGGGCGGCCAGGCTCGGCACCAGCGTCACACCGACGCCGGCGGCGACGAAGGCCAGCGCGGTGTGGTGGTCCTCGGTGCGGGCGACATAGCGGGGGGTGAAGCCGGCGGCCCGGCAGGCGTTGCGGATGATCAACGAGCAGGTGTTGCCGTGGTAGTCGTTGTCGATCAGGGGCTGGCCGGCCAGGGCACCCATCGGCACCTGGTGGTCCCACTCGGTGAGGAGATCATGGCCGCGGGGCGCGACCACGCGGTACGTCTCCTCCGCCAGCACGTGCCGGCTGTGTCCGGGACGCTCGATGCCGTCCAGGTCGGCGTCCTCGGTGGTGAGGTCGAGGTCGCGACGGGCCGGGTTGGCGGGCTCGGGGCCGAGCTCGTTGAGGCTGAGGTCGAGCACCAGGTCGGGGAACTCGCGACGCAGTCCCTTGGCGACCTGCGGCATCCAGAACTGGGCGGCCGACGAGAACGCCCCGATGGTCAGGCTTCCGCTGCGACCCTCGCGCAGGTGGTCGACGACCCCGCCGAGACGGTTGAGCGTGTCCATCAGCTCCTCGCTCTCTGCGGCGAGGACCTTGGCGGTCGCCGTCGGGGAGATCCCACGGCCGGCCTTCTCGAACAGGACGAGGCCGGTTTCGCGTTGCAGCGCGGAGATCTGCTGGCTGACGGCGGACGGGGTGTAGCCGAGGTGCTCGGCCGCGGCCTGCACCGAACCGCTGGCCACGACCGCCCTGAAAACGCGGAGACGCTGGACGTCGATCATGCCTGCGATCATACAGCATCGCTGCATGGTTCGTAAGAAACATTCGCTTGTCCTGAACAGTGCCAGCGGCCATCATAGACGCATGAACACCAACCAGAACCCCAGCAAGTTCAAGAAGGTCGGCGCTTTCGTGCGCTTCGTGTGGGACGACCAGGTCTCGGCGCAGCGCGCGCTGCTCCGCCTGCACGGCGTTCGGGGCCTGCAGGGCTACGACGACTACCTGATCAACCGGCGCGGCC
>NZ_DASXWU010000048.1:0-7316 GCF_036503465.1 Nocardioides sp.
CGTCGAGCTGTGGGGTTTCCTCCGGCATTCTGCCGACCGTCGGCCACAATGTCGCGAGTGACCCCTGGAACCTGGCGCCACCCCGGCGAGACCGCCCCGGTGTGGCCGGGCCGCACCTGGCCGCTGGGGGCGTCGTACGACGCCGAGGCCACGAACTTCGCGGTGCGGGCCCCGGAGGCGACCGGTGTCTGGGTCTGTCTCTTCGACGACGACGGCGGTGTCGGGACGGAGACCCGGCACCCGCTCACCGAGGTGTCGCTGGGCATCTGGCACGGCGCGATCCCCGGAGTCGCTGCCGGCACCCGGTACGGCTACCGCGCCGACGGGCCGTGGGCGCCGGAGATGGGCCTGCGGTTCAACGTCGACAAGCTGCTGCTCGACCCCTATGCGCGCGCGATCAGCGGAGACCTGGCCTACGACCGGTCGATCTTCGGCTTCGACGTACGGTCGCCCGGCCGCCGCAGCCACCTCGACTCCGCGGCGTACGTCCCGAAGGGGGTGGTCGTGCACGACCCCGGGTTCGACTGGGGCGACGACCGCCGGCCGTACACGCGGTGGCGCGACACGGTGATCTACGAGCTGCACGTGAAGGGGATGACAGCGCTGCACGACCGGGTGCCCGAACACCTGCGCGGCACGTACGCCGGGCTGGCCACGCCGGCGGTCATCGACTACCTGCTCGATCTCGGGGTGACCGCGGTCGAGCTGCTGCCGGTGCAGCAGTTCACCAGCGAGCCGCACGTGTTGCGGCGCGGGATGGCGAACTACTGGGGCTACAACACGATCGGCTTCTTCGCGCCGCACGGCGGCTACTCGTCGGCCGGCGACCGTGGCGGCCAGGTGCGCGAGTTCCGGGAGATGGTGCGGGCCTTCCACGCCGCGGGTCTCGAGGTGATCCTCGACGTCGTCTACAACCACACAGCCGAGGGCGACGTCAGAGGCCCGACGCTGTCGTTCCGGGGCCTCGACGACCGCGGGTTCTACCACCGCGTCGACCACCGCGCGCCGGGCGACCCCTTCGAGGACATGTACTGGGACATCACCGGCTGCGGCAACACGGTGAACACCTCAGACCCGTTCGCACTGCGGCTCGTGCTCGACTCGCTGCGCTACTGGACGTCGCAGATGCATGTCGACGGCTTCCGCTTCGACCTCGCGTCGGCGCTGTCACGCTCCGGCCATGCCGTGGACATGGCGTCGCCGCTGATGATCGCGATCGGGCAGGACCCGACCCTGCGGCACGTGAAGCTGATCGCGGAGCCGTGGGACGTCTCGGCCGACGGCTACCGGGTCGGGGAGTTCCCGCCGCCGTGGGTGGAGTGGAACGACCAGTACCGCGACACGGTCCGCGACTTCTGGCGCGGCCACACCAACGGCATCCGGACCGTCGCGACCCGGCTCGCCGGATCGTCGGACCTGTACGCCGACGACGGGCGATCGCCGTACGCCTCGGTGAACTTCGTGACCGCCCACGACGGGTTCACCCTGCGCGACCTGGTCTCCTACGAGGACAAGCACAACGATGCCAACGGCGAGGGCAACCAGGACGGGTCCTACCTCAACCGCTCGCAGAACTTCGGCGTCGAGGGCGAGACCGACGACGCCGAGATCGCCGCGCTGCGCCGTCGTACGGCGGCGAACCTGCTGGTGACGCTGTGCCTCTCGAACGGCGTTCCGATGATCACCGCCGGCGACGAGCGCGGGCGCACGCAGGGCGGCAACAACAACCCGTACGTCCAGGACAACCAGACCTCGTGGATCGACTGGCGGCCGGACGACGCGTGGCTCGACGTCTACGAGATCACCAAGGCCGCGCTGCGGCTGCGACGCGAGCATCCCGCGCTGCGGCAGCGGCACTGGTTCGAGGGCCGCCCGACGATCGTGGGCGGCCGCAAGGACCTGATCTGGGTGCACCCCGAGGGCCGGGAGATGACCGGCGACGACTGGGCGGACAACGAGCTGTCGGTGGTCGGGATGCTGGTCACCGGCGACCCGCTCCGCTCCCCCGGTCCGCGCGGTGAGCAGCAGTGGGACAGCTCGTTCCTGATCTGGCTGAACGCGGAGCCCGACGCGGTGAAGGTGACCATGCCGTCGGGGGTCTGGACCCGCGACGGCGAGGTCGTCGTCTCGACCTGCCCCCAGCACCCCGTGGGAACCGATGTCTCCCCCGGCGAGTCCCTCACCCTGGACGGCCGGACCGTGGTGGTGGTCCGGGAACGCTGACCCGGCAGAAGTGTGCTGCTGAGAAGCGCTGACCCGGCTCATGCCGACGCCGGAGAACGCCGACCCGGCTCGTGCCGACGCCAGAGAACGCCGACCCGGCTAGTACCGACGCCAGAGAACGCCGACCCGGCTCGCACCGACAGCAGAGACCGATGATCCGGCTCGAGCCCGTGTCGAGAGGAGCCGGATCGACGCCCTGGAGCGTCGCGAAGAGCCGGGTCGGCGTCCTGGAGCGTCGCGAAGAGCCGGGTCAGCGTCAGGGGAGGGCGACCAGGCCCATCTCGGAGACCGAGGCGAGGACGTTGTGGCGGGGGACGATGCGGACGGTGTAGCCGAAGGCGCCGCCGCGCTTGAGCGCGACCTCGCCGTCGAAGCGGTAGCGGCCGCCGTCGTAGCTGTCGGTCAGCGCGAGCTGGGTGACCGATGAGTCGACCAGGTCGTCGTCGCCGTTGATCACGCCGTGCACGACCTCGACCGCGACGTCGTCCGGCGTCAGCGACCCGAGCGCCACGAACGCCCGGACGGTCAGCATCGAGCCGACCTCGGGGTTGTCGCCGACACCGTGGCTCTCGACGTGCTCGACGCGTACGTCGTCCCAGCCGGACCGCACCTGCTTCTTCCAGGTGGCGAGCTCGGTGGCGCCCTTGTAGTCGGAGTTGAGCGCCCGCCCGGTGACCGCGGCCGGCGTGTACAGCCGGCGGACGTAGTCGCGCACCATCCGGGTCGCGAGCACCTTCGGGCCGAGCGACTTCAGCGTGTGACGGACCATCTCGATCCAGCGCGTCGGTACGCCGTCGTGGTCGACGTCGTAGAAACGCGGGGCGACGTCCTTCTCGATCAGGTCGTAGAGTGCGGCGGCCTCGAGGTCGTCGCGGCGGTCGGGGTCGTCGACGCCGTCGGCCGACGGGATCGCCCAGCCGTTCGAGCCGTCGTACCACTCGTCCCACCAGCCGTCGAGGATCGACAGGTTGAGCCCCCCGTTCAGCGCCGCCTTCATGCCGGAGGTGCCGCACGCCTCGTAGGGGCGCAGCGGGTTGTTCAGCCAGACGTCGCACCCCGGGTAGAGCGGCTGCGCCATCGCGATGTCGTAGTTCGGCAGGAAGACGATCCGGTGCCGGACCTCGGGGTCGTCGGCGAAGCGCACGATCTCCTGGATCAGCTTCTTCCCGCCGTCGTCGGCGGGGTGCGCCTTGCCCGCGATGATCAGCTGCACCGGACGCTCCGGGTGGAGCAGCAGTCGCTTCAGCCGCTCAGGGTCGCGCAGCATCAGCGTGAGCCGCTTGTACGACGGCACGCGCCGCGCGAACCCGATCGTCAGGACGTCGGGGTCCAGCGCCTCGTCGACCCAGGCCAGCTCGGCGGCCGGGATGCCGCGCTTCAGGTTGGACCGCATCAGCCTGCGACGCGCCTCGACCACCAAGCGCTCACGCAGCAGGTGCTTGACCGACCAGATGTCGCCGGACGGCGTCCGGTCGACGGCCTCCCAGAACGAGTCGACCTCGTCGTCGTCGCCGTTCGCACCGTGCCGCTCGGCCAGGTCGAACACCTCGCGCCCCACCCACGTGGGTGCGTGCACGCCGTTCGTGATCGACGTGATCGGCACCTCGGCCTCGTCGAACGCCGGCCACAGCCCGTGGAACATCTCGCGGCTGACGTGTCCGTGGAGCTGCGAGACGCCGTTCGCGCGCTGGGCCAACCGGAAGCCCATCACCGCCATGTTGAAGACCGTCGGGTCGCCACCGGCGTAGTCCTCGGCGCCGAGCGCCAGGATCTTCTCCAGTGGTACGCCGGCAACGGGCCCGGCCGAGCCGAAGTACTGCTCGATCAGCTCGCGCGAGAAGCGGTCGATGCCCGCGGGCACCGGGGTGTGCGTGGTGAAGATCGTGGACGCTCGTGAGACCTCGAGCGCGGTCGCGAAGTCGAGCTTCGGGCCACCCTCCTCGAGGGTCAGCTCACGGATGCGCTCGAGGCCGAGGAAGCCGGCGTGGCCCTCGTTGGTGTGGAAGACCTCGGGCTCGGGGGCCCCGGTCAGGCGCGCATGCACCCGCAGCGCGCGGACCCCGCCGATGCCCAGGAGGATCTCCTGGCGCAGGCGGTGCTCGGAGGTGCCGCCGTACAACCGGTCGGTGATGTCGCGGAAGTGGTCGGGGTTGCCCTCGACGTCGGAGTCGAGGAGCAACAGCGGCACCCGGCCGACCTGGGCGACCCAGATCTTCGCCATCAGCTCGGGTCCGCCCGGAAGCGCGATCGAGATCGTGGCGCGGGCGCCGTTCTTCTCGCGCAGCAGCGTGATCGGCAGCTCGTCGGGGTCGAGCACCGGGTAGTTCTCGGTCTGCCATCCCTCGCGCGACAGCGACTGCTTGAAGTAGCCCGCGTGGTAGAGCAGGCCGACGCCGACCAGGGGTACGCCGAGATCGCTGGCGGCCTTCAGGTGGTCGCCGGCCAGGATGCCGAGCCCGCCGGAGTACTGCGGCAGCACGGCGGTGATGCCGAACTCGGGCGAGAAGTAGGCGATCCGGGACGGCGCCTCGTCACCGGCCCGGCGGTTGTACCACCGCTCGCCGACGAGGTAGGCGTCGAGATCCGCCTTGGCCGAGCCGAGGCGGTCCAGGACGCTCTGGTCGGAGGCCAGCTGCTCGAGCCGCTCCGGCGTCACCGCACCCAGCAGCCGCATCGGGTCGTGCTTGGTCGACTCCCAGATCTCGGGGTCGACCTCCGCGAAGACGTCCTGGGTGGGTGGGTGCCAGGACCACCGCAGGTTCCCGGCGAGGTCGCCGAGCGCGGACAGCGCCGGAGGCAGGACCGGACGGACGGTGAAACGACGGATCGCACGCACCCGAGGACGGTAACCGAGATCGACTTGATCGTTCCAATTTTTGGCGAGGTCGGCGCGCCGGGTGTGGTGCAGGGCACGACACACGTGCGTGCTCGTAACCCCGCGCCCCGCCGCGCGTTGTGGCGGGCATGATTCCGCGCGCCCCTCGCAGGAGCTTCCTGCTGGCCTGGTTCGGCCTGCTCGTCCTCGCGTTGGGCATCGCCCTCGCCCAGCACCCGGCGTACGGCGGCACACTCGCGGCCGCCTCCGCGCAGCCGACGACGTCCACGATCGGCGACTCCGTGCCGGGCCTCGGCGACCTGGACGTGCGCGGGCACGTGCTGCCGACCGCTGCCCAGCGCTCCGCGGCCGGGACCCTGGGCGCCGTCGACCTGCGTTGGAACCAGTTCGGCACGCCCGCCTCGATCCTCCCCGCCGACGGCTCCCTGGGGGCCGAGACGTCGTCGGACCCGGTGACGGCGGCACGATCGTGGCTCGCGGCCCACGCCGCCGTCTTCGGGCGTACGCCGGCCCAGATGCGGGCGCTGAGCCTGGTCAGCGACCAGCGGCTCGCCAGGAGCCCGGCCCGCGCGGTGCTGTTCCGCCAGGAGTTCGGCGGGCTCGCCCCGGCCCTCGACAGCATGGTCACCGTCGGGGTCGCACGCGGCCAGATCGCCTACGTGAGCTCGTCGCTGACGCGCACCACGGGGACACCGCCCGGCGCCACCATGTCCCCGCTGACCGGGTGGCTGAAGGCGGCCGCGAACGTCGGGCGTGCGGTCCCGTCGACCAGCCTCGCGGACATCACCCAGTCCGTCAGCGGCGGATGGACCCGCCTGCACGTCCCGGGGTTCGCCCAGGAGCAGCAGGTGCGGCTGCGATCCCTGGCGATGGCCGACGGCAGCGTGCGGCCGGTGTTCGAGGCGAACGTCGTCGACGTGGCACAGGGCTCGGCGTTCGCCTACACCGTGATGGTCGACGCAGTCACCGGCCAGGTCCTGCACCGGCAGAACCAGGTCGACAACTCCAGCGACGTCTACCCGTTCAGCGGCGAGATCACCGCGGACGCCTGCGGCCCCCGGCACGAGTTCGAGCTCACCGACGACCAGACGAAGTCGATCGTGGCGACCGCAGCCATGGCGAACACCCTCGACGACATCGTGGTCAAGATCTTCGCGCCGAACGGCGATCTCCTGGCCAGCGCGGACACCGGCACCTCGCCCGAGGCGGCGACGTACACGGCGGACTCGATCCCGAAGGGCATCTACTCGATGCAGGTCTGCCCCTTCACCGACCCCACGGTGCCGTTCACCCCGCCCGGCAACTACGCCGCCGGCGTCGCGACCAGCGACCAGAGCAGCGGGACCCCCAGCACCGGGTTCGAGCCCCGGTGGCGTTACTTCACGGCGAACCCGAGCCTCGGCTCCCTGGGCACCACGAGGCCCGGGAACTCCGTCATCGGCTGCTGGACGGCAGCCTCCGGCTGCACCTCTCCGACCGGGCCGTTCGTGACCGTCGCCGAGCCGGGTCCGTGGGACACCGACATCCGCACCGGCCTGCCGACGCTGACGACGGTCGGCAACAACGCCACCACGCACGAGGCCTGGGGGAGCCCGCTGACGCCCGGCGGCACGGAGCAGGCACCGATCTCCCCGACCCGGGACTACACCGAGCCGTTCACCGACGCGTGGAACAACAGCAGGTGCGACCCGACCAACCTGCACCCCGGCGGCAACGACATCAACGCGGTCGTCACCAACCTCTTCGTGAGCCACAACCGGATGCACGACTACGCCTACTACCTGGGCTTCACCGAGAAGAACTACAACCTGCAGCAGGACAACATGTCCCGCGGCGGGACGGGGGGCGACCCGGAGATCGGCAATGCCGAGGCCGGGGGCCTCACCGGCGGTGCACCGACCTACGAGGGCCGGGACAACGCCAACCAGATCGCGCTGCAGGACGGCGTACCGGGGATCACCAACCAGTACCTGTTCCAGCCGATCGCGGGCAGCTTCTACTCGCCCTGCGCCGACGGTGCGCTCGACATGACCGTCGTCGGCCACGAGTACACCCACGCGATCAGCAACCGGATGGTCGGCGGCCCGGACGAGGGACTGACGTCCGCCCAGGGTGGCGCGATGGGTGAGTCCTGGAGCGACCTGAACGCGATGGAGTACCTCTTCTCCCACCACTACTCCACGGGCGTGAGCCCGAGCGTGATCGGCCCCTACGCGACCGGCAACTTCACGACCGGCATCCGCGACTACGACCTCGC